>JBBSOF010000018.1:0-64150 GCA_038260025.1 Phycisphaerales bacterium
AGGGCGGGCAGGTAGGGCCAGATGGAGGCCCCGATCCAGATGGCCGACAAGCCGCGGCACGGGCTGTGAAGGGCCTGCCCGGCAAGGTGAATGAGCAGACTCAGGGGGGGCGACCACGCGGCCATTCGCGTCGCTTTGGCTGCATCGAATGCTCCCAGAGGTGGGACCATCCCTATCGAAGGCCAGCGCCACAAGCAGCCGTGGTACTTCTACCCGGACGAGGGCGGCGTGCTGCCCCTTGCCGGGCTGTGGGAACGGTGGGGCGAAGGTGACGCCCAGGTCGAGACGTTTACAGTGCTCACGGGCCCCCCAATCTCTGCGGTGGCACCGATGCACGACCGCACGCCGGTCATCGTGCCATTAGACCTGATGGACGAGTGGCTGGACCCCGCCTCACCCCGCGCGGCAGAACTCATAGGGACCATTGCACAACAACCCGAGCCGCGCCTGCACGCGCACCGAGTGTCTGCCGCGGTCAACGCACCCCGGCACAATCACTCGGGGCTGATTCAGCATGCAGAAGCGCCGCCACGTCAAACTTTGTGGTGAAGGCCCCGGCAGCCGCAGCCGCGTTACGCACCAAAGCGATGCTGGTTCAAGTACCCAGCCTGCCAAGGGTCTTTGTACCCGTTCGATCCGGGCCTTTCGGTATGGCTCGGGGCCATGTTTGTTTCGTAAATCAGCCCGAGTCTGCGTTTCGACGCCGAAAAGGCCTGTGGACACCCCCGTCCAGCCCATACGGGGCGGTCCGGACGTTGCGCCGCGCCAGCCTGGAGGCGCAATTAGACGAATCACCGCCGATGGCTCAGAAATCATGACCGCCGGAGAACTGTCGATGCGCTTCTTCCTGCACAATCGGAGCAGCCCCATGAAGCACACTCTCACCATCTGGTGCCTTATTGTACTTGCCGCACTTTTATGCCCCGCCTTTCCTGCTCGGGGCCAGTGTCCCAACTGGCTCACAGGCCCCGTCGCAGAGGCGATGAAGGGCGCGAACGGCGCGGTGCGATCCTGCACCCTCTGGGACCCCGACGGCTTCAACGGGCCGATCAGTTACTGGCTTGTAGTCGGCGGCGACTTCACGGAGATCGGCGGCGTGCAGGCCAGCCACATTGCCGCCTTTGACGGCGAAAACTGGCGGCCACTGGGCTCGGGCATGAACAACAGCGTCAGATGCCTCAAGGTGTACAACGGCGACCTCGTTGCCGGCGGTCGCTTCACCACGGCGGGCGGCGGCACCGCCGACAAGATCGCCATCTGGACCGGCGGCATCGGCGGTGCGTGGCATGCCATGGGGAACGGTCTTAACTGGGGGGGCTACACCTACAGCGTTGAATGCCTCGAGGTGTACCAGAGCTATCTGTATGCGGGCGGCGACCTGTGGTTCGTGCCTACAACCGGAGGTCTCGGGCTCGGCCTCGCCAAATGGAGCGGCACCGGCTGGACCGAACTCAACCTCGCCCAATGGCGTCCCAACGCGGGAAGCCTGTACTTCGATTGCTATGTCTCCTCGCTCGCCGTCTTCAACAACGAGCTTGTAGTGGGCGGAGGCTATTCCTTCGACAGCGACCAAGGGGCGAACTACATCCTCTCGGCCTACAACGGCACGACCTTCCGCCGCATGGATCAGGGCTTCTCCTATGACCCTTTCGACTACGCATGGGCTGTCACCGCCCTTCAGGTCTACGGAGTCGAGTTGGTGGTGGGGGGCGTGTTCAGCCAGGTGCAGGGCCAGGCTGCGAACAACATCGTCGCCACCACCAGCGGGACTTTCTGGCACCCCCTGGGCGGCGGTCTTCCCGGTTCGTTCATCAACGGCTTCACGGTGTATCAGAGCCAGCTCATCGCGCTGTGCACGCCGCCTGATTCCGGCGGTGTCCAGTCCCCAAACCCTTCCTGGAACGGAGTCACATGGGCGCCCTTCGGCGGCGGCCTCTCGGGCAACATAACTGATCCCGACGAGAAGCCATGGTGCGAAGCCGCGTGCGTTTACAACAACGCCCTGATCACCTGCGGCAACTTCTCCAGTGCTTCGGGCACGCCGGTGCGGGGCGTCGCGTGGTACACCACTCAGGGCTGGTGGGCCATGCCGACGCGCGGCAGCGTCTATGCCGCGACAACGTTTCAGGGCCGCCTTGTCGAGGCCGGCGACTTCCACGGCACAGACAAGGACCTCCGCGAGCTCAACCACATCAGCACCTGGAACGGCGCGGAGATCGACGACTTTGACGGCGGGGTCAACGCCCCCGTCTTCGCCCTCAAGCCATACACCTCCGGCTTTATTGGCACCCAGACGCAGAACCTTGTCGTTGGTGGTGATTTCAACCAGGCCGGAACCATCCTCGCCAACCACATCGCTGTCTACAGCCAGAGCCTCATCGCGGGCAACAACAACGGGTGGGGAGCGATGGGCTCAGGCGTGAACGGCCGTGTGAACGCCATCGAGAGGTTCAACAACATCAACTATGCCGGGGGCGAGTTCACCGCCCGAGGCGACAACAGCGTGGGTCTCGGCCGTATCGCCCGCTACACCGCCGGTCAGTGGAATCTCCTTGCGGGCTCAGACCTCAACGGCCCCGTCTACGCCCTCAAGGTCTTCAACAATGCCTTGTACGCGGGCGGGTCCTTCACGAATGCCAACGGCCTCGCCAGCGGCGGCCTTGCCAGGTGGGATGGGACATCCTGGTCCATCGTCGGGGGCTTCTTTAACGGCACGGTTTACAGCCTTGAGGTCTACGAGAATCAGCTCGTCATCGGAGGCCTCTTCGCCGGCTTGTCCGGCTCGCCCAATCTGGCCCGCTACAACGGCGTCTCCTATTCCACACTCGGCACCGGCGGCACGAACGGCGCGGTCCGATCGTTGTGCGTGGGCCCCGATGGGCAACTCTACATTGGCGGCGACTTCACCACCGCCGGGGGCGCGAGCGCCTTCCACGAAGCCCGCTACAACGGAACCTTGTGGTCTGCCGTGTATGGAGGCACTGATGGCACCGTCCGAGCCCTCACGCCCTTCCGTAACGAGGTCGTCGCAGGCGGCACGTTCAGCAACGTCCGCTCAATCTTCGCATCCCGCGCCGATGCCCGTTACACCACCGACGGCATCCCCTGGGTTGCGGTTCAACCGTTCGCGGGTGCGCCCGTCTGCGCTGGCCAAGGCAAGACTCTTGCCGCCGCGGCGGCTGCGGGGTACACCAATGTCACGTTCGCCTGGAGGCGCGCCGGCACTCCCTTGAACGACGGCCCCACACCATCCGGCACGGTCGTGTCCGGTGCCCACACGGCAACCCTGACGCTCAGCAACCTTCAATCCGGCGACGGTGTCATGTACGACTGCGTCGTCTCCACCCCCTGCGGCTCCTCGTCTACCTTCTCCACGCGGGTGTACGTCAACTCCGCCGACTTCAACGGGGATGGCGATGTGGGCACCGACGCCGACATCGAGGCCTTCTTTGCCTGCCTTGCCGGCAACTGCTGCACTACGTGCGGCTCAGCAGACTTCAACGGGGATGGCGATGTAGGCACCGACGCCGACATCGAGGCGTTCTTCCGCGTGCTGGCTGGCGGCGCTTGCTAGCAGGCCCGCTTTGTCCGCGGAACGAGCCTGTCGGTGCTGGGGGCGCGTCAGACGCGGGGTTCATGCAGCGCATGACAGAGGGTGGCTTTTCGCAAGCGCGAAGCGGGACCCTGCTGAACCGCGGCCTCCTTCCGCTCTCAAAGCAGGGCTATGGGCGATGCGTCGTCATTGGCACCCGTGCTTGGTCAGTTCGCGGGCGAGGATCGAACCGAGGTCTCGGTGGCCATCCCGGCGGGACCGGCATGGGCGAAATCACCCCAGTGTTGCCGGATTTGCTGCCGCCCAGATCAGTAACAGCCGGTTTTCCCGAAGGAAAACGCGGTAGTTCGGACCCCATCGGCGTCACTTGCTGTGCTTTGTTGTCGGATTCCACCGGCGCACACAGGCACCGACCGTCGCTCAGTCGCTCCTTGCCAAGATCCAGACTGGACCGCAGGCGTATCGCTCGGCCGCGCTCGTTGAAGTTATCCCCAACCACTCATCGGCATCTGCCACGCCGCGGATGACATCTGCTGTCCTGCAGATGTCATCTGCTGTCCTGCAGATTGAATCTGCTGTCCTGCAGATGACATCTGCTGCCCTGCAGATTGAATCTGCTGTCCTGCAGATGGCATCTGCTGGCCTGCAGATGGCAATCGATGCCCTGCAGATTGCATCTGCAGGGCATCGATCGGAGGCTGTGGCGGTGGTGGCGGGGCCGCAACAGGGGTTGGGTCGGCAGGGGGGCGGTTTTATGGGGCGATGCGGTTCTGGCCGTTCATGTAGGGGCGCAGGACCGGGGGGATGGTGACCGAGCCGTCGGCGTTCTGGTTCATTTCGAGCAGGGGAATCAGGAAGCGGGGGCTGGCGAGGACGGTGTTGTTGAGGGAGTGGCAGAAGAGGGTGTCGCCCTTGCCGCCGGCCCCGCCGGGGCGGTAGCGCATGTTGAGGCGGCGGCACTGGAAGTCGTAGAGGCGGCTGGCGGAGTGGGTTTCGCCGTAGGCGCCGGAGAAGCCACCGCCCGGAAGGGCGGTGCCACGCCCGGGCATCCAGCATTCGATGTCGACCATGTCGGCGTTCTTGGGGCCCAGGTCTCCGGTGCAGCACTGGAGGAGGCGGTAGGGGAGGCCGATGGCGCGGAGCAGCTCCTCGACGTAGCCGATCATGGTCTTGTGCCAGCGGCGGCTCTCGGCCTGGTCTGCTTTGCAGATGATGACCTGCTCGACCTTGTCGAACTGGTGGATGCGGTAGAGGCCCGCGGTGTCCTTGCCTGCCGCGCCGGCCTCGCGGCGGAAGCAGGTGGAGACGGTGACATACTTGAGCGGGAGCTGGGCTTCATCGAGGATCTCGCCCTGATGGATGCCCATGAGGCCGACTTCGCCGGTGCCGGTGAGGAAGAGGTCGTAGCCCTTGGCGGATTTTTCGTCGCCGGGGGCGTGGGCGTTGGGGGCGTGATTGTCGGCGTCGGCGGATTGGCGTTGTGATTCGGGGATCTGGTACGCCTGCTCGCGACCGGCGGGGAAGAAGCCGGTGCCGATCATGGCTTCCTCGCGCACGATGACGGGGACGGACATGGCCTTGAAGCCGTTCTTGTTCACCATCATGTCGAAGGCGAAGCGGGTGACGGCCTGGTGCAGCCGCATTCCATCTCCGGTGAGGATGTAGCTGCGCGCGCCGGCGAGCTTCACGCCGCGCTCGAAGTCCGCGAGCTTGAGGTCGCGGACGAGCTCGATGTGGGTCTTGGGCTTGAAGCCGCGCTGGGCCTCGAAGGGCTTGGACACATCGAAGCCGTCAGGGGACCAGTGTGAGACTTCGACGTTGTCTTCGGAGCCCTTGCCGACGGGGACATCGCTGTCGGGCGGCAGGGGGACCTGGAGGAGGAGGTCCTGCACCTGCGGGTCGAGCGCCGCAACCTGGGCTTCCAGTTCGGCGATCTGACCCTTGAGGGCGGCGGGTTTGGCCTTGAGGCTGTCGAGTTCTTTTTCGAGGGATTCGCGCTCGGGGCCTTCGGCCTTCTTGATGGCGCCGGCGAGCTTGCCGATCTGGGGACCGAGTTCTTTCTCGATGCGGCGCTGCTCGGCGCGGGTGCTTTCGGCGAGGGTCATTGCCGCGCGACGCTGGTGCTCGAGGTCGAGGAGGCGGTCGATGTCAACGGCGATGTTCTTGCGGGCGCAGCCGTCTTTGAAGCGCTGCGGGTTTTCGCGGAGCTGTTTGAGGTCGATCATGGGGCCAAGTGTAGGTTGACGGGGTGTCGGCCCTGTGCGCAGCAGCAAGGCCCGCACGGGCGGGCCTTGCTGGGGTGAGGGGCTGGGGTAGCGGGCCGTTGGGGATGAATCAGCGGGGTGGGAACTCGGGGTTCGTGGGACGGGTCGGGGGGTTCTGCGGGAAGTCGGGGTTCGCGGGGCTTGCGGGGTCGATGGGGCTGCGCGGGATGCCGGGGGAGTCGGGGTTGCGGAGCTGACGGTCCCATCTGGTATCGGGGGTGGTATCAGGGTCAAGCTGACCGGGCGAGGTGCCCATGGACGTCTGGATGTCCTTCGCGAGTTGGAGGTGGCCGCGGAGGGTGGGCAGCATGCGTGCGGCGAAGGCGCGAACCGCGGCGTCTTCACCGGTCTTCGACTGACGCTCGAACATATCGACGACCTTCTGGTGACCCTCGACCATGTGGTCGATGAAGGCGTGGTCGAAGTCCATGCCGTTCTTCTTTGACATGGTGTTGACCATGGCGCGCTTGTCGGAGGGGAGTTCCATCGGGATCGCCACGCTCTTGGAGCGGGCGAGGGTCTTCACTTCTTCGTTGGCCTTCGTGTGGTCATCGACCATCTTCTGGCTGAAGGCTTTGACGCGGTCGCTGTCGGCGTTGCGCAGGCCCACGCGGCCCATCTCAACCTCGGACATGTTGGCCACCGCGGCTTCTTTCAGGAAGGTCTGGTCGGAGGCGCTGATGCCGGCGTTGTCGCGCCGCCAGGCTTCGGGGTCGGCGGAGCGATCGCCTCTGGCGGCCTGCTCGCTGACCATGCCGCGGCTGTCGCGGGCACGCATGTTGTCATCGTGGTTGGAACGGTTGCATCCGACGGCAAGGCCGGCGATTGCCAGCAGAACGAGTGCGGTTGTCTTCATGGCTGCGTCTCCTGTGGTATCGGCGCTGTTGGGGGCAACCGATGGGTGGTGCGTGATGACAGGAAAGGGCGTCAGCGGGCTGAATGCGTTGTGAGAGGGGGCGAAAAGGGCTCGCACCCTGCCGGTTCGGCTTTTTCGGCCACAGGGCCGGGTGGGAGGGGTTTGTGGCCGCCATTCACCGGGGGTTCATTTGGGGAGACGTAAATAGGGGGTAGGAAAGGAGGTGCCCCGTGGCACAGCCAGAAGTCCGCGTTTTGAATTCAGAGGGTTTATTGTGCCCGCCAAACTGCGTTGAGGTGCCTGAGTCCCAGGTTTCCAGCCGCGAGGTAGATGATGTGACGCGGGAGGCGATGGCGGCCCACTCGCCCGATGGCCGCACGCCGGACGCGGAGTCGCGGTTCCGGGGTCGGACGGTGCTTTGGACGCTGCTGCTCCTTGGGATACCGGCGGTATTTGTGACGGTGATCTATGTGGGGGGGTTTGCCGCCCTGCTGATGTCGCTGGTGTATGTGGCGGTTCTGGCAGGGGTTAGCTTCCCGGTGTGGTACTCTGGGATGATGCGGAAGCGGGAGGAGGACGAGGCTCACGAGATCGTGACCCACACCCTGGTTGAGAACGAGCAGCAAGGGAAGGTGACCTGAACCTTGGACAAATGGGGTTGCAGCCCCCGAAAAAGGTGGCCGTTAGCTCCCCGGTTCCGGTGCGAAGAACTTTCAGATTTGTTCATTCCTGGCTATACTTTTCGCTGACGGGAGGCATCCCCGGCAGAGTGCCGGGAGTGCGCGCTCCTTCGACCAGCGCTCGATCTCGCCCGAGTTCACGCAGCGATTGGGATTTTAGATAGCTCGGGCAGTGTTTGGAAAGTGTCGAAAATGATGAAGCTCTATGTCGGTAACCTCCCGTTCAGCACGGACGATTCTCAGCTGCGCTCTCTGTTCGAGTCGCACGGTGAGGTCGCTTCGGCCTCCATCGTGATGGATCGCGATACCGGCCGCCCGCGCGGCTTTGGTTTCGTCGAGATGGCGAACGATGACGAGGCGAGGGCCGCGATCGAGGCCATGAACGGCCAGTCGGTCGATGGGCGCTCGATCGTTGTCAACGAGGCTCGCCCGCGTGAGGCCCGTGGCGGCGGCGGCGGTGGTGGCGGCGGCCGTGGTGGCTACGGCGGCGGCGGTGGTGGCGGCGGCCGCGGTGGTTACGGCGGCGGTGGCGGTGGCGGTGGTGGCGGTGGTGGTGGCGGTCGTGGCGGCAGCCGCGGCGGCTGGTAATCCCACGCCTTTGCACCGTCCGAAACGGTGAACTGATCGCAGGCCCCGCGGCAATGCCGCGGGGCCTGTCTTTTTTTTTGCTCAGGGACGGCACCGTTGGTACGCTGAAGGGGTATACCTAGACGGCCGTTTGATTTTGATATGGATCAGCCTGCTGCACAAACCCGCTGCCGTGCCGCCTTCACGCTCATCGAGCTGTTGGTGGTCATCGCCATTATCTCGCTGCTGATCAGCATCCTGCTGCCTTCGCTGGGCAAGGCGCGGGAAGCGGCCCGCCAGATCAAGGATGCGTCAAACATCCGCAGCATGCTCCAGGGGATGGTCATCTGGGCGGGAACGCATGATGAGGCGTACCCACTGCCGAGCGCGGTGGACCGGGGCAACACGACGCTGCCCCTCCCGGCGGGGCAGCCGCCGCAGGTGAAGGACAACACGGGGAACATATTTTCGCTGATGGTCTATAACGGGTTTATCCCGCCTGAGCTGTGCGTGTGCCCGGCGGAGGTGAACCCGAACATCATCAAAGACCCTGGGTACGAGTACTCGTTCCCATCGCGGGCGGTGACGCCAGGGTCGGCGGTGTTTGATCCCGGCTTCGGTGGCTACCCGGGTGAGTATGGCACCGGCGTGCCCGCGGGCGGGCGGCGGTACAGCGGGAGCGTTGGGTATGTGAGCTACGCGCACACGCCGCCCTTTGGCGAGCGGGCGCAGATGTGGAAGAGCACGCTCGATTCACGCCAGGCGGTGCTGGGGAACCGCGGGCCGGCGTATGACGGCATGCCGAGCTCGTGGCGGCTGCGACCGGGGCTGGCGGGGGAGCTGAGCAACCGGCTGAAGATTTTCGGCGGGCCGCGGAGCTGGGAGGGCAACCTCGGCTTCAACGATGGGCACGTGATCTTTACGTCGATCCCTGATCCCGACTCCATCCCCGTGACGTACATGGCGACGATCAACGGGCAACGGACGCACGGCGACAACGTGTTCGTCAACGAGAACCCGTTGACGGGCGTGCCGTTGGGCGATCCGTTCGCGGCGACGGGGTTCAACGCGTACCTTCAGTTGTATGGCGGCGTTTTTGTCGTGCCGAACGCGGGGACGCAGATCGAGCCGTACGTCGATTGAGCCGCGGTGTCAGTCGAGGCTCATGCCGCTGGCGGCGCCTGCACTGGGGCTGCCGCGGTGGAGGAGCCAGCGCATTTCCGGGAGTTTGAGCAGCAGGGACAGGCCTGTGTATGCGGCCGCGCCTGTGAGCACGGCGGCGGCGAGGCGGAGAACGTGGGCGCGCCAGGTGGTTCCCGGGTCCCAGAAGTGCGAGATGGCCCAGACGGCAGCGCCCATGATGGCGCTGGCGAGGATGATGCGGGCCATTGCCGCGATGGTGGGAGGATCGAAGGGCTTGATGCGGAGCTTGATGCCGCAGAGCGTGGCGAGCACGGTGCACTGGGCGACGGCGGAGATGGCGGTGGACCAGGCGAGCCCGGCTTCGCGCAGGGGCCAGATGAGGGCGCAGTTGAGCGAAAAGTTGAATACGACCGCGCCGATGGCAAGACGCATGGGCGTGACGGTGTCGCCCTTTGCGTAGAAGGCGCGGGTGAGGACGTGGTTGAGCGAGTAGGCCCAGACGGCGGGGGCGAAGCCGGCGAGCACTGCGGCGGCGCGGCTGATTTCCTCGGGTTCAAAGGCGTGCTTGCCGCCTCCGTAGATGACGCTCAGCAGGTCCTGGCGGACCAGGAACAGGCCGATGCTCGCGGGCAGGCCGATGTAGAGCGACAATCGCAGGCCGCGGCGCAGGTGCTGCACAAAGAGCGTGTTGTCATCGCTTGAGCGAGAGAGCAGGGGGAACACGGCGGTGGCGACGGCGATACCGAAGACGCCCAGGGGGAACTGGTAGATCGTCTGCGAGTACCCCAGCACGGCGTTGGAGCTTTCATCAAGCGTGACGGTGTAGCCGAGCATGGTGGTGCCGACCCAGACGGGCCACATCGCAAAGAGCATGTCAAGGAAGCTGTTGAGCTGGAGTGTGCCCAGGCCCAGCATGGCGGGGATGAAGCGGCGGAGCACGAGGCGGCCGTGGTCGCGGGCGTCGGTCCACGCGCGCGACCAGCGGACTTTTCCCCGCAGGGCGGCGAGGGACCAGACGATCTGAACGATGCTGGCGAGCACCGCGGCAGCTCCCACGACGTATGCGGCGGGCTCGGCGCGATACCAGCCGACAAAGAAGCCGACGCCGGCGACGATCTGGAAGAGGCTGAGGATGATGGGCGCGGCGGCGGGGGGGCCGAATCGGCCGTGCGCCTGGAGCATGCCGCCGAGGATGGCGGTGATGCAGACCGCGGGCATCATGGGCAGCATGAGCATCATCAGTTTGAAGGAGAGAAGGCGATCAGAGTTGTGGGGGGTGAAGAGCAGGAGCACGACAAGGACGCACTCGAGCAGCAGCGTGAGAACGCCGGTCGCGAGGGTGAGGGCCCACAGCGTCATAGAGGCGAGCTGGTCCGCCGCGTTGGATTTGTCGCGCGTCAGGAGCGTGTACTGCGGCAGGAACGCCGCGGACAACGCGCCCTCGCCGAAGAGGCGCCGGAAGAAGTTGGGGAACGCGTAGGCGGCGCGGAAGGCGGAGCCGAGCAGGCCAGCACCGAACATGCGGGCGGTGATGACGTCGCGGGCGAGGCCCGCAAAGCGAGAAAGCAGGGTGAGGCCGGAGACGACGCGGACGGCGGCGGAGAGGGGGGCCGCGGCGGCACGTTCGGCGTGTGCTGCGTCTGAGCGGATGTTGGGCGTGGCGGGAGGGGAAGGGCTGCGTTCAGCGTCGGGTTCGGCGTTAGGTCTGGCGTCGGGTCGGGGCATTGCAGACCGTGGCGGCGGAGGAGGGAGGAGCGGGGAGGCGGACGCACGGCGTGGCTGCCGCGGTTATTTATCGGATCATTACATACCAGTGGATTGCCAGAATGGGCAGGAGAATGAGGGAGGCCCAGCCGAGGTAGCCCAGGAACGTGGGCATCCGCACACCGGAGCTTTCGGCGATGGCCTTGACCATGAAGTTGGGGCCGTTGCCGATGTAGGTCATGGCACCGAAGAAGACGGCGGCGGTGGAGATGGCGCGGAGGTCCCCGCTGCCCAGGGGCGTGGCGATGAATGTGGCGATGGAGGCGCGGGTGACTTCTTCGGGTGCGATGGAGATCTGGAGGAAGTTGAGATAGGTGGGGGCGTTGTCGAGGATGGCGGAGAGGCCACCCGTCGCCCAGTAGTAGCGGGTAGGGCTGTCGAGCCCGAGGTCACCGCCGTGGGCGGAGAGGTAGCCCAGAGCGGGGACCATAGTGATGAAGATGCCCACGAAGAGCAGGCCCACGTCTTTGACAGGCTCGAAGGTGAACTCGTTTTCTTCGAGGAGTTGGCGGGGCGCGGTGGTGTACGCGACGATGGCCACGAGCAGTTGGAACGTTGCGCCCACCGGCAGGCCCTGGAGCAGGCCGAAGTGGCCCAGGAGCGGGTCCACGAAGACGCCGCCGATCATGAGCACCAGGGCGATGATGCCGCGCATTCCGAGGATGCTGATGGAGAAGGGCAGTTTTTCTGCGGCGGGTGCGGCTGATTTGCGGTCGCGGGAGGAGAAGAAGGTGTCGATCGCGAAATAGACGACGAGCAAGGGGCCAACGGTGATGAGCCAGTCTTCCCAGAGGTGCTTGAGCGTCCAGAAGAAGGGCACGCCCTTGAGGAAGCCCAGGTAGAGCGGAGGGTCGCCGATGGGGGTAAGGCTGCCGCCGCAGTTGGAGACGATGAAGATGAAGAGGATGATGTGGAGCGGGCGCAGGCGGCCTTCATTGAGGCGCATGAAGGGGCGGATGAGGAGCACAGAAGCGCCGGTGGTGCCGACGATATTCGCGAGCACCGCGCCGAATGCCAGCAGCAGGGTGTTTCCCACGGGGCCCGCGCGGCCCTGTGTCCGGATGAGAATGCCGCCGGAGACGACGTAGAGACCGCCGACCAGGGCGATGAAGGCGTAGTACTCAAGGCCCGCGTGCATGATGGCGTGCATGCCGTACATGCCCATGCCCACCATGTAGTAACCCGCGACGATGCCGCCCAGGCCGAACGCAAAATCGGGGTAGTGGCGGTGCCAGATGCGGCGGCTAATAAGGGGCATCAGGGCGGCGCTGGCGAGCAGGACGACGAAGGGGATGACCGTGAACAGCGAGATCACGGGCTCGCCGTCGGGGCCCTCGACAGGGGGCGCGAGGCCCGCGGCGATGGTGCCGGCACAAAGCCCGAGCATGGCGCTGATCGCCCAGACCACGGGGCCGTGGCGAAAAATCAGAAAATGGATTGAGTCGTCACCCTTCATGTGGCGGCCCTTTCAGTCAGCAGGCGCGACAGCGGATGCCGGGCAAGCAAGATGATGATGGTGGCAAGCGTGATGCCGGTTGAGTTAGCGAAAAAATCTGCCCATTCCGCGCTGCGGTGGACAAAGCTGAATGCCTGGAGGGATTCATCAACGCCGGCATATGCAATGGCGAGCAGCCACGAAGCGAGGATGTTGCGTGTGGAGAGCGGGGGGGCGAACCAGCAGCAGAGCGTGGCGAGGATGCACCAGGTTCCGAACACCAGCACGTGGATGAGCTTGTCTGAGCCTTCGGGCCCTGGGACTGTGAGCTTGGGCCAGTGCGTGGCAATGAACAGGGCCACGGCGTATGCGGCAAAGAGGCCGCGCACGAGGCGCACGCGCGGCGGGCTGCGCCGGGTGGGCGACTGTGGTGGTTGTGGGTCGCGCGGCTTCATCCGGGGGAACGCGCAGTGGGGGGAGCAGCGGGGGTGGAGGCGAGCACGTGGATTGTCGGCGGCTCGGCGCTGGATGCGGCGGCGGAGCCACCCTTGCGGCTGAGCATCTGGTCCCATTCGCGGAGCAGAACATCGGCGATGGCGGTGTAGTCGTCTGCCGCGCCGGTGGTGGGGGCGTACTCGAAGATCGTCTGGCCGAAGCTGGGGCATTCGGCGAGTTTGATGTTGCGGCGGACGGGCGGGCGGAGCACGCGGGCGTACTTCCAGGGGCTTTCCTGTTTGCGGGCCTCTTCGAAGAAGCCGTCGAGGTCGGCCACGACTTCGCGCGTGTGGGTGGAGCTTGCATCGTGCATGCAGAGGACCACGCCCGTCACCTTGAGGCGGGGGTTCACGGCCTGGCTGACGAGGCTCACGGTTTCCAGCAGCTTCCCCACGCCCTGGAGGGCGAGGAAGTGGGCCTGCATCGGGATGATGACCTCGCGCGCCGCGGCAAGGCCGTTGATGGTGAGCAGGCCGAGCGATGGGGGGCAGTCGAGAAGAATGAACTCGTAGCGGCCCGCGAGCGTCGCGAGGGCACGCTCCAGGCGGCGCTGCTTGTCGGGGGCGTCGGCAAGCTCACCTTCGACGGCGGCGAGGTCTGTCTCGGCGGGGAGCAGCGCGAGGTTGGGGCGGGTCTGCTGGATGATCGCGTTGATGTCCGCGCTGGGGTCCATCAGGACGTCGTAGACCGAATGCTCGATGGTGCGTGGGTCGGAGCCCAGGTGGAGCGTGGCGTGGGCCTGCGGGTCAAGATCGACGACCAAGGTCGAGCGGCCTGCCTTGGCGAAAGCGGCGGCAAGGTTGACGGTCGTGGTCGTCTTGCCGACGCCCCCCTTCTGATTCATGAACGCCATGAGGCGCACGGGCTTGGGGGTGGGGTCGGGCATGGCCCGAGTATACGGGCGTGAAATGCCGGTCCGCTATGCCGCGGGGTTGCCTTTCGCCGCGGGTTGCAGGGATGTGCGGGGCAGTGTGCCATCGGGGCCTATTGGAGCGGCAGCGCCGGGGCGGTCGCCGCGGCGGGCGGCGGCGGAACCTTCGCAGCCGGCGGCCTGTGCGTCAATCGCGCGGCGGCGGGCGATCTTGATGGCGGTGACGCCGATGTAGGAGGCGAGCACCATGGCGAGCAGGTAGATGATGCGTGCCCGCACCATGCTGAGGCTGACGCCCAGCGCGGCAAAGAGGATGGCGATGCCGTAAAGGATGGCGACGGCGCCGCGAACGCCCAGGGCGCGGCGGAGCATGTGGTGGAGGTGCTGATCGTCTGCCGCGGAGATGCGTTTACCCTCCATTTTCCGGCGGACGATGGCGAGGGCGGTGTCGAGGATGGGCAGGGCGTAGACGATGAGGCCGGCGACGACGAAGTGGGTGCGGCCCTGATCGCCCAGCGTCAGGATGATGACACAGACACAGAAGCCCAAGAGGAGCGAACCGGAATCTCCGAGGAAGATGGTGGCAGGGTTGAAGTTATGCGGCAGGAAGCCCAGGCAGGCACCGAGCACGGCGAGACAGAGCACGATGCGCTGGGCATCGCGGGGCCCATCATCAACGACGGCGAGGCCCAAGGCGAGGATTAGCAGGCCAAACGTAGAGATCGCGGTGGTGCCGGTGAGCAGACCATCGAGGCCGTCGATGAGGTTGGAGGCGTTGCACAGGGCGAGCACAGAAAAGGCGATGATGCCGGTGCCCGCCCAGTAGACCACGTCGATGGGGATGGAGGAGTATCCGAGGAAGGCAAAGGGGAGCGGGATGTGGAAGAGGATGGTCTCGGAGCCGCCGACCATCTGCGAGTGGAGGCCGATGCTCTCGGCCACGGGGACGAGCACGCCCGCGGCAAGCTTCACACCCACATAGTCGTACGCGAGTGCGGCGGCGGCGAGCAGCTGACCGCCGACCTTCACGCGGGGGCTGATGCCGTACATGTCGTCGAGCAGGCCGACGAGCATGATGACGGTGATGCCCAGCACGATGGAGTAGGGGACGTGCTGGTGGTAGACGTGCTCCTGATCCAGATGCTCGGGTGCGACCTGGTGGAAGTCGAGGAGTCCGGGGAACTTGGTGGCCAGGAAACTGTAAAAGATGCCGCCGATGATGCCCACGAAGACGGCGACGCCGCCGAGGTAGGCGATAGGGATGCGGTGGACCTTGCGCGGGTCGCTGGGGCGGTCGATGATGCCGTAGGCCACGGCGATGCGCCGCATGAGCGGCGTGACGAAAAGCGTGAGCAGGAAGGAGACGATGAGCACGCCGATGTAGCCCTCGAACACGGAGAGGCGTGTGAGGAGGTCTGCCGCGGTGCCTTTGGCGGGCGTGGTCTCAGCGGCGAGGATGGAGCAGGGGAGCATCACTGGCGGCGTCTCATGAAGGGTGGTTGGCGAGGTAGTCCGCGACGTCGCGGATGGTGCGGTCAAGGGTGATGCGGGGCTCGAAGCCGACGGCGGAGCGGACACGGGCCAGATCGGGGCGGCGCTGGGCGAGGTCTTCAAAGCCAGCGGCGTAGGCCTCACTGTACGGGACGAGCCTGGTCCTGGAAGAGGAGCCGAGGGTGGTGATCACGAGGTCTGCCAGCGCGGCGATTGAAATGGGGGCGTCTGAACCAACATTGAATACACGGCCCGCGGCGGCGGGCGTCGCCATCAGGCGGGGCAGCACTTCGACGACGTCCCGGACATCGCAGAAGCAGCGGGATTGGCGGCCATCGCCGAAGACATCGAGCGTTTTACCTGCGAGTGCCGCCTGCACGAAGCGGGGCAGGACCATGCCGTAGTCGCCCACCTGGCGCGGGCCGACGGTGTTGAAGAAACGGGTGACAACCACCGGGAGCTTGCGCTGGGCGGCGTAAGCGAGAGCGAGGTACTCATCGACGGCCTTAGTGCAGGCGTAGGACCAGCGGGCGGTGGTGGTGGGTCCGTAGACCACGTCGGCGTCTTCGGAGAAGGGGGACTGGGAAGACTTGCCGTAAACCTCGGAGCTTGAGGCGATGAGCGTGGGAACGCCGCGGCCGTCGGGCGATCGCTCGGCGGCGAAGCGGAGGAGGGCGGAGGTCTGCTCGACGTTGGTGTCGATGGAGCTGATCGGGTCTTCGATGATGAGCTTGACGCCCACGGCGGCGGCAAGGTGATAGATCTCCTCGAAAACTTCGCCGTGGCCGAAGGCGGCGAGGGCGTCCTTGAGGCTTGCTTCAACAAAGCGCAGACGCTCGTGCGCCGCGGGCAGGTTGCGGCGACGGCCGGTGGAGAGGTTGTCCACGACGGTCACCGCGTCGCCACGCTGGAGCAGTCGCTCTACGAGGTGAGAGCCGATGAAACCTGCGCCGCCGCTGACGAGCACGCGGCGCGGTGCTGGCGGCGGTGCGTTGTCGGTTGCGGATGGCATCGTGGCGGTCCCGGCCTCATCAGGACTGGTGGTACTCGTGCGCCGCGCGGATGTTCTTGCGCATGTAGCCGCCGGTGGAGGAGCGGACGGCGTTGACGATGACGCCCAGGAAGTCGCTGCGGCTGTCGATCAGCTCGTTTTTGATGCGGGCGATCATGCCGCGCTTCTCGGACATTGCCCGCACCACCAGGATGGAGGCATCGCAGCGGTGGGCGATGGCGCTGGCATCACCGGCGACGGCGGCGGGCGCACAGTCGATGAGGACCATGTCGTACATGCCGCGAACCTTGGCGAGCAGTTCGGTCATCGCCTCTGTGGCGAGGCGCTCGTAGACGCGCTTGTCCTTGCTGCCGGCGCTGAGCAGGTCGAGGCCGGGGGTGGAGGTGGACTGGATGACGGCGGAGAGCTCATCGGTGCGGGCGAGCACATCGGCGAGGCCGGGACCTTCCTGCAGGCCCATGACGCGGTGGAGGGCGGGGCGGCGGAAGTTGGCATCGATGATGAGCACACGCTTCTCGGCGGCGGCGTAGGCGAAGGCGAGGTTGGCGGTGGCCGAGGTTGCCCCCGAGCCAGGCATGCCGGCGGTGATGAGGACGGTGCGATGGTCGGACTGGTGCAGGCGCTTGGCCATGCCGCCGCGGAGCTGGCGGTAGGCCTCTGCCACGATGCCGCGGGAGCGGTCGCGGAAGGCAGTCTCGGTTGCGCCCTGGCCAGCGGGGTCTTCGGCGGCGTCGGGAACCCAGCCCAGCAGGCGGGTGCGGGGGATGATGGTGATGTCGGAAGGGCCCTTGACCCGCTGATCGACGATCTCACGCAGGAAGACAAGCCCGCCCACGAGGCCGACGCAGACGAAGACGCCCATGGGGATCATCATCTTCAGCTTGGGGAAGGACATTTCGGTCGGGGTGCGCTCGGGCTGGAGCAGGACGACGCGGTTGTAGCTGGGCAGCTCCTGACGGCTGAGGAGGTCCTGGAGTTCTGAGCTGGTGCGGGACTTGTTGGCCTGGAGGCCTTCGAGCTCACGGTCCACATCGCGCAGGCGGCTCTGCGTCTGCGTGAGATCGACGAGGCGAGTCTGCACCTCGGTCTTCTTGCTCATGAGGTCCTGCTCCTGCGCCTGGAGCTGACCAATGCTGTTCTCGAGGGAGTCGATGCCGCCGCTGAGCATCTTGGGAAGGCGCTCGGCCTTCACGCGGTCGAGGTTCTGCTTGGCGGCTGCCAGCTGGGCCTCGATGTCGCGCAGGTCGCGGTGATCGGGCGTATGGCCCATGTGCAGTTGCGTCTGGCGGGCGGTCTCCAGGCGGGAGATTTGCGACTGTACCTCCATGACGTTGGGGTCTTTCTCGATCTGCGAGAGCAGTTCGGGCGAGTAAGTGCCCGAGCCCTGCACCTGCTTGTACTGCTCCAGCTGCTTCTTGGCGGCCTCGATCGACTGCTGCACCTTCTGGAGGTCTACGTTGAAGTTGGCGAGGCGTGCCTGGTCGCTGTTGACTCTTTCGTCGAGGGCATCAAGGCCCTTGGTCTCGATCATGGTGCGGCGGGCCGAAGCCAGCTTGCCGATCTGATCGTCGTAGCGGTTCATCTGATCGCGGAAGGCATCGACAGTCTTGCCCGAGAGGGCGGAGTTCTGCTCGCGCAGGATGTTGGTGTACTTCTGGCGGACGAGGCCGAGGATCTCGGTGGCGTCCTGCGGGCTGTGGCCCGAGACGGAGAGTTCCATCAGATTGGTCTGCGGGATGGCGCGGGCGCCGACGATCTCGCGCAGGGCCTTGGCGGCGCTGATGAAATCGAAACGGGGACGGCCGGTGCTGCTGTCTTCCTTGGTGTATTTCGCGGCCCAGTCGGGGGCTTTGCTCTGGAGCTGGGGGTCTTCGGCCACGCGGCTGAGGACGGTGTCTGAGGTCATGACCCGCAGTTCCGTCTGCATGAAGCGGTCCATCTCGTTGGGGCTCATCATGCCGGCGTTGCCGCCCGCCATGGACTCCTGCGGGGGGAGCACCTTGAAGAGGACGGAAGGACTCCACTTGGGCGACCAGGTGCGCAGGGCGAGGTGGGCACCCACGCCGAGTGCGCCGCCGAGTACGGCCGCGCCGACGAGCAGCCACTTGTGCTTGTTGAGCAGTTTCAGCAGGTCGATAGACGCCGTGGTGGGCGGCGCGTGGACCGCCGGCACCGCGGGGCGTGGCGCCGCCGTGATGGCGGAGGGCGAGTTGGCTGGCAGGGTCGTCATAGTGGTTCCTGACTTTCCGACGCCGGGAGCGCCCCGGCACGCCCGGCGTCCATCGCCGGGCTCTGTACATCCTTTTTCGGTCCGATACCCCCCGGGCTTTGGGGGGGTCGGGGGCTTACGGGGTTCCGATTCGCTTCGTCACGTCTTCCAGATCGGTCTTTGTCTGCGCAGACATTGCGCCAGCGTTGGCAGCGGCGATCTTTGTCACGCCAGCGAGCAGCGTGCGGGCTTCGTCCTTGCGGTCCAGTGCCCATAACGCCTCGGCCTGGTGCATCCCCACGGACACGGCTGCGGAGGGGTTCATCTGCGTTTTGGCAGCCTTCTGAAGCTCGGTGAGGGCTTCGGCGTTCCTGCCGGTCAGCAGGTAGCACATGGCGAGGGTGTCGAGCACGTCGCCGCTTTCGGGGCGTGCCGCGGCAACCTTCTCGGCGATGGGCAGCGCCTCCTCGGGCTTGTGGAGGCGCTTGGCGAGGGTGTAGGCGAGGTTGTTCATGGACTCGGTGTCGTCCGGGAACTCGACGAGGGTCTGGCGCATGACTGCTGCGGCTTCTTCGAAGCGGTTGAAGTTGTAGAGCGAGCCGCCCAGGGCGCGGAAGGCGAGCTGGCGGAGGGGCTTGTTGGTGGAGCGTTGGAGCAGCTCTCGGAGGATGGCGATGGCGGGCTCATGGGTTGAAGCATCCTCCATCATGAGGCTGGCGCGGAAGAAGGCGAGCCACTCGGTTGCGGCGTTGCCCTGCATGAGCTGATCCATGAAGGGACGCAGCTCTTTGGGGTCGGGCAGCATGCGCCGCGCCTCGGTGAACCAGGCGCCCATCATGCGGGCGTTCTGGACGTCGATGAGGGCGATGGCGTCTCGCGCGGAGCGCAGGGCGGCGGCGGACTTGTTCTGCTGAAGCTGCATGCGCGCCTGGGCCATGAGGAAGCTGGGGTTGCTCGCAATGTGCTCTTTGATGGGGGAGCGGGCGAGGAGCTGCTCCGCGGCGGCGGTGCCGGGGGGCTTGGCGGAGAGCAGCGTGTCGAGGTAGCGCTGAGCGATGGCGTCCTGATCGTCAATGGTGTAGGCGCGGTCGATGTAGCGAATGGCCTGATCCCACCGGCCCGCGCCGGAGAAGATCTGGCTGATTCCCAGGAACGCGCTGGCATCGCGGGGGCGGCGGTCGAGCACGCGGTTGGCGACTTCGACGGCCTCGGCATCCCGGTTGTTGTTGAGCAGGAAGCTGAGGAGGCCGCCGATCAGCTCATTGTCGTTGGGGTTGGCGTCGAGCGCGGCACGCAGGTCGGCGAAGCGGGCGTCGTTGTCCTGAAGCTTCTCGTAGGCGTCTGCCCGCAGTCGCAGGGCCTGCCAGGAGTTGGGGGTCAGTTGAAGGGCCTTGGTGAAATCGGCCACGGCATCGCGCCAGCTGGCCTTGTCGTCGGCGGATTCGAGCATCGCCTGGCCGCGGCGGAGGAAGACGTTGGTCTCGTTGGGGAAGCGTGCGACGGCTTCATCGAGCACGGCGCGCTGGCCGCGGGTGTCGCCCAGGCCCTTGCGGACGTCGGCCTCGAGCAGCTTGGTGATGGCGTCGGCGTCGGGCGCTGCGGCGAGGGGCTTGATGAGGCTGTCGGCTTCTTCAAACTTCTTGAGGGCGATGAGGCTCTCGATCCTCCGCTTGGCGTAGAGCTTTTCGGGCGTGTCGGCACCGGCGTCGAGGATGCGCTTAGAGGCGTCGATGGTGTCCTGGAAGCGGCCCATGTTGAAGTAGGTGTCGCTGAGGATGCGGTCAACCTCGGCGTTTTTGGGGTTCTGGTAGGCGCGGGCACGTTCGAGGACGGCCATGCCGTCGGCGAAGTCCTGACGCTGGAGGAGGAACTGGGCGTAGGCCGCGTAGTTGCGGACCTCTGACTTGGCGGCGTCGGAGGAGGCGAGGAAGTCTTCGAAGATCTGCTTGGCCTTGGCGGGCTCGTTGGCGGCCCAGTACCAGCCGGCGTCGAGGTTCGCGGCAGCGAGGCTGTCGGAGTTCTTGCGGAGCCGGTCGATCATGGGCCGGGCGTCGGCGCGGCGGTCGGTATCCATGTAGATCGCGGCAAGCTCTAGGGCGTTGCCGCTGTCGTCGGGGTTGAGCTTGTAGAGCCGGGCGCGGCGGTCGGCGACCATGGCGCGGTCGCCGATGGCGGCCTCGAGCTTGAGCCACATCTCGACGAAGTCGGGGTCGCTCTCGGCGTACTGGGAGCGGGTGCGGGCGGTGTTGAGGGCGTCGTCGGTGCGGCGGAGGTTGATCTGCGCGCGGAGCAGGTCCTTGATGAGCATGACATCGTTGGGGCGGCGCTTGAGCCCTTCGGCGAAGGAGGTCACGGCGTCGCTGGCGCGGCCGATGTTGTTCTGGAGGTGGCCGAGCAGGCGCCACGCCTCGGGCTGCGTGCCGCCGCGGGCGACGGCCTGCTCCATGATCCGGACCGCTTCCTTGCCGTTGCCCTTGGCGGCTTCCATGCGGGCGCGGAGGGTGTCGCCGTTGGCGTGATCGACATCCTCGCGCTGCGCGACCTGGAGGAGTTCTTCAGCGCGGGCCCAGTCTTTCTTTTCAACGGTGCGGACGAAGTCGAGCTCGATCACGCGGGGGTCTTTGGGCGCGAGCTTCTTGGCCTTGTCGAGTTCGGCGGCGGCCTCGGCCTCTTTGCCGTAGTCGTTGAGCACGCTGGAGCGCATGAGCGCGCGCTCCAGCTCGTTGTCACCGGCGCGGACGTCGGCGACCTGCAGGCGGGCGGTCAGCGGGTCGTCCTCGGTCAGGCCGGTCTTGAGGACCTGGAGTTCTTTGGAGTCGGGGTTATCGACAAGGCCCCGCTCGACGGCCTCGATGGCACCGGCCTTGTTATTGGCACGGATCTCTGCGAGGGCCCGGGCGCGGACAAGGCGGGGGTCGGTAGAGCGGCTTGCGGCGATGTCCGCCCGCAGCTTTGCCGCGACCTTGACGGCGGCGTCGGGGTCCTTGGCCCTCTCGAGGTCCTTGGTGAGCTGCTCGGCGTCGATGATGATCTGAAGGACGGGGTCGTCTACCTTGCCGCCTTCGGAAAGGCCGCGGACGACCTGGAGCTGCTCCTGGACGAACTTGTTTTCCGGCTGGGCGATGGCGAGGCGCTCGTAGAGGCTCTTGGCGCGGGCGTAGTTGGTGAGGGCCTGCTCGACCTGCGCGAGGCGCAAGACACCGAGCAGGTTGGTGGGCTGCGCGGCAACAAGGGCTTCAAGGTGCTCTTTGGCACCGCCCAGCTCGTTGCGGCGCGAGGACACGTCGGCGGCGAGCAGCAGACCTTCGGCGGACTGGTTCTTGGTGGCCTCGTTGAACTTGGCCAGCATGCGGTCGGCGGCGGCAAGGTCACCGGACATCAGGCCCAGCTCGGCGTCGATCAGAAGGATGGCGGGGACGGTTGCGTCCTCAACCGCAACAAGGCGCTCGCGGAGAGACTTGATCTGCTGCTCGGCGGCGGCGCGGGCGGCCTCGTCCTTTGAGGCCTGCCAGGTTTGGAAGATGGACTGGGACTGGCGGAACATCGCATCGTTGCGGCGGGAGAACAGAAGGTAGCCGGGGGTGCTCAGCGGCGGGATCGGTTGATCGATCAGGCGCTGGTAGGTCGCTATGGCACCGGGGTTGTCGCCGCGGCGGGCGATGACATCGGCGAGCATCATGATGAACTCGGAATCATCGGGCGTGGCGGCGATTGCCGCGCGGAGCAGGGATTCAGTGCGTGAGGCGTTGGCCTGCGGGTCGGCGATCGACTCAAGATCGCGGAGCATGATGAGAGAGCGCACGGTGATCTTGGACGGGTCTTTCATGCCCACCGCGGCGAGGGCGTCGAGCTTTGGCTTGGTTGCGGCCTGGTAGGCGCGGGTGATCTGCTCGGTCTCTTCGGGGGTGGGGCGGGTGGGGCGGGAGACCAGCTCGCGGATCGAGGAGTCAAGGTCCTTACGCAGGATGGTCGCGGCGGCGAGGATGCTGTCGGGGTTCTTCTGCGCGAAGTCTGTGATGATGCGGCGCGAATCGGCAAGGGCCTGGGTCACTTCCTTTTCCGCATCGGCTCCAGTGGCGCGGTCGGCTTTGACCAGATACCACGTGGAGAGGCCCAAGGCTGCTTCCTCGTCGGCGGGGTTGGCTTCCATTGCGGCTTCGAGGTCCTCACGAGCGCCGACGTAGGTTTCATCGGCGGTGTCGCGGATGTTGGCGGCGATGCGGAGCCGGGAGAGGCCGCGGTAGCGGCGGAGGCCCTGGGTTTCGGGCGTCTTCTCAGGGTGACGCAGGAGGATCGCCGTGGTGTCGTCGATGATGGTGTCGTAGCCGGATCGCTCGAAGGGCAGCGAATCGGAGAGGCTCTGGCGCAGGTCAAGATACTCGCGCTGCATCTTGAGGTCGTTGTCCACCAAAGCGAGCTGGCGGCGGGCCGCCATGAGCTGGCCCAGGAAGGCTTCAGAGTACTTGCGCTGGCTCTCGGGGGTCGTGTGCTCGAGGGCGTCGATCCACTTGGAGAGGAACTCGGTGTTGGTCTTTTCCTTGAACACGGCCTTGGAGTAGATCTCGGCGGCGTCCTTGTACTCCTTCTCGGCCATCTTCTTGTCGCCCATGCGGGCGAGGTCGGCGCCGGTGTTGTAGAGGAAGAAGTACATCAGGCCGAACACGCCGCCCACGACGACGAGGATGATCGCCGAGAGCACCATGACAAACTTTTTGTTCACCTTGCCTGCCATCACCGTCTCCTGTCGCGCGGGCGCGGGCCCGCGGGTTTCGTGTCTTGATCAGTGTTCCGTGCCTGTTGCCTTGGCTTCGTCATTAGCGTCTTGCGGGGGCGGGTAGCGGCCAGCCTCAACTTCCACCCAGTCGGGCGCGCAGCGCATGAGGTCGCCGAACATCTCTTCGAGCATCGAGCCCGCGACGTCGGCGAGCTCCTGCTGTGATTCGACGTCGGCGCTGGTGAACTGCACCTTGATGTAGTACGCGTAGGTGGCGCGGAGGTCGAAGGCGAGCAGGCGGACATCCTCGGCGCGGGGCACGCAGCCGCCATTGGCGATGAAGAAGTAACCTGCGTAGAGGGGGCGGCCACGGTCCAGGAACTGCATGGCGTGGAGCTGGATGTCCTGGGGGTCTCGCGGCAGGCGCTGGCGCGTGCCATCGCTCACGCGCATCTTGAAGATGCGGCCCTTGAGGTTGTCGGGGACGTCGGGGTCGGGCAGGAGGTAGTCGGGGTCCAGCGGGATCGCGATGTCCTGCGTGAGCGTGCCCAGCTGCATGCCGCTGGCGATGAAGCAGCGGTCGGGCACGTGCGGGACGGTGTCGATCATGCCGGTGTAGTACGCGGCATGGAAGATCACGGATATGGGCTTCTCGCCCTTGGTGACCTTCTTCTGGTAGTAGCGGCTGATGTAGTTCGTCGTGCCCAGGGTCTTCTCGACCTCGGCGGTCTCGCGCTGGTCGCCGGTGGTGCAGATCCACGAGCGGGTTTCGAGCGGCATCGAGCTGAGCAGCCGCCCGCCGGGGGCGTAGATGGGGAGCTTCTTCAGTTGAAGCTTGTAGTAGGCGCGGGCGGCGTCCATGCCGACTGCCGCGGCAATGAGCAGCGAGAGGACGACGACGAAGGGGACGGAGAAAAACCGGTGTTTACGCATGGGCGGTCCCCGGTTCGTCCCAGATTTTCTTGAGGGCCCACTGGATGCCCATGAACATGCCCAGGCCCAGCACGAGCAGGGCGGTACCGATGAGCATGTGGGCATCGCCTGCCGCGAGCTCGGGCTTCCACATGGAGAGCAGGCCCAGCGTGGCGACGCGGAGGACGTTGTTGAAGACGGCAACCGGAGTGGCGAGGAGCAGCAGTGCGATGCGCTGCCACCAGACCTTGGTGCTCAGGAGACCGACGGCGCCAGCCAGGGCCATGAAGGCCACGACCATGCGCATGCCCGAGCAGGCTTCGGCGACGTTGAGTGGTCGGCCGGCGACGGTGAGCGTGTTGCCGTCAATATCGACGAAGAAGCCGCTGCCCAGGCCGCTGATGATGCGGAGGACGAGCCATGCGCCCTGCGCCGCGACCTGCTGCAGGACGAAGGTGAGCTTGATCATCACCTGCTCGGAGATGGATACCGAGAAAACGAGGTAGGCCAGCGGCAGGAAGAGAAGGCCGAACATGCGCGGGCCCAGCAGCAGCAGGCACACGCCCGAGAGCGTCAGGATGAGCGAGAAGCCCATAAACATGTGGTTGGGTAGGCCCACAATAAAGAAGAAGTAGCAGACGATGCCAAGTACCAGGGGGGCGAGGCCGGGCCAGAAGGTGGTCGGGGGCTTGGCGAGCAGCTCTTGGCGGTTCTGCCAGATGATGTAGCCGCTGAGGAGGGGGACGACGAAGGCGTGTCCCCAGTCTTCCATGGCCTCGTAGCTGTGCAGGGCCTGGCGTCCGAGCCATACATGAAAGAGACCCACAAACGCTGCCGCGATCAGGCCAAGCTTGAACCACATCTGGGTCGAAAGCGTGGGTGCGGCGGGTTGAAGGGCACTGCTTTGCATGAGTATTGCGGACTTGAAAATGCGGATATCGGCTGCGGGGAAAGGGTGGTTGTCATACCAAGCACGGCATTTCTCGTACGAACCTCGCCAACCCCTAGGTTCGGCCCGGTCCGTAAGGGAATGCCCGCCCGGAAGCGGCAGGGCTGCACTATTGCATCGGTTTACTGACCAAAGGCATTGACTGGCGGGGGCCCGAAGATGTCGTTGCTGATGTTGCGGTCCAGCACAAAGCCAAAGCCGTAGCTGGCCCGGAAGCCGTTGCGAACGACCGCCAGCGGCAACGCCCAGAAGTTGGTGCCCACGTTGATGCGGTCGTTGGGCTTGAGCCAGACGTCGGGCTGGGTCTGGCGGCTGATGGCCCGGCCGTTGAGGAGGATCGTCGCCTGGCGGTTCTTGTCGAGGATGCGGGTGAGATCGATCCGCTCGGGGATGGCGATGCTGCCCAGGCCGCCCGCGGAGTCGAGGGCACGCATGAGCGTGAGGCCGCCGGACGAGGGGAACTGGTAGGGGCCGGGGCGGGCCACCTGCCCGGTGACATAGACAAGGCCGGAGGGTGGGGCGGGGACGCGGATGACATCGCCGGGGCGCACGATGACGTTGACCGACTGACGGCCTGCGAGCAGTTGCTTGATGGGGATGCGGATGATCCGCTGGGTGATGAGCTGGGGCATCACCGCGCCGGGAGTCTCGCCGGGGCGCGTGGTGCGGACGGCACGCGTCCACTTGCCGTTGACGAAGATCCATGACCCTTCCTGCGCGGAAGTGGAAGGCATGGGTGCCGCAGGCTCGGCCTGCGGGCTGCGGGCGTTGCCCGGGAGATCAATGACAGGGGCGGGGCCGGAATCTGTCGGGCGGGTTGCGGGCTGCGAGGGCTCGCGCATCGGCTCGCCGGGGAGAGGGATGGCGGGGGCTGCGCCCGGCTGCATCGGCTGGTCCGTGGGGTTGGCATCGCCGGAGGGGATTGCAGGGTTCGCGGGTTGCCCGGGCTTGGCGGGGGCGATCTGATCGATCATGTTGAGCAGATCGTCGCCGGAGCGGGCGGGCGGGGGTGCCGTGGAGGGCTGTGCGGATTCGCCGGTGTTCTGGCCGCGGGTGACCTCGTCGGTCAGCGGGATCTGGCGGATGATGAAGACCTCATCGAGCGATTCATCAAAGCGACCACCGGAGGTGAGTGCCTCGAGGATTCGGTAATCGGCGCGGGGGATGAAGTAGGGCCCGGGCGACTGGACTTCGCCGATGATGTTGAACGTCTGCTGACGCTGACCGCGTGCAACCACGAGGACCAGCGGGTCGGCGACGAGGCGCTTCATGGCGGTGCGGATGACTTCCGTGGCTTCCTCGGTCGTCAGGCCGGACACATTAATGCGGCCGAGCTGGGGAAGCTCGATGGCGCCGCGCGGATCGACCGTGGGCTGGTACACCTCAGGGCGGTTGGTCTCGATCAGGTCGTAGAGCGTGACGTCGAGGTTGTCGCCGGGGCCGATGCGGTATGACTGCGGCAGCGGGATCAGGTCGGCTTCGACGGGCTCGGTGGTTTCGACGAGGTCGCCGGTGTCGTCCTCAATGCTGGCGAGGCGGTCGAGGATGGGCATGATCGTGGGAGTGGGCTCCCAACGGCCGTTGACGCTGGGGTCAAGGAATGAATCGGTGGTGCAGCCGCTCAGGACGGCGAGGCCCGTCGCCAGACCGACGGCGGTCAGCCGACGGGCGGCACCTGCCGCGGCGAAGAGACTGGCCGCACGGGGGGCATGGTGGGGGCAAACATCATTCTTGAACTTCGTCAACACGACCCGCTCCTTTAACAATCAGAATCCCGCTTCCCGCCGCCGGGCAAGGGGGACCATCATAGTTCCCGGACGGTGTAGATCGACCGGGAAACGCGGCGAGGTTGACAGGAACCGCAAAGCGCCGTTCCTGCTGGCCAGACCGCTATACAGCCTATCGGAACACAGGGGCCGGGGCGTGAGAGAACCCGGGGTGAACCCGCACCGTCCCGGGGCCGCGTGAGGTACGCCTCGGAACGCGCCGGGGTTTGGTTGCACCTAGAGTCTTGTCCCGATGAGTGAAACTACGAAGTCTTCGCCCGATTCAACCCTGGCCAGCGCAAGTTCTGCCGATGCGATGGTTGCTCGGACGCTTGCCCGCCACCCTCGCCCGCTCGGCGGGGACCCGATGAAGATGATCGACCGGCCGATCCTGAGCCTGAGCGATCGCATCATCAACAACGCCGGGGGCGCAAAGGACCAGATGGCGATCAAGCGCAAGCCCCCGTGGCTGCGGGCGAAGGTGCCGGGCGGGCCGGGATACCAGCGGCTGAAGGACATCATGGGGGAGCACAAGCTCCACACGGTGTGCGAGGAGGCGGGCTGCCCGAACATGGGCGAGTGCTGGGCGCGGGGTGTGGCGACGATCATGATCCTGGGCGACACCTGCACGCGGTCGTGCGGGTTCTGCAACGTGAAGACGGGGCGGCCGGGGATGGTGGACAAGGATGAGCCGCGCCGGGTTGCCGAGAGCCTCGCGCTGATGGGTCTGAAGCATGTGGTGGTGACGAGCGTGAACCGCGATGAGCTGGCGGACGGCGGCGCGGGGGTGTGGGCGGAGACGATTATCAGGAGTCGGGAGGCGTGCCCGGAGATGTCCATCGAGGTGCTGATCCCCGACCTTGAGGGCAACTGGGGCGCGCTGCAGATGATCATCGATGCGCGGCCGCACATCATCAATCACAACCTGGAGACGGTGCGGCGGATGTACCCGGCGGTGCGGCCCAGCGCCAAGTTTGACCGCTCGCTGGAACTGCTGCGGCGCGTTCGCGAGCAGGGCGTGGTCGCGAAGACGGGGATCATGGTGGGGATTGGGGAGCGCGATGAAGAGGTGCTGGCGCTGATGGACGATGTGCAGTCGCGGACGCGCACGGCGGGCGGCGAAGCGTGCGACATTTTGACGATCGGGCAGTACCTTCAGCCGACCCGCAACCACCTGCCGATTGACCGGTGGGTGACGCCCGAGCAGTTCGCGGCCTTCAAGGATGAGGGGCTGGCGCGCGGGTTCAAGGTGGTCGAGTCTGGGCCGATGGTGCGGTCGAGCTATCACGCGGACCATCAGGCTGATGTGCTGACGGACATTGTCACCAAGCGCGGCTGAACTGTGATGAGCGATGGCACCGTTACGGATGCCGATTTTCTAGATGCCTTCCGCGGGCGGGAGATTTCTGCCGCGGATTGGACGCACCGGGCGCACGTGCGGTGCGCGTACCTCCACGCCTGCGCGATGCCGCTTGAGGAGGCGATGGCGGCGATGCGAGAGGGGATCAAAGCGTTGAACGCGGCGCACGGGCTGGTGGAGACGCCGGAGCGCGGGTACCACGAGACCATTACGCGGGCGTGGCTGACGGTGGTGGCGTCGGCTGTACGGTCGCGGGGGGCGTTTGCGGACTTTGAAGCGTTTGCCGCGGAGCACCCGCATCTGCTGCACCGAACGCTGCTGCGGTTGTACTACTCGCAGGCGGGGATGCCGGCGCGGGCGCGGTATGAGTTTGTGCCGCCGGACCTGGCACCGCTGCCGGATTGATCTGGGTGGCGTGGTGGTATGCTGGGGCGAACCCGGGAGGCACCAGCCATGAAACGTGTCGCGTTGCTTTGCGTTGGTCTGGCGGCGGCTTTCATATTTGGCGGTTGCGGCACACCGTCGATCAACGCGCTCGCAACGGAGGCGACGACGGTTGCGGATGAGGGGCTCGTTGGCTCGTGGCTGCCCGCCGACAGCGACGACTCGGACTCGGCGAAGGCGATTGTCGTCACGGTCGGTCATGCGGAGGACAAGACGTACCTCCTGAGTGTTCCCGCCGAGGAGGACCAGGGCGGGGCGGGCAAGCCGATGACGCTGGCTTTGCGGGTGGTCGCGCTGGGCGACCACCGATTTCTGGATGTGACAGCGCCGGACGCCAAGCTGGATGAGCTGAAGGATTACGGGGCGGTTCTGCTTCCCCTGCACCACATCTACAAAGTGAGCCGCAAGGACGATGTGCTGACACTGTGGGAGATCGATGGCGAGTGGCTGGGGCAGGAACTTCAGGGGCGGCGCATCAGGCTGGACCATGCCAACGTGGGGGAGTCAAAGAGCGAGGTCCTGACGGCATCGACCGAGGACCTGCAGAAGTTCTTTCTTGCGAATGCGGATCAGAAGAAGTTGTTTCCAACGCCGGTGGAACTAAAGCGCGTGCCTGTCAAGCCCGCGGCAGCACCCGTGAAACCCTAAAGGCCTGCGAGCGCGCGGATGCGGCGGGCGAGCGCGGCTGGGACGGGCATCACGCTGAGGCGGGACTGCCTGACGAGCGCGAAGTCTGCGAACGCAGCGTCTGACTTGATTGCCGCGAGGGTGACGGCGGTCGGGGCCTGCTTGATGGGCTTGATATCGACCACAGGGAAGGCGGGCTCGCCGCGGGCATTGAGGCCGGGCTTGTCGGGGTCGGCGTAGGCATCGGTGGTGACCTGCGCAAGACCGACGATGGCACGCTCATCGCCGGTGTGGTAGAGGAACGCGTCGTCGCCCTTGCGCATGGCGCGGAGATGGATGAGCGCGGGCGCGCTGGTGACACCGCTCCAGCGGGTGCTGCCGTCGCGCGTGAGATCTGCGTAAGAGTACGTTCCCGGCTCTGTCTTGAGCAGGTATGTTGCCATTGGGGCAGAGGGTATGCGATGAGGGAAGCGCATGAAAAAGGCCCGCCGGGTGGCGGGCCTTGAGGGAAACGGATGTGCTCAGGCCGGGGCCTGAAAAATCAGGGGCAACTCAGCAGTTGCCGCCCGCGAGGACGCGGAAGAACGCCTCGATGTCGGCGTCGGTGCCGGTGTCGCCGTCGCCGTCGAAGTCGGCCCCGCCGGCGAAGCAGGTGGCGCAGCAGTTGCCACCCAGGCAGGCGAAGAACGCCTCGATGTCGGCATCGGTGCCGGTGTCGCCATCGCCGTCAAAGTCTGCCGTGCCGCAGGGCGGGGGGCAGGGGTTGGTGGAGGGCTGGTTGGTGATGGTGCGGGCGGTGTTGCCGGTGCCCAGGGCGTTGCTTGCGACGACGACCGCTTCGGTGCCGGTGCTGTTCTCGATGCCGATGGTGTAGTCGCCACCGCCATCGGCGGAGATGGCCCCGTAGCGGAACTCGATGTTGCCATTCTCAAAGAGGACGGCCTGGAAGTTCTCGCTGGTGTTGGTGCCGTACTGCGTGACCGCGCGCCACTCGACGATGAACTGACGGTTGGGGCTCACGCCGTTGGTCTTGTAGTAGATGTCGCCGGCCTGGGCGGGGTTGAGATCATCCCACAGCGGGTAGACAGCGTTGTTGGGCACCGCGGCCGAGGGGATGGGCACGTTGACGTACTCAACGTCGGAACCACCGAACTGCAGGTAGCCGTTGGAGTGGATATTGACAGAGGTGTAGTTGTTGTTGTAGAAGGGGAAGGAGAAGGGCATCGCAATCGGCTCGGCGCAGTCGTCGCAGCCCGAGGCCGTTGCGGCCCGGGTGCCGCCGCTGTTGAAGATGGTGGCGTATGCACCGCCGCCGTTGGAAAGGACGTAGCCGGCCTCGCCGCAGTTGGTGTTGTCGCCGCCGTAGACGCCACTGCTCTGGGCGCAGGCGTAGGAGGAGACGATGCTGCATGTAGAGGTGCAGCAGCGGCCGGATGGCGCGGTGGCGAGGTTGAAGTTGATGCTGCCGTCACCGGTGCGGCCCTGGGCATCGGCCACCATGAAGGTGACCGCGGCGGGGCCCGCGGTCAGGGGCTCGGGCAGGTTCGCGAGGTAGCTGAAGGTGCCATCGTTCGCGGTGACGTCGCCGTGGGTGCCGTCGTCATAGAAGGGCTGGTTGAGGGAGCCGTGGATGGACGTCAGGTTGCCGAACACCGTGATGCCGGTGCTGGTGGGGTTGGTGGCGGGGAAGACCTGCACCGAGAAGAGGGCGGACGTCGTGATCTGGGGGCTGTCGGGCGAGGCGGTGCCGGCAGCGGTGATGGGGACAGTGAGCTGGCCGGGGCTCTGTGCGATGCCGAAAACGGCATTTGGCGAGCCGGTCTTCCACAGGCCCACCGACACGTTGCCGTTGGCGACGGGGGCGGCGTTGGAATCGAAGCGGAAGTTGTAGGTGGTGCCCCAGCGGATGGCGTTGGCGTTGTTGTTGGCGGCCTGAGTTTGCGTGGCGAAGGTGAGGTCGTTCGCGTTGCGGGTGGCCGTCCAGGCGGTGCCGCTGAAGTTGACGTTGTTTTCGCCATCGCCGTTGTGGTAGGGGGGCGAGTAGAAGTCGATGTTGGTTGCCGTAGCGCCAGCGGGCAGGGGGACGACAAACGTGCCGCCGTTGCGGTCGGCGTTCATGTTGTACACGGCGTACTCATAGTGCCACTGGCCGCCGCCGATGTTGGTGGCCTTGGAGCCGACGATGAAGAGGCCGTCGTTGACGACCTGCATGTTGGTCAGCGTGACGCCGCTCTCGCAGAGGGGCCATGCGCGGATGGCGGAGTTCTGGCGGGAGGTGTTGGCGACCGAGCCGGGGGCGGTGGAGAAGTTGAACGTAAAGTCCGTCGGGCCACCCGTGACCGCCATTTCGCGGTAGGAGGCGTTGTTGTTCTGGTTGCCGGCGGCGGCATCATCCTGCGTCACATACTGCGACTCGCCGAAGAAGCGGGTGGCAGCCGCGGAACCACCTGCGGTGGTCGTGATCTTGCTGACGGGGATCTGGAGCAGGCGGTAGTTGGCATCGCCCGAGGCACCCGTGCCCGCGGCGGGGCCGCCTGTGGGGAAGAAGCCGGTGTGAGCGTTGACCTGCCAGTGGGGCCCGAGACCGCCCTGGCTGGCGTTGCGGCCCGCGGTGTAGGGATCTGAGCAGCCGACGCCGAGGAGCGAGCCGCTGCCGGGGTTCTGGCAGGTGCAGCAGATGCTGCCGGTGAGGGCGGTGAAGCCGTGCTTCATCCAACTCATACCGACCTGCTCAAAGCGGCCGATGCCGTTGACGGTGGAGAACTTGTAGCAGTTCTGCGCGATCGCGGGGTGCGTGTTGGCGGGGAAGGCGTTCCAGAGGACGTTGACGGTGCCGATGTTGCACGAGGTGGTTGCGAGAGAGAAGGCATCGTTGCCATTGACCACCGAGAAGTTCGCGGTTGCGGGCATATCGCCCACGATGACGTCGGGGCCCACGGAGGTCTGGCACTGGGCGAAGGCCTGGCCCGCGCTCACGACAAGCGTCGCTGCGATACACGCACCGATGAAACGATCACGACTTTTAGACATTGGGTCACTCCTGTGCGACGTGAACCCGAGCGCCGTGAAAATGTCAGAACTGTGCCGGACTGACAATCCGCGCGGCAACGCCGGGCTGAGTTGAAGGAAAACGCTGCTAGACACCGACAGCCTACCAAACCGCGGCTAGCGATACAACCCTAATCATCCCCACTTTTACTTCGGAATTTCGAGCCGTGGAAATCTTGGGAAGATTTTTAATCTGCCATCGCCGGTGTTATGGGGCATCGAGGCGACCGAACTGGGAGCATCGGAAGGGCCCGGCAGACTACAGATTGCCGCGACGCTCCTGCTCGTGCTCGAGGGCTTCAAATAAGGCTTTGAAGTTGCCTTTGCCGAAGCTCTGGCTGCCGCGGCGGCAGATGATCTCGAAGAAGAGTGTGGGGCGGTCCTGGAGCGGCTTGGTGAAGAGCTGGAGCAGGTAGCCCTCGTCGTCGGAATCTACGAGGATGCCAAGTTTCTTGATGGCCTCGTGGTCCTCGCGGACGGCCTCATGGCCGTTGGTCGTCAGCATGGTGTTAACGCGGTCCCAGACCTTCTCGTAGTAGGCGTCGGGGAGGGTAAGGAAATCGACGCCGCGGGAGCGGAGTGCGGCGATGGAGTAGAGCTCATCGTCGGTGCGGAGGGCGAGGTGCTGCACGCCGGGGGTGTTGCAGTGCCAGTCGAGGTATTCCTGGATCTGGCTCTTCTTCTTGCCGGGGGCGGGCTCGTTGATGGGCATTTTGATGAGGTTGTTGCCGCTGGCCATCACTTTGGACATCAGGGCGGAGTACTCGGTGGAGATGTCGGCATCATCAAAGTGCTTGAACATCTTGAACTCGAGCACGTTCTCATACCACGCGACCCAGTGGTTCATCATGCCCAGCTCGACGTTGCCGACGAGGTGGTCGACGTACTTGAGGCCGCAGGGGTTCTTGCGGTTGTACTCGTTGATGGAGAGGACGGAGGTGCCAAGCTGAGGGGCGCACCCGGCGGCGGGGTTGCACGCCGCTTCCTCCAGCTTCTTGAAGCGGGGTCGGAAGAGTCCACCCTGCTTGACCTTGGTCAGTTCGTATTCGCCGGTTCGGCTGACGAAGGTGTGCTGGGCGCGGCCGTAGGTCTTGATGCCCGCCATCGTGACGCTGCCGCGGCTGTCGGAGACGGTGCGGGGTTCGTACGCGGACTCGGCGCCATTGCGGACGGCGCGCTCGTAAGCCTTGGTGGCGTCGAAGACGGTGAAGGCGACGTCCTTGACGCCGTCTCCGAACATCGCGCACTCCATCGCGGCAGGGTGGTGCGGGGACAGGGCGGAAGTCAGGAGGAAGCGGATGTTGCCCTGCGTCAGCAGGTACTGGGCGGTGTCGCGCTGGCCGGTGGTGAGGTCGCTGACCTGTTCGATCTGGAAGCCGAAGCAGTGTGCGTAGAAGAAAGCGGCCTGCTTGGCGTTGCCGACGTAGAACTGAACGTGATCCACATCGATCAACTGGAGAGGGTCCGATGCGGAAGATGTGGATGGGGAAGGCTGGCGGGAGAGCGTGGTCATCTGGAGGCCTCCATGCGGTGACGCGGGACTATAGGAATCGACCGTGCGGGGCGTGGCAGGTGTGCATCAGTCCGCGGGTTCGGTGATGGCGGACCAGCCCGCGTGCAGGGCGGTATCGGGCGCGGGCGTCACGATGGGTGCGACTCCGACGGCACGCGGGAGGACGAGACGGAGTGAGCCTTCGGCAGATTTTTTGTCATCCGCCATGAGTTGGGCGAGGTGCTTGAACGACGGAAGACCGTGGATGCGGGTTGGGAGCCCAGCGGCTTGCACGGCCGCGCGGATGGCAGCGGGAAAATCGGTATCGGCGGATCCGACGTTGTGGGCCGTGGCGGCTGCCGCGATCAGCCCCAGGGCGACGGCTTCGCCGTGCAGCAGCGGGGCGGGGAAACCTGGCGCGTGGGCATGGGGGTGGGATTCGATGACATGCGCGAAGGTGTGACCAAGGTTGAGGAGCACGCGGCCGTGAGGGGCCTGCTCGCGCTCATCATCGCCCACGATGGCGGCTTTGAGCGCGATGTTGCGGGGAATGAGATCGGCCAGCGCGTCGGCATCGCGGGCGAGGATGCGCGGCAGGACGCTGAGGGTGTGCTCCCACAGCGCGGCGTCTGATGCGATCAGGCCGTGTTTCAGGCACTCGCCCAGGCCTGCGCGAAACTCGCGGTCGCGCAGGGTTGAGAGCGTGCGGGCGTCGGCGATGACAGCGGCGGGCTGCCAGAACGCACCCGCCATGTTCTTCTTGAGCACGCCATCGACGGTGAGATTGATGCCGGTCTTGCCGCCGACGCTGGCGTCAACCATGGACAGGAGCGTGGTGGGGCAGTTGATGATGGCGACGCCGCGGCGGTAGGTGGCGGCGGCGAATCCAGCCAGGTCACAGACCGCGCCGCCGCCGATGGCGACGATGAGGTCGCTGCGCTCAATGCGGGCGCGGGTGAGGGTGGTGAGCAGGCCTTCAAGAACGGGCATGCACTTGCTCGACTCACCGCCCGCGATGGTCCACGGCTCGACCGTAAACGCGGCTTCTTTCAGTGATGAGAGGGGCGCGGGGGCGTGGGCGGCGGCGCCGGCATCAATGACGACGAACGCCCTGCGAGCAAGGGGGGCGGCAGCGCGGGCGATGATCCCCAGGCGTGCAAGGCAGCCGGGGTCGGTGTGGACTTCGTAGGAGCGTTTGCCGAGTTCGACACGCACGGGCATGCACAACCCTAGCGCGGGCGGGGTGGGGGTTGGCGGGCGAAGGGATGGTGGGCGCAACGCATAGACTGCGCCTATGCCAAAGGTGCTTGTGCTGGGCGCGGGGATGGTGGGGTCGGTCATCGCGGCGGACCTTGCCGCGGACTGTGATGTGACGGTCGCGGACATCAGCGACGTGAACCTTGATGCCGCGGCAAGGCGGTGCGGGGGCCGGATCAGCGTGGTGCGTGCGGACCTGTCGGACGCGGCGGCCATTACGGCGCTGGCGGCAAAGGCGGACGGCGTGTGCGGGGCACTAGCCAGCCACCTCGGCTTCAATGCGCTGGGGGCGGTGATTGAGGCGGGCAAACCCTACTGCGATATCTCGTTCATGGCCGAGGACTTTGCCGCGCTTTCAGAGAAGGCGAAGGCCAGGGGCGTGACGGCGGTGCTTGATTGCGGTGTCGCGCCGGGCATGAGCCACATCCTTGCGGCGTATGGGGCGGCGCAGCTGGACCGGTGCGATGCGATAGAGATTTATGTGGGGGGCCTGCCGCGGGAGCGGCGGCGGCCGTTTGAGTACAAGGCGGCGTTCGCGCCGGCGGATGTCATCGAGGAGTACACGCGACCGTCGCGGCTGGTCGAGCACTCCAAGGTGGTGACGAGGCCCGCGCTGAGCGAGCCGGAGCTGATGGATTTCCGGGGCATCGGGACGCTGGAGGCGTTCAACACCGACGGGCTGCGCAGCCTCATCACATCGCTGGATGTGCCGTTCATGAAGGAAAAGACGCTGCGCTATCCGGGCCACATCGACCTGATGCGGGCGATGCGCGAGACGGGGCTGTTCAGCAAGGACACCGTGACGGTGAAGGGCCAGACCGTGCGTCCGCTGGATGTGACGAGCTCGCTGCTGTTCCCTTTGTGGACGTACGAGCCGGGGGAGGAAGACCTGACGGTGATGCGCGTGATGGCGGTGGGTGAGCAAGCGGGGCAGCCCCGGACGATCTCGTACGACCTGCTTGATTACTACGACACGGCGAGCGGCGCCACGAGCATGTCGCGGACGACGGGCGTGCCGTGCGCGCTGGTGCTGCGGATGCTGCTGAAGGATCAGATCACGGCGCGGGGCGTGCTGGCGCCCGAGGCCATCGCCGGCGTGCAGGGCGCGGTGGACCACCTCTTGAGCGAGATGGCGCGGCGGGGCATCATGTACAAGCGGACCGATGCCTGAGGGATCGCGGGCGCGTAGCCCGCGGGGGCTCAGCGCGTGGGCGTGGGCAGGGGGCGGGCGGGCTCGCCGGGGTTGGGGACGGTGACCTTCTGCACCTCGGGCGGGCGGACGCCGCCATCAAGGCGGCGGGACATGGGGGGCGGGACGCGCATGCGGTTGGTGACGGGCGGGACGCCCTCGCCGACGCGGCCGACGGTCCACACCATCTCGTCATAGCCCTGGGCGTTGGCCTGCTCGGTCTGGTTGGTGAACCAGAGCTTCAGTTCTTCGCCGGGGGGGATGTCGTAGGTCCACAGCTGCTCGCCGGTGGAGGTGTTGATGAGGGAGATCGTCTGCGGCACGGCGGGGGTGCTGGCGTAGACGAACTTCTCGTGCACATCGCAGCCGCCCAGCGCGGCGGCCATGGTGGCGCACGCCAGCACGCCCAGGTACTTCATGGCCTTCAAGGTCTTCGCGTTGCCCATCATGATCGCTGTACTCCGCGTGTAAGGGTGGTCTTTGTGGCCCCACTGTATCGTCTATTTAGCCCACCGTCCTTGCACGGGTTCGGTGCGGTAGACTTGGGGCGTGCTCCCTTTCCGCATCGGCCACGGGTATGACCTGCACCGCCTTGAGCCTGCCGCCCCGGCCGGGAAGGGCCGGCCGCTGGTCCTGGGGGGCATCGCGATCCCGCATTCCCACGGCCCCATCAGCCACTCCGACGGCGATGCGCTGCTGCACGCCGTGACCGATGCGATCCTGGGGGCCCTGGCCCTGCCCGACATCGGCCAGCTTTTCCCCAACGACGACCCGGCGCACGAGTCGCAGGATTCCAGCGTGTTTCTTGGCGCGGCGGTCGCCCGCGCGGCGGCGGCGGGGTACGCGGTCGCGAATATTGATGTGACGGTGGTGCTGGAGAAGCCGCGCTTGTCGCCGCACAAGGCCGCCATCGGCGCGAATCTTGCGCGGCTGCTGGGCATCCCCGCCGACCGCGTGAACATCAAGGGCAAGACGCACGAGGGCGTAGACGCGGTGGGGGAGGGGCGGGCGGTGGAGGTCCACTGCGTGGCGCTGATGCAGGCGGTGAGTGCAGTTGAGCCCTGAGTACGCGCGCGTGGGGCATCCGCACGCCGCGCGGTGGGTGAGGGAAACGCTGCAACCCGCGTTCATGCACGCGGACACCGTGTCTATCGGCTGTTGAACGTTGTTGCTTTGGCGGGAAGTTCCTTGCACGGGGCGATCAACGCCGCGCAGACGGCTGCTTGGAGAGCATGAAGGGCGGGAAAGGGAGCACAACCGGCCGGAAAGAGAGCGCAAGCCAAGGGAAAGAGAGTACAAACCAAGGGGAAGAGAGCGCAACCGGGCGGGATTGGAGCAAACCTGCCCGCGATCAGAGCAGTCTTTGCCGTTATCGGTGCTGGCGTGCGGGCCGGAATCGTTCAGCGGAGGCCGCGTGGCCGGGCCGGGGGCGGCGTTTCGGGGTTGCTGATGCGGGCCTTGGCCTCTGCGAGGGCCGTGACGATCGCGTCGGCGCGGGGCGTGAGGTCGGAGACGACGGAGGTTTCGTCGAGCACCCGCAGCAGCGTCGGGCTCTCCACGACGGCGCGGAGCGTGTCCACCGAGACGCCCTTGTCCTGCAGCAGCGCGGTCAGGCGGGCATCGTCGGCGATCAGAGCGCGGGCGCGCTCGACGCTGGGCAGCGCGTGCACCTCCTGCATCGCGGGCGTGCTGAGGAAGTGTTCCATGGCGTCGTCATCGCGCGAGATCATGACGAAGTCATTGACGAGCGAGAGCAGGCGCGAGCCCTTGATGGGGTTGGTGGCCTGCGCGAGGCCGCCCAGGGCCGAGCCGCGCACATGGCCTGCGAAGGATTTCACGCCCTGCGCGAGCGGGCTTGGCCCCTCCTCCTCTGGCGCGAAGTCGCGCACGGCCGTGGAGTCGCTGATCTGCGAGGCGGCGATGGGCTCGAGCGCGAGGCTTGTCCACAGCATCGCCATGCCGAGGATCGTGCCCTCGATCAGCCCCAGCCCCGCGCCGGCAATGGAGTTCCAGCGGGCCCACGCGGGGTGGAGGCGCAGCAGGCGTTTGGAGTAAAAGCTGACGGCAACGGTGCCGACGATCACGATGAGCAGGCCCACCGCCGCGATGCTGATCGTGCGGTTGAGCATGCCTGTCGTGCCGCTGATCGCGCTGGCGACGCCCTCGAGCGCACGGCCGATGGGCGGCGCGAGCAGCACGGCCACGAGCGAGGAAACCACCAGCCCGACCAGCTCGCTCGCCCCCCGCCACAGGCCTTGAAGGACGCCCAGGCACACGACGGACATGACGATCTTGGTGGGGACGCTGCCCACCAGCACGGCCAGCACCAGCACCAGGGCGGCCCCGCCCACCACGAGCAGTTTCAGGTTGCGGTCCATCGCATCGGCGGTGCGGGGCGTCGGGGTCCGCCGGGTGGGAATGGCGGCGGCCGCGCGTGTCTCCATGCTCAGGCGCGGCACCCTTCCCGAGCCGGAGGGGATTGGGGTTGAGGGCAGCTCATCCGACGCCCGGGCGTTGATGGCCCCGTTGGCCGGCAGGTTGGTCATGGGCGGCGTCTCACGGGTTCACCATAACACGCGGCTGGGATTGTGGAGGCGGAGCCGGGTGTATTGCCTGCAACTGCACCAAATCGTTCCCCAAGAGATACCCTTCAAGGTCCCAATATCGCCCCGCCATGAAAGGAACCTACCCGTGAAGCACACCCGCCTTGCACTGCTCATCCTTCCGCTCCTGGGGATTCTGTGCCTTCCCGCCCTGGCGCAGCAGCCAGGCCAGGTGCGGGCGCACGCGACGGGGGCGGTGCCGCAGGAGACGCTCGACGACTTTGTCGCGGGGTTCGCGGGCGACGCGGAGGCGATGACGCGGGCGATGAAGGCGTCGGATGCCATCCTGGCGCGGGACCCAAAGAACGTCGAGGCCCTGGCGTGGAACAGTGCGGGCAAGGGGGCGCAGAGCGGTGAGTACTTCCGCAACGGCGACTTCAAGACCGGGATCAAGATGTGGCAGGAGAGCAAGGCGGGGCTCAACCAGGCCGTTGATGCCGCGCCTGACAACCCGACCATCCGCATCGTGCGGGGTAAGTCGATGCTCGAAGTTTCGCTGCACGACCCGAATCCCTTCACCAGCAAGCAGGCTGCGGCGCTTGCCGTCACCGATCTTGAGCACGCCATCGACGTGATGGGCCCCTACTTCGAGAAGGCTTCCCAGGACTTCCGCAAGGAGATGTTCGCGTGGCTCTTCGAGAGCGCCTCGAAGTCTGGCGATAAGGACAAGGCCGCGAAGTACAAGGGGCTGGCGGGGGACAAGGCGGGCGATGCGATTGATCGGCTCAACCAGAGCGCGGAGAACACGGTGATCGAGTCCGCGAAGTCGGCGCTCATCATCCTCGACTCGCCGCTGGTGAAGGAGATCAAGGGTGAGTTGATGAGCGGGCTCCGGGCGCCGGCGCGGCTGGATGCGCTTATTGCGACGCTGGACGCGAAGGCCGACGCGGCGCCGGAGGATGCCGCGCCGCAGGCGTGGCGGGGCTTCACGCGGCTGCTGCGCACCAGCAGCATGTACGCGCAGGGGCGTATTGAGGAGGCGAACAAGGCGTGGGAAAAGGGCGTCAACGAGATCAATGCCGCGGCTTCGACCGACGCGACAAACCCTGATGCCCTGCTGCTGCGCGCCCTCGCCAACCTGGAGCGGGCACGCCAGGAGCCCGATGCCGACAAGGCCGCCGACTACCGGGCCCGGTCCCTTTCTGATCTTGGCCGCTTCCAGCGCCAGGCGAATGATTCGGGCGTGAAGCTCTCGGCCGATGCGACGGCCGCGCTGGCCATCACGAACGGGCGTGTGTACCTGATGAGCCGCGACACCAAGAACGCCCGAGCGGCGTTTGATGCGGCCGTGGCGGCGAACCCTTCGCCGGAACTTACGAAGCGGGCGAAGTCCATCGCGCAGTTCGTGGACATCCTGGAGAAGAAATAGGGACTGTTAGCGCGGGAGGGGGCCTACTCCAGCAGGCCCGCGGGGAGGCCGTTGGGGAACTCCTCCGCGATGGCACGCTCGATCTCCTCGATGCGGTGGCCGGGGTTGGGGTGGGTCTGCGCGAACTCGGGCGTGCTGCTGGGGCCACCGCCCGCCTGCTCCAAGATCTTCATCACTTCGATCATGGAACGCGGGTCATAACCGGCCTGCACCATGAAGCGCACGCCCAGTCGGTCAGCCTCCAGCTCGTGCTTGCGTGAGTAGCTGAGCAGGGCGAACTGGCCGACGAACTGCGACACGGCTGCCGCGGCGTATCCGCCGCCGCGCCGGTCGCTGCCGGCGATGACGGCGGAGGTCGTGAGACCCTGCACAAGGTTGGCCTTGGCCATCTGCTCGCTGGAGTGGCGAGCGAGGACGTGGCCGGTTTCGTGGCCCAGGACACCGGCGAGCTGGCCGGGGGTGCTGAGGCGGTTGTACAGGGCCTCGGTGATGAAGATCTGGCCGCCGGGGAGGGCAAAGGCGTTAACCGTTTTTGGATCTGCGAGGAGGCTGTACTCGAACTGGTAGGGAGTGCCCGCCGAGTTGACCGCATCGCGGAGCTGGAAGCCCATGTCCTTGACGGCCCGCGTTCCGGCGGGATCGTGCGAGAAGCCCCCGAACTGGGCCGCCATCTCCGGGGCGGCCTGAAGGCCCAGGGCGACTTCCTCATCGGGGGAGAGCGCGAGGTGCTGAGTGCGGCCGGTGACGGGGTTGAAGGACGATCGCGCAAAGTAGCCGACGACGGAGATCAGGGCGATGACGACGGCGATGATGATGCGCGGGCCACAGCCGGAGCGGCGACGGCGGGGCTGCGAGAAGATTCCCATGGCCTCACATTAGAGCAAAAGAATAAACCCGCGCTTAGACATGGCGAATCAGGCGGGGGCGGGTGACGCGGGGTTGGTTGCGGTGTACTCGGAGAAGATGCCTTTGAGCAGGCGACCGGAGCCCGTGAAGCCGGCTTGGGTGATGGCGTCGAGCACGGCCTGCGGCGGCACGCACTGCTCGATGGTCTCCCAGTAGTACCGCCACAGGTCGGGCGTGCGCTCCGTCAGCGTGACGACGCGGCTCATGACGCCGCCCACGGCACCCAGATAGGCTCGTAGCAGGCCGCGGCCCAGCGCGGACGTGGGGCGGGTGATTTCCAGCACGCAGAGGCGTCCGCCCGGGCGCAGCACGCGGCGGAACTCCGCCATGGTTCGGGCGATGCTCTCGACATGCCTCAGGGCGTAGCCCATTGAGACAAAGTCAAAGGACGCATCGGCGAAGGGCAGGGCCTCGGCCGTCGAAACGACGGTCTCGATGCCCAGGGCGTCTGCCGCGCGGCGGAGCATGCCGGCGCTGGGGTCTACACCAACGACTGAGCCAGCCGGGCCGACGATGGAAAGGGCCTCACGGGCGACCAGCCCGGTGCCAGTGGCGACATCAAGCACCCGCATCCCGGGTGCCAGGCCGGCCCGCAGGAGGGCCTGGCGGCGGTACCACGCGCCCGTGCCGAATGACATCCAACGTTCCACGCGGTCGTAATCCGCGGCTGTGTCATCGAAGATGGCCGTCAGGAACGGACGCTTGTCGGAGAGAACATCATAAAAACCGGCGATGGGGGGGTGGGGGACGAGCGGCGGCGCGGCAGGCGTGGGGGTGGCGTCGCTCATGCGTGGAACCTATGCGGCCGCGCAGGCGTCGTCAACGCGACGGAACCCCCGGGCTCCCCGGCGGCACCGACACACCGAACCGCGCGGCGATGATACCCTGCGGCGTTCCATGGGTGAACGCCTGTACAAAGCCGCCCGGGCCCTGTGCGCGATTCCTCGTGCCGCGTGCGTCCGCGAGTTGGTGCTTAACGCCGCCACTGCGCGGCGGGACGGCCCGTTCATACTTGCGTGCTCTCACGTCAGCCACCTGGAGCCGATGTTCGTCACGGCGGCGGTGCCGCGGCATATCCGCTGGATGTCGCGGATTGAGTTTTACGGCCCACGCCTTGCGGCGGCGTTTCTTAAAAACACTGGTGCGTTTCCTGTTGACCGTTTCGGGAACAGCGGTCCCGCCGTGCGGACGGCGGTGCGGCTGCTGGAGCGTGGTGAAATCGTGGGTATGTTCCCAGAGGGGGGGGTCGTCTATGGAGATGACTCGGCGCTGCGCGGCGGGCCGTTGAAGCAGGGCGTCTGCACCATCGCGATTGCCGCGGGGGTTCCGGTGATCCCGGTGGTGCTGCTCGGTACGGACAGACTGAACTCCGTGCGGCCCTGGATGCCGATTCGCTCGGCGCGCGTGTACATGTCGTTTGGGGAGGATGTCCTCCCGCCGCCCCGCGTGGCTGGGGTATCTCGACGGGCCTTGCGGCGTGAGATGTCGGGCCGCCTGTCCGCGGAGATTGTGCGGACGTATCACGGTCTGCTCAGCGCTGCGGGCCTTGATGATTCCATTGTTCCGTGATCGTGTTTTCCAATGGGCCCTGTTCAAGAACGCTGCCTTGTCCGACACCTTCTACCGCACCATCCGTTTTTTCGGCCGCTTTCCGTTGTGGGTGAGCAGCAGGCCGATCGTGCGCGGCGTTGAGAACCTGCCTCGGAGCGGGCCGTTTTTGCTGGCTACCACACATCAGAGCCCGTTTGATGTTCCGCTCATGATCCGCCATGTGCCGCGGCTGCTGGACATCGTGAGCATTACGGAGGTGTTCCGGCATCCCTTCCTGGGCTGGTTCTACGGCAACCTTAACGCCTTTCCGCTGGAGCGATCCCGCGCTGATCCGGCGGCGGTACGGACCCTTCTGGATCGGCTGGCACGCGGGCGTGCGGTGGCGATGTTCCCTGAAGGCCGCTTGCGAGCGGGGCAGGAATCGGTGCTGCATAACGGCGCGATTCGTCCGGGGATTGGAAGAATTGCCGCGCTCTCGGGCGTGCCGGTTGTGCCGTGCGTTATTTTGCGGAGCGGTTCATTCGCGACGGCGCGGGCGTGGCTGCCTTTGCGATCGACACGGTACGCGATCGGTTTCGCGGCACCGTTTACACAGCCGATGGACGCGGGTGAGCTTGAAGCGGCGCTCGTCGATTCGTTCCGCGCGGTGGCGGACAGCTTGGAGAGTGCGCTGTCGCAGGGAGCGGTTTCGGGGGACGTTTCACGCTGAGGTAGGCTTGTTTGGCACGTGGATATTGAGAGCGAGAATCACCGAGTTGAGGACAACTCGGTGGCACACACCGACTTCGGATGGCCCGGAGGAGCCAGAGGAAAACCCACCCCCAACCCCTCCCTCGGGGAGGGGCTTTTTTATCCAGCTGCGGCGGCGCGGGCCTTTTCTTCTTTTTCCTGGCGGCGACGCTTGAGTTCGGCATCGATGAAGTCGGCGATGCCGCCGCGGAGGACGGATTCGTAGTCGCTGCTCTCGTGGCCGGTGCGGTGGTCCTTTACGCGGTTGTCGTAGAAGACGTAGGAACGGATCTGCGTGCCCCAGCCGCGTTCCATGGCCCCGCCGGTTGCCGCGGCAAGCTCCTTCTCACGCCTTTCATCCTCGATCGCCTGCAGTTTCGCCATGAGCACACCCATCGCCTGCTTCTTGTTCTGCGGCTGGTCGCGGAACGAGTTGGCGACAACTTGGATACCCGTGGGGATGTGCGTGATACGGATAGCCGTAGCCACCTTGTTCACGTTCTGCCCGCCCGGGCCGCTGGCGCGGACGAACGGCATCACTTCCAGGTCCTTCTCCGGGATTACGAGTTCGACATCCTCGATCTCGGGCGTGGCATCGACGGTTGCGAAGGAGGTCTGGCGCTTGCCCTGCGCGTTGAAGGGGCTGACGCGGGCGAGGCGGTGGGTGCCACGCTCGCAGTTGAGGTAGCCGAAGGCGTAGGGGCCTTTGACGTGCAGCGTGACGGAGTCGATGCCGACCTCGCTACCGAAGCCGCGCTCGACCTCTTCGATCTCGAAGCCCATCTTCTCGCAATAGAAGATGTACATGCGGTAGAGCATGTCGGCCCAGTCGTTGGCCTCAGTGCCGCCCTGGCCGGCGGAGATGGAAAGGAAGGCGTTGCGGTGGTCGTGCTTGCCGCTGAGGAGCGAGCGGAGTTCGACCTGCTCCATGCGTGGGCCGAGGTTGAAAAGGGATTCGTCGGCCTCGGCGAGCAGGTCCTTGTCGCCCATCTCCTTGCCCATCTCATAGGCAAGTTTGGCGTCTTCAAAGTCCTTCATCAGGCGTGAGAGCAGGTCGATCTGGGCTTTCAGGGTCTTGACCTGGCCGACGGTCTTGCGGGCGCGTTCCGGGGTATTCCAGAACTCCACACCGCCCAGTTCCGCTTCAAGTTCCTTCAGTTGCTGGAGCTTGGCGGGGTAGTTAAAGAGAGTCGCGGATCGTCAAGATCCGCGCCTCGAGGTCGGCGATCACGGGTTGATGGGCGTCAAAGTGCATGGCGGAGGGTACGCCGGCTGTGGACGCCGGACGACGAGAGCGTGGGGCCGTCGGCGGCCGTCGCGTCCTCCGTGTTGCCGCCCCGCTTATCCTTCGGGCGACTATGGACACATTGCTCTCGAAGCTCGCGCAGTGGAAGCCCTTCTCGGCGGTGGTGGTTGGGGATTTCATGCTCGACCAGCATGTGTACGGGGATGCGGAGCGGCTGTCCGCCGATGCGCCCGTTCCCATCCTGCACGTTCGCCGCACCGAGAGCCAGCCGGGCGGGGCCGCGAATGTGTGCCTGGACCTTGCCGCACTGGGTGGGAGCGTGCAGGCGGTGGGCGTGGTGGGTGAGGATGCCGCAGGGGGCCTGCTGCGTGCGACGCTCGCGGCGGGCGGCGTGAGGGGTGCCGGGCTCATGGAGGATGCAGCGCGGCCGACGACGCTGAAGCAGAATCTGGTCGGGCTGGCGCAGGCACGCCACCCGCAAAAGATGTTCCGCGTGGACTTTGAATCACGCGAGGCGCTTTCAGCGGAAGTGGGGGAGCGGCTGAAAGCGGCGTTTGATGCGGCGCTCTCGGCAGGGGCCGACGTCGTGTGCATCGAGGATTACAACAAGGGCGTGTGCACGCCCGCGCTGTGTGCGCACATTGTGGCGGCTGCCCGTGCTGCGGGCGTGCCGGTGTTTGTCGATCCGGGACGGGGCGTCGAGTATGCGAAGTACTGCGGGGCGACGGCGATCACGCCGAACCGAACCGAGGCGGAAATTGCAACAGGCATCAGGGCCGACGAGGGCGGCGCGGTGGGACATAACACCGCCTTGGCGGCGCGGCTGCTCGATGTGTGCGGGCTTGAGGCAGTGGTACTGACGCTTGACCGCCACGGCGCGCTGCTGCTGGAGGAGCGGGCGGGCGCGGAGCGGGTCGCGACGCAGGTGCCAACGGTGGCGAGGCAGGTTTACGACGTGACTGGGGCGGGGGACATGTTCCTTGCGGGGCTTGCCGCGGCACGTGCGAATGGGCTTTCGTGGGAGGATTCGGTCCGCTTCGCCAATGCCGCGGCAGGGCTTGAGGTGGAGGTGTTCGGGGTTCAGCCAATCGCGTTTGAGCGGGTGCATCACAGCCTGCTGCTGCAGAGCAGCCATGTGGACGGCAAGCTGCGGACGATGGAGCAGATCAAGCTCGAGGTCGCGGCGCGGCGCAAGCAGGGTCAGAAGGTTGTGTTCACCAACGGCTGCTTCGATGTGCTGCACAGCGGGCATGTGTCGCTGCTGGAGCGGGCTGCCGCGTTTGCTGATTTTCTGGTGGTGGGGCTGAACGATGATGGCTCGGTATGCCGGCTGAAGGGGCCGACGAGGCCGGTGAACAACCAGGAGGATCGCGCCCGCGTGCTGGGCGCGTTGCAGTCGGTGGGCGCGGTGGTGCTGTTTGGTGAGGACACACCGGTTGAACTGATCAAGGCGGTGCGGCCTGATGTGCTGGTGAAGGGCGCGGACTACACCAAGGACCGCGTGGTGGGGGCCGAGATTGTCGAGGCCTACGGCGGGCGGGTGGAACTGGTGACGCTGGTGGAAGGCCGCAGCACCACGGCGACGATCTCACGCTTGCGCGCGTGACGAGCCCTTTGCGCAAGCAAAGGATGGACTATTTTGAGATTGAGGGAGCGGAACGGATTGTTCGCCTGCGCACACAGGCGGCCGGAGAGCCGGATCAGGTTTCCTTTGCTTGCGCAAAGGGCTCGTTGGGCGCGAAGGGCCCGTTGATTTCTTTGCAGATCGTCGTCAAAGCCTCGACGGCGGCGTCGATGTCTTCTTCGGTGCTGAACGGGCCGAGCGAAAGCCTGAATGCGCCGTACTGATCGAGCGTGCCCAGGGTGGCATGCGCCCGCGGGGCGCAGTGCAGGCCGGAGCGGGCGAGGATGCCGCACTGCTCGAGCATCAGGGCCATCTCGGCGGGCGGCATGGTGTCGTGGGTGAAGGAGAACACGCCCACACGCGCGGCTGGGTTTGAAGGGCCGAGCAGGGTCAAGGCCGAGAGCGGCCCATCGCCGGCGGGCGACCCATGCAGGCGTGCTCCGGCGTCTCGCAGCAGTCGGAGCATGTGCTCGATGAGGGTCAGTTCGTGAGCACGCAGATTCGCGACGCCCTGCGTGAGAAGCCAGTGGATAGCAAAGGACAGCCCGGCGATGCCGATGGTGTTGTGGCTTCCCGCTTCGTACTTCTCGGGCATGGTCAGCGGCTGGGCCTCCAGCTCTGAGAGTGAACCGGTGCCGCCCTCGCGCGTCGTCGCGAGGATCGACTCGACACCCGGCCGCACATAAAGCCCGCCCGTGCCTTGCGGGCCCAGCAGCCCCTTGTGACCGGGGAAGGCGAGCAGGTCGCAGCCAATGGCCTGCACATCGACAGGGACATGCCCCAGCGACTGCGCGGCATCCACGAGGTACGGGATGCCGGCGGCATTGCAGAGCCGACCGATCTCTGCGACTGGTTGCAGCGCGCCCGAGACATTGCTCGCCATGACAACAGCCACCAGCGTGGTGTCGGGGGTCAGCGATCGCGCCACATCCTCCGGGCTTACGACGCCCGTGTCGGCATCTGCCCGCACATGGATGATGTGGGCACCCTCCTCGCCCGCGGCGTGGAAGGGCCGCAGGACTGAGTTGTGGTCCATGGCGGTTGTGACCAGCCGCACGGGCCGGCCGGGGCTGCTCATGCGTTTGTGGCGAACGATGCCCTTGATGGCGAGGTTGAGCGCATCGCTGGTGTTGAGGGCGAACACGATGTGCGCGGGGGACTCGCCATTGATGAGGGTGCAGAGCCGCTCGCGGCATTGGAGGATGATGCGGGCACCCTCGCGGCTCTCGGCGTAGTGGCCCCGGCCGGGTGAGGCGCCCAGGCGTTGGCCAAAGTCGAGCATGGCCTCGTACATCCCCGGGGGCTTGGGAAAGCTGGTGGCGGCGTTGTCGAGGTAGATGCGGCGCATCGGGCAACTGTACGCGTTTATCGTGCACCGATTATGCTGCCCCAGTTGCGAACCACGGAGAAAACGCGATGCACACATGGGTTTCCACGGTCCTGATGATCCCCGCTGCCGCGGCAATGCTGCACGGGACGGCTGGGGCGCAGATGCGGCTGGACCCCAGTGAAGCCGCGCAGCGGGTGATTGGGGCGGTGTCGGCGGAATCGCTGAAGGAGATCGACACGGCGCTCGTGGGGTGCGGCACGCGTCACACGCTCTCGGACACTGAATCGCCAACGCGGGGGATTGGAGCGGCACGCCGCTTCATCAAGGCGAAGATGGAATCGTTTAATGCGGCGGAGAGAGGCGGGCCTGAGGGGCGACTGGTGGTGTCGTTTGAGGAGTTCACGGCCCCCAAAGGTGTGCGGATACCCGGGCCCACGCCCGTCGCGAACGTGGTTGCGGTGCTGCCGGGGGTGGATGCGGCGAGCGCGGGACGAGTGTACTACGTCGTGGGGCACTATGACTCCATGCCCAGCGATGTGATGGACCCGAACACCGATGCGCCGGGCGCGAACGATGACGGGTCGGGCACTTCGGCCGTCATCGAGCTGGCGCGGGTGCTTGCGAAAGAACGCCTCGAATCCACGGTGGTTTTCCTCTGCACGGTGGGCGAGGAGCAGGGGCTCGTTGGCGCGAAGTATCACGCGGAGCAGGCCGCGGGGCGGCACGCGGACATCCGTGGGGTGCTGAGTAACGACATCGTCGGCGACCCGTGGGGGCCCAATGGGGATCGGTCGCAGGCGACGCCGACGCTGATACGCGTTTTTTCGGAGCCCTTCTTTCGCAATCCAAGCGCGGCGGAGTTGGCGAATATTCGGCTGACGGGGGCGGAGAATGACTCTGCCAGCCGCGGGCTGGCGCGGTATGTCGCGGAGGTCGCGGAGAAAGAGCACACCGTCGTTCGGCCCATGATCATTTATCGGCAGGATCGCTTCATGCGCGGGGGCGACCACAGCGCGTTCAATGACGCGGGCTTTGCGGCCGTTCGTTTTACGGAAGTTCACGAGGACTACCGCCACCAGCACCAGACGCCTCGCGTGGAAAAGGGGGCGGACGGCGAGGACGTGCAGTTCGGCGACCTGCCGTGGTCGGTGGACTTTGAGTACCTGGCGGGCGTTACCCGGCTCAATGGGGCGGTGCTGGTAAACCTCGCCAACGCGCCCTCCGCGCCGGGCCGCGTGCGGATTGTCACGGCCAAGCTCGACATCACAACAACGCTGCGGTGGGATACCTCCCCCGAGCCGGACGTGGCAGGCTATGAGCTTGTGTGGCGGGACACCACGAGCGCGGCGTGGGAGCACGTTCGCGACGTTGGCATTGTCGGCGAGATCACCGTCCCTGAGAGCAAGGACAACTTCTTCTTCGGGGTGCGGGCGTATGACCGTGATGGGTACCGCAGCCCGGTGACCTTTGCGGGCGCTGCGAAGGAGTAGGCGTCAGCCGCCAATCTTGGAGTCGGTCTCGACGGCGCACTTGCGGGCAAGCCAAGTGTCGGCGAGCTTCACGATGTCCTCGTGCAGGTCGAGGGCCTGGCGGGTCTGGTCGTCGTTGATGATGTCATTGACCATGATGCTGTAGGCGACGCGCCGCCCGGTGGCGTTGTTGATGACGTAGCCGGAGAGGCAACGGACGCCGTCGATGTAGCCGCTCTTGCCGCGGACTTCGTTCTGGAGCTTCGCATCGCGGAACCGCTTCTTGAGCGTGCCGACGCCGGGGCGGGCGAGTGAATCGGTGAACACGGTGCGGGCGTTCTCGTCCTTGTTGAGCTCGGAAAGCCAGCGGGTGAAGGTGGAAGGGGCGACCTTATTCTCGCGGCTGAGGCCCGACCCGTCGGACACCGTTGTCGCGGCGGCGTACTGCGGCCCCAGCTTCTGGCCGATCATCATCCGCAGCACCGCGGGGCCGTTCGTCCACGAGCCCGATTCCTTCGTCACGGCGTTGCCGATGCGCTTGAGCAGTGACTCGGCATACAGGTTCTCGGAGTCGGCGTTGCAGCGGTGCAGCACATCTGCAAGGGGCGTGTTGACCATGGCGATGGTACGGCCCATCGTCAGCACCTCCTGTGCCGCGGCAAGCCGCACCGCCGGGGACTGCTCCAGCTGCGCGACCTTCACGCCGAGCTTGGAGAGCTGGAAGGCGAGCAGACGCCCGAAGAACAGCGGGGGGGAATGGAGCGTGATGTCGATGGGCTGCTGCGTCTGGAAGCGCACATCGCCGCGGAGGCTGTAGCGGTCTTCGCCGGCCTCGCGTGCGATCCATGCGGTGTTCTTGCCGTCAACCACGGTGCGGGCGCGGACATCCACGCGGACCCAGGGGGCCTCGGGCTGCACGGAATATCCCGGCGGCGGTCCCGCGCCCTGGGGGCCGGGGCCGGGGAAGAACGAGAGCACGTTGGTGTGAAAGTTGAGCCCACTGATCTGTGCGCAGTAAGGCCGGTCGAGCTGCTGGGCAGGCCAGCTGGGGTGAGTGTACTCGCGGTCGAAGACGCGATCGTCGATCACGATCTCGCGGACCTCGGACATGCCGGACTGCTGCGCCGCGCCGGCAAGCGCGGCAAGCATGTCGTTGACGGTCATGGAGGGCTGCGCATCGGCCAGCACGGCCGGGTCGCCCAAGGCCGGGTCGCCGGAGCCGCGCACAATGAGGCGGTCGTTGTCGCGGATGATCTCGGTTTTGAAGACAAAGTCCGGGCCAAGCACCAGGACCGACGCACCGGTGGTCAGCAGCTTCATGTTCGACGCGGGCGTCATCGGGACATCGGCGTGCATGGCCGCCAGGGTCTGGCCCGTGCCCAGGTCCACCAGGCTGATGCCCACGCGAGCGCTGCCCAGTTTGTGCGCCGCGACGATCCGCGCAACGTCGTCGTTGAGGCTATTAACCTGCGCGAGGGTCTGGCAGGCCAAGGAGGCCATGGCGGTCAGGGCGAAGAGGCTGGTGCGGAGCAGAGTCTTCATCAGCGGGGAGTTCCTTGTGCGGGCCAACTAGCGGGTAGTGTGCGGGCAGCGGTGTAGAGACTGATCGTTGACGCGGTCGGGCATCGGGTTGGCGCGGATGCCACGGTTGAATAAATCAACCCCTGGCGTGCCGCGCCACTTGGCGCGCCAGCGAAAAAACGAGAGTTCCCTCGCGGCCCGCTGAGTGATCGGCCAATCAAGGCGTGTCGCTGCAATGCACCGAGGTCGGACATTGAGATCGGCGTTTGATCGCTCAGCGCTCGATGCGCGTCAGGCGGAGCGAGAGGTCGGCGAGCGCCACGATGTCACCCGCCTGCGTCTTGTTGAGCAGGTCCCACGTGGCCCAGCGGATGCCATCGACCCGGGGGGCATGGACCAGCCCGTCGCGGATAAACTTTGAGAGCTTGCGGATGGGAAGCTCCGTGATGATGTCGTCGGGCACGGGCACGGCGACGCGGGGCTTGGCCGGGTCCGGCACGAGGTAGGCCCATCCAAGCGGGCTGTCGTTGGGGACGCGGAAGACGAACGTCCAGTTCCAGACGCCTTGGAGGCTCAGTTCCTCTTTGACACCCTCGCCCGCACGCAGGCGCTCGCGGGTATGCTGGATGAGCGAACCAGTCTGTTTGTTGAAGGCGTCGACCAGTTCATCCGGGCTGGGAGCGCGGAATCGATCCTGCCACACGGGCCGGGACTTGGAGTTTGTGGCCGACATACAACCTCCCCACGAGGCAGTTAAGATTCGGCAGCTGAACTCAACTGCCCACCAAATCAAGGCTTGTGACGCTCGATGCGAGCCCGGATCCGTGTGGAGGATTGTTGGGCGGCTGTTCTCCCCTGTCCACCACCAAACAAAGTCCGGAAACCGTGGGTGGCGTTTTCCTCCTCCGGCGTGGGCCGGGTGTTAGGATGGCGACCCAGCGAAGGAAAGACCGGCATGTCCACCAACTCAACCAACTCGAACAACGCTCCCCCGAGCCAGCCCACCCAGCCCGCTACCAATCCCGGGGCCAACCTCCCCCAGGAACTCAACGTCGAGGGCTCTGTGGTGCTGCTGGTGGATGACAACGAGCAGAACCTTGAGCTGCTCCTTGCCTACCTCGAAGAGCTGGGGTGCGAGCTACGGACTTCGCGGGACGGCATCGACGCGCTCGACGACCTGGCCCGCAAACGGCCGGACCTGATCCTGCTGGACGTGATGATGCCGCGGATGAGCGGCTTTCAGGTGTGCTCAAAGATCAAGGGCGATCCCGCGACACGGGATATCCCGGTGGTGATGGTCACGGCCCTGAATGAGGTTGCGGATGTGGAGCGCGCCGTGGAATCGGGGGCCGATGACTTCCTCACCAAGCCGGTCAACCGCGTTGAACTGTTGACGCGGGTGCGGTCGCTGTTGCGGGTGAGCCTGCTGCAGCGTCAGCTCAAGCAGACACTTGCGGAACTCCGCAAGATGGGCGATGGCGGCCGCTGACGCCAGCCCCGCCTGCAAACTGTTCTCAGCAGTTCCCGCCCGCAAGCACGCGGAAGAACGCCTCGATGTCGGCGTCGGTGCCTGTGTCGCCATCGGCGTTGAAATCTGCCGATTGGCAAAGTGGGCAGCAGTTGCCGGCAAGGCACGCGAAGAACGCCTCGATGTCCTGGTCGGTGCCCGAATCGCCGTCGTTGTTGAAGTCTGCTGTGCCGCACTGGGCCTGTGCTGCCGCGTTGCCGATGTACAGCACCACGTTGTACGCCTCGTCGGGGCTGGTGGTGTTGTTGCCGGGCACGGTGGGGTCTTCAAACACGCCGTTGGCGTTGACGTCGTAGCAGATGCGGGAGGAGACGACGAGGCCGCCGAGCTGGCGTGCGTCGTTGGTCGGCAGCGAGGCGGAGTCGGCGTTGTTCCACGCCTGCTGAGTGGCGCTGCTGGACCAGATAGACGGTGTGGCGGCGGAATCGGAATCCGCAAGGCTCAGCGCCTGCACCTGGTAGGGCGTTTGCGAGTTCATCCCGATGAAGGTGCTGCCGACTTCAAGCACAACTTCAAGCGTGTAGCAGAAGGTGTCGGGCTGATAGCGGGCACGGATGAGCGCTGTGCCGGGGACGTTGGCCACCTGCGTGCCTACCAGCTTGCGGAGCGACACGGACGCGATGAAATACAGGTTTCCCGCGGCATCAAACGCCGGGCTGGAGATGGATGGCCCGGGAAGCGCGAAGGGATTTTCCGTCAGGGCGGCGAGGCGACCAATGGGTGCGTCGAGCGCATCGACCACTCCATCTCCCTCCCCCGCATCGCCGGTCAGTGGGGCACCATCGGCGCCGAAGTCACCCATGATCGCCTTGCCCGCCGTCAGCGAGGGGTCGATCCACGCCGCGGCAGTCCAAGTGACGGGCGAGTTCGGCACGGCGGGATCAAACCGCGCCACCGCGATTGCGACAAGCGGGTTGGAGGGGCCTGCGATCGTGCCGTTGTAGACGACCGAAGCCGCCAGCGCCCTGCCCGCCTGGTCCCGGGTGATCGCAACGGGGCCCGCCCCGCCGCGGAATATCGCCTGGCTCTCGTAGCCCTTGAAGTCACCGCCCGCGAGGCTCCACGAATAGCCGATGCACGGGTCGTTCAACGATGAAGGGATTGAAATCGTCCGTGCGTTGACGGTGGCGCCGATTGAATTAACGCCCCATAGTGAGAATGAGTCTGTGTTTCCGTTGCCGAACGGGCTCCGCGTCAGGATGCCGCAGGTGCCGACGGAGCCGCTGAACAGGGCGCGACCGGTGAAGGTGGGGTTGCCACGCTGGTCGAGGGTGCCGGGCCTGTGCGTCGCGGAGGAGACAATACCGGTAGCTGTTTCGAGGCGTGCGTTGCCGCGCAGGTCGGCACCGACGATGATGCTCTGCCCACCGGCGTTGGCGGGCAGCGCGGTGGGGGTGGCATGGATGTCGGGGCTCTGCTGGAGCACCCAGTCGGTGGAGGCGGAGTTCGAGCCCCCGTTGTTGTCGATGAGGTTGACCGTTGAGCCGCGCAGGGGGGACTTGATACGGAAGTAGTTGTCGCCCTGGAGCACCGAGGCGGCGGGGCCTGCCGCGTTGAAGCCATCGGCGCGGAACACAAGGTTGCCATCGGCGTCGATTGAGCCGAAGCCAAACTGTGAGCGGTCGGTGTTGTTCAGCGTGCTGTTGGTGGCGGCGGTGATGCGCGTGATGTAGAGGCGCGTGGGCAGCGCGGGGTCGAACGCCACAAGCCCCGCGTACAACTGGTTGGTGAACACGTTCGCAGTGCCGACGGTGATTTCATCAAAGTCCATCAGCCCGATGCCGAAGACCGTGGCCTGGCCCGCGGGCGTGACGGAAGTGTTGAGCGACGTGTTGTTTTCCGCGGGGTTGAGCCCGGCGGTCGCGGCGTTCCACAGGGTGTACGAGGAAGCCGGGTAGGGGGCGGCCTGCTTTACGAGGGCGCTGATCGCCGATGCGCCGTTGAGCGCGGTGAAGCGGGAGGTGCTGGTTTTGCCGGACTTCATCACCGGGGCAATGCCGAAGGCATCGCCCATGGACGTCGTCAGGGGCGACAGGTCCACGACATACGACGCACGCTGGCCGAGGCCAAAGCCCCATGGACCGACGGCATCGCCGGGTAGCCCGGAGCCGAGGTCGCTGTTGCGCGAGGTGCTGTCCTGTGCCACGGCTGCGCTGGCGCAGCCAACCAGGGCCGACAGAACCACCATCTTCAAGAGGATTGAGTAGTTGGAATCATTCACTGGATGCTCAACTCCATATCGACGCCCGCCCGCCGTGGCTGCACCTTTCATCCTAATCCCCTGGTGCCGCTCGTACAACGGTGAAATCGACCCCATTTCACGCAGTGACAGATGGCGATTTCAGCCCATGGCGGCGGCTAGCTCTGCCGCGAGGGCGGTGTTGCTCTTCACGAGCTCAATATTGGCCCGCAGGGTTTCGCCCTTGGAAAGCGTGTGAAGCTGGGCAAGGAGGAATGGCGTCATATCCCGGCCCTTCACGCCGGCATCGTGGGCCGCCCGTGTCGCGTCTGTCAACCACCGATCCCAATCTTCGCGCGAGAGTTCCGCTTCCTGGGGTATCGGGTTGCACACCAGCACGCCGCGCGAAGTGCGTGCCAGCTCGGCCAGCACAAACGATGCGAGGCTTGAGACATCTTCAAAGCGAGCATCGACGCCTGCGGCGGACTCGCGGAGATAAAAGGCGGGGAACCGGTCGGTCTTGTAGCCAACCACGGGAATGCCCAGAGACTCCAGAACTTCGCGCGTGGCTTCGACATCAAGGATGGATTTCACGCCGCTGGCGACCACCGCGACGGGGAAACGGGTGAACGCGGCGAGGTCGGCGCTGATGTCGAGGTGTTCACCGTACCCACGGTGGACGCCGCCCAGGCCGCCGGTTGCAAATACCCGTACGCCGGCAGCGGCGGCAACTTCCATCGTCGTGCTGACGGTCGTGGCGGCGTGTACTCCCTGCGATAGCGCCAGCCCGAGGTTGGCGGTGTTGACCTTGGGAATGTGGTCGGCGGCGAGCAGTTCGCCCAGTTCGCTGTCCGTGATGCCAACCGTGGCGATGCCGCCGACCACGCCGACGAGCGCGGGCAATGCCCCGCGTTGCTGGATGATGGTTCCCAGCTCTGCCGCGAGGCTCGCGGCAGACTCACGCGGGACGCCGTGGATGAGCAGGGTCGTTTCCAACGCCACGGGCGCTCGCCCGATGCGGCTGACCAGCTTTGCAGGTGGGATAGGCATGGCGGGCATGGTACTCTCCGCGCATGATGATGCTTGCCAGTATCGCGGCGTTGGTCCTTGCGCAGGTCGCCACCCCCGTTCCGCAGGGTGATGCGCCTTCGGCGGCGGTGTTCACCGGGATACCGCCCACGGAGTTGGCGCGGTTTGAAGCCCGCCGTGATTCACTCAACGCGGGCATCAAGGCCGAGAGCCTGAAGCAGTGGCACCTTCTGCTCGCAAAGGAGCCCCATGTCGCCGGGACCGAGGGTGGGGCGCGAGAGGTGGAACGGATCCGCAAGGGCTTCGAGTCGGTGGGCCTCAAGCCCGAGGTCGCGGAGTTCTGGCCGTTGTTGTGTACCCCCGTGAGCGCATCACTGGAGATTGTGGAGCCGCAGCACCTTGCCCTGGAACTCTCGGAGCGGCCGCTCAAGGAAGATCAGGACAGCGCGGGGCAGGGGTTTGGCTGGAACGCCTACAGCGCTTCTGGCGAGGTGACCGCTGGCGTTGTCTACGCGAACTTTGGCACCAAGGCCGACTATCAGCGGCTGGCATCCATGAACATCGACACCCGCGGCAAGATCATCCTCGCGCGGTACGGCGGAAACTTCCGAGGCTACAAGGCGAAGTTTGCGGAGGAGGCCGGCGCGGCGGGGCTGATTATTTTCACTGATCCTGCGGATAGCGGCTATGGCAAGGGTTTGACGTATCCCGAGGGCGGCTACGCGAACGACTGCTGCATCCAGCGCGGCAGCATCATGACCACGCCGTACTCCGGCGACCCGCTGACGCCGGGCACTTTCGCGGCTGAAGACGCGGTACGTCTGAGGGTGGAGGATGTGGCGTTGCCCAAGATCCCGGTGCAGCCTGTCTCGTATGCCGCAGCACGGGAGATCATGAGCCGCATGACCGGCCAGGCGGTGCCGGAGGGCTGGCAGGGCGGGCTTCCCTTCGCGTACCGCATTGAAGGTGGGGATGCGCTGAAAGTTCGCATGAATGTGCAGCAGACGCGGGAGGTCAAGAAGGCCGCTAACGTGCTCGCCCGGATTGAAGGGCGCGAGTTTGCGGATCAGTTTGTGATCGTCGGGTGCCACCACGACGCATGGAACTGCGGCGCAGCGGACCCGACGGCGGGGACCATCAGCGTGATGGAGTGCGCCAAGGTGTTCGCAGCGCGGGCTGCCGCGGGAGATCGGCCGCTCCGCACGATCATTTTCGCAACATGGGATGCGGAGGAGTTCGGGATCATCGGTTCGTCTGAATGGGTGGAAGCGAATCGGGACGCGTTGATCGCGGGCGGCGTGGCGTACATCAACTTGGACATGGCGGCGATGGGCCTGAACTTTGGCGCAAGCGCATCACCCACGCTGCGCAGCGTGATCGCGCTTGCCGCGGGGGATGTGCCCCAGCCCGGGGCGACAGGCCAGTCGGTGCTGGAGGCGTGGCGGGCGCAGTCGCCCAATGCGGGCGCGGCGTGGCACGGGGCCTTTGGCGATCTGGGCGGCGGGAGCGACCATGTGGCGTTCCTCTGTCACGCCGGGATGGCGAGCTGCGGGCTGAGCGCGGGCGGCTCGAAGGGCAACTCGTATCACTCGGCGTATGACACGCTTCCCTGGTACTGGAAGACGGTGGGTACGGATTATGAATCTTCGCTAATGGTGACCCGCATCACGGCGGCGATTGTGAATCGGCTGGCGTACGCGACACTGCTGCCGCTGGACGCGACGGAGGTGGGCGCTGATATCCGCAAGCATGTCGGGGCGATGAGCGCATCGGCGAATGGGATGGTGGCGGCGTCTTGGGCTTCCGAAATGATCGCGGGCCTTATGGAGCACGCGACGGCACTGACGGCAGATGCGGACCTCGCAATGCGGGCGCTCCAGGCGAGCCTGGAAGCCGGCTCGTTGTCGGCCGAAGTGCAGCGGCAAATCAACGCTCAGTTGCTGTCGCTTGACCGGGCCTGGATGGACGAGTCGGGCCTGCCAGGGCGGCCATGGTTCAAGAACCTGTACGCAGCGCCGGATGAGGATTCGGGGTATGCATCGTGGATCCTCCCTGGCTTGCACAAGGCTATTGCCGACAAAGATGCGAGTTTGCTGGCACAGCAGATTGTGCGCATTGAATCGGCGATAGCCAAGACTCGGGCTTCGCTGCGCAGCCTTGCAGCAATCGCCGGCATGGCCTCTACGCCTGCGAGCGGCCCCGCCAGAGGCAACCCCTGACGCCGGGGCTGGTGTACATTGTGCATCATGCGACACACACGCGCGCTTCAACGGATCGCTCTCGTGCTTCTGGCGGTGATTCTGGCGGGGCTGCCACTGGGTGGCTGCGCGACATCTGCATGGGAGCGGGAGTTCGTGCCCTCGGCAGAACTCGCCGAGCGACCCGGGGATGCGCCCGTCCGGGTGCGAGAAGTGCCCTGGGATCGGCTGCAGCAAGGCCTGCGGGAACTTGAGGCGCAGGCCAGCCAAAGTGATGCGCCGATGTCGGAGTGGAGCAGCGAGAAGCGGGCGGAGGCCAAGGCGCGACTGCTGCGAACATTGCAAGTGACCGATGACCCGGCGGGCGTCACCGTGGTGGGCCGGTCTGACTTTCGTACTACGACGCAGCTGCGGCCCGAAACATCTGGGCAGGAAGAGCTGATCAAGCTGGCACACAAGGTGGGCGCATCCGAGGTCGTGTGGTCGCGACGCCTGCTGGGCAAGGCCGACACGATCGTGCAGGAGCCTGTGACGACGTTTTCGTCGGCCTTTGGCCGCTCATGGGGGCGGCGGCGCTACGGCGGGGGCTTTTCCGACACGACAACGAGCTGGGTGCCGGTGCGCGTGCAGGCCGACGAGTACGCGTATGTCGCGTACTTCCTGAAGCGCTGAGCCGTAAGGAGCGAACGCAGGACCGATTCAGAGCAGCGGGTTCTTGGAACCCTTCGTGTACTCGCCGCTGGGGCTCATGTTCCGCATGGGGTTGGCGAGCACGTCGCTGTACAGCTCCGAAGGATCGGGGGACGGGCTGGATTCCGCAAACTCGAGCGACAGGCGGACCACCTCTTTGACTTCCGCCTGCATGTCGAGGAACTGCTGCTCGGTCATCATGGGCTTGCCATCAGGCCCCTTGCGCTCATTCATCAACTGCGAGGCAAGGCGGTCGATGGAATCCTTGGCCTTCCACTGATCGACCTCTTCCTTGGTGCGGTACTTCTGAGGGTCGGACATCGAGTGGCCGAGGTAGCGGTAGGTCTTGAGATCGATGAACGCCGGCTTCTGGTTCTCGCGGCACCAGTCGGCCACGGGCTTGAAGTGGTCGTACAGGTCAACCACATCAAAGCCATCTATGACCTCGCCGCGGATGCCGTACGCATCGGCCTTGGCGATCAGGTTGTCGGCCATGGTGGTGCCGCGGGCGATCGAGGTGCCCATGGAGTAGCCGTTGTTCTCAACAATGAAGATCACCGGCAGGTCCCACAGACCGGCCAGATTCATCGCTTCGTGCAGGGCGCCCTGGTTCAGCGCGCCATCGCCCATGTAGCACAGCGAGACCTTCTTCTTTGCCGCCTGGCCCTCGGTCACGCCGGGGTTGGGCAGTGCCTTGCCGAGCACCTCAACCTCATACTTCGCGGCAAACGCGAGGCCCGCGCCCAGTGGGTTCTGGGCCGACACGATGCCATGCCCGCCAAAGAGCCAGTGGGGCTTGTCGAACATGTGCATCGAACCGCCCTTGCCCTTGGCGCAGCCGGTGACCTTGCCGAACATCTCCGCCATGCAGGCGTTGGGGTGCATGCCGCGCGCCAGGGCGTGCCCGTGGTCGCGGTAGGCGGTGACGATGGGGTCATCGCCATTGACGGCGTTGATGGTGCCGACGACGAGGGCTTCCTGGCCGATGTAGAGGTGGCAGAAGCCGCCGATCTTCGCGCTCTGGTAAGCCTGCGCGGTGCGGTTCTCGAACTCGCGAATCAGTTGCATATCCCGCAGCCAGCCGATCAGCGTCTCGGGGGGGAGGCTGTCGCTGAGGCGCTGCTGGGTCTTCGCGCCGTCGGCGCGAGAAGACTTGCCGGCGGCGGGCTCATGGTTCTCGGCCTTGCCATTTTCGGGTTTGCCGTTCTCGGGTCCGCGTGCTTCGGGTCGGTTCATCGCGGGGCGTGCGGTCACATTCGACATCGTGAGGTTGCCTCATTGATCCATGCTGCCGCGGCACGCGGCATCGGTCGGTGCATTGTAGGGTTGCCGCGCGTCAAAAACCGCTACCGGTCAACGCCACGGGCAATACACCCTACCTACGCATCCGCCCTAAGTCCGGCTGCGGGACGACGGTGGTTTGTGAAGACTTCGGCAGGTTCGGGTTATCGCGCCGCGGCCAGGGCCGTCACCTTGGCCCGCAACAGCACGAGCGCCGTTTCAAGCTGCAGGTCGATGCCTTTATCTATCAGATCGTCCGGATTCGGGGTGTCGCCCTGCATTGCAATTTCGCCCTTCTCGTTCAGCGGGCGAACATCGGAGTTGCGACGGATGTTCAGCGCCTTCTCCGTCTGCTTGGGCAGCATTTCCACGGCAAGGTCGGGCTGGATACCCCAGGTCTTGGCACCGGGGCGGCGGTGGATGATCGACTTATCGGGGAGCATGTAGTACGCGGTTGTCACCTTCATGCGGGCGTTGGCGGCAAGCGGCCACACGTTCTGCACGCTTCCCTTGCCGTAGCTGCGGCTGCCGAGGATCACCGCGTCGAGCTCGCCGCGGTGGGCATAGACAGAGAGCGCGCCGGAGACGATCTCGCTGGCGGAGGCGGAGGTTTCATTGATCAGCACGACGATGGGCAGTTTGCCCAGGGACGCCTTGCTGGGCTGGCTCACCTCGGGGTTGTCGATCATGCCGTTGGGGCCCTGCGTCATCACGATCGGCGCGTTGGGCTCTTTGATGAAGCTACGGGAGATCTTCACGGCCTGGTCGAGCAGGCCGCCGGGGTTGTAGCGAAGGTCGAAGATCAGGCCGTTGAGGCCTTCCTTCTTCATTTCGGCGATGGCGCGGTCAAGCTCTGCCGCGGACTGATCGGAGAACTGGAGCAGGCGGACATAGCCGATGCCATTGTCGCGGTCGATGAACCAGTTCCAGGAGTCTTCGCGGATTCCCTCGCGCTTCCAGCCCTTGACACTGGAGACTTTGATGATGCCGCGCTTGACGGTCACCTCCACGAGTTCCTTCTTCATGGCTTTGGCGCGGGCGATCGCGGCCTTGCGGGTGACCTCGGGGTCTTCGCCCTCGGGCTTCACCTCGGTGGGCTCAAGATCGGACTTTGCATCGGGGCTCGGGGCCGCGGCGTCGGGGCTGTCGTCAAGGGGCCGCTCAAGCGTGAGGCGGACGGGCGTGCCTTCGGGGCCGGTGATGACCTCGACGGCCTGATCCAGCGACAGGCCGAGCATGGGGTGGCCATCGACCTCCTTGATGACGTCCTTGGGGTGGATGCCGGCGCGCTGGGCGGGCGTGCCCTCCAGCGGTGTGATCACACGGATGTTGAGCAGCTCGTCATACTCGATCTGCACGCCGATGCCGACGAACTGGCCCTCGGTGCTCTTGGCAAAGCGCTGGACCTCATCGGGCCAGATGATCGCCGAGAACTCATCGAGCTTGGACATCAGACCGTTGCCGAACTCGTGGAGCAGCGCGGCCTTGGGAATCTCCACAGATTCCTGGTCGGCATCCACGAGGCGGTCCAGCAGGTTCTCAACCTGCACCTGATCCATCTGGCCGCCGCCGGGCCGGGCGGCGCGGGCGCGGAGGCTTGAAAGTTCGTTCTCCAGGAAATCAAGCATGTGCTGGCGGCGGGCATCCACCGCGAGGTAGGGGAATGCACTGGCCAGGTCCTGCGTGGTGATCATTGTGCGGACGGCTTCGAGCCCGCCGGTAAGCAGCAGATTGATCGGCCGCTGCTCGATGTGCTGGCGCGTGCGTGCGATGGCACGCAGGATCAGGGTTTCGTCGATGCCCTTGGTCTTGACGTGGTAGTCATCGCCGAAGGCGTTGTAGGGGGGGAAATCCTCCTCGCCCATGGCCCGTGCCCGCGCGATGCGCTGGTTGTACAGCTGCTCGGGCACGTACATGCGCAGCATTTCCTGGCGCTGCACGATCCGCCGGACATCGTCCTTGTACTGGCCCGAGACATCGAACAGTGCATCGAGCAGCACGAACAGTTCGCCCGCGGCAATGATGTCGCCGCGGCCTTCCGCCGCTTTCGCGGCGTTCTCGGCGCGGGCTATGAGCGACTTGGTGCGGTCGTCCTGAAGCACGCCCTCTTTGTCGAGGGACAGCATGTGCGTCTCGATCACCGCCCGCAGGGCCTTCGAGGTGCTGATGTCGGTGATGGGCTTCATCGCCAGGGCCTTGTCAAGCTCGGTCTTCAGGGTTTCGAGGCGGCTGGCGCGGTCCTTCTCGCGCTGGGCGATGTGGTGCGACAGGATACCTGCCGCGCCGGCGATGGAGTCCGCGTTGACGCCGGGCTTGTCGAAGCCTTGCAGGGCGCGGTTGAGCGTTGAGAAATCGCCGCCGCGTGCGGTGTCCCACAAGGCCAGCAGATCAGTGGGGGATGACCCCGCCGAGTCTGCGACCTGTGCCACCGCAGAGAGCGGGGTGAGGGCCAGAACCATCGAAGTCGTCCAGACCGCGGCACGCCGGAAGTGAGTCATGTAGGAACTCCAAAAGCCAATAAGGTGAACCATCGACCGGGCGGGCCCCACGCATCATTGCCACAGCCCGCTTGGACGCCTAACCATGATATAGGACTCTGGGGAGGTTCGGGTTCGTGCCGGGTTTGCGTGGAGCGGCATTCAAACGGTCTTCATGTGAACCATGACGCGGCGCACGACCAAAGCCGTCATCACCAGGGCGATCACGCCGACGATCGAGAGCACGACGCCCTCAAAGCCGACAGGACCGGCAACCCCGTTACGCACCAGCAGGCCCGCCAGCACAAAGATCGCGGGGCCCACGGTGTACCCAACGCCGATCAGGGCCTCGTGCTTGCCGCCCGCCTGGACTTCGGCCTGACCAACCTCCAGGGCGTAGTAGAGCGCGCCGGAGTAAACCACGGCCATGCCAACGCCGAAGACGGCCAGCCCGCCCGCGAGGAGCACGAGGCTTCCGGCGGATTTGGCCAGCACCGCCAGCGTGAAGCCGAGCAGCAGCGTCAGCCCGCCGGAGATCGCGGGGAACCAACGGCCATGCCAGCCGTGCCAGCGGTCGAGCACCGCGAACGTCACCACCCGCGGCAGCAGCCAGCAGGTTGCGAACATCGCCTGAAGGCGTGTTGAGACATTGAGGGCCGTCAACGCCCCGGGGAGGTAGGGGACCAGCGCGCTGCTCAGCACATAGCTCAGCGGCAGCAGCAGGCGGAAGGTCACCAGCAGCTTTGAATAGATCGGCGGGTGCGGCTCATGATCCTCCGACCCGTGCGCGGCAGGCTCCGACGGGAAACGGGCCAGCAGCAGCAGGCACAACAGGTGAACGCCGCCCAGCGTGAAAATCGTCATCTCCGGCTGAGACTCAACAAACCGCGAAATCCCTACATAGGCCACCACGATGGCCGTAGACCAGACCACGTTGAAACGCCCCACCGCGGAACGCAGCTTTGCTCCGGACCTGCCGCCACTGAGGTAACTTTCAACCAGCGGCCAGAGCACCCCGGTGAGCGGTGAGTACAGCGTGACAATGACCCACACAGGCCATGCAGACCGGTGCGTGCCGCCCGACGCACCCCCGGCGGCCCACCGTGCCGCGAGCGGGACGGTGCATAGCAGGGCCATCACCACCATCATCGTGGCGAGGATTGCGCGGGTGCTGATGGCCGGGTGCAGCGAGCGGAGCAGCCGGATGAGGGGCTGTGCGCCCAGTGCCCCCGCGATATACGTCACGCCCAGCAGGATGCCAAGGGCGTAGTTTTTCTGATCGCTGAAGCCGTAGCCGTGCTTGGTCATGAACACGATGCCGTTGGTCACGACACCGGTCCCGATGCTGTTGGCAAAGGTGAACGTCAGGACCGCCCACAGCGGCAGGGTTCGGGCCCGCATCGCGGGTCCGCGGGCCTCCGCCGGTGGGAGTGAGGGGCTGTCGACAGTCAGGGCACCGGCCAGGGGCATCGCGCTCGTCTCGGGAAAACCGTTCCAAGAGAAAACGCGGAACCGTTTGCCGCGTGAAGGTGCCCATCGTAGCATCCGGGGTCCGGGCTACTGCCGGACGACTGGTACCCGTAGCTCAACTGGATAGAGCGCTGCCCTCCGAAGGCAGAGGTTACAGGTTCAACTCCTGTCGGGTATGTTCGGCGGTTTGAGACTGTAAAAACAAGGCTTCGAGAGGGTCCTCACCTTCGGAGGTTTTGAAACTTTGGCGCGCCACAAAACGAATCGTTCGTGATGCGCAGGAGTCCGACCCAAAGGCTCTGTCCGGGATCGACGGCCAAAGCCGCCAAACCGCCACTGTCAAGATTCTGACCCCTTCCCCTTTCACCGTCACGCAAGGGCGCGTTGGCGTCGGCGGAAAGAGCCTTGCCCTTGTACTCGCTTAGTAACGGGGCTTCTCTGGGTTGCGGGCGAAAGCAGAGGGTCTATTGCTCCGCCTGATTGGGGCGGCTCTCTCCACTAAAGGGTAAGTGCCGATGAGGGCGGCTATTGCTACGCCAAAGTTTGGGAGTTTTGCTCAAGCGGACGGCACTGAGCAAAGCCGTCGCGTCGCGTAGCACAACCCAGGCGAGCAGATCGCGATGCGGGGCGCTGAAGCTACGCCTTTTTCTTGCACCTAGAGCAGCCTCACCCCTCCCGTAGCGTGTATCCGCAGTGGCGGAAGCAGTTGAGGGCGTCGGCTGGGGTGACGGCGTCGAGGACTGATTGCATGGCCGTCCACAGGGCCTCGCGGGTGCGGCAGGCCAGCGAGCGCAGCTGCTGCTTGATCTTGGCGAACACCATCTCGATGGGGTTGAGGTCCGGGCTGTAGGC
>JBBSOF010000019.1:0-54338 GCA_038260025.1 Phycisphaerales bacterium
GATGGCAAGCTCGTCGCGGTCTCTCTCAGCGAAGGCGGCAGCGAATCAGGCGACCTGCACGTGTTCGACGTCGAGACCGGCAAGCAGGTGTTCGAGGTCATCCCGCATGTGCAGAACGGCACCGCCGGCGGCTCGGTGGCGTGGATGCCCGATAGCAAAGGCTTCTTCTACACCCGCTACCCCCGCGGCGATGAGCGGCCCACCGCCGACCGCGACTTCTACATGCAGGTGTACAAGCACACCCTCGGCGAGCCCACCGAGAAGGACACCTACGAGATCGGCAAGGACTTCCCCAAGATCGCCGAGGTTGTCGTTGAGTGCAACGACGCGGGCGTGGCCCTCGTCAACATGCAGAAGGGCGACGGCGGCGAGTTCCAGCACTACGTCCGCACGCTCGACGGCAAGTGGACGCAGATCGATGTCTATGAGGACCGGGTCGTGCAGGCCGAGTTCGGCCATGATGATGAGAAAAACGCCAGCACCGTGCTGCTGGTCTCGCGCAAGAACACGCCCCGCGGCAAGCTGCTCAAACTCACCGTTGACAACAACGACCACGCCAAGATCGGCAAGCTCGCCGGTGCCGAAGTCCTCATCCCCGAAGGCACCGACACGCTCGTCTCGGCCTTCAGCGAGGACACCGGCAACATCGCCACCACCAAGAACGCCCTCTACCTGACCTACCAGGTTGGCGGGCCGTCGGAGGTGCGGGTGTTTGACTGGAGCGGCAAGCGCCTCGACGGCCCCACGCAGTACGCCGTCGGCGCGGTGGCCCCCATCGTCGCCATGCACGGCACGGACGATGCCGTGCTCTTCGGCAGCGTGAGCTACATCAACGCCCCCACCTGGTCCGTGTACCAGCCCGGCAAGACCGTCAGGCTCCCCATCTCGCAGGAGTCGCCGCTGGACTTTACCGAGTTTGAGGTGACCCGCGAGTTCGCCACCAGCAAGGACGGCCACACCCGCGTGCCCATCAACATCATCCGCAAGCGCGGTGTGAAGCTCGATGGCAACCACCCCTGCATGGTCACCGCCTACGGCGGCTACGGCGTCAACATCGCCCCCTCCTTCCGCACCGCCAACCGCGTGCTGCTCGAGCAGGGCGTCATCATCGCCGAGGCCAACATCCGCGGTGGCGGCGAGTACGGCGAGGAGTGGCACCACCAGGGCAACCTGCTCAACAAGCAGAACGTCTTCGACGATTTCTACGCCGCCTGCCAGCACATGGTGAAGTCCGGCTACACCACCCCGCAGCGCATGGTCATCCAGGGCGGCAGCAATGGTGGGCTGCTCATGGGCGCCACGCTCACGCAGCACCCCGACGTTGCCAAGTGCGTCGTCAGCCACGTTGGTATTTACGACATGCTCCGCGTTGAGCTGTCGCCCAACGGCGCGTTCAACATCCCCGAGTTCGGCACCGTGAAGGACGAGAAGCAGTTCAAGGCGCTCTACGCCTACTCGCCCTATCACCATGTCCGCAGCGGCGTCGATTACCCCAACGTGCTGTTCCTGACGGGCGCGAACGATCCGCGCGTCGACCCCATGCAGAGCCGCAAGATGACGGCCGCGCTGCAGGCGGTTGGCGCGAAGGTCCTGCTGCGCACCAGCGCGAACAGCGGCCACGGCATCGGCAGCAGCCTGGGCGAGCGCATCGAGCAGGCCGTTGACATCGACGCTTTTATCTTCGACCAGCTGGGCGTCAAGTTTGACCCGAGCAGGAGCAAGTAGCCCCAGCCCCGGGGCGGGCGCGGCCTTCCCTTCTTCATGATGCACGCCCGCACCATCCACGCCTGCCTGCTCCTGGGGTTGCTCGCGCCCACGCTGCCCTCGTGCCGCTCGCGCGAGCCTGCGCCCTTCGAGACCTTCACACGCAACAAGCTCGCGGCAGTGGTCCGCGGGCTTGAGTCGGCCCGCGATGCGCAGGTGCTGGCCCGCGATCAGCTCGTCAAGACGCTCGATGCCATCCGCCGCGACGCATGGACCGGCGCGGTTCCCGATGACGCTTACGACCTCATCCGCCGCATGCGGTCCACCTGCGAGTCGCGCTCTACCTCGGCCCACCAGCGCATACGCCAGGCGTCCCTGCGCGGCGATGAATACTTCGGCCAGTGGTCGCGGGAGTTGGAGGATTACGACGACACCGACCTGCGCGCCAGCGGCAGGCGCGCCCGCAACGACCTCAAAGCCCGCTTTGATGAGACCATCCGCGCGCTCAAGGCCGCGGAAGCCACCATCGAGCCCGTGCTCACCGTGATTGACGATCAGGTCCTTTTCATCAAACATCACCGGGGCCAGCAGGCCCTGCCAGAACGCCCTACACCCACCATCGACCCGCCCGCTCAGGCCGATGCGCTGATCAACCTCACCCGCCTCGCCGAGCTTCAGGTGGACGATTTTTTCGACGGGGTCAGCATCGAGAAGTAGCCGGGCAACAAAGAGTGCTGTCACCGCCACCGAAGCGCAGGTACACTGTGTGTATGCAGCCGGGCATACAGGACAGCGGGGGCCGTGCGGTGTGCGTCGCGTGGCACGCCCGCGCCGATGGCCTCCCCCAGGGGCTTGCCGCGGCACTGTCCCGCGCGGGCTGTGCAACGCAGGATGTCGACAACGAGTTTGAAGCGGTCGCGCACGTCTGCCGCGTGAGCGGTGGGGGCCAGTCGACGGTGCTCCTGCTGGTAGAGCCCGCATCGCTCCGCGGAGCTACGGGCATCCCGGGAGTGTTGGGCGTCCTCGAGCGTGCCGTGCCGGGCATGGCGCTGTGGGTGTATGAGGGCGATAGCACCCCGCAGATCCGTGCTGTCGCCCCTGAAGAGCGCGAAGCGTGGCGTGCCAACCCCCAGGACCGTCTCGTTGCGTTCGCAGTCCCACCGCTCCCCCAGCCCCCCGCCGGCGTCGCGGCAGGCGTTCAGCAGGATGCCGCCAGCAGCCGCACCATTCGGATGCCGGGGCCGATGGGACCGGTGGAACCTCACGCACCAGACAGGCCTTCAGATGGCGGTTCATCCAGCCCTCGCCTGCGTCTTGCCGGCGATGCCGCCGAACCAGCAGCGATTCCGACGGAGCCGTCCCGCCGCGAGGTGAAACCAACCCGACAGTCCGATAACGGGCTCCGCGCGGTAAACCTGGGTGAAGAGGCTCCGCCTGTGCCGTCTGCGAACCTGCTGACAGATGAAGAGTTGGCCATGCTTCTGGCGATTGAGCCTGAAAAACGGCACAAATAGAGTATCCTGCGGTTGGAGACCGCAACAGTTCCCCGCCTTGGCCGGTGCGCGAATGATTCGGGCACAGCCCCGGCGTGCCCGGAGGGTGGCGAAGGGAGTCGCGTGAGTGTCGGCAACGGACAGTGCGATGACGGCAGCGGCCGGGCCCCGGCCCGACCTGGCCATAGCCGCGCGGTCCGCGTGGTGCTCGTCGGCCGCACCGGCATCGATGCCGCGCTGCGCAAAGACCCCGATATCGAACTCATCCGCGTGCCCACAGCTCTCGAGGCTGTCGCCGAGGCTGCCTCGCCCGCCGATGGCGCCCGCCGCGTGGTGGTCATCGCGCCCGAGGTTGAGCAGGCGTTCCACGATGATGCCGGCGCGGGCATGGGGCCGGGCGCGGACTTCATGAAGGGCCTGAAGATCGCCGACCCCGACGCCGTTGTGCTGGGCGTTGCCCGCAACGGCATGGCGGTCTTGACACCCTTCGACGGTGCGCTATCACCAGACCTCCCCGCCGATGCGCTGCGCGAACAACTCCGCGGCTTGGTGAATGGCCTGGCGCATGGCCTTCCGAACGGGTTGCCCAACGGGCAGGGCGGCATCTCCTCGCCCCGCAACCCGGGCGACGCTCCGCCCCCGCCCACCCTTGTCAACACACCCGCCGAAGAGCTGCTCAATACAGACGTGGAAGAAACGGAAGAGTGGTCTGCCGCGCTGGGCCTGCCCGCGGCAGACAGCCCCGAACCCGCCGCACCCGCCGCCCCCGCGCCGGCCGCAACGGGCGACCACGACATGGTTGCCGCGCTCGTGCGCGGGCGCGATGTGCTGGGCCCTGCCATCACACTCATCCGCGCCCGCACCGGCGATGAGACCGTCGAGTTTGTCGCCCGCGGCGCAACCTCGCCCGAGCCCGCCCGCGCGGGCGGCGAGCCCGTGTCGTGGGAGGGAACGCTGCTGGGCCACCTCCGCTCGCGCCGCGCAGGAATTGTCAGCCTCGCGGGCCACGCCCGCTGGCTGGCGGCTTGGCTGCGCCTGCGAGACCAGCAGAGCCAGTTGCGTGCCGCGGCGTTTACGGACCCCCTCACCGGCGCGTACAACCGCCGCTACTTCGACAAGTTCCTGGCCAGCGCGATCGAGCAGGCCCGCGATGCCCGCCGCCACCTGACGGTGATGATCTTCGACATCGACGACTTCAAGAAGTACAACGACCAGTACGGCCACGATGCGGGCGATGAGATTCTGCGCGAAACCGTGAAGATGATGCGCAGCGTCATCCGCCCGACAGACCGCGTCTGCCGCATCGGCGGCGACGAGTTCGCGGTGATCTTCTACGAGCCCCAGGGCCCCCGCATGGAGGGCAGCCGCCATCCCGCCAGCGTCTTCGCGATCGCCCAGCGCTTCCAGCAGCAGGTGCACGAGCACAAGTTCCCCAAGTTAGCGGGGTGCGCGGCGGGGACGCTGACCATCTCCGGCGGCCTCGCGACCTACCCCTGGGACGGGGCGACCGTGGAGGAACTGGTCGAGCGGGCCGACGGCCTGTCCCTCAAGAGCAAGCGCCAGGGAAAGAACGCAATTACGTTTGGGCCGCGGGGGGAGTGATAGAAGCCTTCTTCGCCTGCCTCGCCGGCAACTGCTGCACCACCTGCGGCTCAGCAGACTTCAACGCCGATGGCGACAGCGGCACTGATGCGGATATCGAGGCGTTCTTTAGAGTGCTGGCGGGTGGGAGTTGCTGAGCGAAGAGCCGCCGCGGAGCGGCTGGCCACCCGCGGACTCCCGTCTCGGAGAGACGGGGTACCCACTCCTCACTGATACGCCGCGGCAACCTTCGCCAGGGCATCGCCCACGATCTTGAAGTGCTCATCGGTCAGGTCGTGGTGCATGGGGAGGCAGAAGACCTTTTGGGCCAAGGCATCGGCGACGGGGCAGTCGTTGTCGTCCCACTCGGCCAGCGCGGGCTGCTTGGGCAGGGCGCGGGGGTAGTGGGTCGCGGTGGGGACGCCCTCGGCGTTGAGAGCCTTGCAGAACTCATCGCGAGTGCAGCGGAACTTGCCCAGCTCCATTTGCACCGTGTACAGGTGGTACACGGCCTCCGCATCCTTGGTCGTGACCGGGGCCTTGAGGCCGGGCACCTTGGCGATGATCTTGTCGTACTTCGCGGCATTGGCCTGGCGCTGGGCGGTCTGTGCCGCGAGGCGGTCGAGGCGCGACAGGCCGAGCGCGCCCGTCAGGTCGTTCATGCGGTAGTTGTACCCGATCGAATCGTGCAGATACTTCTCGGTCTCGCCGTGTGAGCGCAGCAGCTTGATGTCCTGCGCCAACCCCTCATCGTTGCAGGTGACAAAGCCGCCCTCGCCGGTGGCGAAGTTCTTGGTCGCGTACAGGGAGTACGTCACGGCGTCGCCGAAGGCCCCGATGCCCTTGCCCTTGTAGGTGGCAAGGTGCGACTGGGCCGCATCGTACACCACCATCAGGTTGTGCTTGTCGGCAAGCGCCTGGAAGGCGTCGATGTCCACCGGGCAGCCGTACAGGTGCGTCGCGGCAATCGCCGTGGTGTTGGACGTGACCTTGCGGGCGGCGTCCTTGGGGTCCATCTGATAGGTGTCGGGCAGGGCATCCACAAAGATGGGGGTGCCGCCGCGGGCCACGATCATCGAGACGGTGGCGATGTAGCTCCACGCGGGGACCAGCACCTCATCACCCGGCTTGATCAGGGGCTCATAGGCCAGTTGCAGGGCGCAGGTGCCGTTGGCACAGGTCATCGCATACCGGGCCTCGGTCGCGGCTGCCCAGCGATCCTCCAGCTCGGCACACTTGGTTGCCGCCCGCAGCATGCCCGACTTGAGCACGGCGGTGACGGCGGCGATATCCCCCTCGGTCAGGGCGGTGGACATGAAGGGTACGGGCTTGGGGCTGACCGGCGTGCCGCCGTGAAGGGCGAGGGAGGCGGTCTTGGCGGAAGCGGGTGTGAGCACGCTGGTGGTCAATGGAAGGCTCCTGGTGCAGTCTTTCTTTGGCAGGAACGGGAAGGATAGCACCCGCTCACATGCGATTCGCGTTTTCGGAAGGTCAACTTGCATAAGGGATTGTGCCTATTCCTCCGGACGTGGGGGGCTGCGACCGGGTTCCTTCCAGACAGGGGAATCTGCGCATGGCACCCCCGACGTATAGTTACCTATGGCATCAATGAAACGGACCTGGTTGTCCCGCGTGGCGGGTCTGGCGGCGGTGTGGTGTGTGGCCGGGGCTGCCCTGGGGCAGGTTGGTCGATCCACCAAGCCCGCCCCGCGCCTCGAGCCGGAGGTGATCAAAGAGTTTGGCGGCACCAAAAGCCCCACGCGCCCCAGCCGCGATGCGGTGATGGGCTTCTCCTTGCCCACACAAGTGCGCGATGTGCTGGTCCGCGGCGGCGCGGAGGTCAAAAAAGGCCAGATGCTCGTCAAGGGTGACGATGCCGAGGACCTTGCGGTGCTGGAGCTGCAAAAGCCCACGGCAGAGTCTGACTGGCCCGTGCAGCGGGCCGCCAAGACCACCGCGCTCGCGCACAACGAGTACGTCAAGACGAAGAAAATCCGCGAGGGCGGCGGCAGCAACGACCAGGAGCTCGAGCGGGCCAAGCTCTCCGCCGAGGCCGCCGAGCTTGATGAGAAGACCGCAGCCGTCAAGCAGCAGCAGGAAGTGCTCCAGGTCAAGCGTCTCCAGGCCCGCGTGGACAAGTTCCACCTGCTCGCCCCGTTCGATGGCCAGATCGACAACGTGCTGGTTGATGTGGGCCAGTCGGTCAACGAGAATGAGAAGGTGGTGCGGGTGGTGAACGTCGATCCGCTGTGGATGGATGTCCCTGCACCGACGGAAGACCCCGCGACACTCGCGCTCAAGGAAGGCGACAAGGCATGGGTGCTGATTGATGTCGCATCCGGTCCCAGGATTGCTGAGGGCACGGTTATCGAGGTGAGCCCCACGACCGACTTTGCCTCACGCTCGCGCCGCGTGCGCGTGGAACTCGCCAACCCCAAGGGCCCCGAGCGGGTGCTGGCGGGCGAGGCGGCTTGGGTCCGATTCACCGAGCCCAGCAAGTCCGTCATGGACAAGGTCGTTGCCGCGGCAGAAGTGCTACGAGATGGCGTGCGGGCGGCGAAGTAAGCGGAAGTGGCTGAGTGGCTAAGCGATCAGGCAACGGAATCAGCGCATGAGTTGACGACCCTCCCTCTTGTATCCACCATTGCACTCGACCACTTTGCCACTTAGTCACTTGACCACTCTTATATGAACGACCTTTCCAAACTTCGGGCGCCCGGCTGGCAGCGGGTGGTGGCGGAACTGACAGCCGCGGCAAGCGATGACAAGCTGTTCCTTGTGCGCCTGGTGTCGATCCTCGGGCAGGTGAGCGGCGCGCGTCAGGCCGTGCTGTACACCGTGCCGACCTCGAAGGAAGACCCGGCCGAGCCCAAGCCCCTGCTGGTATGGCCCTTCGGCGAAGTGGTCGATGCCCAAGGCCGGATGGTGATCCCACCCGAGGCGCTCTTCAGCCCCGACCGCGTGGCTCAGACCGAGATCGTGAGCGCGAAGGAATCGCGCGATGCCGCGCGTGCCGCGGGCGTGCAGCGACAGGCGGCGGTGTTCGGCACCGGCGATGAGCTGATGTACGACCCCGGCAGCTCGAACCAGTACATGCTCGCCGTCCCCATTGGCGCGGGGCTGCCCAGCGAGACCCACGCGCTTCCCCTGCAGGGCGTGGTGTCGCTGTGCGTCGAGGGCCTCTCACGCCAAGCCGTGCAGACGAGCCTTGCGCTGGTGGAGGTGCTCGCGGGGTACATCTACACGCACGCCGCGCAGCAGGCGCTGCGGCGGACCCGCCAGGCCTCTGCCGCGCTCGACCTGGCGGCAAGGCTGCTCGCATCCATCAACACCACCCCCGGCTTCAAGGGCTGCACGCTCCAGCTCGTCAACGATCTGTCCCGCCAGTTGTCGGTAGACCGCGTCGCGATGGGCTGGATGCACGGCAGCGCCAATGCCCGCCGCCAGGGCACCGTCCCCGGTGCGGGCCGCACCGGCATTCGTCTGGTCGCGCTCAGCGACACCGAGAACCTCGACCGCCGCATGACGATGGCGCAGAAGCTCGAGGCGGCGATGGAAGAGTGCCTGGATCAGGAGCAGACCGTGCTCTACCCCCCGCCCCCGGCGGCCGGGCCGGGGTCAGACGCGGTGCTGTCTCAGGCCGTGACGCACGCCCACCGCGAGCTTGCCGCGAGCGATGCGAAGCTGAAAGTTGCGAGCTTCCCCCTGCGCGTGACCGACGCCAAGGGCGAGCGGATCATCGGCGTAGTGCTGCTGGAGAGCGGCGGCGATGGCAACATTGAGCTTCAGACCATCGAGCTGGTGCAGGCGACGCTGGACCTGGTGTCGCCGGTGCTGGCGGTGCGGCACAGCGACGACCGCATCATCGCACTGCGCACATGGGACTGGATGATCAAGACCGGCGCGTGGGCGGTGGGCCCCAAGCACACCGTGTGGAAACTGGTGGGCGTGGCGGTGATGGTCGCGACCTTCCTGCTCTTCGTGGTGAACGTGACCTACCGCGTGAGCGCGCCCGTTGAACTCTTCCCGCGCGAGCGCCGCACGATCTCGGTGCCCTTTGATGGCGTGCTGATGAGCCTGGGCGATGGCGTGGAGCCGGGCAAGCATGTCGATGCCGGTCAGACGCTGGTCAAGCTCGACACGCACGAGATGGAACTGAGCGAGCTTGAGTCCCGCAGCGAGCTGCTTCAATACCAGACGCAGGCCGAAGAGGCGATGGCCAAGGGCGAGAACGCCCAGGCCAAGCAGGCCCGCGCCAAGAGCGACCAGGTCCGCGCCAAGAGCGATCTGCTGCGGAGCCAGATCGAACGCAGCCGCATTGAGTCTCCTATCGCGGGCACGATCATCGCGGGCGACCTTAAGGACAAGGTCGGCGCGGCAGTCAAGCTCGGCGACCGCCTGCTCGAAGTGGCGGACCTCTCCGAGATGGTGGTGCGGGCGCGCGTGGACGACCGCGACATTTCGCTGATTGAGATCGGCCAGACGGGCGAGGTGTCGCCCAAGGCCAAACCGTGGCTCGCGCTGCCGTTTGTGGTCGAGGCAATCGTCCCGCTGTCGCAGGCCGAGGAGGGCCAGAACGCCTTCGAGGTGCGCTGCCGCCTTGAACGCACGCCGCAATGGTTCCGCCCCGGCATGGAAGGCCAGGCCAAGTTCAACACCCAGAGGCACAGCCTCGCTTGGATCGCCTCCCGCCGGATTGTGGACACGCTGAAAGTGTGGCTGTGGTGGTGATCGGAGGGAAGTGGTCAAGTGGCCAAGTGGTAAAGACAGCCGCTTTGTGCGTTCGTATCAATCGATGAACCTCTAAATAGAATTCACTCCGCCACTCCGCCACTCCGCCACTCCGCCACTCCGCCACTCCGCCACTCCGCCACTCCGCCACTCCGCCACTCCGCCACTTCTCCCATGACCGAACGCTCCACATTTTCCCCCTTCTGGCACCGCGTCCGCGTGATGAAGCCGCGCCTGCGCCCGCACGTGCAGGTGACCCGCCAGCACTACCGCGGCCAGCGCTGGCATGTCATCCACGACCCATCATCGAACCAGTTCTACCGACTCAACCCTGTGGCCCACGAGTTCATCGGGCTGCTCGACGGCCACCGCACGGTCGAAGAGGTGTGGGAGAATGGCCTGCAGCGCCACGGCGACGCCGCCCTGACGCAGAACGAAGTCATCCAGCTGATGAGCCAGCTCTTCAGCAGCAACCTGCTGACGGCGGACGTGCCGCCCGAGACCGAGCAGCTCCTCAGCCGCGGCCGCAACCGTATCTCGCAGAAGGTCAAGCAGCAGGCCATCGGCCTGATGTACTTCCGCATCAAGCTCTTCAACCCCGACCGCATCCTGACGTGGCTCGAGCCCATGTTCCGGCTTGTGCTGGGGCGGGTGGGGTTTGTGTTGTGGATCGCGTGGATCGTGGCGGCGCTGGTGACGGTGCTGCCGCACTTTGAAGAGCTGCGCAGCGGGTTTGAGTCGGCCATCGCCCCCGCCAATTGGGGCTGGATGATGGTGGTCTTTGTGGTGACGAAGCTGTGGCACGAGATGGGCCACGGCCTGATCTGCAAGCGCTTCGGCGGGCAGGTGCCCGAGTTCGGCGCCATGATGCTGGTGCTGCTGCCGGCGCCCTATGTGGATGCTTCGGCGACGTGGGCATTCCCCAGCAAGTGGCAGCGGATGGCGGTGGGCGCGGGCGGCATGATCTTCGAGCTCGCGCTGGCGGGCGTGGCGGCGTTCGTTTGGGCGGCCACGCGCAACGCGCCGGGGCTGCTGCACCAACTGTCCTACAACGCCATGCTCACGGCCAGCCTCTCGACGGTGCTGTTCAACGCCAACCCGCTGATGAAGTTCGACGGCTATTACATCCTCAGCGACCTGCTGGAGGTGCCCAACCTCATGCAGCGCTCGCAGAACATGCTCAAGTTCCTCGCCCTGCGCTACCTCTACCGCGTGGAGTCGGCCACGCCGCCTACCAGCAGCCCCGGCGAGGCCGGCATCCTGCTGGTCTACGGCATCATGGCGATGATCTACCGCGTGTTCCTGTTCTTCTCGATCACGTTGTATGTGATGGGCAAGATGTTCGCCATCGGGCTTTTCCTGGCGGTGTGGACGGCGGCTGTGTGGTTCATCATGCCGGTGGGGGGTTTCATCCACTGGCTCACGACGGGCACGCAGGTGGCCGAGCACCGCCCCCGGGCCTTCGCGATCAGCTTCTCGCTCATCATCGCCGGCGTGCTCATGGTCGGGGCGGTGCCGATGCCCGACCGCCGCCGCGCCGAGGGCGTGGTGGAGAGCGCGCAGCGTTCGGGCGTCTTCTTCAAGACCGAGGGCTTCGTGACTCAGGCGTTGCACCGCCCCGGCGATGTCGTCCACGAGGGCGACCCCATCGCCGTGTGCGAGAGCGACCGGCTCGAGGCCCGCATCAACCTCATCAAGGCCCAGCGGGAGGAGGCCATCAGCAAGGAGTCGGTGGCGCTCGTGAAGGCGCCTGCCGCCGTGCAGGTCGCCAGTGATTACGTCCACACCCTGAGCGAGCAGCTCGCATTTCTCGAGGCCAAAAAGAGCGAGCTCGTCGTCCGCGCCCCGCACGATGGCGTGCTGGTGGGCATCGACCCCCACACCCTTGTTGGCAGCTTCGTCAAGGAAGGGCAGGGCTTCGCCGAGGTGGTAGACCTCTCCACCGTCCGCGTCGTCGCCACGATCTCGCAGACGGAGGGTGATTGGCTCAACGCGCTTCAGGATAGCGACTACAGCGTCGAGATGCGCCGCAGCTCCAACGTCGACCGCGTGATTCAAGGCCGGCACCTCAAGCACAACGAGGCCGCTACGCGTGAGCTGCCCCACCAGGGGCTGGGCTTCAGCGGCGGCGGCAAGATCGAGGTGGAGCAGCGCGACCGCAGCGGCATGACCGCCAAGCGGCCCATTTTTACGGCGTACTTTGCCGCGGATGTTGAGGGCGGCTTCCAGGGCAAGCCCGGCGAGCGCGTGTTCCTCCGCTTCTCCCTCCCCCGCAAACCGCTGGCTGTCCAATGGGTCGACCGCCTCCAGAAGCTGGTGCAAGGCAGGGTGCAGCTCTAGCCCAGTTCTTCTTCAGCCATTCCCCATTCCCGCTTCCATTTCCCATGTCCCAGGCCCTTACCCACTACCACGCCCTTTACGAGTCGCTCCGCAGCCGCCGGATGCGGCCCGAGGTGCCGCGCGGGCTGGACATGCTCGCTTCGCGCGCGGTGACGGCTGTCAAGCACCGCCGCACGGGCAAGGACTTTCTGTGGGAGCAGGCGCGGCAGACGGCGGCGCTGTCGCCCACCGTGCGGTCGATGTCGGATGCGGTGCTCGACGATCACATCGCCACACTCCGCGAACTGTTCCTCCGCCAGCGCCAGGATGCCGATGCCGTGCGGCGTGCGCTCGCCGCCGTGCGAGAGGTGGCCCGACGCCAGACGGGCGAAGAGCCCTTCCCGGTGCAGCTGATGGGTGCCCTCGCGATGTACCACGGGCGCGTGGTGGAGATGCTGACGGGGGAGGGCAAGACGCTGACAGGCTCGATCGCCGCGCCCCTCATCGCGTGGCAGCACCGCCGCCTCCACGTTTTCACGGTCAACGACTACCTCGCAGCGCGCGATGCCGCCTCGCGGGCCCGCATCTACCGCCGCTGCCTCATAGAGGTCGGCGCGATCACGCAGGAGATGGAGCCCGCCGAGCGGGCCGAGGTGTACACGCGGGGCATCGTCTACGGCACACCCAAGCAGATCGTCGCCGACTGGCTGCGCGACCAGATCATGCTGGGCAAGGCCAACACCGCGTGGGCCGCGCGACATCTGCTCACCGTTGGATCGGTGCGACTCAGCCAGATGGGCGGCAGCGGCCACGGGCCGCTCGTTCCCGGGCTCCGCGCGGCAATGGTTGATGAGGCCGACGCCGTGCTCATTGATGAGGGTGTGGTGCCGCTGATCATCGCCCGGTCTCGGCGCGAGGATGAGATGTCGCGGGTGTACCGCGATGCCGCGGCGCTGTGCGCCAAGCTCGATGAGGGCCCCGACTACACGATCGACTACGTCCGCCGCCGCGCCGACCTCAAACGCCGCGGCACCGAGCGCGCCCACGCCCTCTTTCAGGAACTCCTCGCCCGCGGTGGCGAGCCCATCTGGAAGGCCACCCGCCGCGGCGAGGAGCTGCTCCGCCAGGCGCTCGTCGCCCGCCACTGCTACCTCAGCGGCCAGCAGTACCAGGTCGTTGATGGCAAGGTCGTCATCGTAGATGAGTACACGGGCCGCTTCCTCCCCGACCGTTCGTGGGAGCATGGCCTGCACCAGGCCGTTGAAGCGAAGGAAGGCGTGGACGTCACCGCCGACCGCGAGACGCTGGCGCGCCTGAGTTTTCAGCGCTTCTACCGCACCTACCCCTTCCTCTGCGGCATGACGGGCACGGCCGCCGACGCCACCATCGAGATCGAGGGCGTGTACGCCCGCCCGGTGACAATCATCCCGACCAACAAGCCGGTGGTGCGTGAGCAGTGGCCGCTGCGGGTCTTCCGCTCGGCGGGCGACAAATGGCAGGCCATTGCCGCGTCGATTGAAGATGTTCATAGCGTGGGCAGGCCCATCCTGGTGGGCACGCGGTCCATCGCCGCCAGCGAACTGCTCAGTGGTCTGCTGACGCAGCGCGGCCTGCCCCACCAGGTGCTCAACGCCAACTTCGACAAGGACGAGGCCGAGCTCATCGCCCGCGCGGGGCAGGGCGCGCACGGCCACCCGCCCGCCATCACCGTGGCCACCAACATGGCCGGGCGCGGCACCGACATCAAGCTCGACGACACGGGCCTCAAGGCCGGCGGGCTGCACGTGATCCTCACGGAGATGCACGGGGCCCAGCGCATCGACCGCCAGTTCATCGGGCGCGCCGGGCGTCAGGGTGACCCCGGCTCGGCGCAGGTGTTCGTGTCGCTGGAAGATGACGTCGTGACGAAGTTCGCGCCCATCCTGGCGCAGCTGCTGCGCGAGCGGTCCTCATCGCCCGAGCTGCGCGGTACTGGTTTCGCGGCACGTATCTTCCGGCTCGCGCAGAGCCGCAGCGAAGCGCGGGAGCGCCGCAACCGCGCCGCTGTCCTGCGTCAGGACGACTGGATCGACAAGTACCTGCCGGGTGCGGGATAGCCCCCGGCAGCCTGTGGAGGGTCTCGGCATGCGTTGGACAATGACGATCCGCAAGATCGCGATGATCGCGCTGGGTGTGATGTTTGCCGGAGCCATTCCCGCCCACGCGCAGTCAACGCCCCCCGCCCCGCCACCCGCCGCACGCCCCACGCCCTTCGACATTGTCCGTGTCCACGGCGGTGTGGACATTCCCTATTTGCTGGTTCATCCACCAATGTTTGCCCCCGCTAAGGCCTACCCGGTGCTCATCCTGTTCGGCGATGGCGCGCAGGACCGCGACGCCGTGCGGGCCGCGCTGGCCGCGGGATGGGAAACGGAAGCCGCGGCAAGGGGCTGGGTGGTCGTCGGCGTTGCCGCGCCGCTGGGCACGCACCTGCTTCAGGTCAGCGCCGAGGCGTTCTCCGGGCTGCTGGACGATGTCGCCCGCGCCCTGACCGTGCAGGAAGGCAAGTTTTACATCGCCGGCGCGGGCGAGGGCGGCAAGGCCGCGCTGCTGCACGCGAGCCAGGCGCCCACGCGCATGCGCAGCGTGCTGGTGCGGCCCGGCTTCGCCGAGGACTGGTTCATGGGCACCGCCCAGGCGGGGCTGAAGGATGTGCCCGTGACGTTCCTGATCGGTGACCACGACGACGCGTACTTCGCGCCCACCGAGAACACGGTTGCCAAGATTCAATCCGCCGGCGCCATGCGCTGCTACGAGGTCATCTACGGAGGCGAGGGGCGCGACATCAGTGTTCAGCCCGCGGAACTGTTCGGCATGCTGCTTGCCGCGGAGCAGGGCAAAGCCCCCAGCACCGCGATGCTGCCCCGCGAGAACCGCGGCAGCCCGGACAACCTGCCCGCGGCGCACGCCGATGCCGCGCCACAAACGCATGTCATCGCCATCGAGAAGGTGCTCGACACCCTCCACGATGCCGCGGCCAAAGCCGATGAAGACCGCTACTTCAACCTGTATGCGCCGGGCGCCGTCTTCCTGGGCACCGACGCTGCCGAGCGCTGGACGCTGACCGAGTTCAAGGCCTTCGCCCACCCATACTTTGCAAAGGGCAAGGCGTGGACCTACACGCCCGTCAAGGGCACGCGCCACATCGGGCTTGAGGGCGAGCACCACGACGTCGCTTGGTTTGATGAGCAGCTCGAGAACGACACGCTCGGCCGCTGCCGCGGCAGCGGCGTGCTGGTACGCACCGGTGACACCTGGAAGATCCGCCAGTACAACCTCACCATGCTCATCCCCAACGACGTCGCGGCAGAGGCGGCCAAGCTGGGAAGCGCGGCAGGCGAGAAAGATATCAACAAAGACGCGAAGTAGAGCGAGCCGGTGACACAGCAGACTTACGCGCGGCCCGTGGACCCAAACCCACCGCTTCCCCGCACCGTCTCGTCGAGTGTGCTGACCTCGACCACTGCGGCGTGCGCCACCGGCGCAATGATGAGCTGCGCCACGCGCAGGCCGTGCGTCACCACAAAGGCTTCCCGCCCCAAGTTGATCAGCGGCACCAGCACCTCGCCCCGGTAGTCGCTGTCGATGGTGCCCGGCGCGTTCACCGGGGCCACGCCGTGCGCGCTGGAAAGCCCCGACCGGGCCCGCACCTGCCCCTCATAACCCCGCGGCACGCCGATGGCGATACCCGTTGGCACCTTCACGATCTCGCCCGGGCCGATGGTCAGCGTGGCATCATCGGTCGCCAGGCACGCGGCAAGGTCCATGCCTGCCGCGCCGGCCGTCTTGTACTGCGGCGCCGCCGCACGCTCGCTCAATCGGCGGACCTGCAGTATCACGCCCTGCGGTTTGGCCTCAACCTCGGTGCTCGCCACATCGGCCAGCGGCGTTTTCATGGTGCTCATGCGGTGGCCGTTCTCGGCACAAGGCAACCGATGGCCCCGGACACAAAGCCGGAGGCAGAGCCCGAGGCTCGCAAGGCGTCCGGTCGTACAACCACCTCGGGCTGGGGGTCGCCTTTTTCCGCTTCTTTCTCGATTTCGCCGATGAGGCGGTCGTACGCCTCCACGGCCCGCCGTGCCTCGGCGATGGCGTTGTCAAGACTGCTCGAGCCTGTCACCCGCTTGTAAAGATCGCGCTTGGGAACGGGTTCGGAGGCGGTCGATGCCTGCACAAGCGCCTCGACCAGTGCCGCGGCGCGCTGGCGGGCCTGGATTGTTTCCTGCAAAAGGCGGGTTCGGTTGGTCATGGGCACCCCGGTTCAATGAAGTCTTATTATAGAAGATGGCTGCCTCGCCGGGTTCCGTCGGGGTCATTTCGCCGGGGTTCAAGCCGCCCGCCGGGTGATTCAGGCCGCCAGCGTCCGAGAATCAGCGGCTTTGGACCCATTCTGGACCATTTCAGGCACATGGCGGCGGATGAGTTCCACCACCGAAGCCCGGTCGGTATCGACCCGCACGCTCCCCATGTCGGCGATCATCGCCCGTGCGTCGAACGATGCACCAACTGAACTGGCCAAGGCCATGATGCCCGGGTGCGGCGTGGGCAGCAGCCCCTCTGCCGCGTACGCGAGCTCTTCATGGATCTTCTCCCCCGGCCGCGCGCCTGTGTAGATGATGGAAATGCCATCCGCGCTGGTGCCGCCGGGGGTGCTGACCTCAAACCCGCTGAGTCGCACAAACCGCTGGGCGAGGTCGGCGATGCGGAGGGGCGCTCCCATGTCCAGCACATAGATGGTGGGGGTGGCGGTGCGGCGCGAGCCCACACCGGCGTCGATGGCCCCGGCCTGGATCACCAGGCTCGCCGCCTCGTTGATGGTCATGAAATACCGCGTCATGCGCGGGTCCGTCACCGTGATGGGGCCGCCCTCGCCAAGTTGCGCCGTCCAGATGGGCAGCACGCTGCACGCGGACCCCAGCACATTCCCGAACCGGACCATGCTCAACGTCGTGTTCCGCTGCATGCCCCCGCCGAACCCTCCCAGCGAGGCAAGGTGCTGCACATACATCTCGGCCAGGCGCTTGGTTGCTCCCATCACGCTCGTGGGGTTCACGGCCTTGTCGGAGGAGATCATCACAAACCGCTCCGCGCCCACCGCGACCGCTGCATCTGCAATCGACTTCGTCCCAAACAGGTTGTTCGTGATCGCGTGGGAGGGATGGTCCTCCATCAGCGGCACATGCTTGTGCGCCGCGGCATGAAAAATGGCGTGCGGCTTAAAGGCGTGCAGGTGCCGCAGCGTCTGCTCCGCATCCACCACATCGTGCAGGATGGCCTTGCGGCGCACCTCCGGGTAGCGGCGGGCCATCTGCCGATCGATCTCAAACAGCGCGTTCTCCGACCGCTCCATCAGGATCAGCAGTTCCGGCCTGAACGTCGCGGCAATGCGGCACAGTTCGCTGCCGATGGAACCCCCCGCGCCGGTCACTAAAATCCGCTTGCCTGTCAGTGCCCGCTCCACCGCGCGCCGGTCGATGCCGTAGGGGGTGCGGCCGATCAGTTCGACAAGATCGATGTCCGCGCCTGCCGCGGGCCCCACCCCGCGCGTTGCCGGGTTGATGAGCGTGTCTTCAAGCGTCGGTACAAAGCGCTCGACAATCCCGCACGCCCGCAGAACGGAACGAACCCGCAGGATCATGGCCCCCGCGCGAGAAGGCAGGCTGACGATGGCCGCGGAAAAGGGCTCCAGCGTGTGCAACGCGGGCAGCGAATCGAGCGATCCCAGGCTCCGGGTCGCGTCCTCCCGCAGGTCCGGGCAGTCGGTAAACAGGTACCCCGCGGGCTCAATCCCTGCGGCAACCACCCGCTCCCACAATCCGGGGAGGGTTGCCGCACTTCCAATGAGGATGGTGCGGCGGAACAGGGGAAGCGGGGTCATCGCGGCAGGTTCGGCGGTGGTCGCGTGCATGGAACAGGGCATATCGGCTCAAGGGCACTCCAAACACGCGGGGGAGGGGCCCGCGATGCCCAAAGTCTCGCCGGTGGGCCCGGGTATTGCCGCTCTTCCAGACAAAAAAGATTGCCAAACAGCCCCTCTGGCGGTAGCCTTTGGCGAACTCATAACCCTTTGGAGATGTTGACCATGCGTACCCGTACCTGCTTTGGTGTTGTGTCTGCCGCGACGATCGTCCTGCTGGCTGGGGTGGCCCCTGGCGCGGATGTGGATGTGGTGTTCAGCCGTGCGAACGGCGCTTCGTCGGTGGTCCCCGGAGCGGTGGATACGGCGGGCAACCCCGCAGCAGCCAACTTCAACTCGATGCTGGAGTTCTGGCTGAGCCCTGACGGCAGCCGCTTCCTGCTCCGTGGCTCGACCAGCCAGCCGACGGCGGAGTCGGATTCGTACCTGCTGCTGGGCAGCGGCATGACCGGCACCGTGGTTCTCCAGGAAGGGCGGCCCTTCCCCGGCGCCGTCAACGCTGAACTGGTTGACTTCTTCTCCAGCTCCGTCTGCTACCCCTTTAACGCCGCTAACGACTGGGCCTTCGCCCTGCGGGCCAAGGGCGGCGTCGCGAGCATGTTCCAGAAGATCATCCGCGTCAGCAGCGCTGGGACGGGCGTGCTGCGGTTCCAGATGGGCGACCTCTACACCGGCACCACCGACAACCCCGTCGGCAACGCCGGCAATGAGACCATCGGCAACTCCGCCTCCACCATCACCCTGCAGAACAACGGCGTCATCGGCTGGGTCGATCCCAACCCCGGCAACCTCAGCTCCACCCGCTATCCCGTCTCGGCGTACGACGCAGTCCGGTTCCTCCAGTCAAACGCGGACACCGTCACCCGCCTCGACGGCTCAGGCCCCATCGGCCTCAGCAGCATCTCCTCCACCGGCACCATCTCCAACTTCTGGACGTCGAACGACGGCACCCGTGTCGTCGTCCGCGGCAAGGCCGACGTCGATGGCAACCTCAGCAGCCTGAGTGACCCCGACTGCGTCGTGGTTGACGGGCGCATCGTGGCACAGGCTGCCCAGCCCCTGCCCGGCGACCCCTCCATCACTGTGCTGGCCCTCAACCAGACCTCGGTCGCGGCAAACAACGACTGGTACATCCGCGGCACCATGACCGGCGGTGCCTGGGCCGTCAAGAACGGCGCTGTCATCGCCAAGACCGGCGACGCCATCGGCGGCGACACATGGGGCACCGCCACGTTCTTCACCATCGGCGGCACCAGCAACGGCGACTATTACCTCGCCGGCAAGACCTCTAACGCCGACACGGCCCGCGACGATGTCATCGCCGTGAACGGTCAGGTCGTGCTGCGCGAGGGCGATGCGGTTTCGGTGGACCTGGATAACGATGGCATCCCGGACACGGCCTACATCGGCCGCTCCAACATCACGCTCTCGGCCTTCGGTGCCAACAACAGCGCAGGCCTCGCGCCCGATGGCACGCTGTATGTGATCGCCAACCTGCGGACTGCCGCGGATGGTGGGTCGGATGTGGCCCCCGCGGGCGTCCCCTACGCCCTGCTGCGGGTCTCGCCCGACACCACCCCGGTGTGCGGCACGGCCGACTTCGATGGCGATGGCGACATCGGCACCGATGCGGATATCGAGGCCTTCTTCGCCTGCCTGGGCGGCAACTGCTGTGCGACGTGCTTCCCCGGCGGAGCCGACTTCAACGGCGATGGCGATGTGGGCACCGATGCCGACATCGAGGCGTTCTTCCGCGTGCTGGCCGGCGGGAACTGCTGACCGACTCGCCGATCGACATCCCTTTGCTTGACGGCACGGCGCGGTCCCAACGGGGACCGCGCCGTGCTATCTTCCCCGCATGATCTGCCGTATCACGGGCGTGCTTGAAGCGGTGGAGGGGCTGGGGCTGCGCCTTGTCCCGGCGGGGAGCGCGCTGGCCTTTGAGGTGCTGGCCCCCGCGTTCCTTGCCGAGCGCCTCGCCGGCCAGCTCGGGCAGTCAATCACGCTGACCACCTTCACCTATCTTGAGAGCCAAGGCCAGGGCACCTCGTTCATCCCCCGCCTCATCGGCTTCCAGACCGCGGCAGAGCGCGACTTCTTCGAGCTGTTCATCACCGTCAAGGGCATCGGCAACCGCAAGGCCCTGCGAGCGATGGCGGTGGACCCCGGCGAGATCGCCCGTGCCATCGTCGCCAAAGACGCCAAGGCCCTCACCAAGCTGCCCGAGATCGGTAAACGCATGGCCGAGACCGTCATCGCCGAGCTCCACGGCAAGGTCGATGCATTCCTGACCGATGCGGAGGTTGAGGGCCTCAACGTCGCAGCGGAAGGAAAGCCCGAGGTGGGCCGCCCTTCCCCCGTGATAGAGGAAGCCATCGAAGCCCTGATCGCCTTGGGTGAGACCCGCGGCGACGCCGAGGGGATGGTGAGCAAGGCTGCCGCACGGGCGCGGCGGGCAGGCCGCGAACTCACATCCGCCAACGAGGTCATCGACGCCGTGTTCCGTGCCACGGACATTTCGTAAGGTCCGTGTCTTCGAGTGACAAAGAAAATACAGGCTTTCAGACCGCTCCCGTCACTTGGTATGCTCCCCACCATGCGTTACGCGATGATCATGGCCGGGGGCGCGGGGACCCGTCTGTGGCCCATGAGCCGCAAGGACAAGCCCAAGCAGTTGCTCCAGTTCATCGATCGGCCGGGCGATACCAAGCCGCGGTCGTTGCTGGAACTCGCCGACCGTCGTCTGGATGGCCTGATCGACCCCAAGCGGCGGTACATCTGCACGGCCGAGGGCTACCGCAACGCCATCCGCGGCCAGCTCCGCGGGTACGACGATGAGCACATCCTGGGGGAGCCCGCGGCACGCGATACGGTGAACGCCGTCGGGTTTGCCGCGGCAGTGCTGGAAAAGGAAGACAAGAACGCGGTGTTCGCGGTGCTGACGGCGGACCATGTGATCGAGCCGGCGGAGGACTTCCGCGAGCGGATGGACCTGGGCTTCCGCCTTGTAGAGAACGATCCGCGCCGGTTTGTGACATTCTCCATCAAGCCCACCTACCCGGCGACAGGGTTTGGCTATGTCGAACGCGGCACGCCCGTGCGCGACAAGAAGCACGGCAAGCAAGCCGCGATCGATGGCAGCCGCGACCACTGCTACCAGGTGGCGCGGTTTGTCGAGAAGCCCGACCGCCCGCGGGCCGAGGTGTACGTGCAGAGCGGAGACTTCGGCTGGAACTCGGGCATGTTCGTGTGGAAGGCGTCCACGTTCCTCGAGGCTCTGGAGAAGTTCAAGCCCGAGAGCCACGCGGGGCTGATGAAGATCCAGAAGGCGTGGGGGACGAAGAAGGCGAAGGCCGTGCTCGATGAGGTGTACCCGGAGCTGCCGCGCATCAGCGTTGATTACGCGGTGATGGAGCCCGCGGCCCGCGAGTTCCAGAAGGCCGAGACCAAAGGCCAGGAAGCGCGGTTCAGCGTGTGCACCGTGCAGATGGACCTGCAATGGCTGGACGTGGGAAGCTGGCCCAGCTTTGCCGAGACCGTCGCGGGGGACAAGGCGGGCAACCGCACCAGCGGCGATGGGACGGCGGTCGTGCTGGGGGGCAAGAACAACCTGGTCGTGACCTCGGCCGGCCACACCGTGGCGGTGCTTGGGGTTGAAGACCTGGTCGTGGTGCAGACGCCCGATGCCACGCTGGTGATGCCCCGGGCCAAGGCCGAAGAACTCAAATCGCTGCACGGCCTGGTCGAGGAACGGCTGAAGTAAGGGCTCCCGCCCACTCCCCCCGCTCACCGCGTTGTTATCCGCTACATAAGTCCTATAGCGGCTATGGGTTATATCGCTCCACAAACATTCAAGTTTTGGTGGCCCCACCACCAAACCCGGGTCACACTCCACTGGTAGAGGAGCGTGTCCCCGATATGTTCAAACAGGCGTCACAAATGGTGGGAGTGTCGGTGCTTGCCGCCGGGGTGTTGCTGATCGGCGGCTGCTCGTCCCAGTCGGCCGTGCCGCGTCATGGCAACGGCTACATCGTGGGCGTGCAGGGCTCGGGGCCCGAGGTCGTGTTCCCGGGCGTGGCCCTCGCGGGCGCAGTGTCGGTTGGTGATGAGTACGCACGCCGGGATGAGGCACTGGCCTATCGCGAGCCGGGAACGGCCTTCGATGCCGACGCCTGGCCCGCGGCACCAACGCCCACGCTCTTTGATGCACGGTACCTCTACCTGCCCCGCCAGTCCGAGCGGGTGCTGTACTTCGGCACGTCATTCAGCGGGTCGTACCCGTCCTATGGGGCGTACGGCGGATACGGATCGCGGTACCGCTACCAGAGTTGGTACTGAGCCGCAGCGTTGGGCGTACGAAGGCCATCGCCATCAAGCCGTGCAAAAAGAGCAACGCCCGGGCGGCCACAAGGCCAACCCGGGCGTGGAACTCATGTCCCTCGGTGTGTCGCTCCAGCCTCGGAGAGGTTGGAGGCGGGAGCCCCGAGTTTCAGCCAGACGCGTCCAGTCGTCTGCCGGCTCGGGCCGAGGGTCAGGGCCTGGGATTTGTGGTCCCCGGCGTTCTCTCCATCCGCGGGCGGCGCTGCTGCGACATCCCTTCAGACAGTTGAAGTGTGCAATTCGGCATCGCGAAAAGCACGCGAACCACGGCGAGAAAGTTGAGGGTCAGCCGTTACATCCGGCCCCGGTGCCCCGCCACGGGACGATGTCGATCTCAAAAACGCAAAGGCCCCGGGCATGAAGCCCGGGGCCGGGAGCGTGTGTCAGGGAGCAGCGGGAATCAGTCGAACACCGAGGAGACCTGGGGAACCTCGACCGTCCGCAGGACGAGGTTAGTGTCGATGCGGCAGTTAGACTGCGTGCGGTGCCGCTCGGCGAAGAAGAACTTCAGGCTGTACGTCTGGCCATCCACCAGCCAGTCGCAGCGGTCGAGGTTGATCGACTGGTTGACGGCCGAGTGGATGCCGCCGATATCGACCACGAGCTTGTTATCGATGAACACCCACACATCGTCGTCACCCGTAAAGCTGAATACCTGGCCGGTGTTCCGCTTGAACTGGAAGTTGGTCGTCAGCTCGAAGGTGAAGTGGAAGTTCTTGTTGTCGCCCGCCGAGTTGCCCAGCATCTCCCCGTTGATGGGGAAGAAGCCGCCCTTGTTGCGGTAGGTGGCGTCGGTGGTGTCATTGAAGGTGTACGAGTTGGTGCCGGGGTTGCGCACAAGCGTGATGCTCAGGGGCCTGGACATGTTCACGCCGGGCACATCACGGAACCACTGGGCAAAGTTGGCCGCCGTTGTGGTGGCCCCGCCCGCGCTCGTGGCCATCGTGCCCGCCACATCCCCCGTGCGGGCGGAGATATAGGAGCGGGGGGCGATCATGTTGCGCCCCTGGGCATCCTTCCAGTCCTTGGTCACCTTGAAGCCGGTGGAGCGGAAGGCGGGCTTGCCGTCGCCGTCCAGCAGGTCGTTGCACTCCTGCTGATATTGAGCAAACCCGCCGGTGGGGTTGCGCTCAAAGTCGGCGTGCCCGCCCGCGACGCCGACCTCGCGGAAGTCGCGTACCACGCCCGTCAGTGACAGCGTGGAGGGCAGGGTTGAGTACGGGTCCGACGAGCCCGCCCCGATGGCCAGGGGCATGGTCAGGGCGATGGCGGCGCTCATGAGAAGGGCCGGGTGCTTGAAGCTGCGTGAGGTGTTCATTGCAAAGGTCTCCCGCCGGAATCAACTGCCCGGCATGGAGAACATCCAAAACAACCCGGGCCGATGCAACCGGCTTGGAAGGAAGTTGCGGTGAAGGCTGCGGCATGAGCCGCCTGGGTAAGCGGTAGGGTCTGGGAGCCCCTGAACAGCGTGCGGAAGCCTTTTCCGGATTCCAACGGCGGGGGAGTCGTGGGACCGATATATTCGGACGCCGGGCCGGTGTGCTGGTGAACATGGATGTTTGGCAGCCGCGGGCGGTTCAACAACGGGTACGGGCCTTGAAGGGATTCCATGGACACGTTCGTCATTGAGGGCGGTCACCGCCTGTTCGGTCGGGTTCGCATCAACGGCTCCAAGAACGCCGCGCTGCCGATGCTGGCCGTCGCGCTGCTCACCGACAAGCCTGTCACCCTGCGGGATGTTCCGGCCCTCGCCGACATCCGCAACATGCTCAAGCTGCTGTCCGAGCTGGGCTGCACCAGCGGCGATGGCATCGTGGACGGGGCTGTCACGCTCCAGTCCACCGATGAGTCCCTCTCCCACGCCCGCTACGAGATCGTCAAGACCATGCGGGCCAGCATCTGCACGCTCGGCCCCATGCTGGCCCGGCGCGGCTTCGCCCGCGTCTCGATGCCCGGCGGCTGCGCCATCGGCGACCGCCCGGTGGACCTCCACCTGCGGGGCCTTCAGGCCCTGGGCGCTCAGATCACCCTGACCACCGGAGACATCATCGCCAAGGCCCCGCCCGGGGGTTTGACCGGGGCCACCGTCTTCCTGGGCGGCACGTTCGGCTCCACCGTGCTGGGCACCGCCAACGTCATGTCCGCGGCAACGCTCGCCAAGGGCACTACGGTTATCGAGTCAGCCGCATGCGAGCCCGAGATCGTTGACCTCGCCAACGTGCTCAACGCCATGGGCGCGAAGATCACCGGGCAGGGTTCCCCGCGCATCACCATCCAGGGCGTTGAGGAACTCCACGGCACGGACTACACCGTGATCCCCGACCGCATCGAAGCGGGCACCTTCATGATGGCCGCGGCCATCACCAACGGCGACCTTACTCTCGACAACTGCCCCATGGATGCGCTCCTCAGCGTCACCTACACCCTCGCAGCGTGCGGCGTCCATGTGCAACCCCTCGCCGGCCTCGCGGCAACCACGACGCAGCAGCGCCAGCGCACCCCGGCGCTCACCATCACCAGCGGCTCGAGCGACCCCTTCCGCAACACCGACAACGACCCCATGCGGCGCAGCGTCCGCGTGACGTGCGACCGCGTGCTGCGCCCCGTTGAAGTAACCACCCAGCCTCACCCGGGCTTCCCTACCGACCTTCAGGCCCAGCTCGCCGCGCTCCTCACCCTCGCCGATGGCAACTCGGTCATCACCGAGCGCATCTTCCCCGACCGCTTCCTGCACGTGGCCGAGCTGCTGCGCATGGGCGCCAAGGTGATCCGCCAGGGATCGACCATCGTGCTCTCGGGCGTGCGGAAACTGGTGGGGGCGCCCGTCATGGCCAGCGACCTGCGCGCGAGCGCGGGCCTTGTGATCGCGGGCATGGCCGCCGAGGGGACCACGGTCGTCAGCCGCGTCTATCACCTCGACCGCGGCTACGAGCGCATGGAAGACCGCCTCCGCTCCCTGGGCGCAAACATCCAGCGCGTGGACGAGAAGGAACTCGCCGAAACTGGTGCCGGAGCCTGAGGGCGGGTTCCGGGCGTCAGGCCGCATACGACGTATGTGACCTATAAGACCGGTACGACCACTCGCCCCTGTCAACCAAGGACGCCCACATGAAAGCCCCGCTCGCCGCTCTTGCTCTTTTCCTGTGCGTCGGCTGCGCCGGCACGCGCCCGCCAGCCGCGGACATCAAGCCCGGCTCGCTCATCTCGCGCACTGTCAAAGTTGATGACCACGGCACGCCCGTGGAGCGGACCTTCGCCATATGGATCCCCCCGGGTTACACCGCGGCCCGGGAGTGGCCGTGCGTGGTCTTCTTGAACGGCTCGGGCGAATGTGGCACCGATGGCGTCAAGCAGACCAAAGTCGGCCTCCTCCCCGCGGCAAGGGCCGATCCCGAGCAGTGGCCCTGCATCATCGTACTGCCGCAGAAGCCCGAGATGAAGCCCCAGTGGGAGGAGTACGACGAGCTCGTCATGGCGTCGCTCAAAGCCGCCCGTGATGAGCTGCGCGTGGACAAGAACCGCATTTCCCTCACCGGCCTCTCGCAGGGCGGGCACGGCGCGTGGGTGCTGGGGGCGAAGCACCATGATGTGTGGTCCGCCGTGGTGCCCATCTGCGGCTACGGCCCGGCCGATGTCGAAGGCCTGGCACGCCTGCCCGTCTGGGCCTTCCACGGCGAGCAGGACAGTGCGGTGCCGGTGGTGCAGAGCGTGAACCTGACCGCCGAAGCCAAGCACGCCTGGCAGAATGCCGGTGAGCACGGCTCGGGCCCCAAGCTGACCCTCTACCCCGACCTCAACCACAACTGCTGGGACCGTGCCTACCGCGATGAGCATCTGGGCCACTGGTTGCTGTCCCAGAAGCGGCGGTAAAACCGACAAAGACCAAACAAAAACCACCCAAGAGACTTGTGGTGCATTTTGTTTGGTGTATAATCGGTATCGTGAACCGCCCCCCATCCTTCAACCCCACGCCCCAACGCCCGCAGGAGGCTGAGTATCAGGATGCCCTGCCCGGCGGACCTGTCCGCGGGCGCGGGGCGGGGCTGAACCCCGGCAACCGGTTCGAGTCCATCCGCCTGCATGTGCTGGGCGAGCACCTCGATGAGCAGTGGTCGCAGCGAGAGGAAGAGGGTCTCGACCCTTCCCGCGGCACGCAGATCACGACCGCTGATCTCGACGAAGACACCCGCAGCATCATCAACCCTGTCAACTCGCCCGACCTCGGCTTCAAATGGACGGTCAACCCTTACCGAGGCTGCGAGCACGGGTGCATCTACTGCTACGCCCGTCCCAACCACGAATACCTGGGCCTCAGCAGCGGGCTCGACTTTGAGACCCGCATCTTCCCCAAGCCCCACGCCCCCGCGCTGCTGCGCAAGGCGCTCAAGCACCCTAAGTGGCAGGGCGAGACGATCGTCATGTCGGGTGTGACCGATCCCTACCAGCCGCTGGAGAAAGAGCGCGAGATCACCCGCGGCTGCCTCAAGGTCATGGCCGAGTTCCGCCAGTGCGTCGGCTTCATCACCAAGAACAAACTGATCCTGCGCGACCTGGACCTGCTGAAGGAAATGAACGAGTGGGGCGGCGTCAGCGTCGCAGTGTCGATCACCAGCCTCGACAACGACCTGGCCCACAAGATGGAGCCGCGGGCGAGCAGCCCGCGGGCGCGGCTCGAGACCGTCGAGGCACTTGCCGGCGCGGGCATCCCCGTGCGCGTGATGACCGCCCCGATCATCCCGGGGCTGAACGACCGGGAGTTGCCCGCGCTCCTCAAAGCCGCGGCAGATGCGGGCGCAAAGGGCGCAGGGTTCGTCATGCTCCGCCTGCCCTACCAGATCAAGGAGCTGTTCCTCGACTGGCTGCGCCGCGAGTTCCCCCAGCGTGCTGCGCACGTCGAAAGCCTGATCCGTCAGATGCACGGGGGCGAGTTGTACTCATCAAGTTGGTTCACGCGTCAGCGCGGCAGCGGCGCGTTCGCCGAGCAGGTCGCCCAGACCTTCAAGCTCTTCGCCCGCAGGTACGGCCTCGACGGCCGCCTGCCCCCGCTCAACAACACCGCCTTCCGCCGAGATGTCGCTGAAGGGGGCCAGATCCCGCTGTTTGGGTGACTCGGTGCCTTGGGTGGCCCGCCGCTCCGCGGCGGCTCTGTGTTTCGCACGCAGAGACCGGTCAGCATCCTCGCCCATGGTCGAACGGTTCTTTGACAGAGAGCGGAAGAATGACAACGACGACGCGGGAAGAAGAAAAACCCGCCGCGGAGCGGCGGGCCACCCAAGAATCAACCATGTCCACACTCGCCTCGACCACGCTCTCCACGTTCCTCGCCGATGTTGCCCGCAAGACGCCTGCACCCGGCGGTGGGGCGGTGGCATCCACCGCCGGTGCGCTCGCGGCCGCCCTGGCGCACATGGTCGTGTCCTACTCGCTGGGCAAGAAGAACCTGGTCGAGCACCAACCGCGCCTTGAGGAGGCCGCGGCAATCCTCGAGCGTGCCCGCAGCCTCCTCCTTGAACTGGCCGAAGAAGATGCCGCGGCGTATGGCCTGGTCAACGAGCTTCAGAAGCTGCCCGAGGGCGACCCGCGCCGCGATCAGCTCCCCGCCGCCAACGCCGCGTCGGTGCAGATTCCTCTCGCGGTGATGGCCGCCAGCGTGGACCTGCTGCGGCTCTTTGAAACACTGACCACGAGGACAAACCGCCACCTGCGCAGCGACCTCGCCATTGCCGCAATCCTTGCGGAAGCCGCGGCACAGGCCTCGCGATGGAACGTCGAGGTCAACGTCGCCTTCCTGAGCGATGAGGCCGAGCAGCAGCGGGCGAAGAAGACGGTGCAGGGTCTGTTGGAAGATGCGGCACGTCTGGGGGCTTCGACGGAGCGCGGGTGCGAGTAGTGGGGCAGGAGCGGGAGGCGAGTGGAGAACGTGAACCCGCGGAGCGGGTGTTTTTTTGCCGGCTGATTGGCCGTTCTGCTCTCCTCTCTCCTCGCCCCCTCCCCTTCCCTCCCCCCTACCATGCCCCCCTATGCCCGACCCCGCGATTATCGAGCGCATCCGGACCCTCATGCGGCGCGACCTGAAGCTGGGTGACGGGGTGGACATCGGGCCCGAAACCCCGCTGATCGGCGGCGACTTCGATCTTGATTCGCTCGATGTGCTGCTGCTGGTAACGAGCATCGAGAAGGAGTTCGGCATCAAGATCGCCGACGGCGCGATCGGGCGCGAGGCCTTTAAGGACGTCGCCACGCTCGCGGGCTTTGTGGAGAACGCCCGCGCGGGCGGCTGAGCGATGGATGCCCCCGCACCATCATGGCTGGAGCACCTGCCGCACCGCCCGCCCTTTCGTTTCATCACCACCGTTGAATCAGTCATCCCGGGTGTCCGCGGCGAGGCCGTGTGGCGCGTGACCGGCAGTGAAGATTTCTTTGCCGGGCATTTCCCCGGCGAGCCGCTCGTCCCCGGTGTGCTTCTCAGCGAGGCCCTGGCGCAGCTCAGCGGGCTGGTGGGCGTGCATGGAACAGGCAGGTCCGGGGGCCGTCTGATCCATGTGGACATGCGCTACAAATCAGTCGTGCGGCCGCCCGCGGAAATTACACTGCGCAGCGTGCAGGTCCGTGCGATGGGCCCGCTGGTGCAGTTTGAGGTCGAGGCGCTGGTGGCCGGCCACTGCGTCAGCCGCGGCACGCTGGCGCTGGCCGGCGTCGAAGGGAGCAACACATGACAAGTCGATTGACAAATCGAACCATCAGAGCGGCTTGCTGCATGGTGCTATTGGCGGGCGTATGTGTTGAGGCGGCGCGGACCCATAGTCAACCCGAGACCCTTTCCCAACCACAGAGCCTCGATGCGCGGCTGGAAGCCATCGATGCCCGCGCGGCGGAAGTCCGTGACCTGACCGCCGACTATGAGCAGTCAAAGAAGACCCCGATGCTCAAGAAGCCCCTCGTGACAAAGGGCACCGTGAAGGTGAAGGGCCATCGCACCCGCTGGGACACGCAGGGCCCGCACCCGACGGTGATGACGATGGACCCCGCCGAGATGCGTCTCTTCTACCCCGAGCAGAAGACGGTTGAGGTGTACCCCGTGGATGCGGGCATGGCGAAGATGGCCGCGAGCCCGCTACCGCGCATCAGCACCGTGCGCGAGCAGTTCACGATCACCGAGGTGCCCGCCAAGGACATCGACCCCCAGGCCGGCGCGGGCACGATCGGCCTCAAGCTCACGCCGCTGAAGGAATCCCTCCGCGAGCATGTCTCGACAGTCCGCGTGCTGCTCGACACCGCCACCGCCTTCGGCCGCATCGTCGAGATCACCGACAGCGATGGCGACGTCACGACCATGACCTTCACCAACGTCCGCACCAACACCGGTTTGACGGATGATGATGTGCTGCTGGACCTGCCCCGCGGCACCACGATCTCCCACCCGCTCCAGGGCGAGGGCCCCGCGCCCATGAAGCCGGATGTGTTGAAACCCGACCCCCTGAACCCCGACGCGGCGAAGCCCGTGCCCCCGCTCGGAGACAAGCCGAAGTGAAACCCGGCGGCGATGCGAATGGGAGCAACGGCCACGCCACGGGCTCTGCCGAGTGGCATGGCATGCGCGATCGCGCTGCGCACTTCTGGGTGGCGTCTCTGGGCCGTCTCTCGGCCCGCTGGCCCCGCGCGGTCCGCATGCTCAAGCCGTTGTGCGCGCCCGGCGCGTGGCACGCCTCGCCCACCATCCAGCACGCGACGCTCGCCAACGCCGCCCGCGTGCTCGGCCCGGATGCACCGATCGAGGAGCGTGAAGCGCTCGCCAAGGCCGTGTGCGGCAGTTTCTACGAGTTCATCGCCGAGGTGGGCCGCAACTCACGCCGCAGCCCCCGCGGCATGCTGGTGGAAGTTGAAGAGATCCAGGGCCACGAGGCGTACATGCGTGTGCGGGCGCAGAAGCGCGGGGCCATCCTCGCGGTGGCGCACATGGGCTCGTACGAGATCGCCATGGCCGCCCTACGCGAGTTTGAGCCACGCATCCACGTCGTCTTCCGTCGCGACACCAGAGATTTCTTCGAGAGCCAGCGCCGCGCCCTGCACGAGCGCCTGGGCGTGCACGAAGCGCCGCTGGATGACGGCTGGGGCATCTGGTATCACCTGCGTGACAGCCTGTGCAAGGACGAGGTGGTTCTTATTCAGGCCGACCGCGTGCTGCCCGGCCACAAGGGCGTCGCCATGCCATTCCTGCACGGGCACGTGGAGATCCCTACCGGGCCGGTAAAGCTCGCGATGGCCAGCGGCGCGCCCATTGTGCCGGTGTTCGCCATCCGCACGCCGGATGGGCGTGTGCGGATCATCATCGAGGACGCCATCGAAGCGCCGGCCCCCTGGCCGCGCGAGGGTGTTCACCCGGCGCTCGTGCAACTCACACGCATCATCGAGTCATACGTCAAGCGATATCCTGAGCAGTGGCTGCTGTTCCACCCCGCATGGATGGAGGATCAGCCCCATCAGTGCGCGCCACAGAAAGGCAACGCGTGAGCGGCCCTGAACAGATCGTTGTCACCGGGGTCGGGCTCGCCACATCGCTGGGTCTTTCCGCGCGCGAGACGTGGGAGGGTGTCCTGGGTCGCCGCCCCGGCATGGGGCCGATGCCCGCGCTCGAATCGCCCCTGCCTGACGGCCACACGGGCGGCCAGGCAGCGGAACTGCCGGCGGATTATGCGCCGGGCCTGCCGCGAGAAGTGCGATACCTGCGCTGGTCGGTTGAGGAAGCGTGGCGGCAGGCGGGCTTGCATGATCGCGTGCTTTCCCGCGGCCTTGCGCCCGAGCGCATCGCGATCATCCTGGGCACCACGCTGCACGGCATCCGCCAGGGCGGCGCGTACCTGCGCACCGGCGACCACCGGCCCCTTGAGCACTTTCTTGCGGGCAGCATCATCGAGGATGCGCTTGGCGGGCTGCCCATCGGCGGCCCCGCCATCACCACGTGCTCGGCGTGCTCGTCGGGGCTGGCCAGCATCGCGCTGGGCATGACGCTGCTGCGCGCGGGCAAGGTTGATGTCGTCATTGCCGGCGGGTATGACCCCGTGAGCGAGTATGTCTACGCGGGTTTCAACAGCCTGCGCCTGGTTGCCGCGGGCCACCTCATGCCCTTTACGAAGGGCCGCGATGGCATGAAGCTCGCCGAGGGCTACGCAATCACCGTTATCGAGCGGGCGGATGATGCTGCCGCACGCGGCGCGGCAGCGCTCGCCACGCTGCTGGGCTATGGCGAGAGTTCCGACGCTCATCACCTCACCCAGCCTCAGCCGGAGGGTGAAGGCGCGGCCCGCGCTGCACGCGCCGCCCTTGCGATGGGGAAGGTCTCCCCAGACCAGATCGGCCTGTGCTCGGCCCACGCGACGGCGACACCCAACAACGATGCCGCGGAGTTCGCCGCCATGCGCACCGTGCTGGGCGATCACGAGCCGCCGGTGGTCGCTTTCAAGAGCCACCTGGGCCACACGCTGGGCGCGGCCGGGGCGGCAGAGCTCATCCTTTCCCTCATGGCCTTGCGCGATGGCGTGGTCCCGCCCACCGCGAATGTCGATGCGCAGAACCTGGAGTTCCCCATCTCGCTCAACTGCGCCGCTCCGCGCCCGCAGGCGATCCAAGCGACCATGAATATGTCGCTCGGCTTCGGCGGCGCGAACACCTGCATGGTGATGGGTGCGCCGCAGCCGCGCGATGCTCATGCAAAGCGCCACGCACCCAGCTCAGGGCGGCGCACCATCCCGGTCCTCATCACCGGCATCGGCGTCATCGCCCCCGGCGCGCTGGGCAACACCGCCCTGCGCGAGCGCTTCTCCGAGGCCGACCCTACCCCCATATCGCAGGATGGCGGCACGATCTCCGACGAATCCCTCGCTCAGTTGCTCAATGCCCGCCGTGTGCGCCGCATGAGCGAGTACGAGAAGCTCACCCTCGCCGCCGCGGCAGAGGCGTTCACCGACGCGGGAATCACCGACATCGCGGCCTTCTCCGCAGAGTGCGGCGCGATCCTGGGCTCCATGCTCGGCTCCACCAGTTTCAGCGAGAGTTACTACCGCCAGATCGTCAGCGAGGGCCTTGCTGCCGCCAACCCCATGCTCTTTGCAGAGGGCGTGCCCAACGCCGCGGCAGCCCAGCTCAGCATGGTCTACGGCATCAAGGGCGGCTGCCAGACGGTGATCGGCACGCGCACCAGCGGGCTTGATGCGCTGTGGCTTGCCGCGCAGCGCATCGCCGCGGGAGAATGGGACCGCGCGGTCGTGAGCGCGGGCGAAGAGTTCCACGCCCTGGCCAGCGAGGTGTGGGACGCGTGGGGCTATCGCGCTGGCCCGAAGTTTGTCGGCAGCGCCCGCGCGGGTCGGGGCTTCTTCTCGGGCAGCGGGGCCGCGGCGATCATCCTTGAGAGTCAGTCATCGGCATCGGCCCGAGAACGCTCACCGCGGGGCCGGATCGACGTAGACCGCAGCGGCGCTGCAAGCGCCCGCGGAGTCGCCGGCCTTGCCACAGCGTGCGAGCGGCTGGTGCGGGCGCTGGGCCCTGTGGATGGCATCCTGACCTCCGGCAATGGGACGTGGCTGGACCGGGTCGAGCACCTCGCGATGCGCCGTGCGTCCTACCGGGGCGCGGTGGGCAGCGTCGAGGGTTACCTACCGGAACTGCTGAGCGTCGGCCCGCTCGCGGGGCTGGGGGCAGCGCTGCTGACCGGCCGCCTGCCCCGCCACCTGTTTGGGAAAGACCCCGGCGACAACCCCCGCGTGCGAGCCATGGGGCTACTGGCGACAGACTTCGCGGGCCTGGCCAGCGCTGTCCGGGTGACGGTGGAACCCCCGGAGGCCTGATGCTTCGGCGTGGTTGCTCCGCTCTCCACTGCGGAATCGTGGCTTGGCTGCCGACAAACCCTTGGCGCAGGTCGTATCCTGCGGGCTGGTGACGCAAGGTCTGGCAACGCACGTGATATCCCCCCATCTCTCCAACCCGGAACTCGCGGATTCAGCCCCCCCAGAGGGCGTGATGGATCACACCGAAGCCCCTGCGTGGGCGCGGGCGTTGCTCGCCCGGAACACACCGGGTGACCCCGGGGCAGCGGACCGCCAGCCCCCCGCCGCGAGCCCCGGCAGCGCCGTCCCACAGGTCGAGGTCGCAACCGGTGATGACGTTGCGCTGGTGACGGCGAGAATCCCGCATGCGCGGCAACTGCAAGAGCCTGCATTTTCCGCCGCCATCACCACGGTCTATCAGGCCGTCTTTGCCGCTCTGCGTGGGCGCGATGCCCACCATCCCGTGCGATTCTGGAACCACATCCCCGGCCTGCACGACCGCATGGCCCCCGGGCTGGACCGTTACATGGCGTTCAACGCGGGCCGCTTTGCCGCGATGCAGGAGTGGTTTGGCGGTGTGAGCGAGGTCCGCCGCTGTGTCGCAACCGCCAGCGGCATCGGGCACAGCGGCAACGACTTTGTTCTGCACTGCCTGGCGAGCATCACGCCCGGCACCCCCGTCGAGAACCCGCGCCAGGTGCCTGCCTATCTCTACTCACGGCGGTTTGGCCCCACACCCCCGTGCTTCTCTCGCGCCACCGTGGCGACGCTGGGCGGCGAGCGACTGCTGCTGATGGCCGGCACGGCCAGCATCCGCGGCGAAGAGTCGGTCCACATCGGCGACCTTGATGCCCAGCTCAAAGAAACGCTGGTGAACATGCGGGCGGTGATCGGCACGGTTGAGCCATGCGCGGACGCGGAGAATCCGCTGCCGACGGACATGGGCTCGCTGCGGTGCATGCGAGACTGCCGCGTGTACCACCCCCGTCCCGAGGATGGTGCCCGCCTGAAGGAAGAGCTGCGCGCCCTGATGCCCAACGTGCAGGAAGCGCACCTGCAGCCCGTGCGCGCCGACCTGTGTCGCAGCGAACTGCTGGTCGAGATCGAGGGCGTTGCCCGGCTGTGATGGGCGCCCCAGCGGAGGATGTGCGTGGAAACGGTGTATGACGCGATTGTGATCGGCGGCGGCCCGGCAGGGGCGACGACGGCCCTGACCATGGCCCGTGAGGGGCTGCGCGTGCTGGTGCTCGAGCGGGCGGTACACCCGCGTTTTCATATTGGTGAGTCGTTCCTGCCACGCAACCTGGCGATTATTGAAGAGCTGGGCCTGGGCGAGCGGCTGCGCCAACTGACGCATGTGACCAAATACGGGGCCGAGTTTGCGTTCGGGCAGGAAACCAGGTCGATGCACTTCCGGTTCGATTCCGGCCTGCCGGCGGGCGAGACGACCGCGTTCAACATCGAGCGTGCCCCCTTCGACAAGATGCTGCTGGATGCTGCCCGCGATGCGGGGGCGGAGGTGCGCGAGGGCATCACCGTCAAGCATGTGCCCGTGCTTCGCGATGGCGAGGTCGTAGTGGAGACCTCCGGGGGAACCTTCAAGGGCAAGTACCTGCTTGATGCCAGCGGCCAGGGCTCGCTGCTCGGTAAGCTCCTGGGCACCCGAAAGGTCCTGAGCCACCACCGCAAAGTCGCCTACTTCGGACACTTCCACGGCGTAGACCGCGTGCCGATGCCGGTGGGGGGCTACCCCACCGTGGTCATGTACAAAGAGGGCTGGTTCTGGATGATCCCCATCGACGCGGTGCGCACCAGCATCGGCATGGTGATCGATGCCGACGCCGCGAAAAAGATCAACGTCAGCCCGAACCAGATGCTGCGCTGGGCGATTCCCCGCGTGCCGTTCATCGCCGGGCGCACCACCAAGGCGGTCTTTCCCGAGAGCAACGGCACCATCGCCGACTTCAGCTACCGCTGCGAGCCATACGCGGGCCCGGGCTACTTCCTCGTTGGTGATGCCGCGACCTTTGTCGATCCCATCTTCTCCACCGGCGTGTGCCTGGGCATGATGGGCGGGATTGAAGCCGGCCGCCGCGTCGCGAAACTCGTGCGCGGAGAAGGCGATGCCGATGCCCTCCGCGCTTCGTACATCAACTATGTCAGAAAGAGCAGTTCATACTTCTTCCGCATGGTGGATCTTTACTACGTCCACTCCTTCCGCGAACTCTTCATGCACGGCATGGGCCCCGTCGAGGTCCACCGCGGCATCATCTCACTGCTGGCGGGCCACGTCTTCCCGCCTGACCCCCCGTGGAAGCTGCGCTGGCGCATGAAGTTCTTCGAGCTCTCCATCTGGGCCAACAAGTTCGTGCCGATCGTTCCCCGGCGGGGGACCTTTTCTATCTTCGATGCCCCCGAGCCGCACGCCCGTGCCGAACCGGCGCACGCGCCAGACCATGTGGGCGCCGCCCAGCGCGAGATGCAGACCAGCGGGGCGGAGGCAGCCCGCCCGTGAGCACCTTGGAACTGTTCTCGCGCCTGCAAGGCTTCGCACGCGGCAACGCGATCGCGGCCCGCGAAGTCGGCCTCGGGGCCTCCGCGGCAGTCTCCTATGCAGACCTGTGGAAGCAGGTGCTCCACGCCAGCGCCGGGCTGCATGCGCGTATGAGTTGCCGCAGGCAAGGTGCAGCACCGGTCGTCGTGCTGATTACCGGCAATCGCGTCGAGTACGTTGCCGCGGCACTCTCCGTGTGGCACGCGGGCTGCACCCTGCTGCCAATGCACGCCTCGGTGGCGGAAAAAGAACTGCGCGCAGCGGCAGAAAAAACTCGCGCCGCGCTGGTGGTGATCGATCCCCGCCACGCCTTGCTCGCGCACTGCCGCGATGCCTGCCGGCCGCTCGCGGGCGTTGATGTCATCACGCTCGATGAACTGCTCAACCCCGGTACCAACCCTGCCGCGCCGAGCGAGCCATGCGCCGCCGGCGGCCTCATGCTGCAAAGCTCCGGCACGACGGGATTGCCCAAGATCGTTCACCGCCCCGCGAGCGCCATCGACGCGGTGGCCCGCAACGTGGCAGAGGCCGCGGGGCTGCGCACCACCGACCGCATCTTCGCGGCCGCGCCCATCTGCCACGCCTACGGCATCGAGAACGGCTTCCTCGGCCCCCTGTGGGCGGGCGGTACCGTCCACCTGTGCGATGGCCTCGACCTGCCGGTAGCGATGGCCGAGTTCGCGGGGGCCAGCACTGTCTTCCCTGGCGTGCCGTTCATGTTTGAGGTGCTCGCGAAGACGCAGGGGCCGGTCCGGCCATGCTCGCTGCGCCTTGCCTATTCCGCGGGCGGGATGCTGCCCCCGCCCGTGGCCCGCGGCTTTGAGGAGCGTTTCGGCGTGGGCGTCGGTCAGTTGTACGGCGCATCCGAACTTGGTTCCGTCACCTTCCGACATGCTGGCACGGGAGAGACCGGCAGCGTGGGCGCGCCGATGGATGGCGTGCGGATTGTGATCTGCGATGCAGACGCCGAAGACATTTCGAGACCACTGCCGGCCGGTGAAGAAGGGCTCGTCGCCATCAACGCTCCCTCCATGATGCACGGGTATGTTCAGGAAGCGGCCCCGCTGGTGGGGGGGTTCTTCATGACGGGCGACCTGGGTCGACTGACGCCCGATGGCGAACTGGTGATCACAGGCCGCCTCAAGCAGATGATCGATATCGGCGGCATGAAAGTGAACCCGGCGGAGGTGGAGGCCGTGGTGGCTGAGCACCCGGGCGTGATGGAGTGCGTGGTGGTCCCGGTGGCAATCACGCCCACCGTGTCACGCCTCAAGGCGATCATCGTCGCGGGCCCGGGCGGCGTCGATGCCGAGGCGATCCGCCGCCATGTGCGCAGCCGCCTGCCGGCGCACAAGGTGCCGCGCGTGGTGGAGGTGGTTGCCGCGCTGCCGCGATCTCCCAGCGGCAAGGTGCTGCGCTGCCAGTTGGAGACCAGTGCATGAATTGTCCGCACCGCCGCAACACCCGACGCGCCGGTTTGGCGACAGCCCTGACTGCCGCCGTGATAGCGCTCGGCGCGTGCGCGCACCACGAGGTCACCCCATCACAGTGGCAGGGGCCGCAGGCCGCGCTTGAAACGCTTGCCGCCCGGGCGAACGCGGTGAACACCGTGAGCGCCGCCTGCGGGCTGACGCTGGCTTCCGGCAATGGCGACGCCGTGAACCTTGATGGGGCGCTGGCCGCGCGGATCACCGACACGGGCCAGGTGTGGCTCCGCCTGCGCACTTGGAAGATCGCCCAGGCCGTCTTTGACATCACCGTCACGCCCGACGGCGTGTGGCTGGTCTCGTCGGACGAAGCCGCCAAGCGCAGGCCCGGCGGCATGGGCCTCAGCCCCGAACAGATCGCCAAGGGTTGGTCACTCTTCATGGGCGGCTTCTTTGCCGAGCCGGGGCTCGAGCTCATTGACCACGGCGGCAGCACTTTCGAGGTCCGGCGGCGCGATGGCGAGGGCGTCACCATGATCGCGCAGGTGCATCGCGACACGCTCAACCCCATCAAGTACCGCATCATCGACGCGAAGGGAACGCTCCGCCAGACGCTCCTGCTTTCCCGCTACCGCGAGGTTGAGCCGGGCCTGTGGTGGCCGCTGCGCATCGAGGCCATCGGCCCCGATGGCCGCATCGAGGTGCGGATGGAAGATGTCGAGGTCAATACGGTGCTTGAGGATGCAGTCTTCACCCCGCCCCGCCGCGCGGTGAAGCAGCCCGCGGCAGCGGTGCCCGAGCCGTGAGCCTGAGCACCGCCTTTATTGCGGGGCTCACTGGCCCCGCCCGTCGCCCCCGCCTGACGCTGACCATCACCGTGCTGCTGGTGGGCGTGGCGCTGTTGGCGGCCATGCGCGTGCGTGCCAGCGCCAACATCCAGGACCTGCTGGGCAACCACAACCCGGCTGCCGCGGCGCTTCAACAGGTGCTTGAGAACTTCCCCAGCGCCGATGAGCTGCTCGTGCTGGCGACCCTTGAGGCCCCGCCCGCCGACCCCGATGCCGGCGCGGCAGTCCTCCGCGGATTCGCGCAGTCCGTCGCGACAACGATCGACGCACAGGGTGACAGGGGGCCCGTCTTTCGCGGCGCGACCTGGGCCGCCAGCCCGCAACTGCTGGACTTCTTCAAGGAGCAGGTTGTCCCTGCGGGGCTGCTGTACCTCAGCGATGCCGAGGTCGCTCAGCTCCGCCAGCGCCTCACGCCGCAGGCGATGCAGGATCAGCTGCGCCAGGACGAGGCGATGATCTCCGCCCCCGGCCCCGCCGCCGATGCCCTTGCCCGCGCTCTGGTCAAAGACCCGCTGCGGCTCCGCGAGTTTCTCGGCGCGCGCCTGGAGAAAGCCCGCGCGGGCTTCCGCACCTACAACGCCGGGCCCGAGTTCATCTCAGCCGATGGTCAGAGCGTGCTGATCCGCATCGCGGGGGCAAAGTCGCCCAGCGACCTGGATTTCTGCCGCGTGATCGTGGGGGAGGCCGACAGGCTGGTGCGGCCGCTGGCACCGCCGGGCGTGCGGGTCGAGTTCTCCGGGGCGTACGCGGTGGCGACCGCCAGCGAGCGTGCGATCCGCGGCGACCTCATCGAGAGCGTGGTGATCTCGGTCATCCTCATGCAATGCGCGTTCCTCATCGGCTATCGCAGCCTGCTCAGTTTTCCCCTCGCCTTCCTTCCCATCGCCGTCGCCCTCGTCGTCGCGTTCGGCGTGTATGCCCTCATCGACCCCACGCTCACGCCGCTGACGGCGGCCATCGGGGCCATGCTCATCGGCTGCGGAATCGACTACTCCGTGTACGTCAGTTCTTATTACGAGACCGCGCGGGCGATGGGCATGGCCCCGCGCGAAGCCGCGGTTTATGCCCTCCGCCATGTGGGCCTGCCCCTGCTGACCGCCGCCTGCACCTCCATTGCCGGGTTCACCGCCGTGGCTTTCTCCACCGTGCGTGCACTGCGCGACTTTGCCCTGCTGGGCGCGCTGGGGCTGGGCTTCTCCCTGCTCGCGGCGGTGTGGGTGCTCCCCGCTCTGCTCACGCTCACCTCGCGCCTGGGTCCGCTGGTGAAGCCCGGCCCCCGCGTCGACTTCGGCCGGGTGGTCGGCTCTTTGCACCGTCGCGCCCGCACACTCATCACGTTCGCGATGCTCGGGGTCTTTGCCGCGGGCGGCACGCTGGCGGTCAAGGGGCTGCCGCGGTTTGAGACGGACCTGAACGTCATGCACCCCTCGCCTAACCCGCCGCTGGAGACCGAGCGGCGGATCGCAGCAAGGTTCGGCTCGGCCGACACCATGATCGTCTATGCCCAGGCCACGACAGGCGATGAACTGCTGAGGGCCGTTCATCGCGCTGAGCGTGCGCTGGCCGACCCCACCGTGCGCGAGGCCGCGGGCGTGAGCGGCACGTTTGGCCTGTCGCTGCTGCTGCCCGACCCCGGCCTGCAAGCCTCGTCGCGACGCTTTGATGTAGCGCGGGTGCTGGAAGACTTTGACGCGGCGGTGGACGCCAGCAGCTTCGACCCTGCCGCGTTTGCGGACTACAAGGGCTTCCTGCGTGTGCTGCTGGGCGAGGTTGAGAGTCCCGGCCTCGCGACGCTCACGGCGTACCCGCAGGTCGCATCGATGGTGCTGGCCCGCGAGGGCCATGCGTCCATCACGCTGGTGCAGCGTTCCCGCGGCATCGCCGATGCGGTGGAGCGCGACCGCGCTGTCGAGACGCTGCGGGCCGCGCTGCGCGACATCCCCGGCGTCACGCTCACGGGCATGGGCGTCGTGGGTTACGACGTCGAGCGTGCGGTGCGACGCGACCTGCCCATCTTCATCGGGCTGGCGGGGGTTGCGGTGGTGGTGGTGCTGCTCGCAAGCTTTCGCTCCTTGCGGTGGGCGTTGCTGGCACTGGTGCCCCTGGCCTGCGGCGCGGTGTGGCTGCTGGCGATCATGGCGGTACGTGGCGAGCGGTTCAACCTCGCCAACACCGTGGGCCTGCCGTTGCTGATGGGCGTGGGCGTCGATTACGGCATCTTCCTCACCAGCATGGCGCAGCAGAGCCGCAAGGCCGGAGAAGGGACACAGGGGCTGGTGCAGCGCTTTGGGGCGAGTTTCCACGCCATCGTGCACACGGGGTTCGTCACGTTTATCGGCTTCGCCACGCTCTCGTTCACCAGCACGCCGGCGGTGCAGTCGCTGGGCCGCGTCATCGCCACGGGCGTGGTGGCGTGCGTCCTGGCCGCGTTTATTGTGCTGGCGCCCGTGCTGCTGCTGCTGGCTTCGCGCAAGCGTTCTCAGCCGCTGTGATGCATCCGTGGTGGAGTGTCTTACGGCCTCTCGACCGGCACGCCCGCGTGCTCAACCGTTGCCTCGTCGTGCTTGGCGGCGGCCCATGCATCGAGCCACCGCGTCCCCGCCTCGTCCCCGCGCACGTGCGTATCAAAGAATGCTGTCGCCAGCGAGTTGATCAACGCCTTGTGCTTCCCCGGCATGGCAAAGGTCATGTGCGTCGCGCCGTCGATGACCACCAGGTACTTCTCCGTCCCGGCCACCGCGTCAAAAGCCTCCCGCCGCCACGCGGCAGCCTTCAGCCCCTGCCCATAGTCCTTCGTGCCCGTCAGGAACAGCACGGGCGTTCGCACCGCCGCCCACGCGCCGGGGACGATCCCCATCGTGCCCCGCCCCTGCGGAGAAATAGGCATGATCGCCTTCACCCGCGCATCGGCGAAAGATGCTGCCGCGTCACCGGGCAGTTCCACTGTCATGCCGCCGATCGCCATCGATGTGTACGCCCCGAAGGAGTGCCCGGCCACGCCGATGTGGTTGGTGTCGGCGAGGTCTTTGGTCGTCGCGGCTTCCGACAACTGATCAATGACAAACGAGATGTCCCTGGGCCGGTCGCGCAGGTTGTCCGGGTCGTTGATGCTCTGCTCAAGCGACATCCGGCGCGGGGCCTTGGGCTCGGCTTGCGGCTCTTCCGCGCCAGCGGGCTCGGACGCGCCGGCTATCCGCCGCTCCTCGCGGCGCGTCTGGAGGCGGTCGAGCATGCCCTCAACCCGCGTGTCAAAGTCCTTCGCGCTCTTATCGACCCGCGGCAGCGGGATCGACGCTGTGTCGCTTCCGGCGTGCGTGGGCAGCACCACCAGATACCCGTGGCTGGCCAGGTGCTCGGCAAGGTACGCGTACGACGTCCGCGAACCGCCCCAGCCATGCGAGAACACAATCACCGGGAAGCGTGCCCCCGCCCCGTCGGCTTGCGGGCCGGGGATGTACACGCGCACCGGCACCTCGCGGTGCCGCGCGGGGTCGGTCCATGTTTCATCAACGTGCGAAACGGCGTGCGGGCCCCGCTCCGACTTGTATAAACCAGCGGACGCTCCCTCCGCCGCGGCAACAGGGGTATCGGGCCGCTGCGGGGCCGTGGCGGGCTGGGCAGCCGCGCCAAGCGCCAGCATCAGGTGAGCGATCAGCAGACCAAGCCTGATGCGGGGACACTTCATGAGGTGGTCGCTCCCTTCTCTGGTTGATCAATGCGGGCGTGGCTTGACAAGCAGCGTAAACTAAGAACTCGCGGAGGTGGCCGATGCGTCAATGCGGCACAAGCGTACTCATGCTCCCTGTGCTGCTGCTTGCCGCGGCAGCCCATGGCCAGACGACCGCGCAGCCCGCCGCGCAACCCCCCGCGCAACCAGATACACCTGCCGCGGCTCCCCTCTCGGGCCCTCGCGTCGGTCAGGCCGAGCAGATAGACACGGTCGTCCGCCGCGACCTCGATGGCAATGTCCGCCGGCCCGAGGGCTCCGTTGAAGAGGCCGCCGCCCACCGCCTGCACCTTTCAGATGCTGAAAGGGAAGCTGTGGCCGCCGTGCTCGATCGACGGGCCATCGCCCTTGACCGGCTGATCGAGAACAACCTTGATCTCGTCATCCGGCTGACCGGCGCAGAGAACGCGCCCAACAAGGAAAAATGGTGGCTGGCCGATCAGTCCTTCCGCCGAACCGCCGGGCTGCGAGCGGGTGGCCCGCTGCAGTCGCAGGTCCGCGCGGCCCTGTCCCCGCGCAACGCCGCCAGGTTTGATGCGATGCTCGCCGAGTACTGGCGCGCCATCGGCAGCGAGGGTACCCGCGGGCCCAACCCCAAGGGCCGCCTGGGCGCGGTGCTGGAGGAGAAGTTTAAGAGCCTCGGGCGGGAGCTGGAAACCGCGTACCACCGCTGCGAAAAGAGTGGCGCCCTGATCTACCACTATTTCTTTGATGGCATCACGATCCGCGAAGATCAGGAGCGGGAGCTCCGCCGCCTGTGCGCCGATTATGCCGCCGACGGTGCCGACAACAAGGACAAGCAGGCCCAGGGCCTGCTCTTCGTCAGCGTCATGCAGGTGCTCGACAACGAGCAGCGTGCCATGGTGGGCAAGCGGCTCAACCCCGGCCCATCGAAACGGCCCACCCCCAAGCCCAGCAAGGCTCGCACCAAAGTGACCCCCGCGCCAGGATGTCAAGGAAGCCCATCACGCTCACATGCTGAACAGTCGGCGCAGCCACTCGACATCCTCGCGGGAGAGCGGCGGGTCCTCCCCCGCCCGCACGTTCATCGTTGCCTGCCTCTCGTTGCGGAAGCCTGGAATCGCCGAGCACACCCGCTCGTGCCCCAGCACCCAGCGGCTCACCACCGAAGACAGCAGCGCGATTTCACTCAGGTCGCGCCACCCGCCGCGGAACCGCTGCTTTACCTGCATCAGTTTCTCGTGCACGCCCTCCAGAACCTGCGGCGAAAAATCCTTCCGCCCCGCGCGGTACTCGCCCTCCGCAAACGTCGGCGGGTTCTTCGGGTCAAACTTGTCGAGCAAAATGCCCTGATCCAGCGGGCCGAACGCCACGAACGTGCAGCCGTGCTTCTCCATCAGCGCCTGGGTGCGAGAGCCCGGGCGGATGAACGCGTCATACCGCAGGTTGGCCTTGTTCTGCAGCACCGCGGGCTTCACCACCGGCACGCACCGCTCAAAGTCCTCCTCGCTGTACGCGCTCTGGCCCACGGCCCGAACCTTGCCCTCCTTCACCAGCGCGTGCATGGTGTCCGCCGCCTCATGCAGATAGTCGTGCTCCCGGCCCTCGTGGTCCTGCCCGACAAACGTGCCATGGTGGAAGTAGTACAGGTCGATGTGGTCCGCCCGCAGGTTCCGCAGGCTCTGCTCGCACTGGTGGCGGATGTTCGCCGGGTCATACGCGCCCGGCCCCGTCCCGCGGAAGTGCCCGACCTTCGTCGCGATCACCTGCCCGTCGCGCTTCACGCCCAGCTTCGCAAACGCCGCGGCAAGCCTCCGCTCGGCCTTCCCGTTGCCGTACACATCGGCGTTGTCCCAGTGGTTGACGCCGGCGTCCAGCCCCGCCTTGATGCCCGCCTGGGCCTCCGCGATATCCACATCGGCCCAGCCAATGGGCGTGCCCGTATCGCTGCTCCAGTTCGGCCCTCCCAGCGTCCAGCAGCCAAACCCGATTTCCGAAACCTTGATTCCCGTGGTGCCCAGCGTGCGGTAGCGCATGGTCCACTGTACGTCCCGCGCCGCTCCCGCCCCGTTCAGCCGGGTTCATGCCCGCCCTGCAACTCCGCCCACCCCGGCGCGGTACGCTCACCGTGCTGCAATGAGGGAGGAACTCGTGGGCGAGGCAGGTATACAACGCGTGTGCGCCCGCTGCCGCGGGCTGGTGGATGCGGACGCAACCGGCCCCTTCCACAGCCTCTACTGCTCTAAATGCGCGGCAGCCCTTGCCGAGCGCATGCAGACCCCCCGCTCGGCCCAACTCGCGGCCCTCGCGCGAGAACGCGCTGCCCGCAAGGCCGCCCCCGCTCCTGCCGGCACCGACCCCCTCGCCGGAGTCGCGCCACTCACGCTGGAGCCACAGGACCCCGATGTGCCCTTTGCCATCTCGCCGCCCGACCCCACGGTCGAGATCCACACGCGCGTCTGCCTGAACTGCTCGCAGACGGTTGCCGCGACCAAGCCGATCTGCGCCTTCTGCGGCTTTGATGCGCGCAAGGGCCTGCCCAAGCGTCTCACGGGCGAGGGGGTCCAGGCACCCAAGTGCCGCGAGTGCGGCTACGACCTCACGGGTCTGCCTTCCAACACCTGCCCGGAGTGCGGCGCGAAGGTCAGCCTTGCTCCCCGCAACGCGGTGCTGGACCGCGACTCGCGGACCGTGCGCAAATGGGCCTACATGCGCCCGCTCATCATGCTCGGCGCTGCGCTGCCCTGCCTGCTGCTGCTCCAGATTCTTTCGCACCAGGGCGACTGGCGTTACGCCGTTATTTCGCTCATCGGCATCATCGTGAACGTGCCGGTGCTGCTCACCGTGTATGTGTGCTGCTGCGTCGCGTGGATCGGCTTCGATATGCCCATCCACCTGGTTACGCTGCGGCTCACGGCGGTGTACGTCGTCGCCGTGCTGATCTATGGGCTGCTTTCCCTCATCCCCATCCCCGTCATCCCCCTTGGGCTGAGCGCCCTGACCTACGTCTGGCTCCTTTCCGAAGAGATGGACCTGGAACTGCAGGACGCCGTCATCGTCGCGGTGCTCACGGCGGGCGCGACGATCCTCACATGGATCACCCTCGTGGTGGTCATCGGCAAAGCCCTGGGCATCGTGCCGTGACTAGCTCTTTGTCGCCCTCACGGCCCGCACGGCCAGGGCCGAGTTCTTCGCGCCAAACGCCAGGCAGTTGATCAGCGCATGCGTCGCATCGGTGGGCCGCGCCGTGTTGGGTGTGTAGTCAAGGTCGCACGCCGGGTCGGGCTCGTGCAGATTGATGGTGGGCAGCAGGAACGGCTCCCCGCCATCGGCCCCCAGCAGCCCCGCCAGCGTCGCCACCAGCGCCGCCATGCCCGAGGCCCCCTGGGGGTGGCCGATCGCCCCCTTCACGCTGTGCCCGCGGAGCCGAGCGGCGTGGGGCCCGAACGCGAGTTTGACAGCCGCGGTCTCGATGGCATCGTTCATCTGCGTGCTGGTGCCGTGGTAGTGCAGCACCTCAATGTCCTTCATTGTCAGCCCGGCGTCTTCAACACACAGCCGCATCGCCCGCACGCACTCCGCCATTTCGGGGTCGGGCCGCACGCGGTGGTACGCATCGCACGTCGCGGCATACCCCAGCAGCTCTCCGACAGCCCGAGCCTCGCGGGCGCGGGCCGCACCCGCACGCTCCACCACCATCGCCCACGCACCCTCCCCCAGCACAAACCCATCACGCGTTTTGTCGAATGGCCGCGAGGCTCGCGCCGCGCCCTGCTCATCCCCGCGCCAGTCGCGCGTCGAGATGACCCGCAGCAGTTCCATGCCCCACAGCGTTTCCCACCGCACATGCGCATCGGCCCCTACGACGATCCAGGTGTCGGGCGCGCCGGCACGCTTCCCCCGCAGCATCTCCAGCGCCATCCCGGCCGCGTCGGATGATGAGGCGCACCCCGTGCTCACGCACAGCGACGGCCCCCGCAGGCCCAGCGCGATGGAGATCTCCCCCGCGAGGTTGCCGTGCGTGCCGTTGGTGATGGTCCACAGAGATGGCCGCTTGCCCGCGTGCCCGGCCTCGGCCTGGGCCAGTGTGAAGTCGATGCCCCCGCCCCCGGTGCCCAGGATCAGCCCCACCGTGCGGGCCCGCTCGGGCGTCAGGCCATCGCCCAGCGGCAGCCCAGCCATCACCGCCGCCTCGCGCGCTGCCGCGATCGCCATCGGCACCAGGTGGGGCACCCGGGCCACGTCGCCATCCCCCATCACGCCCAATGGATCAAAACCCCGGCATTCCGCGGCAACACTGCTCTTGATCCGTGCATCGCCTAAGTTCAGCAGCCGCGTGCCGGAGCAGCCCGCGCGCAGTGCCGCGGCAAAGGCGGGAACACCCACCCCAAGCGGCGTCACCGCGCCAAGGCCCGTGATTATCCCGGCGTCTTCCATTCAATAAGTCCTGAACTTTCCCAGCTTTACATGACTGTACGGTCTGTGTCGGAGGCGCAGGTGAAGATAACAGCGCCATCTGCAACGAATGCGCGCAAAGTAGCGACTTGGCTGGCTTTCCCTCAAATCTGAGGTAGGTTCACAGTAGAGAGCGACTTCTCCCAGGGAAGGCACAGTGAAGGGGCGAGCATCCTGTAATGCCCATGTGTTATCACTGCGCCCGCACCTGAATGGTTTGTCGCCGGAGGTTCCGTTGTTATGAAAGCTACCCTTCTGATTCTCGCGGCTGTTGCTGGCCTTCCCCTCGCGGCCCACGCCGGGATCGAGGCATATGTCATGAATGCCATGGACGATTCCACCGCGCAGGGCCCCACAGGCGGCGGCTACGCGCCCCGCGGCGGCACGACCGGCGTGCTTCCCAACGACGTTGCCAGCATGAGCCTGGTGATGATCGACGGCAACGATCACTCCGTCAGCGTCAACATGGGCGGCGAGGCGCTGGTGCAGCGCGGCGCGACCTTCACGAACATCGGCGCGAACCGCAACGGCGGCGGCGCGGTGATGGCCTCGTGGGACGAGGTTGTCACAGGCAACAACGTCTACATCAACGCCATCTTCAAGAGCGCCGATGGCTCGATGCTCCTGCCCCCGACCTCCACGGTCAACGGCCAGCCTGCGTTCTTCTGGTCGTGGCACATGGGCGTCACCAACCCCGTCAACTACCTCGGCTGGGTCACGCAGGTCGGCCTCACCAGCGCCCGCATCTACTTTTCCGCGGACGGCGGTCAGTCGTTCACGGGCAACGCTGACATTTCCGCCGGCCTGGGCGGCAGCTTCATGAACGGCCGCGACAACGGCCAGTACCTCGCCTCCATCGGCGATGGCACCAACTACGTCATGCTCCGGTATCAGATCCAGGTTGTCCCGGCCCCTGCGGGTGCCGCGGCGCTCGGCGCTGCCGGTCTGCTGGTTGCCCGCCGCCGCCGCCGCTGAAACTTCCCCTCCCAGGGGGAGGGGCCGGGGGCCGGGGGGTGGGTTCGTTCCGCTCGCGACCCTGCGAAAAGCCAAGCCAAGATCAATCGCATGACCCGCGGCCTCTCACGAGGCCGCGGTGTTCGTTTTGGGGAACCGTTCTTCGAGCACGCGCTGCCGGTACGCGAAGATGCGGTCAAGGTCTGGCGCTACCAGCACGCGGTGAACAAGGCGCGAGAATGGCCCGGGCAGCCAACGGGGCAGCGCATACCGCACATGGTCTTCAACCAGCGTGCCATCCAGGCCGTTGCGGGTCTGCCGCGAGAACGAGTGTGTATGGATCCACACGGCGTAGGGCCCGCGCGTCTGCTTATCCACGAAGCGGTGGGGCGGCTCATACGCGGTGATCAGGGTGCGCCATCGCAGCGGCAGGCCGCGCACGCGGACGCGGTAGTCGATCGTCGCCCCCGCACGCATCTTGATGGGGCCGGGCGTCGTGATCTGGAAGCGCATCGCCTTGGGCGTGATCGCCTGCAGGTTGGCGGGGTCCGAGAAGTAAGCGAACACCTCTTCAAGCGGGCGTGGCAGCCACTGCTCGCGCGCCAGTGTGTAGGTTGAGTCGGTGGCCATGGTGCGCACCATAGCCGCGCAGTCACAACGCCAAGCAGGGCGGGGGCAGATCAAAAAAAGAACCGGCGTGCCCCAAAACAGAAGGCACGCCGGAACATGGGGGAACTGGTCAATGGACGGTGACCCAGGGAGAACAAGGGTGCCGTGATCCCTTGGTGCTCCTGTGGTTGTTCCGTCTCGCCCGTGCGTTGTTAGCGCCCGTAACGTCCGCGAGAGCTCATCTCCATGCCGGGCCGCGCGGGCCGCTGCGTGCGGTCCTCGCTCATCTTTGAGTTGAGCTTGTTCAGGGAATCGTCAAGCACCTGGCGGACACGCTCGCGGCTGATGCCGACCTCTTCGGCGATCTCCTGAAGCGTCAGGGGCTGGCTGCCGTCGAGGCCGAAGCGCAGGCGGAGCACTTCCGACTCGCGCCCGTCGATGGTTTCCAGCAGGCCCTTCAGGGTGGCCAGCTCGTCGTTGCGCAGCGTGCGCTCATCGGGCGTGCCGATGTTCGAGTCTGCAATCAGGTCGCACACGCTCACCATGTCCCCCGCGCTGTTCTGCACATCGCCAGAGGGCGACTGGAACGCGCGGAGCGCACGGCGGATGATGCGGATCTTCTTCAGCGGCAGGTTCATCGCCTTGGCGAGGTCCTGCGGCGAAGGCGGTGTCCCCAGCTCGCCCTCGAGCTTGCGGTACGCCGACTTCCACTTGCTGATCAGCTCGACCATATAGGCGGGGATGTGTACCGGGTGACCCGCGTTCAGCAGAGCCCGCATGATGGCCTGCTTGATCCACCACGAGGCGTACGTCGAGAAGCGGGCGCCCTTGGAGGGGTCGAAGCCCTCAACCGCGCGGAGCAGGCCGATGTTGCCTTCCTCGATGAGGTCGGTGATCGACACGCCCGGCTTGGTGAAGCGCTTGGCGATGGAAACAACCAGGCGCAGGTTGGAGCGGATCATCCGCTCCCGCGAGGCGGCGCAGTTGTCGTTGATGATCTTCCACCCCAGTTCCCGCTCCTCATCCGCCGAGAGCAGCGGGAAGCGGTTGATCTCGCGGAGGTAGATCTGCAGCTCCGACTGCACCTCGCTGGAGGCGGAATAGCTGCGGGCGGGTGAAGGGGTGGACACACGGGCACGGCTCTCCGCGCTGCGAGACGTCGTCTGCCACCGATTGAACGTTGCTGACTTGTGTTGCGTCATGCCCGAATCATCGCGGAACGGATTAACCGCGCTACAAGCTACGGTAATAGTTCCTCACCCGGTCTTTCATACCGTCGCCGATGTGGTCCACACTAGCGCAAAGTCCTGATATACATGGGGTTGCACGCGTCAGAATCGGCTCTCAGTTCAGCACGAAATCCTTTTCATTCCCACCCGGCCGACCCAAAAAGGGCTTGCGATCCAAACTTGGCTGTTGACGAATACGCTTTGCCCCTTCGCTGCCCCTCCTGAGCCGCTGCCGGCGTGGGCGAGCGGGGCCAGGGCGAAGGCGTGTTCGCGATTGTCAGGGTGCTCTCCATGATGGTTTATCGCCTGCTGGCCCAGTCCACTACCCCGCCCCGCGACCTCCCCGCCCCGCCCTCGAGCGAAGCGGTCCGCACGCTGGTCCGCCAGTCCAGCACGCTGCTCACCGAGTACGGCTTCCGCGTCGTGGGCGCGCTCCTCTTCCTCGCCTTTGCGTGGATCGTCTCGGCGTGGCTCATGCGGGTCATGGTCCGCGGCCTCACCTCGGCCCGCATTGATGTCACCCTCGCCAAGTTCCTCTCGAACGTGGCCCGCTGGGCTCTCTTCGTGCTGGTGGTCATCGCCTGCCTGGGCATCTTCGGTGTCCCCGCCACCAGCTTTGTCACCGTGCTGGGCACCGCCGGCCTCGCCATCGGCCTTGCCGTGCAGGGCTCCCTCTCCCACCTCGCGGCAGGCGTCATGCTCATGATCTTCCGCCCCTTCCGTGTCGGCGACTCCGTCATCCTCGCCGGGCAGGCGGGCATCGTCGATGAGATCGAACTCTTCTCAACCCGCCTCGACACGCCCGACAACCGCCGCGTCATCATCCCCAACAGCCAGGTTTTCAACTCCATCATCATCAACGTCACCCACCACCCGCAGCGCAGGATTGATGTCATCATCACAGTCACGTATGGCGCGGATATCGAGCAGACGCGACAGGCGCTGTTGCGGGCCCTCAGTGGGCTGCCGGGCATGGTGGGCGGGCGGCCCATCGCCGCCATCGTCAGCAACTTCCTGCCCGCGGGCGTGGAGTGGACCGTGTCGGTATGGGTGGAATCCGCCGACTTTGGCCGCGTGCGCCAGGCCGTGATGCAGCGTGTCAAGACCGCCCTCGACAGCGCCGGCATCGCCGTCGCCATCCAGCACATGCAGGTCAAGCCCGCCTGAGCCGCATGACCACCCACACCGATTTTTACGCTGATCCCCAGGTGTACGACGTGCTGCACGCCGCCGGCACCGCGGCAGACGTGCAGGCCCTGCGCCGCATGGCCCGACGCTTCGGTCCTCCATCGGGCGCAACCACCTGGCTTGAGCCCGCCTGCGGCGCGGCCCGCTACCTGCTGCACGCCGCGCGGTCCGGCATCCGCGGCATCGGCTTTGACCAGAGCGAGGCGATGGTCCGCTACGCAGCCGAGCGGGCCAAAGCCCGGGGCGTCTCCTCCCATGTCCGCCTTTTTACAGCCTCAATGGAGTCGTTCGTCAAAGAAGGCCGTATCCGGCCCGCCAGCGTTGGCTTCGCGTTCAACCTCATCAACACCATCCGGCACCTCGCGAGCGACCGCGCTATTTTGGCGCACCTGGAGGAAGTCGCCATCGCGCTGCGGCCGAGCGGTGCGTATGCCGTGGGTCTCTCGTTGTCTGCCTATGGCCTTGAATCGATCACAGAAGACACCTGGTCCGGCCGCCGCGGCGGGCTGTCGGTGTCGCAGGTCGTTCAATACATCCCACCCTCTTCGGTCGCGGGCGATTCTCGACGCGCCGGCGCCGCGCGCGTTGAGCGGGTCATCAGCCACATGACCATCCATCGCGGCAAGACCGAAGCGCACGTCGATTCGACCTACGCCCTTCGCACTTACAACCTCGCACAGTGGAAGGCCCTGCTCGCCCGCTCCCGCTTTGATATTGCCGCCGTCACCGACGGCGAGGGCTACGACGCGACCGCGCGGGAGCCGGGGTACTACGTTTTTATTCTCAAGCGCCGCCCCGACGCATGACCGCGAGACCTCACGGGACCGCCACGGATTTATTGATCCGCACCTTCGACTCGGCGTTCACAATCGACACCAGCACACGCTTGCCCGCCAGCAGCGGCGCGGCTTTCGCGAACACGAACCGCTTAGAGAGCGTGCTCCCCGGGCTGAGATCGCTGATGGAGGTTCGCATGCGGGGCAGGCTCTCGGCGAACGCGGTGACCTCGAGAGACATGGAGACATCGGTCCGGTTCGTCAGCGCGGCATCGACGATCACCGCGTCACCCTCAACCGACGCCGTCAGTTCGACGCCCACGTCGTGCGCCTGCACATCCAGCATGCGCCGCACCTCGATCGTGCCGTAGTCCTTCCCCGCCGTCAGGTCCATCGAGAGTACAAATGGCTTGAGGCCCACTTCTTCTGCCGCGGAAAAGGCGAGCTGAAAGGGCAGGCTTGTCTGCTTGCCCGGCTCGACGCTGAAGCGCTGGGTGCGTGGGCTGATGCGCCAGGCCCGGTCCTTCTCCCCGCTCTCAAAGCCGCCGGGTTCAAGGATGGTCAGCCGCCCGTTGATCGTCTGCCCCCACGGGTTGTGGATCACAATCGCGTGCTCGCGCTGCTCGATGCCCGGCTCAATCACCGATGGCTCGATCGCGATGCCCGACACCAATCGCAGCAGTTCCGTGTCCACGCCCTCGATAAACACCGGCGAGGTCGTCAGCGCGATGCGTGTCAGCGGGCGTGAGTTTCCCCTTCCCGGCGTCGGCGGCGGCGCGGGCGTCCGATTGCCGAACACATCAACCACCTCGATCTGCCCGTCGCCCAGGTCGGCGACGATGGCGGTCTCGCCCACCGCATCGCGGTGCCGCCACGCCGCCAGTGCGCCCGTGCGGCCTGGCGCCGAGCCTGCCGCGGGCTCCAGGATGTACGCCGTGCAGCCCTCAATGACTGGGTACTCGCCAATGATCCGCCGCCCCGCAAGCCGGCCCATGACCGCGCTCCAGGCGGCAAGCTCCACGCGCGGCGACGCGCTGCCGCGCTCGTGCCCCGGTGGGTTCCACGGGTTGCCCAGCGCCAGTCGCACGCTCGGAGGAATGTCCCCAGCCGCGCACGCCCCCGCCCAGAACCGCACGGCCCGACGCACCGTCTCCGAAGCAGACAGCGACTGGGCCGACCCAGTGCCGGGGCTTGAAGCGGGCACCACCAGGGTCAGTTCGCCGCCCGTCGGCATCGCTGCCGCCCGTACCCCAACGCCCCGCGCCACGGTCGCGCCCAGCGTCCGCGGCAACGATGCAAAGTACAGCCCCGGCCTTGTCGGCGCCGGCGCGTCTTTGCCCGCATCAAGCGCCATCGCAATCCGCGGCCCCGAAACCATTGAGGAGAACGCCGCCGAGATTGCCGCGGGAGAGCGGTCCTCGGTCACCGGCACACGCATGGGGGCGGCACCCCCCACCTGCCACCGCTCAACGTGCTGGCCGAACCGATCAAGCATGGGGCGTGCCCAGGCCATCCAGCGATCAGGGGACGCCGAGAGCAGCGGGGCGGGGTCGTCACGGTCCACCTGCTGTGCCGCGGCAAGCCCATCGGGCACGCACGGGAAGCTCAGCGTCACCTGTGTCCGCGCCGCGAGCAGCGTATCAACCACCGGGGACAGCGCATCAGTCCGCGCCTGCACCAAGTCGAGCGTCAGCCCGCTTTCCCACACGGGCAGCGTCAACGCGGTGATCCCCAGCTTCCGGCAGAGCCCCGGCAACTGCGTCAGCAGCCCCTCAGGGGCTTCATCCAGCATCAGGCTGAAACGGCCCCGGTCCGACCGTGCCGCGGCATCCGTGTCGGGTGTCTGGGCGCCCAGCCACACAAAGTCCGCCTCGGACATGCCCACGCTCTGGCCCGAGGCCGTTGCGATGTCCATGGTGGCGCGGTACCAGCCCAGGCGCGTCAGCGCGGGCTTCCACGTCGTCGTGGTCGAGTTTTCCCCCAGCGGACGGTCGAGGGCATCCACCGTGCGGCCCTCGGCGTCGATCACCCGCAGGCGTGCCTGGAGCGGTTCGCCCGTCAGGTCGCGCACCAGCAGGCGCAGCGTCGGCTGGTCCGGCTGAACCACCACGTTCCCCGGCGACATCGTCGAGAGTTCAACCCGCGGCAACTGTGCCACCGCCACCTCATCAAACCACGCCGCGCCCTTGTAGTCCTGCGCCCACAGCGCGTGCGACGGTGCGGGGCCGCGTTGCTGCTGCTCAGGCTGGAGCAGCAGCAGCTCGATCTGGATATACGCCGCGTGCTCAAAGTCTCCCCGGATCTGGGTGGTCAGCACCTTCCATGCACCCGGCGATACTGCGGGCTCCGACCGCGACTCACTCGCGACCACGGGCTGCCCGGCCTCATCGAGGAACCGCGCGGCAAGGATCGCCCGCGCGTGCGTCAGTCCCTCGGTCCGCACCTTCGCCGTCACGGCGTAGTCGGTCCCGGCGAACACCGGCAGAACCCCCTGCCCCAATCGCAATGAGACGCTGCCGCCGGAAGTCGGCAGGCGCACCGAGCCCGTGCCCGAAGCCGCGATACCACTTTCAGAGGCGTAGGACAGGTCGGCCTTGTTCCAGTCCGGAAAGCCCGGGCGGGGTGCGGTCGGCGTCGTCTGGGCCCGGAACCAGTACTCGGGCACCTCGCCCGGGTTGGTGTCGTGCTCCTCAAAGTCAAAGACCTTGACCACCCGTGATGCCGCGCCGGGGCGGCGGGGCACGCCTGCGACCCGCGGCTCGGGGGCGTCGGGGGTCAGCCGGATGGTCTGCTGGGCGCACGCCGTCCCCGCGGCCACAAGCAGGCCGAGCAACGCGGGCATGAGGGATGGCCGTATCCCCGGGCTGGGGCGTCCCGGCGGCAGCGTGCGCATAGGGGGTGTATCGGCCCGCGCGGGCCGCTGCGCTCAGGGTCAGCGGGCTCGGCCTGTCTGACGGGCCAGCGTGCGGCTGGCGGCCCATAGCGCCACCCACGACAGGGCGCCATACAGGGCCGCGGAGCCCAGGCAGGCAAGCAGGAACACCGGCGCACCCACGTCGCGGAAATCGAACAGGTTGTATGTGGTGTAGGTGTTCATACCGGCGGCCCCACCCACAGCCTGGGTCACCATGCCCACCGGGTTCGAGATGAAGACAACGCTGAAGAGGTCGTTCAACGCATCTCGCATCGAGCGATCAAAGAAGACGTTGACGAACCAGCCCACCATGAGCGGGCCGATGGCCCACAACAGCAGCGCGATTCCCATGTTGCCCGCCGTCGCGGTCACGCTCTTCTTGCAGAGCAAACTGAGCAGCGTGCCAGAGCAGCACAAGAACACCACCGGCGGGATCAGGATCAGCGGCAGCCAGACAAGGATGGCCGGGCTGAGGAAATCGCCACCGATGAGGCTGAACACAACGGCGAGCAGGAAGTGAACTGCCAGGATGAGGGGAACGAACCACTGCCTGCGGACCGCCCCCGCCGCCTTGCCGACGACGATGTCCCACGCCGAGAGCGGGGTGGTGATGAGGGCCTCCCACGTCCGCGCCTCGCGCTCGCCGCTGATGCTCGACGTGGTGCTTGCCGCGGCAGACAGCAGCATGATCATCGCGCCGAGCACGGAAAGC
>JBBSOF010000020.1:0-53410 GCA_038260025.1 Phycisphaerales bacterium
CCTGCGGGAACGTGTGCCGGCCGCACTCACCGTCAATCTGGTACGCCGGTGGGCCTGCCGCGACATCTCTCGTCACCCGCACGCTCCGCGCGGTCGCGTACACCAGCGGCGGGATGATGTGCCGGCCCAGGCGAGAGCGCACCACCCACGCCGCCAGGCGCAGCCCGTGCGAAGCGGGGAAGAACACCACGTCAAGCAGCCCATCCGTCATTGAAGCGTTGCGCGCCGGGTCAATCCTCATCGCATACTGACGGCTGTTGGCGATGACCGCCATGCCGGGCAGGTTGTCAACCAGACGCTTGCCGTCCGCCTCAATCGTCAGCCGCGGCAGCGATGGCGTGAGGATCTCCATCGCGATCGGGCGGACATACGAGAAGTGCGTGATCGGCCCGCGCCGCGCCGCATCCAGCCGCCGGATCACTCCCGCATCGGGCCCGATGCTGCACATCAGCACGAAGGGGCGGAGCACCGGTGAGGGCTCTGCGCCCTCTCCCGCCAGCTCCAGCGAACCGACATCAACATCAAGCACACGCCACGCGTTGATCGCCCGCTCCAGCGTCTGCGGGCGTGCATCCATGCGGAACTGGCGCGCGAACAGGTTCTCGGTGCCCATCGCCACGTGGTACACCGGCACGCCCGAGCCCACCACCGCCGGCAGCGCATAGTGCAGCGTCCCATCGCCGCCCGCGACGATCAGCAGGTCGATCCCCTCCAGCGCCGCCCGCAGGCGCGCTGCCGACGCTTCGGGCGGCTCGTGGCGCGTCTCGAGCAGCATCGCGCGGCTGCCGGCCTGAGCCAGCATGGCCTGGATACCAACGGCAACGCGCTCCCCCCGCCCGCGCCCAGCGCGCGGGTTATAGAGGATCACGGCATGAAGCGTGGCGACGGGTGTCACGGGGGTGCCAGTTTACATCCGAGGTTCCACCAGGGCACGGGCGCAAAAAAACACGGACCTTCCAAAGGTCCGTGTCGGTGCAAACCACCATGTTTTCAGCCGGGTTTGCTTACTTGCCCGAGTTGTCTTCCAGGTCCTTCAGGTAGCTCTCCATCCGCGTCCGCTGCTTCTCATCCGCCAACTCAACCGCCTTCTTCGCGGCTTCGCGGCCCTTCTCCATCTCGCCGTTCACGAAGTACGCCCGCGCCAGCACGATGTGGGGGCTGGACTGCGACTTGTCCGCCATCTCAAAGTTCGCCTTGGCGGCCTTGAGCAGGAACTGCTTGGCCTCCTTGCTTTCCAGCATGGAGGGGTCGCCCATCGCGCTCATCAGCTCCATGATCGGGCCGTCCTTGTGGGCCTTCACGCTCTTCTCCAGCAGCGTGTTGCCCAGCGTCAGCGCCTCGGAGGTGTGGCCCGCGCTGAGCATCGCCCCGAACCGGTCCATCGAGTGCGACCGCTCCATCGCGGGGTACTGCTTCACGGCCGCGGCCCACGCCGCATCGCCCGCCGCCACCCCGTCCTTGTACTTCGCGCCCGCATCATCAAACGCCGTTGATGCGGCCTTGATCTGCTTGGGCCCCTCGACCGCGTCCCATGTGCCCTTGACGACGCCGTCGAGCACCATGTCCAGCTCCATCGGGTGGCCCATCCACGCGATCTTGCCGGCCTTGTCCACCACGAACGCCGAAGGGATGCCGTTGCGGCCGGCCGCACGCATCCAGTTCGTGTCCATGAACTTGTCGGCGCCGTCATACGCCACGGTGTACGCCATGCCGTCGCCCTTGTTCTCCACGAACTTCACGGCCTTCTCCAGCGTGGCGTCGTTGTACTCCTTGTCCTCCCAGATGTTCACGCCGCAGATCGTGACGCCCTTGTCCTTGTACTCGCTCTGCAGTTCCGAGATATGCGGCATCGACATGATGCACGGCCCGCACCACGTGGCCCAGAACTCGACCACATACACGTGCCCCTTCTCAAGGCTCGTGATGGGCTTGCCCTTCAGGAACTTCTCAACCTTGAACTCCGGCGCGGGCTGCCCCACCGCCAGGGTCGGCGCCGCTTTCTCTGCCTTCTTCGTTTGTGTGTCCTGCGCCATCGACATGGGGACAAGACCGGCAGTCGCAAGAAGGGCCGCAGCAATCAAAGAAACGCGCATGGGAAAAGCTCCTGGGTGTGCCAAAAGCATACGCACTTGTCAAGAACCGGTATTTTTGCTGCCCTTGCTACCGAGTTGCCCTCAACCCGATGCCTTGATGCCTTCACTTCATCGCACTTCGGTCCGCCACAATGCTGATGGGCAGCACCGCCTCGGTCTCGCTGCCGCTGCTGCGGTCCTTCACCGTCACCTTCAGGTTGTACTTCCCGACGTTCAGGCGCGACGGCAGCGTCACCCGCTGCACGGTGTAGAAGTCCCGCCGCCGGTTGCGGCTGGTTTCCACGATTGCCTGCGCCGGCCGGTGCCACACCTGCAGCCCGCTCGAATCATCAAACAACGTCAGCGACTGCGTCAAGTCCACCGAGTACTGCGGCCCCCCGCCCGGCTGCACCGCCGGGTCCGTCTCCCGCGCCGGCCGCGAGAGGAAGCCCTCCAGCTCAAGGTACACCACCACCACCAGCGGCCGATCCATCAGGAACGTCTCGCTGGTAAACGGCTGATAGTGCCCGAAGCTCGTCACGTTTGAGCACAGCACCGACCGCGCCACCTTCAGCACCGGCGGCGGCGACAGCTTCGCCAGCGCCTGCACCAGCGCCTCGTTCGCCATGTCCGGGTTCGCCAGGATCTCATCCCGCGCTGCAACCAGCGTCTCGCGGTCTGCCGCGTCCAGTTTCACGCCCAGAACATTGTCCGGAGACTCAAGGTCCGCCAGCACGCCCGGCTCAATGAACTCAATTGGCCCCAGCGCCAACGCCGGCGGCAGGCTCAGACGACCCTCGCCGGGCCGCAGCATCGCCGCCATCCGCTGCGCCATATCCAGCAGCGGATCAAATGTGGCCGCATCATCGCTGCCCAGCCGCTGCGTCGGCCCCACAAACCCCGGGTTCGTCGGATCATCCAGCGGCGGCGGCGGGATATGCGGCAGCACCGCCACAACCGCAGGCTCCGCCCGCTCAATCTTCCCCGCATCCAGCAGCGCCTGCACATCCACCGACTGGTCCGCCGCCTGCTCAATCACGCTGCGGGTTGTCCCATCCCCCCGCGGAGCAGGCAGAAAGAACGGCTGCCCGCTCGACTCCGCCAGCCGCTCCAGCGATGTATCAGGTGTCGCATCCGCCGCTTCTCGCGCCGGGGCCGGGGTCGCCAGGGGCACCGCGATCGGGCGCGCGGGCGGCTGGGTCGTCGCCCGCACAATGTCCGCCGGCATCGCCGGGCCCGGGTCCGCGCACCCGCTCAGCATCACCACGCACAACCCCGCGCTCAGCAGCGTTGCGCCCAGCGAACGCCCGCTTACCGCGCCGGCGCACACCAACCCACCGCCATGAACATCTTCAGGCTCGCCCCCCACTGCCGCGGCTTGTCGTATCAACTTATTCATGGCCCTCCCTGGCCCATAGCCCTCCCCCGTCCCGAGGAGCAATCGGCTGTATCGGCCCACGCCCCGCCCGAGCCTCAGAAAATACTCCCCTCCCCGAGGGAGGTGGCCGGGGCTGGCTTCGAGCAACTGTAAGGATGAAGGGGATCACAGCCGTAAGGGAGGACTCCTCCCACGCACCCTCCCCCCCAACTACCCTCCCCCCAGGGGACCCCCACCATGCGCATCCCCGACCTCACCGCCATCATGCAGAAGATCGCGCCCCTCGAGTACGCCGAGGAGTGGGACAAGGTGGGCCTGCTGGTGGGCGGGCGCGACCGCGAGATGACGGGGCCCGTCCTGCTCACCATCGACCTGACCGAGGGCGTCCTCAACGAGGCGATTGCCGCGCGGTGCAGCGCGATCATCGCCTACCACCCGCCGATCTTTGAGCCCCTCAACCGCGTGACCGACGCCACACCCCGCCAGCGCGTCATCCTGCGGGCTATCGAGTCCAGCATCGCCATCTATTCCCCGCACACCGCCCTCGACAACGTGCCCGGCGGCGTGACAGACTGGCTGTGCGAAGGGCTCTCGGGCGGCGAGCCCGGCCGCATCGCGGGCGACTGCCGCGCCCTCACGCCCCACGCCCGCCTGCCGCGCTCGCAGGAGGTCAAGATCGTGACCTTCATGCAGCCCGTGGATGTCGAGAACATCCGCAACGCCCTGGCCAGCGGCGGCGCGGGGCTCATCGGCACCTACCACCTCTGCTCCTTCGAGACCCCCGGCACCGGCACCTTCATCCCCGGCTCCGAATCCCGCCCCAATATCGGCCGCCCCGGCTCGATGGAGCGCGTCTCCGAAGTCCGCCTCGAGATGGTCTGCGGCAAGGCCGCCCTCCCCCTCGTCATGGAACTCGTCCGCCGCTTCCACCCCTACGACGAGCCCGCCATCGATGTGTACCCCTTGGTGGCGCAGCCGCGCCGCCACGCAGGCAGCGGTCGCCGGCTCGTCCTCGACAAGCCCACCACCGTCGCCGACCTCGCCCACCGCCTCAAGGGTTTCCTCAACCGCGAGCGCCTGCGCTACGCCCTGCCCGGCGCCGACAACCCCATCACGCGCATCGGCGTCGTGCCCGGCTCTGGCGCATCGCTCTCACGCCTCGCCCGCGATGAAGGCTGCGAGCTCTTCGTCACCGGCGAGATGAAGCACCACGAGGTTCTGGGCGCGCTCAACGCCGGAATGGCCCTGATCCTCGGCAACCACACCAGCACCGAACGCGGCTACCTCCCCCGCCTCGCCGACCGCATGAAGCACCTCCTCCCCAACCTCCAGGTGCTCATCAGCGACGTCGACCAAGACCCACTGGTCACCGTGTAACAACGAGCCCGGTGCGCCTTACGAGCCCGATGCGCAAGCATCGGACGTGCGCCCCCGAACATCGCGTCCCGCTCCACCGGCACAACCGCCACGCCGTATTTCTATCGCTCACCACCGACCCGCCCTACAACCCAGTCGCCCCCCGCACAATGTGCCGCGAAATCGCCTCGATCACCTCGCTCAGCGTATTGCCCGAGTGATTCGGCACCAGTTCTCCCGCCAGCGGCTCGCCCTTGCGCGCCAGGTCCCGCTCCACGCGCCGGTGCGCCGTGATCACCGTCGAGTGATTGCCCCGCCCCATCGCACGCGCGATCTCCGGGAAGCTCAGCGTCGTCAGCCTGCGGCAGATGTACGCCGTCAGCGAGCGTGCCAGCACCACCCGCGGGTGACGGCCCTTACCCATGAAGTCCGACAGGTCCACGCACAACGCGCGGCAGACTTCCGCCACGATCGTCTGCGCCGCGATGGGCCGGCGCGGACGCAGCGCGGGCGATGGGCTCGCGCCCGTGGGAGATTCCGTCCCGGTCAGCCCCAGGGCCCGCCGCACCAGCCCCACGCCGATGCGCCCATCCGCCACGCCGCAATCCGGCAGCAGGCGGTGTACCGCCTCAACCTGGTTCAGCAGCCCCTCAAGCTCGCGCACCGAACCGCCGAACCCGCCCAGCGACCCGATCGACCGCGCTGTCCGCTCGCAGATCAGCTTCATCGCCGCCTCGTCCAGCTGCATGCCGCGGCTGTCCGCGATCGAGGCCAGCAGGCGCGCCCGCAGCTCCTCATCGGGCGTGTCGATCCGCACCACAGCGCCCGCCATGAAGCGCGACACCAGCTTCTCGCTCAATTTTCGGATGTCCCGCGGGTGCTCATCGCTCGCCAGCACCACCCGCGCGCCATCCAGGCCGATGGCATCAAACGTGTGCATCATCTCCGTCTGCGTCTGCTCTTTGCTCGCAAGGAAGTGAACATCGTCGATGCACAGCAGGTCCACCTTGCGGTACGTCTTGCGGAACGCATCGACCTTCCCCGTGCGAATCGCCGTGATGAACTCGTTGGTGAACGCCTCGGCCGTGGTGTATTTGACGTGCGCCCCCGGTCGCACCTCGGGGAACCGCCCCGCGATGGCGTGCAGCAGGTGCGTCTTGCCCAGCCCGCAGCTGCCGTGCAGGAAGAGCGGCGCGGGGTTGGCCTCCTCATCGGCCACGCGCATTGCCGCGGCGTGCGCCAGCCGGTTGCTCGCCCCCACAATGAAGGTGTCGAAGCGGAAGCGGCCCAACGGCTTGGGGCGTGGGCGGTGCCGCACCGGGGCCTTCGCCGCCGGCGCGGGCGCCGAGGGCTCGAACGCCGCGCGGTCAACCTGAAAGCTCACCTGCACCTGCGGCGTGTCGGGCGTATCAGAAGCCGCGGCACGCCGCAGGCTGTCGCCGAACTGGCGATCCAGGAACTGCGCCAGGAACCCCGACGCCACGATGATGTCGAGCCGGTTGTCGGTCATCGCGAAGCGCGTCTGACCGTTGAAGTACCGCTGCACCTTGTCGTGCCCCACGTCAAGCTCCAGCCGACGCAGCACCTCATCCACACTGTTGGCCGCAAACCCACGGGGCTTGCGGGGTTCTCCCTGCGTTTCACCAGCGCCGCGGCCCGGCGCGGGGTTGTGTTCGATAGCCGACGTGATGCTCGTCTCCACGAGCGCCCTTTCAACGGACCAGACGCCTGTGATCCATGGAGAGCTGTGCGCGCGCCACAGCCGTTCCCGGCCTGCCGTCCTCTGGCGGGCCGGGGTGTTCTTCCCCATGAACCCCGGAATGTGAACGAGTCCTTCACTGCTCAGACGGCCGCGCACCGACAGCGCACCTGCTTCTCAGGCCGCCGTTTCTCCTTTGTTGGGAGCCGGGTGCGGGGTGCAAAGAAAGCCCCCGCCTGTGCGTCCGTCTGAGGGTCCATCCGTGACCGCAATCCACCACGAAAACCACCCGTCGCACCCGCGTTGCCGCGGACGACTGGTGCAAGGGACAAGGTACGAGACGTTCCCGAGGCATTCAACGTGCGAAGGTTTGGTTCACACCACTGCACCTGTTGGCGCTTGTCATTTCGTGCGGTCTGCGCAACGAGTTAGCGATGCGAAAAAAAAGTTACACACCATCGCCACAACCCTGTGCATAAATGGTGGTAAAGATGCGCATGAGTAAACATTCATGCAAAATCACGCCACAAGTTCTTGCAACGGCCTGACATACGCCACCCGCTCGCCGAAACTCCGGAACCCAAACGCCTTGTACAACCCCAATGCGGGGGTGTTCCGCTGGTCAACTGCCAACGTCATCGGCCATGTCGGGTGCCGACGCCTGACCTCCTCAATCCCTAGGGCCAGCAGGTGCTTCCCTAGCCCCCTCCCACGCACGCTTGGTGACAGCCCCAGGTACACCAGTTCCGCCGTCGCCGCGTCCGGGCAGGGGCTGAACAGCGCGCATCCCTGCGGCTCATCACCCTCGAACACCAACCACCACGAAGAGGGGTCATACCGACCGGTATCCCGGTGCGATGCCAGGATGTCCCGCGTCTCGCGCAGCCCGCACAGTTCCGGGCAGTCCAGCGTGTCCATGTATGAGCGGTCCATCGCCTCCACCAGCAGCGCATCCACCCCGCTCTTGGGCAGGTCGCTCACCCGCACCAGCCTCACATCGTCGGGCGGTGTGCCGTGCCGCAACGCCCGCGGCAGGCTTCCACCCCCCCGCCGCAGATAACTCAGGTTCCCCACCCGCGTAAACGCCGCCGCCGTCAGCGCCTCCACAAACCACGGCTCCGCCGGATCGGGCAGGGCCTGGGCAATCTGCACGCGGCTGAGCATGGTGGCCGCCAGATGCCCGCACGCGGCCTGAATCAGCCCCACCCGCTCCTCAAGGGCCGTTGCCGCGTCTCCCTCGGCCGGGGGCTCGCTGACAAACAGCATGGCGGTTCGCCCCGCCCCCGGCACCGCCAGGCACGCCTGGCGAACCTGGGCAAGGGGCGCTGCCCCCTCAACCGTGGCCCACAGCAGCGAAAGATCAATCCCATGCCCCGGCGCCGAGGCCACCAGCCGCTTTGCCGCCGCTTCGATGTCATTGCTCGATTGGCTCACCAGCCGACGGGCCGCGGACAGCACAAGGTCGGTGGCTACCCTGACCGGGGTCACCGACGAGCCCGGCGCGGCAACCCCAGGAAGGGCCCCGGGGAGGGACGCGCCATCGTCAGTCTGGGGATTTTTGCCGGAACTGCTCACGGGTGGCAACGGTACACGGTTTGACGCGTCAGAATCCACTTGTAGACTGCTCAGCCCGGATTGATTCTGCCCGCCGGGTTTTTACTTCTCCCATCGCACCGAGGACGATCATGATGCAAACCCGCCAATCTCCGTTCCGCGGCAACCTCAGCCGCCGCTCGTTCTTCCGCTGGTGCGGTGCCGCGGCCCTCGCCCTCTCAGCCCTCACCGGCCTGGGCGCCGCCATCGGCATGGGCCCCGAGCCCGACCCCATCCCGCGCCGCTGGGAACTCACCATCGAGCCCGGACCACTGCGTTACGCCAGCATTGACACCGGCGAAGGCCTCAAGTCCTACTTCTATTTCACCTACACCGTCACCAACACCAGCGGCAAGGACATGCTCTTCACCCCCTCGTTCGACCTCGCGGACGACAAGGGCCACGTCCTGCGTTCAGGGCGCGATGTCCCCGCCGCCGTCACGCGCGAACTGCTCGAACGCCTCGACAACAAGATGCTGGAAGACCAGATCAGCATCGTCGGCATGCTGCTCCAGGGCGAGGGCAACGCCAAAGAAGGCCTCGTGGTGTGGCCCGCCCCCACGCTGCACTTCTCCGAGCTCGAGCTCTACGGCGCTGGCTTCAGCGGCGAAACCAAGTCCATCGACGTGACCGACGCCAAGACGGGCAAGCCCACCAAAGTCACCCTCCGCAAAACCCTCATGCTCCGCTACCAGCCCAACGGCGAGATCCAGCAGCCCGGTGCCAAGCCCTTCCCGATGATCGAGAAGCGCTGGGTCATGCGCTAAATCCGCACGCCCCGCGGGAGCTTTCCCCAACTTTAATGGCGCGCCCCTCAGTGCCACCGCGAATCCGCGCGCCGGTGCTGGCCACGCCAAACTGCTGACCGCCAAGACCTTGCGCTGCGCGCCCTCCGCGAGTGCGTGGACGAAGCACGCCCGCCGCGAACCGCCCCCGCCTCCCTCACCCCCAAATCTCATTGTGAAGTCCGCATTGCCTGATAGTCTGGGCAACATGGGTTTGGGAACCTTTCCCATCTTTCGCAAACTGCGGCAACCGACAGAGCACCCGCGTGGGTGTGCTGGTCGTTGCCACGCACTGAGGCCATGACCACGTGGCCGAGAGGGTCGCTCCCATTGAAGGACACCGTCCCATGAGCACCATCGTCGATTATCGTTTCTCCGGCAGCCCCGCCACCAACCCCGACGGCACGCTGCCGATGACGCTGACCAATGTCACCGTCGTGCCCGGGCCCGGTGCCACACCACTGGGCGACCTCGCGGCCGCGATCGATCTCGGAGCCTCGGGCAAAGGATCGATTTCCCTTGGCGGAGCCGCCGAGACCCCGAGCAGAACAGCCTTCTGCCTGCGGGTTGTGTTTCAGGCCAACGCGCCGATCACAGACCGCCAGAACCTGGTGGAGTCCACCGGCGTCCCCTTTGCCATGTTCCTGACCGCCAGCCCCACCGCCGGCGACATCATTCTCTCAGCCACCGTTGGCACCAACGCCCACGGCTGGGGCGGCTGCACCACGCGCTTTTCCCCAGCCCTGCGCCCCGGCGTGTGGTACACCGCCGACCTTGCCTTCGACAACGACACCGTTGGCCTGTTCATCAACGATCAACTGGTCTCCGTACACGCCTTCCCGCAGGGCACGCTGATGTCCCTCGCCGGCAACAGGCTCTACCTGGGCACCTGGGTTGACGGGGTGCGCAACCACTTCAACGGCAAGATCGCCGCGCTGCAGTGGAACAACGAAGTTCCTGCCGCGATCCTCAGCCGACTGGATGAAGCCCGCACGACGGCCGAGTGGTTCTGCTCATACAAGTGGGAGCTGGTCCGCCCCCGCATTGCGCTGGGCGAACCCACCGCGCGCCCCGCCTACAACGTCGCAACCGGCGCATATATCCAGCCATGCCAGGCGGGCCTGCTGATGTACCACGACTCCGTCGGCGCAGCCTTCGAGATGCACGGCGCCATCTACGCGCTGTACAACTCAAACGCCGCCGTGCGCTCCAGCCTCGGCTACCTCGTGTCCGACGAATCCAATACCACGCGCGGCGGCGGCCGCAAGAGTGTCTTCACCAAGGGCGCGATCTACTGGAGCGGGGGCACCGGCGCAGTCCCCGTCACCGGCCGCATCTACCTGGCCTACGAGAACCTCGGCGAGTCGCTCGCGCTGGGCTTCCCCGTGCTCCCCGCCTCCGGCGTCCCCGGTGGGCTGCAGCAGGAGTTCCAGTTTTCACGCATGTACTACCGCACCAACGCCACGCGCGCCTTTGAGGTTCATGGCGCGATCCTCGCCAAGTTCCTCGCCACCGGCGGCGTTGGGATGTGGGGATTCCCTGTCACCAACGAATCCGACGTCAAACGCGGCAGCACCATCATCGGCAAATCCTCGGAGTTCGAGGGTGCCACGATCTTCTGGAGTTCTTCCACAGGCGCCTTTGAAGTCCACGGCGACATCCGCCGCAAGTACGCCGAACTCGGCGGGCCCGCCTCCGACCTGGGCTTCCCAACCTCCGACGAGGGCAGCATCCCCGGCGCGGGCGGCGCACGCTTCAACACCTTCCAGAACGCCAGCATCCTGTGGTTCGGAACCTTCGACGGCATCATCGTCGCGCGCCCCTTCAAGGTCTTCATCGGACGCATCAACACCCAGGAGAGCGAGGGCGCTTTCATGGGCCAGAACGACCTCTACTTCCGCGTCACCCTTACCGTCGGCGGCACCGTCGTCTACAACCAGCGCCACCCCTCCAGCGGCGACTTTGGCGGCAACAACAGCCGCAACCTCAACCTCACCATCCCCAATGTCGTCGTCCCCAACGCGCCGGGCAAGACCGTCCGCCTCACGATCGATGTGTGGGAGAGCGACGACGGCGCGCCCTTCGGCGGCGGCGACGACCACTTGGGCTTCTATTCGCACGACCTGACCATGGCCGACGGCTGGGGCATGCGCACCAACACCGGCATCTTCGAATCCGGCCACTTCTCGATGGTCAACAACATCAGCTGGTCCGTGAAGCCGCAGGTCGATTTCGCCCGCCTCACCGAGACTGAAAAGTTCTGGGGCGTCACCAACCAGGGCACCGCGACGATCAGCTATGCCCAGTACGCCAGCGCGTTCCGCGATGTCGACAGCGACTCAGAGTGGTGGGACCTCACCGACTGGCTCGAGAAGGCATTCTACGAGCTGGTCGTCAAGGGCATCGCCGGCAACGGCAACTGCTTCGGCATGTCCCTCGAAGCCATCTACGCCCGCAAGTTCATGAGCCTCTTTGGCCTCCCCATCAACCGCTTCACCACCTGGAGCACCGTCAAAAACGAGTTCAACATCAAGCACTGCTACCAGGTCGGCGCCGAGGCTATCTGGTGGTTCGTCGGCGAGTTCATCACCGGCAACACGCACGACCCCAAGGACGTCTTCACCGAAACCCGCAACGCCTTCAGCCGCGGCGACCACCCCGTCCTCTGCGTCGCGCAGAACGCCGACTTCAGCGGCGCACCCCACTGCATCCTCCCCGTCGCCTGGGACAGCTCCACCAACCCATGGCGCATGACCATCTGCGACCCCAACTTCCCCAACGCCCTCAAGACCCTCACCGTCGATCCCAACGCCAACCGCTTTGAGTACGTCGGCGCTTCCACCTACCGCGGCGGCGAATGGACCGGCGGTCGCCTCCACTACATGCCCTTCTGCCTCCTCAACTCCCGCCCACGCACGCCCATCTGGGACGCCATCCTCCTCCTGCTCGCCGGAACCATCATCATCCTGGGCGAAGGCACCGAGACCATCGGCCTCACCGACCCCAGCGGCAGGGACATCGACGCCTCCGGCGACCGAGCCATCGCCGACCTCAAGGCCGGCCGCCACCTCGACGGCTACTTCGTGCCCTTCAAGGGCTACGACGCCCGCCGCCCCACCCTTGCCGATGCCCGCACCCCTGCCGTGCGCCGTGTCACCCCCGCTTCGCGCGTCCCTGGCATCCGCGTGCCGGTGATCCCGCCCCGCACCAAAGGCACCATCCCCGGAGAGGTGCTCATGCGCCGCGGCGGCGACAACCCCAACTTCCAGGGCACCGGCCCCCGCTTCGACCCGCGCGCGGTCGCCAGCCTCAGCATGCGCGAGCTCATCAGCGCCACCGGAATCCGCGGCATCACCGCACCGCTGCGCACCCACCCCGTCGTGCAGTCAAGGCTTCTCGATCGCGCGCCGCAGTACGCCCTCAACGACCCGGCCATCTCCGCCGAGCTCACAGCCAGCGTCCGCAAAGAACTCGCCGCCCTGCTGGCACCCCTCGCTTCAAGCAGCTTCAACCACTCCGTCCGCACGGCCGCGGGCGCGGCCTTGCGCTATGGCGTCAAGCACGGCCTGGGCGAGATCCGCGTCGAGGGCGCTGCCGTCACCGCCGTGCGCCAGCGCGTGCAGTCCACCGGCAAGTTCGAGGTTGCAGACCTGGGCACCAGCCGCACCACGGTCAACATCACCAGCAGCCGCGACCAGACCGTGACCCTCGAGTTCACCAGCAAGCTCGGCGTCGGCAAGGACACCGTGAGCACCCAGATCACCGGCGTGCCCTTGCAGGCCGCGCAGCGACTGATGCTCAACCCCCGCCCCGGCCTCAGCGGCCTGGACCTCATCCCCACCATCCAGACAGGCACCGCCGGCGTGACCATCAAGGCCACCGTGGACAACCGCCCCATCACCCGCCGCTTCCGCGTGCCGCTGGAGGGCGGTATACGCATCAAACCGGCCCAAGCCCTCGCCGATGGCACCCTCACCGTCTCCCGCATCAACAGCGTGTTCGGCCCCGCCGGCAGCGCCACGGTCTTCCGCTCTGCCTAGTTCGCCTCCAGATCCCCCCCTAGACCCAAGCCCCTTCCCTGTCTACCCTTCCTCCCACTCTCGATCTGCACCCGCCCGGCCTCGCCCGGGCCTTTTCCGAGGTTTTCCGTCATGGCACACAAAAAGGGCCAGGGTTCGACCAAGAACGGCCGCGACAGCAACCCGCAATACCGCGGCATCAAGCTCTACGGCGGCGAAGTCTGCCAGCCCGGCTCGATCATCGTCCGCCAGGTCGGCACCCCCTTCCTCCCCGGCTTCAACGTCATGCGCGCCAAGGACGACACCCTCTTCTCCGTCGCCAACGGCCACGTGATCTTCCGCGGCCGCAAGGTCCACGTGCAGCCCAGCGACGAGGCCGCCGCCCGCCCATCCTGGATGATTGCGGAAGCCGTGAAGGCCTGATCAAGCTCTGCTGAGAGAGCCCTCTTGACATTGAACAGCCCGTCGGCTCTGCCGGCGGGTTTTTTGTTGCGCGCGTTCGCTCGTAGACTCCGCGCGTGGAACTCACGCCCCTCCGCTACTTCATCGCCATCGCCGCCGCGGGCCACATGACCCGCGCCGCCCGCACGCTGGGCGTCACCCAGCCCGCCCTCTCCGCCGCCCTCCGCAAGCTCGAGGCCGAGGTCGGTGCCGACCTGCTGCACCGCACTGGCCGAGGCGTTGAACTCACCGAAGCCGGCCGCGTCTTCCTCTCCGCCGCCGAAGACACCGTCCGCCGCGCCGACGGCGCCATCCGCGCTGTGCGCGAAGTCGTCGGCCTCGAGCGCGGCAGCATCCGCGTCGGCGGCGGCGCCACCGCCACCACCGACCTCCTCCCCCGCGTCGTCTCCACCGTCCGCGCCGCCCACCCCGGCCTGCGCTTCTATGTGCGCGAGGCGGGCAGCAGCGCGGTTGCCGCGGCAGTGCTGGCGGGCGAACTCGATCTGGGCATCATTACGCTGCCCCTTGAAGCACGCCTGGCGCGAGACCTGGTGGAAGTGCCCCTCGTCGAGGATGAGCTGCGGCTCATCGTCCCCGCCAAGCACCCGCTGCGGGATAAGAAGCAGTTCCGCTGGACCGACCTCGCCGGGGAGTCGGTCGTGGCCTTTGAGGCCGGCACCGCGGTGCGAGAAATGATCGACCTCGCCAGCGCCGCGGCAGGAGTCCCCCTTAACGTCGTCATGGAGCTGCGCTCAATCGAGTCAATTAAACAGATGGTCGCGGCAGGCATCGGCGTCGGCTTTGTCTCACGTTTTGGACTGGGAGACGGCGAGGGACTGACATGCAGGGACGGCCGACTCTCCCGCACGCTGGGCATCGCCCGCCGCCGAGACATCGGGATGAGCGCGGCAGCCAAAGTCTTCTATGCCTCACTGGTGCAGATCAGCCGCCGCAAGCCGGGCGACACGCGCTCGTGAGGCACGTGCCGCCGGCGCAGCCACCGCCGACCCAACAACCATCACGCCACCGGCGGCTTTCGCTCCCCCGCCGCGAGTATCGCGCAGACCCGCTCGATCCTGCTCGTGCGCTCTTCGCGTTCCGGTACGGCGTCGATCCAATCAACGAAGTCTCTCTTCTCAGTGGGCGAAAGATCGCTCCATCGCGCCTTCGCGCCCTTGCCCCGCGCGACCGGCGCGGCCCCCAACGCCTTGTAGAAGTCCATCGGGACGACGGCGTAACAGCAGGGCCGCCGCTTTCCTGCCGCGAGGTTCTCGCACGCAATCGCGACCCGGCGTTGGCGTGTGTCTTCCCGCTTGGCCGACTCAATCCAGCGTGTGTAGTCGCGGCGGGCAATTGGCGTCAGGGCTTCCCATGCGGCCCGGGCTTTGGGCACCGCGGCAAGCGCCTGGGCAAGTTCGCTGGGCGTGAGGGGTGCGGCGTCATCCGCGTGCTTGGACCGGCGCTCGCGCTTCATAAGGCTGTGAGCGTAGCGGGGAACACCGGGCCGAAGCCCGGTGCCACGCAAAGGCGAATGATAAAAAATAGTAATGAACTATCGCATTGTCATTGATTGGATTCATGTCTAAGTTGCGGCGATAGTTGCCGTAGAAACACACACTGCTTTTCGCACCCCCCGGGAGTTCCCCCCCATGCCCCGCCCCGACCCCTTCAACGCACGCGCCACCCTCACCACATCCTCCGGCCCCGTCACCTACTACGACCTCAACGCGCTCAAACGCCAGAACATCGGCCACGTCGACCGCCTCCCCTTCTCCATCAAGGTGCTGCTCGAGGCCATGCTCCGCAACCTCGACGGCTTCATCGTCACCGCCGATGATGTCGCCGGCCTGGCCAACTGGAACGCCAAGGCCCCCGTCAAGGAAGAGCTCCCCTTCATGCCCGGCCGCGTCGTCCTGCAGGACTTTACCGGCGTCCCCTGCGTGGTAGACCTTGCCGCGATGCGTGATGCGATGAAGGCCCTGGGCGGCGACCCCTCCGCCATCAACCCGCTCGTGCCGTGCGACCTGGTCATCGACCACAGCGTGCAGGTCGACGCCTTCGGCACCAGCACGGCCCTCACCATCAACGCCGAAAAAGAGTTCGAACGCAACGGCGAGCGCTACGAGTTTCTCAAGTGGGGCCAGCAGAGCCTCAGCAACTTCCGCGTCGTGCCCCCCGCCACCGGCATCGTCCACCAGGTCAACCTCGAGTACCTCGCCAAGGGCGTGTGGTCGCGCATCATCGACGGCCATGCCACGGCCTACCCCGATTCCTGCGTCGGCACCGACAGCCACACCACCATGGTCAACGGCCTGGGCGTCGTCGGCTGGGGCGTCGGCGGCATCGAGGCCGAGGCCGTGATGCTCGGCCAGCCCATCTACATGCTCACGCCCGATGTCATCGGCTTCCGGCTGAAGGGAAGATTGCCCGAGGGCGCCACCGCAACCGACCTCGTGCTCACCGTCACACAGATCCTCCGCCGGCGCGGCGTCGTTGACAAGTTCGTCGAGTTCTGCGGCGAGGGCCTTGCCGCGCTCTCCATCCCCGACCGCGCCACCATCGCCAACATGGCCCCCGAGTACGGCGCGACCATCGGCTTCTTCCCCATCGACCAGATCACCCTCGATTTCCTCCGCTTCACCGGGCGCGATGACGCCACCGTCGAGCTCGTTGAAAAATACTGCAAGGCCAACGGCATGTTCTGGCAGCCGGGCATCACCGAGCCCGAGTTCACCGACCTCATCGAGCTCGACCTCGCCACCATCCAGCCCTCCATGGCCGGCCCCAAGCGCCCGCAGGACCGCGTGCTGCTCAAGGACATCAAGGGCGAGTTCCTCAAGAGCCTCGGGGCACCCCTGAGCAACACCGCCTTCGGCCTGCCCGCCGACAAAATCTTCGGCGCCAGTGGCACCGTCAAGCACGTGAAGTCCGACAACCAGACCACGCCCGCCGATGTAGAAGGCGAAACCGCCTCCAGCACCATCACCCACGGCGCGGTCGTCATTGCCGCCATCACCAGCTGCACCAATACCAGCAACCCCGATGTGATGATCGCCGCGGGCCTCGTCGCCCGCAAGGCCCGCGCCCTGGGCCTCACCCGCAAGCCCTGGGTCAAGACCTCCCTCGCCCCCGGCTCCAAAGTCGTCACAGAGTATTACAACAAAGCCAACCTCACCGAAGACCTCGACGCCCTGGGCTTCAACACCGTCGGCTACGGCTGCACCACCTGCATCGGCAACTCCGGCCCTCTGCCCGAGGAGGTCGAAGCCGCCATTAAAGAGGGCGACCTCGTCGTCGCCAGCGTCCTCAGCGGCAACCGCAACTTCGAGGGCCGCGTCCACCAGAGCGTCAAGGCCAACTACCTCGCCAGCCCCCCGCTCTGTGTCGCCTACGCCATCGCAGGCACCGTAATGATCGACCTCGCCACCGAGCCCCTGGGCACCAGCAAGGACGGCAAGCCCGTCTACCTCAAGGACATCTGGCCCACCCATGCCGAGGTCCAGGCCGTCAAGGCCCAGGCCGTCACCCCCGACCAGTTCCGCACGCAGTACGCCAATGTCTTCACCGGCAACCCCACCTGGAACGCCGTGCCCATCAGCGAGAGCGACCTCTACCCCTGGAACGACGCCAGCACCTACATCCAGAACCCTCCCTACTTCACCGGTATGACCGAGAGCCCCCGCGCCATCCAGCCCATCCGCGGCGCCAAGTGCCTCGTCTACGTCGCCGACTCCGTCACCACCGACCACATCTCCCCCGCCGGTGACATCGCCGAAAAATCACCCGCGGGCGAATACCTCAAGTCCCTCGATGTCCCCAAGAGCATGTTCAACAGCTACGGCAGCCGCCGCGGCAACGACCGCATCATGACCCGCGGCACCTTCGCCAACGTCCGCGTCAAGAACAAGCTCGCCCTCGACCCCGCAACCGGCAAAATCCGCGAGGGCGGCTGGACGCGCGACATGTCCAATCTCGCCAAGCTCGCTTCGGGCGGCTCAAAGTCTCCCGGCGACATCGAGTACATCTACAACGCCAGCGTCAACTACAAGGCCGAGGGCACGCCCCTCGTCGTCCTCGCGGGCAAGGACTACGGCATGGGCTCCAGCCGCGACTGGGCCGCCAAGGGCACCCTGCTGCTCGGCTGCCGCGCCGTCATCAGCGAGAGCTTCGAGCGCATCCACCGCAGCAACCTCGTCGGCATGGGCGTGCTCCCCCTCAACTTCTCCGAAGGCCAGACCGCCGCCAGCCTCGGCCTTGACGGCAGCGAAACCTTCGACATCTTCCTGCCCGACCCGCTCGAGCCCCGCTGCGATGTCCGCGTCACCGCCACCAAGGCCGACGGCAAGCGCATCGACTTCACCACCCGCTGCCGCATCGATACGCCGGTCGAAGTCGAGTACTACCGCAACGGCGGCGTCCTTCAGACCGTGCTGCGCCGCCTGCTCGATGAGAGCCGCCGCGGCGTGACCGTCTAATTTCGCGCCAAATCCTGTCCCCCAATCACAACGCCCCCGCGCTGCCGCGGGGGCGTTTCCATGCGCCAATCATGACAAACGTCAAGAGCCCCATCATCCTCCCTTCTTCCCCTGTTCCCCTCCGCCTCCCATGTGTCCTCTGCGTCCTTCTCTGCGTTCAACTTGCCCGCTTTGAGGTTGTGCGAGACAGGCCCAGCGCGATGGTCACGGCCAATAGCGGGTAGAAGGGGGCGGCGTAGCGGTATTCGGCGGCGTAGGTGAGGATGGGGACGCCGATGATGTTGCCCAGCACAACGAGGCCGATCGCGGCGAAGGCCCAGCGGCCCAGGGCGAGCAAACGGGCGAGTGCGATGAGAAAGGCGATGCCGAGGATGGTGCGCCACCACTTCCACAGGTCGAACCAGTAGGCATAGGCGTGGGCAAGTTTCGAGGTGCGCAGCCACGAGACATCGTGCGTGCTGCGCATGATGAGCGACTGCATGTCGGGCGGGAACTTGTCGAGCGTGAAGTCGAAGTTGGTGGAGGTGCGGTGGTAGTCGCGGCCCATGAGCTGCGCGAAGAGGCCCCATGTGCCACCCAGTGCATAGAAGGGTTCGGCGACGGGGATGCCCAGCAGCGCGAGCGAGGCCTGGTACTGGCGGCGGGTGAAGACGGTGCCGAGCCGGGCGAGGGATTCATCGACGAGCGCGCCGGCGCGGATGTCCATGGCGAGCCATTCGGGCGCACCGGGGGGGACGGGCACAGTGTGGGTTTTGGCGATCCAGCCCATCACATCCCAGTCGGTGAGCGGGTTGTTGCGTTCGTAGTCGCGGAAGGCGCGGAACTCATCGAGCGAGAGCGTGCCGCACTGGTTCCAGTCGGTGGTCTCGTTCTCCCAACTGAAGAGGGAGCGCGTGAAGTTGCTGCCGACGGTGAGGGTGAAGCGGCCGTAGTGCTGGTGGTTGAGGATGAAGAGCGGCAGGAGCGCGAGGCCGATCAGTGCTGCGGTGGTCGCGGCAGCGGCGAGGAGGTCGCGACGTTTGTGCAGGAGGGCGCACCAGAGGAGCGCGGCGAGGAGGACGGTGGGCACGATGAGGTTGTTGCCGCGGAGAAGGATCGCGGCGGTGCAGGTGGCCGCGAGCGCGGCAGCGGTGGCGAGTGTGCGCGGGAGGGTGTGCGCACGTGTGTGCGGGGTGCACGGCGCGAGGCGGAGGAAGAGCCAGGCGCCGAGTGTGATGCAGAAGGCGGAGGCGGTCTCGGCCATCACGAAGCGCTGCCAGCCCAGGAGCACGGGGTCTATCGCGACCATGACGGCGGCGGCGTGGGGCCAGGGGCGGGGGAGGCGGGGACGGAGCATCGCGAACACGAGCAGGCTTGTGGCGATGCCCATGAGGGCCTGGAGTGCGCCGACGGCAGGGGCGTAGTCGCGCAGCGCGGCAATGAAGGGCGCAAGCATGAGGCCGTAACCGGGGAGTCGCCAGCCGTCGAAGTGGTCGATGGTGCCGATGTTGAGCAGGATGTGCGCAAAGCGGAGATACGCGGTGGTGTCGGCGGTGAGGAACATCGGTGGCCAGAGGGCCATGAGGATGGGTGCGGCGATGCAGATGGCGATGGTGGCGCGGGTGAGGCGGCGGGAACCGGGCGCGGGCAGGGCGGGCTTGAAGCGGGCATCGAGCGCGCGGAAGGCGCGGCGGATGGTGAGCCAGAGGAGGGTGAGGGCGAGGCCGGCGCTGCCGCAGAGCAGGAAGCCGCGCCACCCGACGACGCGCCATGTGGGTGGGAGCGATGGCGTGAGGGTGACGGGGTTGGCGGTGGTGAAGGAGAGGCTTTGCGTGGGCAGGCGGATGTTGAGGAGGTAGGTGTAGACCTTGGGGTTGGCGATGGTGACGCTGCCCGAGAGGGCTTCGATGCGGAGGTCATCGATGGCGTAGGAGGGCAGGCGGTGGGTGAGGTGGATGGTGCGGGTGTCGGGGGCGGTTTCGCGGGAGATGAAGAGTGGGTCGTTGAAATCGAGCCAGAGGCCGTTGGAGGTGGAGGGGTTGCTCCAGCGGAAGGCGACGGGGCCGCTGGCACGGAGATGGAGGTCGAGGGCGATCCAGCGGTCTGCGAAGCGGGGGATGAGGAGGGGGGCGGTGAGGGCGGAGAGGAGGAAGGCGAGGAGGAGGAGGAGGCGGGGGGGCATGGGTGGGGATGATAAAGGGGTGGGTCACCAGGTGGGAAACGCGTCCGAGTGATGGTTCGTGAAAGAAAAAAACCGAGTTGAAGACAACTCGGTGGCACGTGCTCTGCGGAGAGGATTCGTTTGAAGCGTCAGCCCATCGTCGCATCGCGCATCAGCGTTTCGAAGGTGCCGAGGGCTTCGGGGGAGTCGGGGGCCGCGAGGGTTGCGGGGTCGCGGCGGATGGAGCGGCCGTCGGGCTGGAGGTCCCAGGCGTGGCGGTGGTCGGCGAGGTGGACGTTGATGAGGCGGTTGAGGCGTTCGCGGGCCTCGCGGTCGTGGACGGGGACGCCCACTTCGACGCGGTTGCTGAGGTTGCGGTACATCCAGTCGGCGGAGGCGATGAACCAGTCGCCGTCGAGCGGATCGTCCTGGCCGGCGGCGAAGTGGAAGATGCGGGAGTGTTCGAGGAAGCGGCCGACGACGGAGATGACGCGGATGTTGTCCGAAAGGCCGGGGACGCCGGGGCGCAGGCAGCAGAAGCCGCGGACGATGAGGGTGATCTGCACGCCGGCCTGGCTGGCGGTGTACAGGCGCTCGGTCATGTCGCGGTCTTCCATCGAGTTGATCTTGGCGATGATGCGGGCGGGCCTGCCCTTGCGGGCGAGCTCGATCTCGCGGTCGATGAGGGCATTGAAGCGGGCCCGCATGTTGAACGGGGCGACGAGGAGCGCGCTGTAGCTCTGCGTGGCGACCAGGCCGGTGAGGAAGTTGAAGAGGTTGACGAGGTCGTGGGTGATCTCGGGGTCGCAGGTGAGCAGGCCGATGTCGGTGTAGAGCTGCGCAGTCTTGGGGTGGTAGTTGCCGGTGCCGAAGTGGGCGTAGCAGCGCAGGCCCTGGCGCTCCTTGCGGACGACGAGGCTGGTCTTGCAGTGGGTCTTGAGGCCCTGCACGCCGTAGGCGACGTGGACCCCGGCCTTCTCGAGCTGGCGGGCGAAGCGGACGTTGCGGCCTTCATCGAAGCGGGCGCGGAGCTCGACGAGGCAGGCGACCTGCTTGCCGTTCTCGGCGGCGCGGACGAGGCTCTCGATGAAGGGCGAGTCGGGCGTGGTGCGGTAGAGGGTCTGCTTGATGGTGAGGACGTCGGGGTCGCTCGCGGCAGCGGCGATGAAGCGCTCGACGCTGGCGTTGAAGCTCTCGTAAGGATGGTGGAAGATGATGTCCTGCTTGCGGATGGAGGCGAAGAAGGCGGCGGAGGCCTTCTCGGCGACGGAGCCCAGGACGGTGGGCGCGAGGCGCGGCGGCACCACGCCCTTCCACGGCTTGTGCTTGAGGTCGGGGCGGTCGAGGTCGGCGAGCTCGGCGACGGCGAGGAAGTCGACGTTGCTGGGGCGCTCGTACACGTCCTGCTTGTCGAGGCTGAGCTTGTCCTGCAGCCAGCGGAGCAGCTGCGGGGGTGCATCGGGCTCGATCTCCATGCGGACCACGCGGGCGAAGCGGCGCTGCTTGAGGTCGGCCTCGATGGATTGCAGGAGGTTGGCGGTGTCGAGGTCGTCCTTCTGGATGCCGGCGGAACGGGTGATGCGGAAGGTGACCTGCTGATCGATGAGCATGCCCGCGAAAAGCTCGTCGAGGTTGTTGCGGACGATGTCCTGGAAGACGACGAAGCGGGAGGACTTGTCGCTGCCGCGGCTGGGCAGGGCGATGAAGTAGCGAAGCGTGGCGGGGAACTTGAGGCGTGCGAAGAGGTTGTCGGGGCTTTTGTCCAGCGGCCTGCCGTTGACGCGGCGTGCGGTGGCGGGCTCTACACCGGGGCGGCCGGTGCGGGCCACGATGGCGAGGTTCTCGGAAAGGTTGGAGATGAAGGGGAAGCGGTGGGTGGGGTCTACGGCAAGGGGCGTGAGGGCGGGGAAGACGTTGAGGCGGTACCAGTCATCAACCCAGGTGCGGTCTTTGGGCGAGAGCTCGGTGTAGGGGAGCACCGTGATGTCGGCCTTGGCGAGGGCGGGCAGGACGCTCTGGTGGTAGATGAGCGCCTGCTCCTGCGTGAGGTCGGCGACGGATTCGCGGATGGCGGAGAGCTGATGGCGCGGGGTGAGGCCGTCGGGCGAGGGGGTTTCGAGGCCGGCGTGGATCTGGCGCTTGATCAGGCCCACGCGCTTCATGAAGAACTCGTCGAGGTTGCTGGTGAAGATGGCGAGGAAGCGGAGCCGCTCGAGCAGCGGCATGGCGTCGTCTGCCGCTTGGGCGAGGACGCGGCGGTTGAACTCAAGCCAGGAAAGGTCGCGGTTGAAGAACCGCTGGGGGGCATCGTGTGAAGTGAAGGAGGGGTTTGACGAGGTGGTGGTCATTGGCGGGGATTAGGGTGTACGGGTGCGCGGGCCGGGGAGTTCTTGTGCGGGGCTTTTCGGGAGGCCTGTCTGCCGTGTTGGTTGCGGCGCAAGAAAAAAGCGAACCCACCCCCAACCCTTCCTTCGGGAGGGGTTTTTTGGGCGGGCCCATCTACTTTCATCGGGCGGCGGGCCCCATGGCCTGTTCCCCCCACGGGGTGTAAAACGTCGCGGCACAGCCGGTGGCCTCGGTCACCCGGACCCAGCATACCCCAGCCCGGGGATGCAGCGTGTGGTCCAGACGCTCAGAGAGAGAGCGGGCGATGTGCAGGGCCACGTTTTCGGCGGTGGGGTTAAGTGTGGTGAAGGGGTGGGCGTGGTTGAGGTCGGCGTTCTTGTATGGCCCGATAACTGCATTCAGTGCGGCTTCGACGGCGTGAAAGTCGCAGAGGAGGCCGTCGGCGTCGAGTTGACTGCCGCAGACTGCGGCGGTGACGTGCCAGTTGTGGCCGTGGATGGGTTCTGGGGAGTCGGCGATGGTGATGGCGTGGGCGGCGGAAAAAGAAGATTGGATGGTGAGGAGGAACATGGTGGCTGCCGCGCCGAGAACCGGCATCTGTCAATGAATTGTCAAAAACGGAAAACTGACAGTTGGCTAGTTGCCCATGTCCAGCACAACCTTGATCCCCTCGCCGGAGATCATGGTTTTGAAGGCGTCCTGGAACTTTTCCAGGGGGAACTCGTGGGTGATGATGTCGTCGAGCTGGAGGCGGCCGGAGAGGAGCAGCTCTTCCATCTGGTACCAGGTTTCGAACATCTTGCGGCCGTTGATGCCCAGGACGGTGGCGCCCTTGAAGACGATGTGCTCGGTGATGTTCCAGGTGATGGGCTTGCTGGGGATGCCGAGGATGGCGGCGGTGCCGCCGTTGCGGAGGGCGCGGAAGCCCTGATCGAACGCGGAGGGGGCACCGGACATTTCGAGGAGGCAGTCGACGCCTTCGCCGCGGGTGGCCTTTTTGATGTCGTTGATCCAATCACCGCCCGGAACGACGGAGCCACTGGGGGTGCGGACGTCGTAGGCTTCGATGGCGCCGAGTTTCTTTGCGAGCGCGAGGCGGGCGGGGTTGACATCGGTGGCGAAGATTCGGCTTGCGCCCGCGGCTTTGGCGACCGTGACCGCCATGAGGCCGATGATGCCGACGCCGCTGATGAGGACGCTTTTGGCGCTGACGTTGGCGGCCATGACGGTGTGCACGGCGTTGCCGAGGGGGTCGAGGATTGCCGCGACGTTGTCGGGGATGCTGGGGTGGACGGGCCAGACGTTTTCTTCGGGGACGACGACGTAATCGGCGAAGCAGCCGTCGCGGTCGATGCCGACGATCCTGGTGTCGCTGGCGATGTGGGCGTTGCCGGTGCGGCTGTTGAAATCGGCGCCGGCGGTGATGTGGCCCTCGGCGGAGACGCGCAGGCCGGGCTTGTAGCGGGTGACGGCGGAGCCGACTTCTTCAATGATGCCGACGAACTCGTGGCCGGTGACGATGCCGACGGGGATGCGTCCGGCGGCCCAGGCGTCCCACTCCCAGATGTGGCGGTCTGTGCCGCAGATGCCGGCTTTTTTGACGCGGATGAGCACATCGCGCGGGCCGACGGCAGGGCGTGGGCGGTTGGCATCAAACTGGAGTTCGGTGCCGGCGTGGTGCTTGATGAGAGAGCGCATGGTGCGGCCCGTGGAAGTGGTGGGTGCTTCGACGACGACGGGGCCCTTGGAGAGGGTGGTCATGGGGTGTGGTCCGAGGGGCGGGTGAGGATGTGCGGCGTTGGGGAAGGGTAGGGGTCAGGTTGTTGGGGGGTCGAGAAGTTAAAGAACGGCGGGCGATCAGCCGGGAATGGTGGGGAGATCTCGGGCGGCGTGCAGCACACGAAGCAAACGGATACCCGCGGTGTCTGGAACATAAAATATGAGGATGGACTGGAAGCCGGCAACAGGCCAGGTACGGGCTGCTTTGAGGAGGGGCGGCGAACTCGTGTACATGACCATTGTGGGGAAACTGGAGATGCCGTGGAGCGTTTCCCAAGCGCATTCATAGAACCGCAGCGCTGTTTCGATGCTCTGACGCGCGAGATACTCGGCGATCGAATCGATGTCGGCCTCCGCGAGGGGGCTGAGGATGAACTGCTTGAGCGGCGCGCTCAACCGGCCTTGCTCCGAGCGTGGCGTGCGGCGAGATCGGCCTTCTTCGCGGTCCACTCGTCCGCGGTGGGGGACCGGCCCGCGCCATCGAGCCCTTCGAGGAGTTGTGCCTCCAAAGCAGATGGATTCGTGGAGGCACGGGGGAGAGCAAGGGCTTCGGTCAGAAGGGCAAGGACACACTCATCAAGCGAGGGCGCGCCGCGATCTTTCGCGAGGGCGGCGAGGTCCGCTTCGAGGGCGTCAGAAAGCGGTATGGTGATGTGTCGGGACATGAGAGAAGCGTAGGGTGGGGTGGGCCGGGGCTTCTTTTTTTGAGTTCCGGGCCGTGGAGCGCGTCACCCTCGACCTGACCCCCCCGGGTGATGGCTTTCCGGTGGTAGAACGGGTTCAGGGCCGAACACTCACTAGACTTAGGACCAATGACTGGAGTGAGTCGGGCAACTTCTACGAATCAGTACCTATACCTGGCCGCCAAGCCTGATGGCGGGCGGAAGCTGGGTTTGCGCAAGGCCCGGAGCAGCAAGCACCTGTCCGATGATCTGCGGCGGCAGCGGCTGGTGGCGTTGCAGACGTGGTCTTTGCCGGCGTGGGCGTCGGGGTCGAGCGACAAAGTGTCGCTGAAGGATCAGGCGGAGCTGCACCTTCAGCTGGGGCAGTTGCTGTCGCGGGCGGTGCCGCTGGTGGAAGCCCTGGAAGTGACTGCATCGGCGGTCGCGCCGCGGACGAAGCCCAAGGTGGAGAAGATGCGAGAACTGGTGGCTGCGGGCAGCAGCTTCTCGGACGCCTGCGAGATGGTGGGCGTGTTCGACAAGGTGACGGTGGCGGTGTACAAATCGGCGGAGCGGACGGGCGACCTGGGAGGCGCGGCCAAGCAGCTCGCGATTACCACCAGACGGCAGCTGGCCATTACCGGCAAGGTGGGCACGCTGCTGATTTATCCGGCGATTGTGCTGTCGCTGAGCCTGATGGTGACGGCGTTCATGCTGATGGTGATCGTGCCGCGGATCGGCAAGGCGATGGAGAGCAGCGGGACGGAGCTGCCGTGGATGACGCGGGTGATGGTGACGTTCGGAACATTCCTGGCGGACAACATCGCATGGGTGGGGCTGAGCCTGGCGCTGTTCGCGGTGGTGCTGGTGGGGATGCGGATGATGATCTTCCGGCTGGTGATGCGGGTGGCGCGGGTGCTGCCGCTGCTGAAGGATGTGATTTTGACGCAGGAGTCGGCGCGGTTCTTCACGGTGATGGCGGCGATGACGCGCGGGGGCGTGACGCTGGCGGATGCGCTGGGCGTGGCGACGGGTGCGATCGGGCACCCGCAGCTGCGTCAGCAGCTCGCGCTGCTGCGGACGCGGCTGATCGACGGCGGCATGCTGCGGGTGCTGATTGATTCTGTGGATGTGCTGCCCCTGGCGACGCGGCGCCTGCTGATCGCGGCGGAGCGGTCGGGGGATATGGAGAGCGCGTTTGAGACGCTGGCGGAGGACATGGCGACGGAACTGGACCGCAAGAGCACGCGGGCCCTGGCGGCGCTGGAGCCGCTGCTGATTGTGGTGATGTTTCTGATGATCGGCAGCCTGGTGCTGGCGATCATGATCCCGTTGATCAAGACTGCCGCGAACGCGGCGTGATGGAGTTGGCGGGAGCTGACCTGATTTGCATGCAAAGGAGCGACTTATGGACGGTATGAGGACATTGAACAAAACGGGCAACGGATCAGCCCAGCGCTCGGCGACGACCATGAAACATGGTCGTGGCACCTCGGGCTTCTCGCTGCTGGAGCTGATGCTGGTGGTGGCGATCATGGGGACGCTGATGGCGGTGGTGGCGTTCAACTTCGTGGGCGCGGGCGACCGCGCCAAGAAGCGGGCGACGGAGGCGACGCTCAAGACGGTGCAGACCTCGCTTGATGGTTACTACGCCGAGACGAGCTCGTGGCCGACGGACCTGCAGGTGCTGGTGACGACGAAGTACCTGAAGGACATGAAGCTGGTGGACGGCTGGGGCACGCCCATTCTGTACGAAGGGCGGATGGTCGTCGATGGCCAGCCCTACACGCTGGGCTCGGCGGGCCCCAACAAGCTGGCGGGCGATAACGACGACATCAACGCGTGGATGCTGAACAAGTAGCCTCGCCTCGCGCGGCAAGCAGCAGCGGCGGGCGTGGAAACGACTCACGCACAGGAGCAGCACGGGTGGAACCCGCGACTCGACCAAACCTGACGCGGCGGGGGCTCACCTTCATCGAGGTGGTGTGCGCGGTGGCGCTGCTGGCAATTGTCGCGGCAACGGTCTTCGGCGCGTTCAACTCTGTGATGAGCGCACAGCAGCGTCAGCAGCACCGGCTCAACGCGATGGAGGTTGCAAACCGGCTGATCCTTCAGTACCTGGATGATCGCGAGACGATGCCGCGCGAGGGGTTGCCGGTGACGTACGCGGGCATGTTCTATCGGTGGGACATGAAGGAGGTGCCGGTACACCTGGAGCCGGCGCGGCCGGACGTGGCGGAGGAGCGGTCGGCGGCGGTGCCGCTGAGCGTGGACCGGATGCAGGCGATCGCGGTGCGGGTGTGGCTGGGGGAGGATTCGGGCGGGAGCCACGAGTACACGGCGGAGGTGCCGGCGGTGGCGTTGACCCGCCTGATGGACCCGATCGCGCAGCGCAACCCCGACACGATGAACTTTCTGATCACGAACCCCGCAAAGCGGGATGAGCTGCTGCGGAACATGAGCCGGATTGGCCGGAACACGGGCGCGGGCAGCCGCGTGCCGCGGGGCGCTGTGCCGTCGTCGCCGGGGGGGAGCAAGTGAGGCGCCGCGGCTTTACATTGCTGGAGACGATGATGGCGGCGGCGCTGGCGAGCCTCGTCGTGTTCGCGGGCATGGGCATGCTGTTCACAATGAACCGCACCGACCGCATGCTGGAGACGCGGGCGCAGGAGCGGGCGCAGTTGTCGCGGCTGCGGCTGGTGATGGAGCGGACATTCAGCTCGCTGCTGATGTCTGATGAGCCGCGCACGGGGACGACGGCGGGGAACCGGCGCGATATTTCTGACCAGCTTGATGTCGGCGGCGTGACGGCGGCGCAGCCGGTGGCCGAGAACGGGCGGGATGGCGCTTCGGGTGGGGCCGCGGACGCGGCAAACAAGGACAAGAAGGACAAGGCTCTCAAGCCGCCACCCCCGCCGCGGATTGTGCTGAGCGTCGAGGCGGGCGGGCGCGCGTTGTTGCACTATGTGCCGGTGGGCGAGGAGCAGGCGGTTGATGCCAGCCCGCAGCGGCTGGAGGTGGTGCTGCACCACACGCCCATCCCGCAGGTGAAGGTGGACCCGATGGATATGCCGCTGCCGCCACGGTCGCGGCGGCGCACCGCTCCCAGCGAGCGGCGCGAGGCGCCGGGCATCGGCGGGGCTGAGGATGGCGGCGCGGCTGAGGACGGGGCTGAGGAGTTGAGCGTCGAGGAAGAGGCCGCGTTGCCGGTGCGTGCGGTGCGGGGGGCCTTTGAGATGCACCCGCAGCCGCCGCGGGGCTGGCGTGCGCCGGGCATCCCCCAGCAGCCGGCGGATGTGCTGGACCCATTTGTGCCTACGGGGCTGTGGGAGTTGTGGTGGATGCCGCTGCCGCCGCCGGGGTCGGAGGATGTGGAAGTGTCGGCGCGGGAGGCCGCGTACGCGGGCGCGGGGCGGCCGTACCTAGTAGCGGGCGACCTCAAGTATGTGCGGTTCACGGCGTTCTTTGCGCGCGGGCACCGGCAGGACCTGGTCTCGACGTGGACGGGCGACCTGCCCGCCTATGTGGAGTTGCAGGCGGAGACGGCTGGTGGGCTCAAGGCCAACTGGATGTTCGAGGTGGACTGGGCGACGGGGCCGGAGGTTGCCAAGCGGCCCGAGCGGGCCGACCGGGGCGGGAGTTCAGTAGAGACCACCAGCCCGGATGGGGCCTCGACAACCGGCGGCAGCAAGCCGGGCACGCCATCGGGCGCGCAGCCCGCCCAGCCAAGGAAGTCCGGCACACCGCAGCGGCCCGCGAAGACGTCCACCGGCATGAACCGGGGTGCGACATGAACCGCCGCCGCAGGGGGCCGCGCGGGTTCGCGCTGGCGGTGGTGCTGATGATCGTGGCGATCAGCGGCATTGTGATCGCCTACATGCTCGACAGGCAGGCGAACCAGGCGCTGGGCGTAAAGCGGCAGATGGATGCGTACACGTTCCACCATGTGTCGCGGGGCATCCAGGAGGCGGTTGAGGCGTGGATCCGCAGCAACGGCACCAGCACGGTGCGCACCGCGCTGGATGATGAAGGGCGGGCGTTTGACCTGGTGGTGGATGGCGGTCAGGTGGTGCATGTGCGGTTTGTCGATGCGCAGGACGGGGTGCTGGCAGATTTCTCGGGGTTGACGGGCGAGAGCCTGGATACGGCGATTGACATCGTGGCGCAGCTGCGGCGTAACGAAGGGGAGGCGGCGCGGGGGCTGGTGCGGCGCGAGGGGCCCATCGGGGTGAGCGTGAACAACGCGCCGGAGAAGGTGCTGCGGGCGGTGATCGGCTCGGTGCTGGGGTCGACGGACACGGGCTCACTGGTGCGGGCGATTGAGAAGGCGCGGGCGGAGGGGTGGATCGACCGGGAAAAGATGGATTCGGTGTACCACGATGCGGAGACCCCGGCGGGGGATGTGCCGCGGTTGCAGGGGGTGCTGGCGGTGGAGCCGGTGCTGTGGCGGGTGATCGCGGAGGCAGGGGTGCCGGAGAACGTGTGGCCGCGTCCGCCGGCGGTGCGGTATGGGGGTCTGGCGATCATCGCGGCGGCGGGGTCGCGGAACAAGTCGGCGGCCCTGCAGCGGTCATCATCGATGATCTCATGGGAAAACTTGTCGGACGGTCAGTAGGATCGGGGCGGGAATCCGGCCGCGGGGCCGAATGAGGGAGCCTTGGAGTGGGCATGAGCGCGCTGAGCAGACAGAAGGCAACGGCATTGACGCGGGCGGCGCAGGTTTCACTGGCGCTGCTGCTGGTGGGCGGGGGCACCGCGCTGGCGATGTCGATGCGCTCGCGCGAGGCGGCGGAGCGGCCGGGCCCGCTGGTGCTGCCGGTGGTTGAGGTGGGGGGCAAGAAGGCGGAAGCCGCGGCGCGGGCGGATATTGATGCCCCCGCGACAGCGACGCGCCTGGGGGCGATCTCTAACCGGCCGGTGCCGGTGGAGGTGCCGAAGGTGGAAGCGCCGGTGCCAGTGACGCCGGTGGCGCCGGTGAACGACCTGCGGTATCTGGGGGCGGTGGCGCTGGGCGACCTGAAGTTGGCGTTGGTGGCGGAGAACGGCAAACAGCGGTTCGTGGCGGTGGGCGACTCGCTTGAGGGCGGCACGGTTGAGTCGATCAGCGATGGTGAGGTGCGGATCGGCGGGTCGGCGGGCAAGACGCTGACCCTGGCGGGGCGGTCGGGCGATGTGGTGACGCGGGCGGGGGGGATGCGCAACGGGCCGATGGGTTCGGCGACGCCGATGCCGGGCTCGCGCCCGCTGGGGGCGAACGGGCTGCCGGTGTATCAGCCGCCGAGTGCGCCGATGGCGGCGGTGCTGGATGAGCAGCAGCAGATGCGCGCCAAGAACAACATCCCGGACTATGTGCGCCCGGGCGATGAGCAGGACTTCCTGTCGACGCGCGAGCAGATCCGCAGCGTGGAGAAGTTCGGCAGCGAGGAAGAGCTGAACGAGGTGTCATCAAAGCGGCTGGAGGAGCAGCGGGGCACCAGCCCCGACACGGCACGGCAGCGCATCTTGAATGACCCGAAGAGGAAGAGCCCCCGGTGAGCGTGCGCGTGTGCTATCTCAGGCGCGGCACGCTGGGTGCGACGCTGCGCGGGCTGCGCCTGCTGGGGCACGCCACGGACGAACGCTGGCCGGGAACGGGCGAAGCCCCCGATGTCGATACGGGTGCGCGGTGGCTGCGCGACCGCCTGGTATCGTCGCGGGCGGGGGCGTCGTTGTCGCTGCTGTGCCTGGATGTCGAGGGCGGCGTGTGCTCGTGGCTGTCGGCCCCCGCGGGCTCGGCGGCGACGGGCGCGATGATCGGTGCGATTGCGCGGGGCATGGGCGGCGCAGGTGAAGGCGAAGGCGAATCGGGCGGGGGCCGGAGGGCGGCGTCGCCGGTTGAGTATTACGCGGGCGACCCGTACAGCTCTTCCATCCAGTCGCTTGAGGTGGGGGATGGCGGTGGTGCAGCCCTGAAGCGCATGCCGGTGCTGGCGGTGTCGGATGTGCCGGCGCGCCTGCTGCTTGATGCGCTGGACCGGCAGAACGTGAGCGTGGAAGCCGCGGCGTCTTTGTGGCATGTGATGGCGCACGCGTGGGACCCCGCGGCGGTGCCGGCCAGCGGCGGCGATGCGGTAGAGGCCGAAGCGCCCGTCACGGGCGTGCTGGTGGTAGATGTCGAGGCGGGGCGGCTGCTGTGGACCTGGTCGAGCGCTGGGCAGTTGCTGGTGGCCGGTTCGGTGCGGCTGCGCCGCGTGGCCGCGGAATCAACGGAACTGGTTGAGGCCGATGGGGGCATGGGCGCTGGCGCGCCGCTGGTGCTGACGTACGGCGAGCAGGATGTCTCGCGCTTGACGGTGGAGTGGCTGGCGTGGGCGGCGCAGGTTGGCCGTGCGCCGGCGCGCCTGGTGTGCGTGCTGGCAGACCGGGCGCAGGCCGGGGCCTTTGGGCATGCGCTGGGCGAGGCGTGGAAGGGCGCGAGCGTTGATGTGGTCGTGCAGGAAGACCCGGTGGGCGCGACGCTTTCGCGCGCGGTGGATGTGCTGGAGCGCACGCCCGCGGGCGGGGGCGAGGATGACCCGGCGATGTCGCTGGTGGAACTGACCAGCCGCCCGGGCCGGTCGCACCGGCGGCTGTACATGTGGTGGTCGGGGGCGATCGCGGCTGCCGCGCTGCTGATGGGTGTGGTGGGCTGGCAGATGAACAGTGCAGCGGCGGAATCGCGGGATGCCGCGGCAGAGTGGCGGGGCCGGCAGGAGGAGGCGATCCGCCAGGTGCTGCCCGATGCGCGCGCCGGCCCAGGCCGCAGCACGCTCATGGTGCTGAAGGATGAGGTGGGGCGGCGGGCCAAAGAGCTTGCGCCGGCGAAGCAACTGGACAGCGCGGCGACGATGCCGATCCTGGAAGAGTTGCAGACGCTGTCGTTCGTGGTGGGCAACAGCGGGCTGTCGCTTGAGTCGATCGAGCTGGACTCGCAGTTCAGCCCGCGGTTTTCGGTGCTGGCCAACACCACGCGCGATGCCGAGGACCTGCTGGTGGCGCTGGGGCGGGTGGCCGGTTCGCATGTATCGGACTGGTCGCCGCTGTACTCGGCACGGACGGAGGGCGGCGTGCAGAAGGTGCGGGGCACATACTCGGGCAAGTGGGCGGTGAAGGGCGCGGCAAAGCCCGCGGCAGGCGCGGCCAACGGCGGGGTTGGCAGTGCATCAGGGGTGAAGCCATGAGCCGCGCTGCGCCCGCGATTGCATCCCTTGAAGAAGCCCGCATGGAGCAGGCGGCGGAAGCGGCGCGGACAGCGCGGCGGAACCAGCCGCGGGGCCTGCTGGTGCTGGCGGGCGTGCTGATGCTGCTGGCGCTGATTTATGTTGGCGTGGCGGCGATGGGCCGGGCGTCTGCGGCGGAAGAGTTGGACGCGAGCAAGGAACAGGCGGAGGAGGCGTTGCGCCTGGCGGGGACGCTCAAGGCCCAGCGGGCGGCGCAGCAGGCGGGGCCTGTGCAGGTGCAGGCGGCGACCGCGCTGCGGACACGGATTGAGCAGGCGGGGGTGGAGGCGGGGATGAAGACGCGGGTGCCCCTGCCGCAGACACGGACGGAGTTGCCCCCCGGGCTGGGCAGCAAGCAGGTGATACTTGATTACACGGTGCAGGATGAGGATGTGTCGGCGCTGCTGCAATGGGTGAAGCTGTCGGTGGCGGCGGTGCCGGGGCTGGAGGTTGATGGGGTCACGCTGCGGCCCGAGGCGCACGCGTGGAACCTGCGGGTGAAGTTCTCGCGCTGGGAAAAGGTGGAAGGATCATGATGAACAAGCGTGGCGTGTGCATTGGGTTGGCGGCGGCGCTGATGATGGCGGGGCTGACGGGCTGCAAGAGCACGCCGGCGATGGACCCCGCGCCCAGCGAGAGCGACATGCGCCAGGCGATGCAACTGGCGGGCGAGGCGCAGGCGGCGGTGAAGGCGGGGGACGCGGCAAAGGCGATCGAGCTGAACAACCGGGCGCTGGCGCTGCGACCGGACCTGTCTGGCGTTTGGAACAACCTGGGGTTGGCGCTGATGGCGCGGGGGACGGAGCTGGATTACATGCAGGCGGCGGAGGCCTTCAAGCGTGCCGCGGGGATGCTGCCGACCGACGAGCGGCCGTACCAGAACCTGGGCGTGCTGTACCACGAGCGGGGCTTCAGCGAGGAGGCACTGCGGTACTTCGGGCTCGCGCTGGAGCGCAATCCCAACTCGCTGGAGAGCCTGCGGGGCGCGGTGGGCTCTGCGAAGAAGCTGCTGCGGAGCGAAGAGGTGGGGCTGGAGCGGGTGAACCGGGCGCTGATGATCGACAGTGATCCGGCGTGGCGGAAGATCGAGGAGTTTGAGCGGATGCGCATCCAGCAGGATCTGGTGGAGCGGCGGCGGACGCCGACGATGTAGGCGGGTGGTGTGCGATGCAAGCGCGGCCCGCGCGCGGCAGCGCGCGGGCGCGTGATGATGGTGGCAGGTCGCGAGTGGCCGGGCCGCTCAATCCCAGATTGACTTGAAGTCGGCCGGCGCTGCGCCCGAGCGTGTGAAGATGCCCAGGTAGGCGTTGCGGCTGTCCGCATCTTCGGGCTCATCGAAGAAGAGGCAGTCGCTCCACTTGACCTTGCTGGCGTCGAGGTAAGTGAGCGTGTCGGGGGTCATGCTGGTTTCGAAGGTCACGTGGTTGTCGTTGTAGGCGATGTTGCCTTCCCACGAGGTCCGCGCGCCGTGGATGAGCAGCGTGTTGCTCGCGGGGTTCGTCATGGTGTGGGTGACGTTCGGGGCACGGCCCTTCTGGCTTGAGGCGATCTGCGGGCCACGGTTGCCGACGATGGCTTCGGTGGCTGAGAAGGTGTTCTTCCACTGGTCAAGGCGCGGGCCCGAGGGGAGGGTGTGGCCGTAACTGAAGTTGCTGGTGCCGGTGGTGAAGTCGGCGCTGAAGGCGGGGTCCCACAGGGCCTTAACGGGGTTCGTGGCTGTGGGCGGCGCGGTGAAGGCGTAGTTGCCCATCTGCTTTATGGCGGCGTTGGTCTCGGCGGAACTAACGCACAGTTCGGGGCCGAAGAAGCCGTTCCAGATGAGTATGGAAAAGATGTTGGCGGTGGTGTCCTTGCTCTCGGCGGACGCGTCGATGGTGTGGTTGTCGGGGTCGATGAGCGAGGGCAGGGGGAAGCGGTCCTGATTGTTCTGCGCGAACATGATGAGGCCCTGATGGAGGCCGCGGACCTGGGTTGAGTCCTTGATCTGGCGGCCGCCGCCGTGATGGCGTGGTCCCAGGGTGGGCAGGAAGATGGCAATGAGGATCGCGATGACGATGGCGCAGATGATGGCTTCGCCAAGCGAGAACGCACGGTTTCGGGGTGTCGGACGCATGATGTCACTCCATGAATAAAGGGGAATAATGGCGGAAACCCGCCACCAGTCCTTACCAGCGAGCGGCAGGAGCGGTTGCATGGAAGCGCGCGGTGCAGTGTGCGCATTGCACCGGCAAGGCGTTGAACGCGGAGGGCACGGAGAGGAGCGGAGAGCAAGTAGCAGCGGAGAACGTTGCGATGGTCAGGTGATCTCGAGGCGTTCGCTGACCTGCTCGAGAATTTGCGCGGCGATCTGCTCGGGGTTGTATCCGGCAGGGAGGCGCACCAGCGGCTTGTCCCATTTCTCGCAGTAGCCGACGACATCATCAACGTGCAGGTGGCCCGCGAGGCGGATGAGGATGAGCACCAGGCGCGTCTCGGGGCGGCGGATGGGGGCTTCGAGGGGCGTGCTGCTCGTGTGCTCGTTGACGGTGGCCCACTCCACCTCTGAAAGGTCGAAGGCCTCGCGGATGCGCTCGGCGGCATCGTCGCGGCGCTCGCCGCCGACCAGCACCACGCGCGAATCCCTCAGCATGTCGCGCACGCGGAGCACGTTCTCGCTGTAGTCGCGCCCGGCGGGCGGCTCTTCAATATCGGCTTCGGGGGGCGGGGCCAGCGCGGCACGGACGTTCGCGAGTGGATCGCTGTCGTCGCCGGGCGCGGGAAGTTGCCTGGCGATTGGCAGGAGGCGGTCGATCACGCGCTGGTCTTCAGGCCGGACGCCCGCGGCGGCGAGGTCTACGAGGGCGGACTCGATGCGTTGCCAGTGAGCGGGGGCTTCCTGCGGGGCGTTGTTGGCGATCTGCTTGACGTGGTAGGCGACCTTGTTGAGGAGGTTGGTGGTGCGCTTTGCCGCGGCATCGCCGGCTTCCAGGTCTTTCACGAAGGCGGCGAGGCGGGCGTGCAGGTCCTCCCAGTTCGCGGGGTCGGCGGCGTCGTCGATGCGCATGAAACGCGCCAGGAAGATGCTCTCGTAGCGGGTCGTTTCGTGGAGGAACTGGTAGGCGTCATTCTGGTCGCGGTCGTACACCATCGTGCTGGCGGCAGAGATGGCGACGCGGAGCGCGGACTGCGCTTCGGCGAGGAGTTGAAGGGCCTGCCGGCGGCGGTCGGCGGATGAGCCGGTGGGCACACGCTCGACGAGGCGGGCTGCCGCGGCAAGGTTGCGGTAGGCGCCTTCCACCTGGAGCAGCAGTTCGTCGGAGGGCTGGGGGCGGTCGCGGAAGGTCATCCACAGGTAGGTGTCGGGGGTCTGCTTCGCCTGGGCGATGAGGTCGGTGATGCGGCGGTGGTGCTCCTGCTCGGCAACGTGATCGACAGCGGCGCGGCGGGCGATGACAGGGCCGCAGGCGGCGGCCTTCAGGTCGCAACGGCGGGCGATGAGGGCGAGGTCGGGTGGCGCGAGGCCCTGCCAGTCTTCGGCGGCGCGGGGCGAGTCGTTCACGGAGGAGCGTGCCGCGGCGAGTTCGAGCGTGGTGCCGGGGACTTTGACTTGCAGGACGTTGTCGGCAAACTTAAGTGGAACGAAGGCGGCGGAGCGGGGAAGCTGGGGGGGCGGGGCGGGTATGGGGTGGCGTGGGGCGGCCGGCGGAGTGGGGGCCAGTGGGGTGGAGGCCTGTGGGGTAGAGAACTGTGTAACTCGCGCCTCGTTATTCGCGGCTGGTTTCTGAGGCTGCTGCGTGCGGGCTTGCTGCGCGACCCACTCTGCCAATGTGGCGACGCTGGGTATCAGTTCTGGATGGGCTTTGAAAAGAGCGGATAAAAGAGTTTCTATGGCCTCTACAACGCGGGCTGGTTCAGCCCTTTCTGGTGAGGGCATGGGTCGCCTTTCTCAAATAAAAACATGAATGCAAGTCATACACGGGTACTGGGGACATACGCACCTGAAGGTAGTCGCGTTCCGGCGGTCGATCGTGTTCTTTGTTGGCTCTCTGCGTTCAATCTCCCCGTATAATCCCCAAAACCACCCAGGAAATCACCCATGCCCGCCAACACCGCCGCACGCCCCTCCACCCCCGCGGCTACCAACATCCGCTCCATCCTCGGCCGGGATGCCGACTCCCTGCTCGCCCACGAGTGCAAGCTCTCCAAGAGCACCCTGCACCTCCCCGGCGGTGACTACATCGACCGCGTCTTCGCCTCCACCGACCGCTCGCCCCAGGTCCTCCGCTCCTACAACCAGATCCTCAACACCGGCCGCCTCGCCGGCACCGGCTACCTCTCCATCCTCCCCGTCGATCAGGGTGTCGAGCACTCCGCTGGCGCATCCTTCGCGCCAAACCCCGCCTACTTCGACCCCGAGAACATCATCAAGCTCGCCATCGAGGGCGGCTGCAACGCCGTCGCCTCCACCTTCGGCGTGCTGGGCGCTGTCTCCCGCAAGTACGCCCACAAAATCCCCTTCCTCGTTAAGTTCAACCACAACGAAATCCTCTCCTACCCCAACACCTTCGACCAGACGCTCTACGGCAGCATCCGCACCGCCTACGAGATGGGCGCGGCTGCCGTCGGCGCCACCATCTACTTCGGCTCCCCCGAGTCCCGCCGCCAGATCCAGGAAGTCGCCGCCATGTTCGAAGAGGCCCACAGCCTCGGCATGGTCACCGTCCTGTGGTGCTACCTCCGCTCCAACGGCTTCAAGGTCAAAGGCCAGGATGGCAAGTCCACCGACTACCACGCCGCCGCCGACCTCACCGGCCAGGCCAACCACCTCGGCGTCACCATCCAGGCCGACATCATCAAGCAGAAACTCCCCACCAACAACGGCGGCTACGCCGCCCTCAACATGGGCGGCAGCTCTTACGGCAAGTTCGACAAGCGCGTCTACACCGAGCTCTCAGGCTCCGACGAAAACGGCAACGGCGGCCATCCCATCGACCTCTGCCGCTACCAGGTCCTCAACTGCTTCAGCGGCCGCATCGGCCTCATCAACTCCGGCGGCGAGAGCAAAGGCGCCAGCGACACCCAGGACGCCATCCGCACCGCCGTCATCAACAAACGCGCCGGCGGCATGGGCCTCATCTCCGGCCGCAAGGCGTTTCAGCGCCCCATGAAAGAAGGGGCCGCCCTCCTCAACGCCATCCAAGATGTCTACCTCGATGAAAGTGTGACGGTGGCGTAAGAAAGCAGTCTCAAAGGGGGAGGGCCCTGCACTGACCGCCTTTGTTTTCTTCTAACAAAATACAAACCACAGGGTGATAGCCAAAGAGTCGATTTTCGTCCACCCAATGGTTGATATTCGTCCAGCTATTGGACGATAATCGTCCATGCTAGATCGCCATCTTGAGCCCATCCTCCGTGATGCACTTGCGGATCGGCCCGTCGTGCTCATCCAGGGAGGCCGTCAGACAGGCAAGTCCACCCTGGCACGATCAATCTCGCGCCCCGGAACTTACACAACGCTCGACGACAGTGCCACTCTTGCCGCAGCCCTCGCCAGCCCGGATGCATTCGTCCGCAGCGGCCGACACGAGCCATTCGTGATCGACGAGGTGCAGCGAGCACCCGACCTGCTCCGCGCCATCAAACTCACGGTGGATGAGGACCGCCGCCCCGGGCGATTCCTGCTCACCGGGTCGGCCAACGTCCTGTCCATGCCGCGCGTCAGCGAGTCGTTGGCCGGGCGCATGGAAGTGCAGACCCTGCAGCCCCTTTCCCAGGGCGAAATCGACGGCGTCAAAGGGAACTTCATCGACGCCGCCTTTGCGCGGACGTTCCCGCTCAACGTTCCCCCACGCCGCGGCCTACCGCTCGCAGAGCGCGTCGCGCGGGGCGGGTATCCAGAGGTCGTCGCTCTTTCTGCGCCGCGCCGCCCCGGCTGGTTTTCCTCGTATCTCTCGGCCGTGCTCCAGCGAGATGTGCGCAGCATTATTCAGATCGAGGACCTGACCGCACTGCCCCGCATCGTGAGGCTGCTCGCATCGCGCTTGGGCGGGCTCCTGAACCATGCCGACATCGCCCGCTCGCTCGGCCTCCCGCAGACTTCTGTAAAACGCTATATCGCGCTACTGGAAGTCTCCTACCTCTGCTCCTTCCTTCCTGCCTGGTCCGTCAACAGGGGCCTGCGCCTCTCGAAAGCCCCGAAGGTGCTGTTCAATGACACAGGTCTGGCGTGCAGCCAACTCGGCGTTGCCGCGCCAGACTTTGGGCCCACCCTCCCCATCCTCGGACCCCTTGTCGAAAACTTCATGATCATGGAGCTCATGAAGCAGGCCGCGTGGAGCAAGGCCGCGCCTGCGTTCCACCACCTGCGCACCCACGCCGGTGCCGAGGTGGACTTAGTGCTCGAAGGCCCCGCCGGGACGGTCGTCGGTGTCGAGATCAAGTCAGGGCGCACGCTGTCGAACCAGGACTTCAAAGGTCTCAGAGAACTCTCAGAACTCGCCGGCGAACGATTCCGGCGCGGGATGATTCTTTATGACGGTGACCAGCCGCTCCCCTTCGGCGACAACCTGTTTGCAGTACCCATGCACACCGTGTGGTCCGCGCGATGACCACTGCATCGGTGCCACCCTCATCCCCCCTTCACACCCCACGCCAACAATCGCCCATGCGATTCGCCACCCTCCTCACAACGGTCTTCGCCCTTCTTACCGGATGCTCTTCTTCCTACACACCCCCTCCCCTCTCTGACGACCACCCCGCGAGCACCCGCGCCCCCAGCGCAACTTCACCATCTTCAGCCCACACCCTCGACCTCCCCGGGCGTCCGGCCATATCCCCGCCGCCGGCCACTCACCATGACGATGAGGTTGAGCCCGCATCCCCCGCCATCTACACGTGCCCCATGCACCCCACCATCACTTCCGCACAGCCCGGCCGCTGCCCACAGTGCGGCATGCACCTCGTGCCCCAGAGCTCCACCGGGAAGGTGGAGGAATGAGCAGAACCACTCGTACCTCTCTGGCCATCATTGCGATACTGGGCCTCTCCGCATGCGCCCGCATGCAGCCCGGCCTGGGCTTTGACGATGTCCGCCAGTCCATCGCCGACCGCACCGGCAACCGCATCCACTGGGACAGCGGCTCACCCCAGGACCACGAAGCCCACGCCGCCATCGACAGCCTGCTTGAGCGCGAGCTCAAGCCCGACGCCGCCGTCCAGATCGCCCTCCTCAACAACCGCTCCCTCCAGGCCGTCTACGAAGAGCTCAACATCGCGCAGGCAGACCTCGTGCAGGCTGGCCTGCTCAAAAACCCCATCTTCGGCGGCGAGGTCCGCTGGGATACCGGCGGCGGTGGCACCGCCGTCGTCCTCGATGTCTCTCAGAACTTCCTCAGCCTCTTCACGCTCCCCCTCCGCCGCGGCCGCGCAACAGCCGTCTTCGAGGCCGCCAAGCTCCGCGTCACCAGCGCGGTCCTCGACCTCGCGGGCGAAACCCGCGAAGCCTACATCGACCTCGTCGCCGCCGAGCAACTCCGCGAGCTGCGCGCCACCATCCTCGAGTCCATGTCCGCCTCCGCCGACCTCGCCCATCGCCTCTATGACGCGGGCAACATCCCCGGCCTTGATGTCTCCAATGAGCGCGCCGCCGCCGAGGCCGCGCGTTTCGACCTTGCCGCCGCCGAGGCCGACATCGTGCAGCGCCGCGAGGTCCTCAACGAGCGCATGGGCCTGTGGGGCGACCTCACCGCCTGGACCACCCCGACAAGGCTCCCACCCGTCCCCTCCGACAACCCCGCCGCCGATGACATCGAGTCCCGCGCGGTGGAAGCCAACCTTGGCCTCGCCGCCGACCGCCGCGCCATCGAGATCGCCGCCCGCGACCTGCGCATCGCCAAGCCCTTCGCCCTTCTGGGCGAGACCGATGTTGGCATCGCCGCCGAGCGCGAGCTCGATGGCGGCTGGTCCGTCGGCCCTTCGGTCTCGGTTCCCATCCCGCTCTTTGATCAGGGCCAGGCCTCCGTGGGCAAGGCCCGAGCCGAGCTGCGCCAGGCCGCGCAGCGCTACTACGCCGCCGCCGTCACGCTCCGCGCCCGTGCCCGCGCTGCGCACGCGTCGATGCAGTCCGCCCGCGACCGCGCCGACTACACCGCGCAGGTCCTCCTGCCCCTTCGCGAGCAGATCGTCCACGAGACGCTCCTTCAGTACAACGCCATGCAGATCGGCGGCTTCCAGCTCCTCCAGGCCCGCCGCGACCAGGCCGAGGGCGGCGCCCGCTATGTCGAATCGCTCCGCGACTACTGGCTCGCCCGCGCCCGCCTCGAGCAGATCCTCGCGGGGGGCGACGCCGCCATCGAGAGCGGCCCCATGCGCCGCTCATCCTCCACCCAGCCCTCATCATCACCCGGCAGCGCCAACGGAGGCCACTGACATGACCAACCCCCAGCCGCCCCTCACGCGCCGCGGCATCCTCCAGGCCGGCGCCTACGCCAGCGGCGCGCTCCTCCTCGCCCGCGCAGCCCACGCCCAACCCATCCACAACCTCCCGCACGCTCCCGACCACCCCCATCACGACTCCAACTCCCCGCGCACCACCGACGGCCCCCTTACCCCCGGCGAACCCGGCACCCACTACACCCCCGTCATCGTGCCCAACGGCTGGACGCTCCCCTACACCCTCGCCGGCGGCGTCAAGGTCTTCCACCTCGTCGCCGAAGAAGTTGACCATGCGTTTGCCGATGGGCTCATCGGCCGCTGCTGGGGCTACAACGGCGCGGTGCACGGCCCCGTCATCGAGGCCGTCGAAGGCGACCGCGTCCGAATCTTCGTCACCAACAAACTCCCCGCCCCCACCACCGTCCACTGGCACGGCCTGCTCCTGCCCTCGGGCATGGACGGCGTCGGCGGCCTCACCCAGCCCGCCATCATGCCCGGCGAGACGTTCATGTACGAGTTCACGCTCCGCCAGCACGGCACGCTGATGTACCACAGCCACCACGATGAGATGACACAGATGGGCCTGGGCCTCACCGGCCTCTTCATCATCCACCCGCGCGACCCCGCCGAGCCGCGCCCCGACCGCGACTTCGCCATCATGCTCCACGAGTGGGACATCCCCGTCGGCGCATCGCGCCCCAACACCAACACGATGACCGACTTCAACATCCTCACGATGAACGCCAAGGTCTTCCCCGCCACGCACCCTCTCGTCGCCCAGGTCGGAGACCGCGTCCGCATGCGCTTCGGCAACCTCTCCGCGATGGACCACCACCCCATCCACCTCCACGGCTACAACTTCACCATCACCCAGACCGATGGCGGCGTCATCCCACCCTCCGCCCGCTGGCCCGAAACCACCGTCCTCGTCCCCGTCGGCAGCACCCGCACCGTTGAGCTCATCGCCGACAACCCCGGCGACTGGGCCATGCACTGCCACATGACCCACCACGTCATGAACCAGATGGGACACAAGGCCCCCAACATGGTCGGCGTCGACGCCCGCGGCTTGGATGAAAAAATCCGCCAGGTCGTCCCCGGCTACATGACCATGGGCCAGACCGGCATGACAGGCATGAGCGACATGGGCATGGCCATGCCCCCCAACAGCATCCCCATGCTCGGCGGCACCGGCCCCGGCGGCGAGATCACCATGGGCGGCATGTTCACCATCTTCAAAGTCCGCGAGTCCCTACCCAACCCCAACCCCAACTCCAACTCCAATCGCAACGAAGACCCCGGCTGGTACTCCCCACCCCACAGCACCCAGGCCGCCATCGCGCCACCCGAAATGCTCCGCGACGCCCGCATCTCCCCCGACGCCAACAACGCCCCCCGCGCCCCAGCCGCCGCACGCCTCCCCCACCCCCAATCCCCCGCCCCCACCGCGCCACCCCCCGATGGCGCCATGCACCACGACCATCACTGAGCCAATCCATTACGCAGTGCCACGGACCTTTCGGAAGGTCCGTGTCCTCTCTTCACTCCCGCACCTATTCCCACATCGTCGGCACCGGATACGCACGCACCTGATCATCCGATGTAAGCAGCGTCAGCCCCTCATCCAATGCCTGACAGATCAACATCCGATCAAACGGATCACGGTGCAGCGGAGGCAGTGACGCCAGTCGCAGCACCGCCGTCTCTGTCAGTGGCAGCGAGCGGATCAGGCGCTCATTACGAACTTGTGCGATCGGATCAACGATTGGCGTCTTGGTCGGCAGCTTGCCGAGTTGATGCTTGACCATTATCTCCCAGATGGAGATCGGGCTCAGCGCCACATCGTTTGCCGGATCGGTGAACACCGCTGCCGCCCGACGACTGAGCCGCGGCGAGCCCGTCGCAAGCCACCAGAACGCCGACGTGTCCAGCAGCAGCCTCACGCCGCCCGACCCTCAAACCCATCGAGCACATCCGGGGGCAGCGGCTCGAAAAACGAGTCGGGCAACTCGGGAGCCACGCCCTTGCCCCAGCCAACAGCCCGAGCAGTTGCCGCAGTGGATTCCCCGCGCTCCCGATAGGCGCGCACGATGGTCTCGATCGCTTCGATCAAGGGCTGCGGCAGGTCAGAGATATCAATCGCGCGGGACATACAAAACTATAGGCCCCAAGCAACGATTCCCCTACCGCGCCGCCGTCGCCGAAGGATCAATCCCCGCACCACCCTCCCCCGGCAGCACGATCCTGAATGTACACCCCTTGCCCTCCGCAGACTCCAGCGCAATCCGCCCCCCGTGCTCTTCCACCACGCGCTTCGCCACCGCCAGCCCCAGCCCTGTCCCCCGCGCGCCCTTCGTTGTTGAGAACGGCTCGAACACCCACGGCTGCTTGCTCAGCGGGATGCCCGGCCCGTTATCGATAATCACAACCTCCACCTCCGCGTGCTTCTGCGCTCCTGCCGCGGCACGGTACAGCGTCCGCACCGTCACCGCCCCTGTCTCTGCCGGCACCGCCTCCACCGCGTTCGTCAGCAGGTTCATCAGCGCCTGGTGAATCAACGGCGCATCCAGCGGCAGCGGCGGCATCTCTGGGTCTGTGTCCACAATCAGCGCCACCTGCCGGCTCGCGCACTGCCCCTCCAGCACCTGCGCGCAGTCCTCGATGATCGGCGCCAGCCCCGTCAGTTCCACCTCCACCCGCCGCTGACGCGAGAACGCCAGCATGTTCATCGTCAGCGAGATGATCCGGTCCAGGTTCCGCTTGAGGATCTGCCAGCCGCCCCTCGATATCTTCAGGTCGTTCTTCGCAAGCCCCATCTCCACTACATCCGCCCCGCCCCGCAGCCCCTGCAGAATGTTCTTGATCGCGTGCGACAGCGTCGCCACCGTCTCACCGATCGCCGCCAGCCGCTCGCTCTGCAGCTTCTGCTGGTACAGCTCCGCGTTACTCAGCGCGAGGCCCGCGTGCTGCCCAATAGCGTTCATCAGCGCCAGCTGCTCCTGCGTGAACGTGTAGTTCGCCACCGAACTGTCAATATAAATTGCCCCGTACGTCCGCTCGCGGAACCGGATCGGCGAGCAGATCGCCGAGCGGATGTTCAGCCGCTGCACGCTGTCCCCGCTGGCAAACCGAGGGTCCGTCATCGCGTTCGTGCACAGAACCCCATCCGCCTTATCAACCGCGTGCGACAAAATAGTCCGGCTCACATGGATCTTCGCATCATCCCTGTCCAGCGGCGGCTCCTTGTACCGCACCACCTCCGCCACCGCCGGCTGCCCCGGCCCAAGAGACAGCATGATGCACCCCCGCTGCGGCCCAAACTCCGCAAAGATCAGGTCCATCACCCCCTGCAGCAGCTGGTGCCGATCCATCACCCGCGTCGTCAGCAGCGTTGTCAGCCGGTAGATGATCCGCAAGTGGTCAATCGCCGCCGCCCGCGGCTCAGGTTCCGCCAGAATAATGCTGTCCTCGTTGCTCCCCCCCAACCCTCCATCTATCACGATCGGCACGCTCGGCAGCGTCCGCTCAATCGACGCATCCACCCGCTGCGGCCCCACCACCCGCACCGCCGACACATCCCGCGACGCCGTCTGCCCGAACACGAACAGCGTCTGCCCCGTGCGGATCTGGTCCCCCGCGCGCAGCCGCGTGCGGTCCTCAATCCGCGTCCCGTTTACATACGTCCCGTTCTGGCTCTGCAAATCGCGGATGTACCACACGCCATCATCAGGCGTCAGCTCCGCGTGCCGCCGCGACAGCGCGCTGTCATCAATCGGCAGAGCCTCGCTCGACCGCCCCACCAACTGCGGCTCATGGTCCGGAAGCTCGAACTTGCGTCCTTTGTCCGGCCCCTGAATAACCGTAAGAATCAGCACACCCCATTGTAGTTCCCCATGTCTTAAAGCCCCACCCCGAGGGAGGGGTTGGGGGTGGGTTTCGTGCGACACACGAATCACTCAAACCACATCAACACAAAACACCTGTGCCACCGACCCGTCCTCGGGTCGGTATCCCAAAGCCCCGCCCCGAGGGAGGGGTTGGGGTGGGTTCGTCTTCGTCCGTTCCGACTCGATGCCTTGATGCCTTCCCCCGCACAACCCCCCACTCTTCTCCTCGCGCTTCCCCACTCCCCTCAACCCCCACCCAACCCCGCTCGATACTCTTACGACCCCCCCCTTCTCAACCCCAACGGTGATCGGAACCCTCGTATGACCAACCACTTCGAAGCCCTCGAGCCCCGCGCCCTGCTCTCCGCGCCCATCGCCACCACCCACAGCTTCCGCTGGAACGCCACAACCCTCACAACCGTTGTGCGCTACACCGCCGACACCGGCATCGACCTCGCCTCCATCGGCAACGATGACTTCCGCCTCCAGGGCCCCAACGGCGATGTCCGCTTCGCCCAGTCCCCCACCAAAGAACTCCAGCAGGACGGCTCCGTCCTCGCCACCTACACCTTCACCAACCCCACCATCTGGACCAACGGCCGCTACAACCTCGGCGTCGTCGCAGGTTCGGTCCGCTCCACTGATCAGCAGCCCGTTGCCGCGCTCCAGACCGGCTCCTATGGCCTCTGGTTCCCCGACACCGTCGTCGAGATGTCCACCGTCACCATCACCAGCGATGGCTGGCGCTTCGGCCTCCGCCGCCTCGACCGCAACCCCGTGACCCCCAACGTCCCCGGCGAGGTCCGCATCACCGGGCCCGGCGGCAGCGAAACCATCTTCCCCTTCACCCTCCGCGTCCTGCCCATCACCGTCAGTTCCGCGAAGGCCGACGGCCCCTGGAGCTTCGCCGACAACGGCACCTACATCATCTCCATGCCCACCTACACCAACGGTGTGCGCACCGGCTGGCAGCCCGTCGCCGGCGCCGGCCTCTGGTTCAACGCTCCCAAAGTAGAAATCACCGACATCGCCCTCACCGACTCCACCGTCACCACCACCGTCCGGCTCACCGACAACCACGCCATCGACCTCACCTCCATCCGCTGGTCCAACATCGGCATCCTCATCGACGGCGTCAACCTCCCCCCCACCATCAACCTCATCGCCAACGCCGAGCCCCAGTCCGACGGCTCCGTCATCGTCACCTACGTCCGCGGCTGGTACAACGCCGCATTCACCAGCCGCGACAGCGGCACCTGGGTCTGGTCCATCGGCATCAGCCCCGTCAAAGACGTCGATGGCAACGCCGCCCGCGCCGGCACCCTCGCCACGCGAAGCTTCCATTTCGAACGCCCCTTCATCATGGACGCTGTCGTCCAGCCCGCCACGCCCTCCACCCCCGCCCGCCTCAGCCTCACCTTCGCCACCGAGAACCTCGACCTCTCATCCCTGGGCAACGACGACTTCCGCCTCGAACTCGGCGGCATCACCTACACCCTCTCGCTGATCAGCCACCACAGCGTCTCCGGCGTCACCCCCGCCCGCACCCCCGCCGTCACCGCCTTCTACGAAATCATCATCCCCGTCGGCCAAACCCTCCAGCACGGCGCGGCAGCCCTCTACCTCAACGCCAACGGCCTCACCTTCAACACCCACCCCAGCGCCGACGTCCTCCTCCGCTCCATCACGATCTAACAACCGATGTAACAACCGTGTCCGAAAGCCCCTCCCCGAGGGAGGGGTTGGGGTGGGTTCGTGCAACTCACGAACCACTCAAACCCACATCAACACAAACCCGTGCCACCGAGTTGTCCTCAACTCGGTGTCCCCGCCCGCCCCCGGCGCACGACCCTTGCCGATGGCGCAGCGAACCCCCGGCGAGCAAGCCACCGGCTAATCGCAATCGCCCAAACATATATTGGTGTTGTAACTTACAAACAAACCCGTGCCACCGACTTGTCCTCAAGTCGGTGTCCCCGCCCGCCCCGGGCGCACGACCGTTGCCGGTGGCGCAGCGAGCCGCCCTGGGCGAGCCAGCCACCGGTCAACCCCTCACCCCAGCCCCATCGCCTTCATCATCGCGCTCCCCATATCCGCCGGGCTCATCGCCACCACCGCCCCCGCCTCCTGCAAAGCCTTGATCTTCGCATCCGCCGTGCCCTCGCCGCCGGAGATGATCGCCCCCGCGTGCCCCATCCGCCGACCCGGCGGCGCGGTCCGCCCCGCGATGAACGCCGCCACCGGCTTCTTCACGTGTTCCCTGATATACGCAGCCGCGGCTTCCTCATCGCTGCCGCCAATCTCCCCGATCATCATGATCCCGTGCGTCTGCGGGTCCGCCTCAAACATCCGCAGGCAGTCGATGTGATTCACGCCCCGCACCGGGTCGCCGCCGATCCCCACGCACGTGCTCTGCGCCAGCCCGCGCTGGCTCGTCTGCCACACCGCCTCGTACGTCAGCGTGCCCGAGCGGCTGACAATCCCCACCGCCTTCCCCAGCTTCGCCTGGCTGATGTGCGTGTGGATATACCCCGGCATGATCCCGATCTTGCACCCCGCGTTGGTGTACGGGTCCTTCCCGCTCTCGCCCCCGCCCGTCTTTGGCCCCGGCGTGATCACCCCCGGGCAGTTAGGCCCCACCAGCACCGGCGCATCTCTTCTCATCCCGTCCAGCACCGCCCGCACCTTCACCATGTCCTGCACCGGCACACCCTCGGTGATGCAGCAGATCAGCGCCACCCCCGCATCCGCCGCTTCCAGAATCGCATCCGCCGAGAACGCCGGCGGCACAAAGATCATGGTCGCATCCGCGCCCGTGGCCTTCACCGCCTGTTCGACCGTGTCGAAGATCGGGATCCCGTTCTCATCCTTCGTGCCGCCCTTGCCCGGCGTCACCCCCCCCACCATCTTCGTGCCATAGTGCAGGCACCCCCGGGTATGCACAGCCCCGAAGGACCCGGTAATGCCCTGACAGATCACACGCGTCGATGCATCAACAAGAATGGCCATAGGCCCACACGGTAGGTTCCTGGGTGGCCAGCCGCTCCGCGGCGGCTCTTTCTTCCGAACGCCCGAGGCATCGGTTAGAGGTGGGTAAGAGCAACTTCCGATCCACTCAAAATCACATCAACACCAACACCTGTGCCACCGACCCGTCCTCGGGTCGGTGTCCGAAAGCCCCTCCCCGAGGGAGGGGTTGGGGGCGGGTTCGTGAGACTCACGAATCACTAAAAACACATCAACACGAACCGCCCCATCCCTAAGCGAAGCCTGAGGCCAGTCTTTCTTTGAACCCCTACCTCTTCCCCACCCCCACCCGCACATCCTTCAGCGTCACCGCGCACTGCGACCGCAGCACCGCCAGCCCCCCGCCCCGCTTCCACTGGTCCACCTCAAAGCACACCGCCGCATCCGCGCACTCCACAACCAGCACGCCCCCCGGCGTCAGCTTCACCAGCCGCGTCAAACCCCCCCACTCCCGCGGCACAACCTCCCCCCACACCTCATCCAACCCCCCCAACGCCCCCGCCCGCTTCACCACCTTCTTCCGGATCGCCTCCACCTCCGCCCCAATCGACAGATCCACCTTCTTCGCCCCGCGATACTTCCGCAGCGCACGCAGCTCCTCCACCGGATTGTTCTTCCGCGCTGCCATCACCCCAATGCTACCACTCCCGAAAGCCCCTCCCCGAGGGAGGGGTTGGGGGTGGGTTCGTGCGGCTCACGATCCACTCAAACCGCATCAGCGCAGCGTGCGGTGTCCCCAGCAGGCAGCCCGCGCGTCAGCACGGGCCACCACTCCCTACCGCGGCCCCTCCTCCAGCTTCCACCGCAGCACCACCCGCGATGACATCGGCGGGTGTGGCATGTGCAGCCGGACTCCACGGAAGTCGTCCGGGTTCCACCCCATCCGCGAATACACGCGCTCCGCGATGCGGTGCAGCGGCGGTGCCAGCGGCGTCGCCACCGCGGGCGGCGACCCAGCAAGCTCCCGGGGCCGCTCGCTCATGGGCAACTGGTTGCTCACCGTCTGCTCCGTCACATCATCCGGACCCCCATGCGGGAACCCGTACAACGCCGCCTCAAGCGTCTCCGCGATCGCAATATCCCGGTGGTACACGATGTCGAACACAAGGTTCTCCACCGGCAGCGTTATCGGCGCAGCAAACGATCCGTACAAGTCTTCCGGCGTTCGATACGCCGGCAGCCCGCGCATGATGTAGCCGTAGAAGCAGTCAAACACCGCGCGATTCCCCACCTCGCCCGACGGCAGGTAGAACTCTCGCCCCAGCGCGGTATCGGTAAACGACAGCTCCGGCATGTTCGCCGAGCTCAGCTCCCGCACCAGCAGCGGCTGATCGCCGGGCCGTTTCTCCTCAAACTCCTCCGGCCCCCCCGCCAGCCGCACGCCCTTGTCATCATCCGCCTGCGAGCGGAACAACCGCCACTCGACATTCGGTCGCAGCCGCCGAAAGCCCACAAGCCCCGAAAGAAGCGCGATCGAATGCCGGCCCGGGCTGCCCTCCGTGGGCGCCACAAACCCCGCCACCACCCGCGTGCGGGCCTGCACCCCCCAGACCGCGCTGTTGCCGCGGAACGCGAGCTCCCGGCCCGTGTCCCCGGTGGACTCGCGCTCAAACACCCCCATGCTCTCGAGGGTCAGCTCCAGGTGCTCGCGATCGCCCGCGTGCGTTTCCACGACTTCAATAAAGTGCCTGACCGCCGCGCGAACCTGATCAACCACCAGGCGCGGGGCGCCGGCGTTCTCAAAGGCCCCCACCGCCAGCTCCAGCCCTTGCTGGCCCGGCAGGTGGTTCAGGCTCGCAAAGGGGCTGGGGGCATTAATGACCTTCGATAGTTTCCATGTCAGGTTGCGGTTGACCCCATACCGGCGCGAGATGTCCTGGGGGGCACCGGGGTCAGCGCCCATGGCCGCGTACAGCTCTATAAGAGACCGGCGGACACCTTGGAGGGCATGGCGGGTCTCCTCCACAAGTTGACTGGGTTTTGTTAAGAAAATGTCATTCAAGAACGGAGTCTCCACGGGTTCATAGGGGCTTCTAAATCGTACCACGCCGGTTTTACAAACCAAAGTCGCTCGTGAAAACTTTTTGAATATTTCTGCGACTTTCACCACAAACAATCTTGATGACAGGTCGAGTGCAGGTTATTCTCCCCGCCACCGAGGCTTGGTGCCGCGGTTTCCACTCGCGTTTCGCGCCCCATCCCCCCTTTTCGGAGTCTCATGGCTATGAAGCGGTATATCTCCCTCAGTGCGGCCGCCTTCGTGGGCGCGATCGCCGGTTCGGCCCTCGCCCAACCCGCCATCACCTCACTCGGCAGTGGCGTCCCCAACTCCATCGCCCGTCAGGGCGGCACCGTCATCATCGGCGGCTCGGGACTCAGCGGAACCAGCGCAGCACGCTGGACCTATTCCGGCGGCAGCCTCAGCGCTGCCTCCATCCCCGGCACCATCAGTGGTGGCCTGCTCTCTTCTGATGGCGCCTTTAGCACCGCCGGTGTCCTCAACGACGTCCCCCGGATCTTCGGCAACACCGCCACAGGTGTCACGCCCCCCTTCAGCCCGACCCCCACCCTCGTCCCATCCGCCACCGATCCCGCGGCAACCGAAGGCTGCGGCGCCCGATGGATCAACAGCTCCAGCACCCTTCAGCGCATGGGCGGCCTCCCCATCACCCCCGACCTCCTCGTCTTCGGTTCGGGCTCCAGCGGCAGCGGGTCGGGCAACTTCATCAGCCCCAACGCCATCTCCAGCAACGGTCGCTTCATCGTCGGCCTTGGATACATCTCGACCTACAACAACGCCGCCGGCGCCACCATCACTGCGAGCAACTTCCAGTGGCGTCCCTTCCTCTGGGATGCCGATGCCAACGGCGGCGCAGGCGGGCACACCGTCCTGCCCACCCCCTTCCGTACCTCTTCCAACACCTGGCGTCGCCGCACCGGTAACCCCTACGCCGTGAGCGCGGATGGGCTTGTCATCGTCGGCGCGCAGGAGCACAACAGCTCGGTCGGGCCCTCCGCCGACCCCGACGGCGGCCGCCTCGTCACCTGGCGCTGGAACGGCTCCGCCTATGTGATGTCATACCTGCCCAACGGTGTGGATACCAACGGTTTCCCCATCACCATCAGCTCAACCCCCGGCACCGTCCTGATGAACAGCACCGGCACGATCATCGTCGGCCGCGCCATCAACAACGCGAGCGAGACCTTCGTCGGCAAGTGGGTGTGGAACAGCGGCTCCTCGACGTGGGACGCCCCCATCAACCTCGGCGCCGACCTCGCCACGCCCGCCACCTGGCTGCCCATCGCCGTCACGAGCTGCGGCATCCCCCCCACCCTCACGCCCACAGGCATGAGCGAGGACGGCAGCATCGTCGTCGGCATGGCCGTGTACAGCACCTGCGGCAGCTTCATGTCCGGCGGCTTCATCCAGATCGGCAACGGCCCCGCGCAGGACTGGTACGACTACCTCAACGCCGCTTCCACCCCCGGCCTCTTCACCGGCTATGGGCCCATCGGCGAACTGGGAGACCCCAACGTCGGCCTGCCCAAGCTCGGCTTCCCCACCGCCATCTCCGCCGATGGCAACATCATCGCCGGCTACCAGGGCGGCACCCAGCGCATCCCCGGCGCCACGCCGTGGATCGTCGAGCTGACCGGCGGCACGCCCTGCGTCGCTCCCACCATCACGCTCAACCCCTCCAACGTCAGCTTCTCGCGCTGCTCCGTCGGCTCCACGCTCAGCACCGTCATCCTCAACGCCTCGGCCGCCGGCACCGGCCCCTTCACCTTCCAGTGGAACAAGGGCGGCAGCCCACTCGCTGATGGCCTCACGCCCACCGGCTCAACCATCACCGGTGCCGACAGCTTCCAGATGCGCATCACCAAGCCCGGCCCCAACGATGCCGGCAACTACACCTGCGTGATCACCGGCTGCAACGGCCTGACGGCAACCACCACCGCCGCCGTCGTGGCCCCCGACCCGGCAATGGTCGCCCCCGCCAACGACATCTGCTCCGGGGCTCAGGACATGGGCGAGGGCACCGCCAACTTCAACATCTGCGGCGCGTACGTCGATGACGGCTTCACCTCCTGCAGCGCAACCGAGCTCGCCGATGTCTGGTTCCGCTACACGCCCACCTTCACCGGCATCGCACGCCTGCAGACCTGCGGCTCTTCCTTCGACACCACCCTCCAAGTAATGCTCAACTGCGGCGAGGCCCCCTCCGCCTGCAACAACGATGTGACCTCACGCGGCATCGTCGGCACCTCGTGCGGCGCCACCCGCAGCCTCCTCGATTACCCCGTGACCAGCGGCCAGCCCATCTACATCCGCGTCGGCGCGCTATCCACCCCCTTCACCAACTCCCCCACCAGCGGAGCTCTCACGATCTCGCAGGCCCCCGCGGCACCGGCCAACGACTTCTGCTCCAACGCGTTCCCCCTCGGCCTGGGCGTGTGGAACACCCCGGCATCCAACTTCAACTTCGCCGAGGCCACCGATGACTACAACATCGGCGTCGACTTCTGCAACGGCGGGACCGCCAGCGCCTCCAACCGCGATGTGTGGTTCCGGCTCGTCTCCCCCTGCGGCGGCACCTACACCATCTCCACCTGCGGCTCAACCAACACCAACCCGATGCTGCACGTCTTCAGCACCTGCTCCAGCAACGTGATCGCGTGCAACGACAACGTCGGCTCCGGCGTCGCGGGCTGCACCAGCAACCAGGCCCGCATCACGGACCTCGCCATCGGCGGCGATGTGCTCATCCGCGTCTCCAGCAGCGGCACCAACGCCCCCACCAGCGGCGCCTTCCAGCTCAACATCACCGGCACGCCCACCATCTGCTGCGGCACGGCCGACTTCAACGGCGATGGTGATGTCGGCACCGATGCCGACATCGAGGCCTTCTTCGCCTGCCTCGCCGGCTCCTGCTGCCCCACCTGCTACGCGGGCGGCGCCGACTTCAACGGCGATGGCGACGTCGGCACCGACGCCGACATCGAGGCCTTCTTCCGCGTCCTCGCCGGATCGCCCTGCTGATCTGACCTTACCTTCTCACGATCGCAAAGTCGCGATCGCTACAACGTACTTCCCCTCTCTTGCCGGGCCGCGAGCGCTACCGCTCGCGGCCCGGCCCTTTTTTTGAACCTTCAACAAAGCCATCGCGTCAGCAAGGTCGCACCAACAAGTAGCCCGCGCGTAAGCAAGGGCCTAAAAGCCCCTCCCCGAGGGAGGGGTTGGGGGTGGGTTCGTGCGACTCACGAATCACTGAAGCCACACCAACGCAAACACTCATGCCATCAATTCGCCTCGAGCTCGGCATCTTCCTCCAAAAGCCCACACCCCAACCACCGCACGAAGGCTCATCATCACCGCTTCACATCCAAGCATGTCCCCCGCGCACCATCACCCCACCGTCCAAGCAGGTAGCCCACGCGTAAGCGAGGGCGTTCAGATCTTCCCACGCCCAGCATCCCGCGCATCGCCCTGAAATCACGACACCGCGCAACCCGTGGTCGCCAGCCGCCAACCGAAGGAGTCGACTGCCGCTGGCGGCTGATGCCGCTGCGGTTCTCCCTGCTCGCACGATGAGGGCATGGTCGCTGCCGTTAACATAAAATACGGTTGTGAGTGCGCAAGCGGTAAATAAGATCACCGCGCATGGTTTGACTCCCTGGTTCGCCTGAGGCCCGCCACGGCACCAAAGACCGAAACAAGAAGCAAACTCGACGGTGCTGGCACGCTCGACGCAATCCGAAATCCGAGATCAAATGTGGACAAGCTAGGGAAATCGGACCCACTGGCGCTAATGCGGTCGGCAAGGGCTACCCCAATCTCGCTCCATTGCGATCCATCGAAGTAACGAAAGACGGGAAACTCGTTATCGACGAAACCGATTCCCTCTGTCCATTCTGTGGTCCCCCCCGCCATGTCCAGTGCGCCCCATGGACTGGGAGAGTTAGCAGGGTGTTGACAAAGTGCGGCGTGGCCGCGAGGCGTGTCTGTCGGCTGGGCTCGCTTGCTGCGTGATGGTTGGTTCTCCTCGGCGGTTTGTCACGCGGCCCGAAGGTTCCTCATCCGCACGAGGTTGTACGCCGCG
>JBBSOF010000021.1:0-50867 GCA_038260025.1 Phycisphaerales bacterium
AGCGTGGGGATGTCCTGCGCTGCCGCGGCGGTGGCGAGCAGCCCCGCGCTCACCGCCAGCCACATCAGTGAACGTGCCGTCATGCGTGCTCCTTTGTCCGGGCAGATCCTGTGGCTGGCTGTGGTGCGCCGGTTTCTTCGATCAGCATCGTGAGGGCCGCCGGGTACGCCTCGCGCTCGAGTTCGAACACCCGCTGGGCCAGCGTGTCGGGCGTGTCGCCGGGCAGGACGGGGCACTGGCGCTGCAGGATGATCCGCCCGCGGTCGAACTCCTCATCGGCCATATGGACGGTGCAGCCCGAGACGGGTTCCCCTGCCGCGAGCACGGCGTCGTGGACGCGCCGGCCGTACATTCCCTTGCCGCCAAACCGCGGCAGCAGCGCGGGGTGGATGTTCACCGCCCGCCCCCGCCATGCCGGGGGGATATCCACAAGAAACAGGTACCCGGCAAGGACAACCCAGTTGACGTGGGCCGCGTGCAGTGTTTCTTCGAGGGTTTGCCGCGGAATGTTGCCGGGCAGCACCTGCACCGCGATGCCCCGCTGGCGCGCTGCCCGCGTGCCCGCGGATTCGCGGCTGGCAATGACCACCGCCACGACGGCCCGCAAGCGACCCGCGTCGATCCATTCCAGCAGGTTTTGCAGCGTGCGCCCCTCGCCCGAGATCATGACGCCAAGCCGGGCAGTGGTGGGGGGGGCCATGCGGGAAGGGTACGGGCGGAGAGGGGCGGCCGCAAAAACGCGGAACGTCCGGCCATAGGCGCCGGACGTTCCGCGAATCAGGGGTGGGGGAAGTCTCAGTGAGGGAAGTCGCCGGTCTTGCGGAGGGAGTTGAAGCCGGTGGTGAAGATCAATTCGCCCGGGTTGGGCTGGCCGTTGGGACGCAGGGTCCGGTCGATGAAGGCGTCGGGCGCGATTGCGCCGTTGCGCGGGTCTTCGATGATGGGGCAGAGGAACCAGGGTGGGCCCGCGGAGCCGTCGCTGGGGATGAGCGTGACGGTGACGAGGTTGCGGCTGCGCAGGTCGTTCAGCTCGCTCATGGTCTTGATCAGCGGCGTGCCGTCAACATCGGTGCCGTTGCGCTGGGCGATGTCGCCCAGGCGACGCTGGGCATCGCTGGTGCCGATCGTCGCGGGGTTGTACTTGACGTGCGCGATGCGCCAGATTCCCAGCGGGTTGTTGCTGAAGTAGCCGTGGCCCAGGTCGGTCATCGCCTCCTGACGCTTGGGGAAGGTGGCGTACTGAGCGTTGGCGGCGCGGGGGAAGTCGTAGAGGACGTAGCTGTCGGCGATCTGCCGCGCACGAACGCCCGCGGCATCGCTGGTGAAGACGTTGGGGAACATGATCCCGCTGACGGTGAAGTACCAGGCGTGGCCCGAGCTGTCCCATGTGCAGGACGTGGAAAGCTTGCGGACGTTGTTGTGGGTGGAGTCCGGGGCGGCGGGGTCGAGCGTGGAGTTGGGGAGCTGGCCGCGCGGACGCCCGACGATGCGCGCCGGGTCAAGCCCGTTGGACCGGTAGTACGCATCCGTGAAGTCGTGCGGCTGGCGGGGGTTTGCGCCGGTGGCGGAAGAGCCCGAGGACCGGCCCGACTTGGGGCTGTCAGCGGACACGAGGGAGACTCCCGAGATGGCGAGCAACGCCACCGCGGCAATCAGCATGGAGACACGCGAACGAGAAGGGGAACGACGCATGGATGCACTCCTGAACTGGCCACGCCACTCACGCGGGGCGCCGCGGCGGCCAACGGCCTGCGAGACTCCATGCGGAAAACTTCCGAATAGCCTGTCACCAGCGGCAGTCAAATACAGGGATAGCAAGGGTGAGCATTTCACCCCGTCGTTCCCGTTTGCGGTCGGGTATGCTGAGGCCATGCAGTACTATCAGATGTGGTGCAACCTGGTTGATTCCCGGCGCGACCTGGAGTTCTGCCGCAATGTGGATGCGTACCTGGGGCACCTCAAGGCGGCGGGCCGCATCGAAGGGTTCCGCGTAACGCGGCGGAAGTTTGGTTTCGGGCCCGACGGCCTGGGCGAGTTCAATGTCACGGTGTGGACCCGCGACCTCACACAGCTTGATGAGGCTTTCTCCATGGTCGCGCCCCGCACAGGCGAGCTGGAACGCCTCCACGCGGGTGTGTACAGCATGGTGACCGACTTCCGCTCGGGCCTGTACCGCGACTTCCCCGACCCGGAACGCGTGCAGCCGGGCTGAAGCGTTTTCCCTTTTTCCACTGTCCTTCTCTCGTTGCCACCTTCCCCCACACACGTGCCCACCCCACCCACTATCTCCCACCGTCTCGCCCGCTTCGGCTCTTCGATCTTTGCGGAGATGACGGCCCTCGCCAACAAGCATGGCGCGGTCAACCTCGCGCAGGGCTTCCCCGACTTTGATGGCCCCGCGATCGCCAAGGCCGCGGCAACGGAAGCCATTGCCGCCGGCCACGCCCAGTATGCCCGCATGCACGGCGTGCCGGCGCTGAATCATGCCATCGCGCGGTCGTGGGAAGCGCGCGGCTTTGGAACGATCGACCCCGATGCGAACATCACCGTCACCAGCGGCTGCTCCGAAGGCATTGTGGCGACCATGCTCGGTCTGCTCAACAGCGGGGATGAGGTCATCATCTTCGAGCCGTACTTCGACTTTTATGTCACCGGCGCGGCCATGGCCGGCGTGGTGCCCCGCTTTGTCCCTTTGCATGCGCCGGCCGAGGGGGGCGCGTTCACCTTTGATGAGCGGGAACTGCGCCGCGCCTTCACCACCCGCACCCGCGCCATCATCGTCAACACCCCGCACAACCCAACCGGCAAGGTGTTCACGCGGGAGGAGCTGAGCCTGATCGCATCGCTCTGCGTGAAGCACAATGTGGTGGCGATCACCGATGAGGTGTACGAGCATCTGACGTATGAGGATTCCTTGCCGCACATCCCGCTGGCCACGCTGCCGGGCATGGCGGACCGGACGATCACGTTGTCATCGCTGGGCAAAACCTTCAGCCTGACGGGCTGGAAGGTTGGATGGGCCATTGCGCCGCCGCACCTCTCTGCGTGCGTCCGCGCGGCGCACCAGTTCATCACGTTCTCCAGCGCTACGCCGCTGCAGCACGGGGCTGCCGCGGTGATCGCCGATCCTGGAGACTCCATTACCCAACTGCGCACGCTGTTTGTCCGCAACCGGGATGCTCTGTCCGCGGCGCTGACAAACGCCGGCCTGAGGGTGTTTTCATCGCACGCAACGTACTTCGTCATGGCCGACCACACCCCGCTGGGGTATGCCGATGACCGCGCTTTCTGCACGCACTTGGCCACGAACGTCGGCGTCGCGGCACTCCCCCCCAGCGTCTTCTACGACGACCCGGAGATGGGCCGTCCGCTCGTGCGATTTGCGTTCTGCAAGAAGGCTGAAACCATCGACGAGGCGATCCGTCGCCTCGGGGACCTGCGTCCGGCCGGGGGATAGGAATTTATGCTGCACTACGCCGACCATCCGAAGCACGCCCAAGCGTTCATCGCGGCAGCCTTGGACGCGGCGGATCCTGCCGCGGCGCTTTCTTTCGTCTGGAACCTGCCTCGCGATGGCGACATCGTCATGCTCGCCGTTGGCAAGGCGGCCCGCGCCATGGCGCTCGAGGCCCTGCCCCGCTGCGCCGAGCGCCTGGAGAAGGCCATCGTCACCCTTCCCGCCGATCAGGCCGATCGTTCCGCGTTCCAGCGTTGGCCGGTGACCGTCTTCCCGTGCGACCACCCGCTGCCCACGCCCCGCAATGTCGAGGCGGCCCGGGCCGTGCGAGACTTGGTGCTGGGCGTGCGGCCCGATCAGCACCTCCTGGTGTTGCTCTCGGGGGGAGGGTCCACGCACCTCTGCCTCCCGGCGGGCGATATTCCTCTGGATATGGTCGTCGCCCTCACCAAGGCCATGCAGCGCGCCGGGGCGACCATCATCGAGCTCAATACGGTCCGCAAGCACTGCGAGCAGCTCAAGGGCGGTCTTCTCGCGGCCATGTGCCCTGCCAAGTCGGTCCGCGCCTTCATCCTCTCGGATGTCATGGGTGATCGCCTGGACGTCATCGCGTCAGGCCCGACCGTGGGCGACCCCACGACCTACGCCGATGCTCTCGCCATTCTCGAGCGCTATCAACTGCTTGAGACAGCACCCGACATCACCGCGCACCTGAAGCGCGGCAGCGAGGGCGCTTTACCCGAGACGCCCAAGCCCGGCGACCCCGCCCTGGCGCGGGTGACAAACACCATCCTCGCGGGCAACCGCAAGGTGGTAGACGCCGTCGTGGCCCAGGCCCGCGCCATGGGGTTCTCCATCCACGGCGCACAGCAGTTGATCGAGGGAGAAGCGGCCATCGTGGGCCGCCAGCTCGCAGCGCGTGCGCCCGGGATGGTCGCGCACCAGCCCGCCTGTTACGTGCTCGGGGGCGAGACGACCGTCAACGTCGGTGATGAGCCGGGGCTCGGCGGTCCCAGCCAGGAAATGGCCCTCGCTTTCGCGCACGCCGCATCCGAGCATCATCTGACCCGCACCGCACTGCTCACCTTTTCGACTGACGGACGCGATGGCCCGACCGATGCCGCGGGGGCCATCGTGTCCAGCGATACGCCCGCGCAGGCCCGGCGCGATGCGGTTGATCTCCAAGACGCACTTGAGCACCACGACAGCCACATGGCCCTGGGCCGCCTTGGGGCCCTGATCCGCCGGCCCGCCACAGGGACCAACCTCAACCATGTGGCGGTGCTGATGGTGTATCCTTCCTGAGCCATGCCGATTGCCGCGGCACATCAGCCGATGATCATCGACCTTCACGCACGGGACGCCGAAGCGCTGGAGGTCTCGTTCGTGATGCCGTGCCTCAACGAGGCCCGCACGCTCGAGGCGTGCATTCGCGCTGCGCAGCGCTGCCTCACGCAGCACGGGCTCGCGGGCGAGGTCGTCATTGCCGACAACGGTTCAACGGACGGCTCGCAGGAAATCGCCCGCCGCTGCGGCGGGCGTGTGGTGGATGTTGCCGCGAAGGGCTATGGCCACGCCCTCAAGGGCGGCATTGCTGCGGCCCGCGGCCGCATCATCGTCATGGGCGATGCTGACGACAGCTACGACTTCGGCGAGGCGTGGCCCATGATCGAGCGGCTGCGGGCGGGCGATGACCTGGTGATGGGCAACCGCTTCAAGGGCCGCATCATGCCCGGCGCGATGCCGTTCAAGCACCGCTACCTGGGCAACCCGGTGCTCAGCCGCCTGGGGCGCATCGTGTTCCGCGTGCCTGTTGGAGACTTCCACTGCGGCCTGCGGGCCTTCACCCGCGCCGCCTATGACCAGCTTGATGTGCGGACGACGGGGATGGAGTTTGCCAGCGAGCTCGTGATCAAGGCGCAGACGCGTGGCATGCGCCTGTCGGAGGTTCCCATCACCCTGCGCAAGGATGGTCGCGGCCGTCCGCCGCATTTGCGTTCGTGGCGCGATGGCTGGCGGCACCTGCGCTTCATGCTCACGCTCTCGCCGCGGTGGACGCTGTTTATCCCGGGCGCTGCGCTCACGGCGATCGGTCTGCTGCTGGGCGGGCTTGTTGCGACCGGGCCGCTTGTGCTTGGCGGCGTGCGGCTTGATATCCACACGCTCATCGCGGCGGCCCTCATGGTCATCGTCGGGTATCAGGCCATGTTTGCGGGCGCGGCCATGCGGCTCTTCGCGCTGCAGGCGCAGATTGGTCCGCCGAGCGGCTTCCTCCAGCGGAGCGCCCGCTACTTTTCGCTTGAGCGCGGCGTCATCGCCGGCGCCCTTGTAACGCTCGCGGGCGTGGCGTGCATCGCCGTGCCCACGCTTATCTGGGTCCGCCACGGCTTCGGCGACCTGAACCCGGAGCAGACGCTGCGCCCCATGATCGTCGGCTCGGTGCTCATCGCGCTCGGTGTTGAGACCGTGCTGATGTCGTTCGTGCTGAGCATGCTCAAGAGCGGCAACGACGCGTAGCGGGATGTTGCCCGGGCCCGCGGCTTCGACGGCACAGTGGCTTAAAGCCCGAGCTCTTGCACCAATGCCCGTAATATCTCACCGGCATTCTCGGCTGACAGCAGGGATGCGCGGAACTCCTCGTGCATCAGCCGACGGGCGAGCTTGGCGAACACCTGCATGTGCGCAGCCGCGGCAGAGGCGGGAATCGCCAGGAGCAAGACGACCTTCACCGGCGCACCATCCATAGAGCCCCATTCCACCGCTTCGCGAAGCCGCAGCAGGGCCAGTGTGGGGGTCGCGACGGCGTCGGTCTTGCAGTGTGGCACGGCAAACCCATTGCCGAATCCGGTGCTGTAGGTTTCCTCGCGGGCCCACACGGCTCGTTCGACATCATCCGCGCGGCTGGTCCGGTCGTGGATGGCGAGCAGGTCCACCGCCGCGCGGATCGCCTCCTCCTTCGTCACGGCGTCCACATCAAGCTCGATCAGCCTTTCCTCCAGCAGCGGGGCATCCAGCACGCCCCCGCATGATGCATGCTCGAGCAGCGCGGTCACCTCGGCCGCATCTGCCGCGGCCAGCGCCCGCTCTGTCAGCCCGCGGCAGCGCTGCGCGCTGAGCCCCTGCACCGCCAGCTTCACGGGGGTCACCTGACGCGGGCCCACGCTCACCTCATCGACGTCGAGCCCTATCAGCAGCGGCAGGTTCAGCACATCTCCGGCCATCTCGCCGCACACGCCCACCCACCGGCCGTTACGGCGCGCGCCATCAACGATCATCTTCAACAGGCGCAGCAGCGCGGGCGACCGTGCGTTGTACAAGGCTGCGACACCCGCGTTGCCACGGTCCACCGCGAACACATACTGCGTCAGGTCATTGGTGCCCACACTGATAAAGTCCACATGCCGGCACAGATCGTCCATCGCCAGGGCGAGCGCGGGCACCTCGACCATCACGCCCACCGCGATCCGCTCGTCGATGTCAACGCCCTCGGTCCGCAGTTGTGCGGACGCGCGATCAACCTGCGCCCGGAACTCCGCTGCTTCGCGTGCCAGTGTGACCATCGGCGCCATGACCTTGACCGGCCCCAGTATCGACGCCCGGAGGATCGCACGCAGCTGCGTGCGGAGCATCGCGGGGTGCCGTGCGTACAGCCGCGCCCCGCGAACACCCAGGAACGGGTTCTCTTCTACCGCCATCCGCATATAGCCCGCGGGCTTGTCGCCGCCGATGTCGAACGTTCGGATGATGACGGGCCGGCCTGCCGCGGCACGCACGGCTGCGCCGTACGCCTCAGCCTGCTCATCTTCGTCCGGCGGCTCCTCGCGGTCCAGGAACAGCATCTCGGTCCGCAGCAGGCCGACGCCCTCCGCGCCGCCGCGCATCGCCGACTCAACGTGCTCGGGCTGTGAGGCGTTGCACCCAACCTCCACCCGTTGCCCATCGCGCGTCATCGCCGGCATGCGCAGGCGGGGCGCTGTCAGCGTGGTTCGTCGGAGTTCAACCGCCCGCCGCCGGTCGAAATACCGCGTGACGGCGGGGGTCACGCCGGTGATGCACACGCCCGTGTCGCCATCGACCATCACCGGCTCGCCCACCGGCGCGGCCGTCGCGGGCGAGGGCACATCCAGCACTGTTGGAACTCCGAGGGAGCGCGCGAGGATGACGGTGTGTGAGGTGGCGCCAACCCGCCCCAGGACCAAGCCCTTGAGTCGTGCTGCGTTCAGCCGAAGCAGTTGATTGGGCGTGAGCAGTTCCGCGAATACCACGCTATCCTCGTGGAGGATGAGGCCAGGGTCGGCCGCTCCGCCCGGCAGCACGGCAAGCATCTGGCCTGCCACATCCAGCACGTCGAGCGCGCGGTCACGGATGTAGGCGCTTTCCGCGGCAGCCAGGCGTGCGGCGAACGCTTCTGCTGCCGCCCGCAGCGCCCTTGCCGCGGAATCTCCCGCCCGCACGATCCGTGCCGCCTCGCTGAGCAGCGCAGGGTCCTCGGCCATGCGGGCGTGCGCGCCAAGCACATCGCGCTCCACGCTGCTCGCGGCGGCACCGGCACGCTCTTTCAGCAGGCCCCGCACACGGGTTGCCGCGGCATCAAGGTCGGCCAGCTCTTCCGCAACAGTGCGCGGCATCGCTACCAGTTGCACTCTGCTGAGCCCTTGGGCACCGGCCACCACGCACACGCCTGTGCCCACCCCGCCGCACACGCCCCGCCCCACGACCATCCGCGCTCCCAGTCGCTCCAGGCTCAATGGGAGCGACCTTGGACCGATGCTGACGGTTGCGACGGGCTCATCACCGGCGCCCAGTTCACCTTCGATCAGGGCCAGCAGCGCGCCCAGCGCCTCGCCGGCGTCGGGGCCTTCAACCTCGATCACGCAGGCGTCGCCGTGCTTGACATCCAGGGCAATGACCGAGAGCACGCTGCACAGGTCGGCGCTCCCGCCGGCTTCTTTGTGGAGTGTGGCCCGCACCTCAAAGGGGCACAGGGCCTCGGCCAGCATGCTTGCGGGGCGCGCGTGCAGGCCCATGGGCAGGGCGAAGATAAACCGGTGCTCCAGCCGCTGCTCGCTCACGCTCCAGCCTTTGACAGCACCCCCGTGGGGTTCTTGATCGCCTCGGCCACGCCCACCTTGACCACGCGCTTGCCCTCGAAGCGTTCCTTCTTTTCGACTTCGATATCGACGGCGAAGATCACCACGTCCGCTTCGGCGATCTCCTTGCCGCTGAGCTCGCTCTCGATGCCCATGGCACCCTGTGTCTCGACGCGGATGCTGTGGCCTGCCGCCTTCGCCCGCTTCTCAAGCTGCTCCGCCGCCATGTAGGTGTGGGCAATCCCTGTGGGACATGCCGTGACTGCCACAATCTTCATTGCCGATCCCTTATTGCCATTGCGTGGTTCTCGTTCGCCCTTTCCGTCAGCCGCTGAACCTTACACCGGCGTCGGCACTTTCCGGCGCGAGGCGGACTTGATCAGATTAATCAGCACGGCCGTCACCACGGTACCAATCAGGATCGCGACCACGTACATCACCCGGCCCTCGATCACGGGCAGCACGATCGGCCCGCCGTGCGGCGCGTGATCGCCCACGTGGCCGAGCATGGCGGTGGTGCTTGCCGCCATCGAGCCGATCATGATGCAGGGGATAACCCGCAGCGGGTCGGCGGCGGCAAAGGGGATGGCGCCCTCCGTGATCCCGATGAAGCCCATACCGAACGCGGCGAGGCCGCTTTCTTTCTGCTCCTGCGTCCACAGCGTGCGGCCCATCAGCGTTGCCAGGCCCAAGCCGAGCGGGGGTGTGCAGATGGCTGCCGCGACGGGGCCCATCAGCGTGATGTTGCCCTCGGCGATCAGGCCGGACGCAAAGAAGAAGGCGGCCTTGTTGACCGGGCCGCCCATGTCGAACGCGATCATTGCGCCAAGCACCATCGCGAGCAGCACGGCGTTGCCCGTCTGCATCCCCTGAAGCCATGTGTTCAGTCCGCCCATCGCGTGCGCGATCGGCGGGCCGAGCACCAGCAGCATCAGCGCGGCCACCAGCACCGATGACACGATGGGGATCACCAGGATGGGCATGAGCGGCTTGGTCAGCCGGTTCGTTGGGATCTTCTTGAGGGCCTGCACCAGGTAACCCGCGATGATCCCCGCGGCAAGCGCCCCCAGGAACCCTGCGCTCACATCTTTTGTCTGCTCCACGCCATGCACCAGAATGACCGTGGTGCCCAGGTGCCCGGCCAGCCAGCCCCCGATCATGCCGGATACCAGCCCCGGCTTGCCGGCGATGGAGTAGGCCACATACCCCGACAGCACCGGAAGCATCATCAGGAACGATGTCTCTCCGACCTTGAGGATGAGCTTCAGAAAGTCCTGGAGGCCTTGGGGCTGGATGGCGTTCATGTCCGGCCCGCCCGCCGTGAGCGGCGCGAACGCCAGCGCCGCGGCAATCAGGACACCGCCGCACGCCACAAAGGGGATCGCGAACGACACACCGGTGAGCAGGTGCTGGCGGAGTTGCTTGAGCCATTCGATCATGGGGAGGATGGTACCGCAAACGAAAAAGGCCCGCCCCAGAGGGGGCGGGCCTTTGCTCAAAGCACTCAATCAGGGTTGCTGGAGATCGGAAGGTGCCGACCCCAGACCCAGGTTACTCAGCAGTTGCCGCCGCCGAGGACACGGAAGAAGGCCTCGATGTCGGCATCGGTGCCGATGTCGCCGTCGGCGTTGAAGTCGGCATCGCCGCAGGTCGCACAGCAGTTGCCGGCGAGGCAGGCGAAGAAGGCCTCGATATCGGCGTCGGTGCCGATGTCGCCGTCGCCGTTGAAGTCAGCAGAGCCGCAGGGCAGCATGCCGGGGATCTGCGCTGCGGACTGCATCTCGGTGGCGGGGGAACCAGCGGTGGGGGCCTTCCAGATGCCCAGGGTGATCTCGCCGTTCATGGGGGCGACGTTGGCGTCGAAGCGGAAGTTGTAGGTGGTGGCCCAGCGGATGGCGTTCGCCCGGATGTTGGCCGTCGGGGTCTCGCACGCCCAGCTCAACTGATTGGCGGTTTTGGTGTAGGTCCAGGGGGCGTTGACAAAGTTGATGTTGGCCTCTCCGTCGCCGTCGTGATACTTGGGGCTGGAGAAGCCGGCGTTGGTGATGGTGACGCGGGGGTCAATGTCCATCGAGAAGGAGCCACCGTTGCGGTCGGCGTTCAGGTTCAGCACGGCGTACTCGTAGTGCCACACGCCGTTGCCGAGGTCGGTCGCCTTGGAGCCGACGATGAAGAGGCCGTCGCCGGGGACCTGGGTGTTGGTGAGGGTCACGCCGGGCTCGCAGGTTGCCCAGGCGCGGATGGCGGGGTTGCCGCGGGAGGTATTCGCGACCGAGCCGAGCGCGCTGGAGAAGTTGACGGTCCAGTCGGAAACCGTGCCGGAGATGGCCAGTTCGCGGTGGGAAGCGTTGTTGTTCTGGTTGCCGGCCGCGGCGTCATCCTGAGCGACATACTGCGACTCGCCAAAGAAGCGGGTGGCCGCGGCGGAACCGCCGGAGGTTGCCACCACGTCGGTGGTCGCGAACTGCAGACGGCGGTAAATGGAGCCGCTGCCGCCAGTGCCGCCCGCGGGGCCATTGGTGGGGAACACGCCGGTGTGAGCATTGACTTGCCAGTGCGGGCCAAGGCCGCTCTGGCTGGCGTTACGCCCGGCGGTGTAGGGGTCGGAACAGCCGACGCCCAGGCGCGAGCCGTTGCCGGGGTTCTGGCAGGTGCAGCAGACATTGCCGGTGAGGGCGGTGAAGCCGTGTTTGAGCCAGCTCATGCCGATGTGCTCAAAGCGGCCGCTGCCGTCGACCCGGCTGAAACGGTACATGTTCTGCGTAATGGCCGGGTGCGTATTGCTGGGGAATGCGTTCCACAGCAGCACGGTGTTGCCGACGTTGCACGACGTCGTCGCCATGGAGTAGGCATCGATGCCGCCGACGGGGGAGAAGTTCGTAGTCGCGGGCAGATCGCCCACGATCACATCCGGGCCAACTGAGCCGCCGCAGGCCGTCTGCGCGCCCGCCTGACCGGCCATCAACGCAACCGCCAGGGCACAGGAGCCCACGACACCATTCCGAAGTGAGTTCGACATCTGCATTCCTCTCTTGCTAAGAACATCCGGCACGAAAAGACCAAAGACAAAGACGCTGGCCCACGAGATAGGCCACGAAAAAGTAGCTCACAGACGACTTGGCACGATTCAAAGTAAAACTGGGTAACCTCAGCTGAAGCAGCCTACCTGATGCATGTGCTGTTGGCAACCGTTTCTTGCGGGATAGCAGGCTGGTTTTATTCAAGAATAGGTGGTCTTGCCCACGTCCTAGAACGCCGCGGCTGAGCACCGCAGGGCCCCATCTCTGCGCAGCGATTCGCCACATTGGATGGGTTGGACTTGCAAACCCGGCAATGCACCCGAAATTGCCGAATGGGCGGCCTCGTCAATACGGGTATAAAGGCCGTTGTAGCATGGCATTAGGTAAGAATTCGGGGTGTGCAGGCCGTTGAGCGGGTTCACACTGTCCTCGCCCTCGGCAAGCCCCGGCACGGGCACGATGCGCCAACCCAGGTTCCGCAGCGCGGCACGGAGGGCAGTGCGATCCTCCTGGTGGCGGGCCATCAAGCGCAAGTGAGAACTCACGTTTGGGTCGGCCACCCTTGCCGCGGCTCCTGGTGCTGCGCTCATCAGAAGGTCCATGGCCACCAAGAGCCGCCTCAGATTGCCGACCCCTGAGTCCACTGGCGATGCCTTGAACAGGCGTGCCACCCTCAGCGGCAAGGGGCCGCGGAGGCCCGAGGCCCGCTGCAAAGCAGCCCAGACCGCACCGACCCCCTCGACTATGCGGTGCTGCTCTACTTGTAGAAGGATTGCTTCGGCTTGTGAAGAAGTCAGGACACCAGTTTCGGCCAGGCGCTCCACGCCTGCGGCGAAGACCAGGCGGGCCCCTGCCGCGGTGTCTATGACAAACGCCGTCACGCCCTGATCACTCACGCGGCAGGTGACTTCGTAATCAATGTGGACCGAAGCGGCGGGGAGGACGACGCACTTGTCGGCCTGAAACTCCGCGGCGAAAGCTGCGAGAACTTGCTCGCGGGTAAGTCCGAGCACCTGGTTGCGGTACAACTCGGCTTCGCCGATCAGCAGAACCCGGCCGCCCCCAGCTTCCTGCACAAGCAGGAGGTTGCCGCCCTGGAACAGCAACGATGATCGCGCGCTGGTGAAGCCGGAGGCGGTGAGGGCCGTGTCGATGTGCGTGTCGCCGGGGATGTATTGCGTGATCTGCTCGCCGCGTGAGGCGTACCGGGGCAGCACGATCGCGGGGCGGCCGTCGGCGTCAACGGCGTGCTTGCCATTGTCCTGAGCCCACTGCGAGAGCGGTGCATCGACGATGCGCAGTTCGATGCGATCGCGGATGGGCGATGGCCAAGTGGCGGACGTGGCCTTCAAGGCATCGACGTGGCACCGCTCAATGAGCGCGACGATGCGGGCGAGCGGCGCGACCTCTAACAGTTGGCGGGCGATGTCCACCGAACCGCCATCGCCGGGCCCAAGCCAGTAGCTGCCGCGGGAGAGTTGCAGGCGGAACCCGTGGAGCGCACTCGCGCCGGCGTCGGGTATGGCCCGCAGGTGCGGGGCGGTTGGCTGAAAGTTGAATTCGACTTTGGACAGTGCCCGGGCCCAGGATGACTCGGGGGCAGTGACGACATGCGCCCGAATCCAATCGAGGGCGGCCTGCGGGGGAGAAGGTTGGCCTACCTCGCGCTCAGAGACTTTAAAGTGCTCGAGCAGGTCTACAGGCAGCCCGGCACTTTCCAGCACGGCCGCTTCATGTCCGGCATCGGTGCCGGTGATCAGCCGCAGTGCTTTGGCTGCCGTCAGGAGTAGGCCATCCTTTGCCAGGCGCTGCGCCACCAGGGCTATCAGGTCAGGATTTCCCGCGGGCGGCGGGGCATCGCCAGGCGTGCCTTCATGGGGGCGGAAGCCACGCAGCGCGGGCATAGAGACGGTCGCGGGCGACGGGGCTTCTTCAGCGTGACCCTCCTCCAGACCCGGCGGCAGCCACGGCACATCTTCACGCTGCCCCGTTTCATCGGGCACGATCAGCCGGAAGTGCTGCTGAAACGAAATCTGGAGCACGCGCGCGGCCACGCGTCGCAGGAAGGCTTCGGGCAGGGCGAAGTCGGCGACGGTTGCCGCGCCGATGGGCTGGGCGCGGATGTTCGCCAGCACCTGCGCTTCGACCGATGGCGTTGTCATCGTGGGGCAATCCGGTTGATGGCGTCAAGAGAGGGAAGCGACGCAGATGTCAACCCGCGGCAGGCCCTCAGCACCCGCCACCCGCCAGCACGCGGAAGAACGACTCGATGTCCGCATCGGTGCCCGCATCGCCATCGTTGTCAAAGTCCGTTCCTTTGCAGGTGTCACAGCAGTCGCCCGCGAGGCACCTGAAGAACTGTTCGATATCGGTGTCGGTGCCCGCATCGCCATCGCCATCGAAGTCCTGCGGGCAGGAGACGCCCGCGAACTCATGAGCGCCGATATCCACGGGCGCCGCCGGGGACTGCCCGGCGATGCTGGGGTCGTCGGAGATGCGCGCCAGGCCCGCGACATCTGTCAGGGCCCGCGCGGGCACGGCGTTGGAATCTCCGGCATCGATGCACACCGAGCCGGGCAGCAGGCGGAGGTCTCCCAGGTCATCATCGGCGGTGCCCCATGTGCCATCAGCGCCCGCGCTGGGGTAGCGCATCAGGCGGGGCTCGTCTGAAATATTGCCGGTGCCCGCGGCACCGCCCTGCACCACGGAATAGGACACATCCATCGGCCCACTGATGTTGAAGGGGGCGTTACCCCACACCACCGTGTTCGCGACTGTGGGAACCTGTGCCGCAAGCGTGTGGATCCCGCCACCGCGTGCATCGGCCGCCGTTGAGGTGTTGCCGACGATGGTGCAGTTGATGATCTGCGGCTCGGCGAGCACCGCGCTGGCGATGCCTCCGCCGCGCTGCGCCGTGTTGCCCACAAATACGGATGAGACGATCTGGCCCGTTGTGTGGAAGCCCATCAGGAGCCCGCCGCCCCAGCCCTGGTCGTCCCACGTTGTGTAGTTCCGCGTGAAGACGCTGGCGGTGATCAGGGGCGTCTCGCCTTCGACGTACATGCCTCCACCGCCGAGGCCCGCCGAGTTGCCATCAAGCGTGCAGCCCGTCACGAAGACGTTGGCGAAATAGGCCGACATCCCGCCGCCCACAGGGAACTGTCCGCCGGTGGCGGTGTTGGAGATGAACGTGCAGTTGATGACGGTGACATCGCTCAGCAGCGCATAGAGCCCGCCCGCTTCGTTCGCGAGGTTGTCTGTAAACCTGCACCGAAGGGCCTGTCCCACGCTGCCCTCGTTGAAGTAGACGCCCGCGCCGAACGTTGCCGAGTTGCCCGTGAAGGTGCAGTCTTCCACCAGTGGGTTGCCGCCGGAGGCCCAGAAACCGCCGCCGCCGCTGCCGCCGCCGCCCCCCGCGCCCGTCAGGTCGCCCAGGCCCGCTTCGTTGCCGGTGAAGGTGCAGCGCTGCACGGTTGGGAATGCGAACTTCGAGAAGACGCCCGCGCCGCCGTTGAAGGCCGTGTTGGACGTGAACGTGCAATCCGCGATGGTGGGGTTGCTGCCGTCGGCCACATACACGCTGGCCCCGTGGTTGGCCGCATTGAGCGTGAAGGTGGAGTCTGTCACGCGGCTGCCCACATAACTGCGGGTGTAGACGCCGGCACCATCCTCGGGCGTTTCGTTGTATGTAAAGACGCAGTTGGTGGCGCTGGTGGCGGCCTCAAAGTGCATGTACAGCCCGGCCCCCAACATCCCGGCGTAGTTGTAGCGGAAGGTGCAGCCGACCAGGGTTGAGTTGCCGTGGTCGTTAAAGGCCCCGTGGTTGACGGCGTAGTTGCGCTCGAAGATGACGTTCGACACCTGCGGCCAGGAGTCGTAGACGTTCATCCCGCTGCCCTGATCCTGGCTCGCTGGTGTTGCCCCGAGCGCCACACCATCGGCGTGCCCGCCCGACACCGTTACGCCGTCGAGGGTGCAATGGCCCAGGTTGACTGCCGTCACCACCTGAAAGCTGTTGTCCGTGCGGTTGGTCCAGTTCTCGCCATCGTCCCCCAGTAGGTCGCCGGACAGGATGGTTGGGTTCACAATCCAGTCCCGCTGCTGGCGGGTCGTTTCCGTACCCACGAATCCACCATAGATGCCGACGCCGGTACGGAGCGCAAAGCTTGCGGCCCGGCCGTTGTTGGCAGGGGAAACGGCAGGCCGGTAAGTGCCCCGAGCTACCCAGATTTCATCACCCGAACCTGCCACGGCGAGGGCTGACTGAAGATCGCGGAACGCGGCAGACCAGGTTGCGCCCGTTCCGCCGTGGGCTGCGGTGGCATTGACGTAAAGCACTCCTGCAAATGCAGATGCGCTGCACATCGAGCCCGCGAAGGCGAGCAACACCGCCGTCTTGGTTTTCGTCAATGCTTGCGCCATGGTGCCCCTGCGAGTGTACCGGGCCGGCCCGGGCCTGCCACGTCTATTCAACACGAACGCCGCTCCCAGTTCCATCGGCGGAAAAGGCTCAACGCCCGATACCGCAATGTTCGACAGGATGTTTTTGCGCATCGCTGAACCAGCCCCATGGTTCTATCCGATAACACCCCGGGGACCCAACCGGGACTGAACCGGGGCCCCCGGATCGCCGCTGTGTATATAAAGGATAGAACCCCGTGCCGGATGACGGCTCGACAACCCCACCCCCCTCGCCCCAGACACCGCCCCCGCGTTGGCGAGATGTCTGGCAGGTGCCGGTGTTTGCGCTGGGTGGATTGTTGCTGGTGGGGGGGCTCACCACGGCGATCATGACCAAGCCGAAGCCGGACCTCAGCCTGGGGCTGGTGGATGCACAGGGTCTGGTTGAGCATCAGCAGTATGAAGAGGCCCTGGCGGTCCTGAACGACAAGGTGCTCGAGGGCATCAACAAGAACGTCCTGTCGCCGCAGCAGCAGCGCGATTTTCATATTCTCCGCGCCCGGTGTATCGCCCTGGGGCAGAAAGAGCGCGGCATCGACCGCCCCGAGAACCACCGTGCGGTGATCGGCGAGTTTCAGGATGCCGAACGGCTGCATGCCGAGTTGACCCCGCCGGACACCGTCCTGCTTTGCAACGCGCTGCTGTCGCTGGGTGAGACGGAGCGTGCTGTCCGCCGGTTGCAGATGCTCCCCGACTCGCGCGCTGAGGACCGTACCGGCCTGCTCAAGCGGGCGATTGATCTGAGCATCCACCCCGTATCCACGCCCGACCACCCCGCCAAGCCGGAGAACGCGTATGCCCTGGACCTGCTCACGCTGCTGACGGGCGATGAGCATCTCGGGGTCGCGGACCGCGCCTGGGCCCTGGCCCGGCAGGGGGAAGTGATGCTGGCACGCGGCTATGGGCCCGAGGCGGTGATGAAGATCGTCAAGACGCTGCCGCGTCTTGATGGCGCGCCCGACGTGGTGCTCGGCGAAATCCACTTCACGCTGGCCCGCGCGTATGAGCAGCAGAACGAGCTTGATGAAGCCGCCAGGGAGCTCGAACGCGCGGCAGCCATGATCGAGCCCGGCAGCCCGCTGATCCCGCCCCTGACGCTGCTGCAAGGAGACGTCTACCACCGCAAGCCTTCGCTGGGCAATGCCCGGGAACGCTACGCGGTGATCATTGAGCGGTTCTCGTTCTCCAATGAGCTTGCGGGTGCGCTGCTGGGCATGGCGGAGGTGGAGGCCGAGAGCCTGATTGCCGCGGCGCCTCCGGTTGGTGAGCCGGGCGAGAGCCTGATCGAGAACGTGAGTTTGGACGGGGCATTGAGCCATTCCATCGACCTGTACACGCGGCTGGCGGAGCTGATCCGCGCGGGTGGTGCGGGGGCAGAAACGGCTGAGCGCGTGGCCCAGAGCCTGCTCATCCGCTTCCGCGAGCAGTTCGAGGGCCGCGAGCCCGACTACCGGACCGCGATGCAGCTTGCATCGCTTGCCGAGCAGCTCTTTGGCACCGACAAGGCCCCGCCCGATGTGATCCTCGCGCTTGCGCAGGTCCACCAGCGGTTGGCGGAAGATATTTTGGCGACCGCCAGCGGACATGGCGGCGTTCTGACGCTCGCCGATGCAGACCCGGCAACACAGCGCGAGGCTCGCGAGCACCTCATCCGAGCGGGCGAATACTTCCGCATCCACGCGGCAGGAACGGTGACAAGCACCGGGGTTTATGGCGAGTCTCTCTGGGCCGCGGCAGACTGCTTCGACCGCGCCGGCGACACCGACGGGGCGATCAGCGCGTTCCAGCAGTTCTCAACCGATTTTCCCAGTGATCCGCGGCAGCCGGAGGCCGCCTTCCGCCTTGCCCAGAGCTATCAGGCACGCGGCGATCTTGACCTGGCTTCGCGGATTTACCGCCAGCTGATCGCCGGGCGCGACACCGGCGAGCGGGCCGGGCCATTTGCCGATGCCAGCTATGTGCCCTTGGCGCAGACGCTGCTTTCCGACGCCGAGACGGGCAATGACGCCGAGGGCGAGGAGCTGCTGCTCGCGGTTGTGAACGGCGGCCTGGGCGGCACACGCACCCCCGCCTTCCGCACCGCCCTCCGCGAGCTTGGGCAGCGCTACTACCAGATCGGTCGCTACGAACGCGCCATCGAGCGCTATGAGGAACTGCTGGCCCGCACTTCTCAGGAAGCGAACATTTCGCACGATTCAGGGCTTGAGACCGCACGCTTCAAGCTCGCGGACTCGTACCGGCTTTCCGCGGCAGCGCTCGCCCTTGAACTGACTTCGGGCGCGATGCCAGAGGGTGAGCGGCGCGAAAAGCTGAAGGCCCGCGAGGAGCGGCTTGCCGCGGCCGGTGCGGCGTTTGATGAGGTCCGCGCAGGGCTGGAAGCAGAGCCCCACCGCACAGCGCTGGAAGATGTCTACCTGCGCAACACCTACTTCTACCTCGGGGCTTGCGCCTTTGACCGCAAGGATTATTCCGCGGCGATTGCCCACTACGACGCAGCGCGCGAGCGCTACCCCAAGGACCCGGCGTCGCTGGTGGCGATGGTGCAGGTGGTCAGCGCGTACCTGGCCATGGGCGATGTCGCCAAGGCCACGCTGGCGAACGAGCGGGCGCAGCGATTCTTCGATTCAATACCGCCGCAGGCGTGGGACCAGCCCAACCTGCCAATGGGCAAACAGGACTGGCAGCAGTGGCTGACAGCCAAGGACGATCTGAAGCGGGCATCGCAGGAGCGGGGCAGCGCCAGCGCTGCCGCGCCGGAGTAGTCGGGCAGGAACGTACGAGAAGACCCCGGGGGACCCGGGGTGTGGAGGGTCAGGATGACCGAGGATCGACACAACGCGGGGGCCGATGATGCGCCGGCATATGCGGCAGCCGCGATGCGCCAGCGGGATCTGCTTCAGAGCCTTGATGCGCTGAGCCGGCGTCAGGCGCTGCTGATCGATGAGCCAGAGCTTGACCCGCTGCTGCGCGTGCTGAACGAGCGTCAACAAGTGATTGATGAGCTGCTCGATGTGCGGGCTGCTTCGGAGGCGTTTGAGGCGGGCTGGGCGGCCGCGCCCCTCAGCGAGCAGTCTCGCGATGATGTTCGCGGTGCGCTGCTGGCGGTGTCAACCCTCGCGGAGCAGGTTGCCGCTCGCGATGAGCAGGACCACGCCCGCCTGAAGCGCAGGCTCGACGGCGTGACTTCGGAGCTTGCGGGTCTTGCGGCAGGCCTGCGGGCGGGGTCGGCGTATGGCGGCAGGGTCGGCGTCAGGCCTGACGGGGCAGCGCTCTACCAGGACAGGAACGCGTAATGGCCGCCGGCGCGGAAAACCTGGTGGTGGCTGACGTCGGCGCGCCGCGTCCGGCAGCGTCACCGACCGGCCCCCTCGCGCCGGCAGACCTGGCCGAACTGATGGGCGCGTTCAACGAAGTGACGGCCCGTTTGCAGACTTCGCACGAGCAACTGCGGTCGGAGGTAGCACGCCTGACGCATGAGTTAGGCGAGGCGAACACGCAGTTGGAGCGGTCGCGCCGCCTTGCGGCCCTTGGTGAGATGGCGGCCGGCATCGCGCACGAGGTCCGCAATCCGTTGGGCTCGATCCGGCTTTATGCCCGCATGCTGGAGCAGGACCTGACGGATCGGCCCAGTGAGCAGGGCGTTGCCAACAAGATCGCGGGCGCGGCCAGGGTGATGGACGGCATCGTCAGCGATGTGCTTACCTTCGCGCGGGAGTTTCGCGTGCGTCCGGCGCTCATCGACGCGACTGAACTGTTCGACCGTGTGCTTGAATCCTGCTGCCACGATGGTGTGCCCGGTTGGAAGGGCGTAGAGATTGTCCGCGGGGATCGCGCGGCCCGCGCGGTCGCCTTTGAAGGCGACCCGGCGCTGCTCCAGCAGGCTCTGGTCAACATCGTCCGCAACGCCTTGGAGGCGATGGCCGAGTGCCCCGGCCGCCAGCACGGGCTCACCACGCAGGCCCAGGCGCGGGCCGGTGAGTGTGTCCTCAGCATCCGCGACACGGGCCCGGGCATCAGCCCCGAGGTGGTCGCGCGCATGTTCAATCCGTTCTTTACCACCCGAGGCACGGGCACGGGCCTGGGGCTGTCGATCGTTCACCGCATCATCGACACCCACGGGGGCCGCATCGGCGTCCGCAATGCGAGCGATGGCGGGGCCGTGGTGGAGGTCTTTCTTCCTACGCGCAGGCCTGTCGGCTTGTCCGCCCAGGACCATGCAAATAACTTGAATGAGGCCGACGCACCATCGGCCTCCCATCGCGCCACACAGCTTTCCCCTCACTGATTGGTTTTTCCCGGAGTAGCCCCATGCGAACGGTTCTGGTTGTTGATGACAAGGAAATGATGCGTGACAGCGTGTGCGTCACGCTCGAGCGCGCGGGCTTCACCGTGGTCACAGCCCCCGACGGCGCGGCGGCCTTGGAGGTGGTGGCCAAGAAGCGCCCCCAGGCCGTGGTGACGGACATGCGTATGCCCGCCATGACCGGGATCGAGCTGCTCGAGCGCATCCGTCAGATTGATGATGAGCTGCCCGTGGTGCTGATGACGGCCTTCGGCACCATCGAGACGGCCGTCAAGGCGATGAAGCTCGGCGCGTTCGATTATCTCACCAAGCCGTTTGAGGGTGATGAGCTGATCATCACGCTCAAGCGAGCCATCGAGCACCGGCGCGTCATGTGCGAGAACGCCGTGCTGCGGACCGCCGCGGCAGACGCCGCCGCGATCGTCGGCAGCGCCGACAGGCAACTGCCGGAACACACGCCGCTGCGCCCGCGCACGGGATTGGATCGACTGATCGGCAACTCCCCGGCGATGAAGAAGCTGCGCGAGTCCATCAAGTTCATTGCCGCGTCGCAGGGCACGGTGCTGGTGACAGGTGAATCGGGTGTAGGCAAGGAGGTTGTGTCGCGGGCCATCCACGAGATGAGCCCCCGGCACGAGGGCAGCTATCTAGCCGTCAACTGTGCCGCGCTCTCGGCGTCGCTCCTGGAGAGCGAACTTTTCGGGCACGAGCGGGGCGCCTTCACTGGGGCCGACCGGCTGCGCAAGGGACGGTTTGAGCTTGCCGATGGCGGCACGCTGATGCTCGATGAAGTTTCGGAGGTCAGCCCGCAGATACAGGCGAAGCTGCTGCGTGTGCTGCAGGAGCGATCCTTCGAGCGCGTGGGCAGCAGCCTCACCATCGGCGTGGAAGTCCGCGTCATCGCCACCAGCAATCGCGACCTGCCTTCGACGGTCGCCAAAGGTGACTTCCGCCAGGACCTGTACTTCCGCCTCAATGTGCTTCCCGTCAATGTGCCCGCCCTGCGCGAGCGGGCCGAGGATGTGCCGGAGCTGGCGGACTACTTTGTCGCGGAGGTTTGCCGGCGCGAGGGCCGGGCCGCGCTGCGGTTTGAGCCTGCCGCGCAGGCGCTTCTTCAGGCGTACCACTGGCCGGGCAACGTGCGGGAACTGCAGAACATCTGCGAGCGCGCTGTGGTGCTGAGCGGCGGGATGCCGGGGGCCGTGAAGGACGGGGCGATCACCGCTGAGCTGGTCGCGCCGTGGGTCAGCAGCACGCTGCCATCGTCGCAGCAGATCGAAGCGAAGCCTGCCGAGCCTGTCCACCACTCCGGGCGTCCCCTCGAAACGATTGAGCGGGAGGCCATTGTGGCCGCGCTCCAGCGTTTCAACGGCCACCGCCAGAAGACGGCGAGCGCCCTGGGGATCGGGGTCCGCACCCTGGGCCTCAAACTCAAGAAGTGGAAGGAAGAGCGGCTGGTCGCCGAGACGCTCTGAAGCCGGGCACGGCGGTTGCGATGGGGGTCTACGGATGATTGTCGACCTGGCCAACTCGGGATCGCTTCCGGTACTGGAGAAGATGCTCCAGTTCGCGGGTGCACGCCAGAAGGTACTGGCCCACAACATCGCGAACATGGAAACGCCAGATTTCCAGCCCATGGACCTTTCCACCCGCGATTTTCAGCACGCGCTGGCTGCCGCGGCAGAGGACCGTCGCCAGTGCGGCGGGGGCCAGCGGGGCGAACTGAACATCGCCGATACCGATGAAGTCCATGTTGCGGCGAATGGGGCCCTGGAAGTCACCCCCCAGACGCCCAGCGGCAACATTCTCTATCACGACCGCAACAACCGAGACCTTGAGCGGATGATGCAGGACCTGGCCGAGAATGCGCTCACATACCGCGCCACCGCGGACTTCATCCGCCGCGAGCACGAACTGCTGCGGTCGGCAATTGCCCAGCGTCCATAACGGAGTGATACCGCGGCATGTATGGCGCTCTTGATATCTCCACCAGCGGCATGATCGCGCAGCGCACGCGCCTGACGGCCATTTCGGCAAATATTGCCAACAAGGACGCCGTGTACCCCGATGGCACGCCGTACCGCGCCCGGCGAGTGATTTTTTCACCCGGCGACCCCACGGCCCGGTCGGCTGAGGGGCAGGGGTGGGGCGTACATGTGTCGGAGATTCAGATTGACAAGTCGGCATTCGACATGCACTGGGACCCTGGGAATCCGCTGGCGCTGAAGCAGGGCCCGCACGCGGGATACGTCATGGACCCAAACGTGAATCCGGTGTGGGAGCAGGTGAATGCCCTTGAGGCCAGCCGCGCCTATGAGGCGAATGCGGTTGCCGCGGAGGCGACGAAAACGATGATCGGTCAGGCACTGCGATTGCTGGGATAAGCTGAGGACTTCTGGGAGCGACCGTCAATGGCAGATCCACTTGGGCTCATCAGCGGCGGGGGGGGTATCAACCCTTCGGCGTATGTGCGCCCGGCCATCAAGGGGCCGGGCGGCATGGATGGCTGCGACCCCGCAGCGCCGGGCGCATCGTTCAAGGATGTGCTCCTCCAAAACCTCAATGAGGTCAACAAGGCCCAGCAGGAAGCCACACAGGCCGTGACGGACCTGACCACCGGGAAGCGGAGCGATCTGGAAGGTGTGATTTCGGCGACGCAGAAGGCGGACGACGCGTTCCGGATGCTCCAGGCGCTGCGTAACCGCGTGATGGACGCGTACGAAGAGATCAAGCAGATCCGGACCTGAGCCGCGGCTGACCGGTAGGTAAGACTCAAGCGCAGGAATGAGATGGTCCGAAGAATGGGCGCGGGGCGTGCGCGTTGTGCGCAAGCCTCGCCGCGCAAGGATTGCGCGGTCCTCGGCACGGAGGCCTTATGGATCAGCTGCGCCAAATCCTGGCAAACATCTCCGCGCAGCTTTCGAAGCTCAACGCGTCGCACAAGCTGGCGATCGCGAGCATCGTGCTGGTGCTCATCCTGCTGCTGTTCGTGGTGGCCCAGTGGACGGGCAAGCCCGACCTGACGGATGCGATGCCCACTGCAAACGCGGCTGAAGCGGAGCGTGCCCGAAAGGTGCTGGAGGATGCCCACATCCGCACCTATGACGGCAACGGCAAGGTGATGGTGAGTGTCGCCGATGCACGCGATGCGCAGGCACGCCTTGCCGAGGCGAACACGCTGCCCGCCGACAAAGCCCTGATGTTCGACAGCCTCATCAAGGCGAACAGCTGGACCAACTCGCGTCAGCAGAATGAGATGAACCATCTGCTCGCGCTGATGAATGAGCTGTCGGCGACGATCTCGAAGTACAAGGGCGTGAAGGACGCCAAGGTCATCATCGACATCCCCGAGATGCAGGGGCTTGGCGCCGGGGTGCGGCTGCCCACGGCGTCGGTCACGGTGTGGATGGCCTCGAACGAGACGATGCCGCAGTCAACCGTGGATGGTGTCGCGAACTTTGTTGCTGGCACCCGGGCGGGCCTGGTTATTTCGCGTGTGAAGGTGATCGACGGCAACACGGGCAAGCAGCGGAAGGTCTCGACCGAGGACGATGTCGCGGCGAGCGCGTACCTCGACCAAGCCGCGCGGGTGGAGGCCGAGACGCAGCAGAAGGTGCTGCGCCTGCTCGATGCCATCCCCGGAGTGATTGTCGCGGTGACGGCACAGGTGGATGTCACCCGCGTCACGTCGCAGACCAGCGCCTTCCTGAAGGAAGGCGAGGGCAGCATCATTCTGGAGAAGTCCAATAAGTCCACCATCCGCGAATCGGGCGACTTTGGCGCGGGGGGTGAGCCGGGGCCGGCGTCAAACCAGGCCGCGGACATTAACCGCGGCGGGCCTTCGGGCTCGCGCACGCGCGCGGAAGACACCATCGTCGAGAACACGACGCACGCGGGCACCAAGCAGGAGACGGTGTTTGATCCCAAGGGCCGCCCCACGATGGTGGCCGTGTCTGTGAACGTGCCCAAGCGCTATGTGCTTGACCTGCTGGGTGCCGACGCGCCTGAGGGTGATGCCGCCGCCGATGCGCCCACCAAGCAGCAGGTTGACCTGAAGTTCGGTGAGCTGAAAGACACGATCCGCGAGTTGATCCGCAACCAGGTTCAGGTGATGACGGCGATCGCGAACACGAAGGCGGATGCGAAGGCGATCAACGACCTTGTGGACCGCTCGATCAGCGTGGCGATGATCCCGGAAATGCCCCGGCGCGCAGCCGCGGCACAGGAGGCGGGGGTGATGACGGCCATCGGCGGGGGCGGGGGGCTGGGCTTAGGCAGTGCGCTGGTTGAGAAGGGGATTCTTGCCGGGCTTGGGGTCGCGGCGATGGGCATGATGATCGTGATGGTGCGCAAGGCCGGGAAGCGCCCCGAGATGCCTGATGTGGAGGAGCTGCTGGGCATCCCGCCATCGCTGGAAGCGCAGGCGGATGTGATCGGCGAGGCCGACGAGGGCGAAATGGCGATGGACGGCATCGAGGTTGGCGACAAGCAGATCAAAAGCCAGAAGCTTCTGGAGACCGTGACTGAGCTTGTGGGCAGCGACCCGCAGTCCGCGGCCAAGATGCTCAACCGCTGGATCAGTGTGGAGGAGTAACGATGGCACGCAGGCCGCACGAAAAACTGCCGGCGAGCGCGTCGGAACTGGACGGCGTGACAAAGGCCGCGATCCTGCTGCTGGCCATCGGGCACGAGAAGGCCGGGTCGGTGCTGAAGCAACTGACCCCGCTGGCCGTGGAGGAAGTGACGCGCGAACTTGCCAGCCTGGGCCGCGTGCCGCAGGAGCTGCAGGCCGATGTGGTGCAGGAGTTCTATAACATCAACGTCGCCAGCGCGTACGCAAACGAGGGGAGCCTCGACTATGCGCGCCAGCTGCTGATGAGCTCGCTTGATGCAAAGTCTGCCGAGCGGATGCTGGGGCAGATCCAGACGCAGGTGCAGAAGACGCCGTTTGCCTTTCTGCAGCGGGCCGAGAGCGAGAACCTGATGACGTTCATCCAGGATGAGCACCCGCAGACGATCGCGCTGATCGTGTGCCACCTGCCGCACCACAAGGCGGCGGAGATCCTTGTCGGCCTACCGATGCAGAAGCAGATCGAGGTCATCAAGCGCGTGGCGAACATGGAGCAGACCAACCCGGAGGTCATCCGCGAGGTGGAGCGAGGGCTGGAGAGCCGGCTTTCCAGCATGCTGGTGCAGAGCATGGAGAAGGCGGGCGGTGTGCCCACGGTCGCGGAGATCCTCAACCTCGCCGACCGCGCCACCGAGAAGTCGATCATGGAGGGCCTCGAGGCCGAGGACCCGGACCTGGTCGAGCAGATCCGCCGCCTGATGTTCGTTTTCGAGGATGTGCTGAAGGTCAACGACAAGGGCATCCAGGCGGTGCTGAAAGAGGTGGACAACAGCGAGCTGTCGCTGGCCCTCAAGACTGCCTCGCAGGAACTGCAAACCAAGATCTTCAAGAACATGTCCGAGCGGGCTGCCGCGCTCATCAAGGAGGACATGGAGTACATGGGCCCCGTGCGCGTCAGCGATGTGGAGACCGCGCAGCAGCGCATCGTCGATATCGTGCGCCGCCTGGAGGAGGCGGGTGAGGTCATCATCGAGGGCCGCGGCGGCGACACCGAGCAGCTTGTCTAACCCGCGCCGCGCCCGGCGCACCCCACCATGGCCATCCTCCGCCAATCTCATGCAGAACGGGTCGTCAAGGACGCGATCGTGCTCGACCTGGGCGACCTCTCGCGCCAGGGAGAGCAGATCCGCGGGCGGGCCAAGGCCGATGCCGAAGCGCTGCTCACGTCGGCCGCCGCGGAGCGCAAGCGGCTCATTGCCGACGGGCGCGAGCATGGGCTGGCAACCGGCCATGCCGAGGGCTTCGCAAAGGGCATGGAAGAAGGCCGAGCGCAGGGAGAGGCGGCGGCCGCCACCGAGCGGCGGGCCGCGCTTGATGCGCTGATGGTGGGCTGGACGCAGGCGCTCGAGGCCTTTGAGCGCGGCCGCGACACGATGCTTCTGGAAGCGCGCCAGGATGTGCTTCGCCTCGCGGTGATGATGGGAGAGCGGATCACGCGGAAGATGGCGAGCATCGACCCGACGGTCATCACCGCTCAGATGGAATCGGTGCTGACGCAGCTCTTTAAGCCCACGCGTGTGACCATCCGCATCAATGCCGAAGATGAGCCGGTGGCCATTGCCGCGATTCCGGCGTTTCTTCAACGCTTCCGCGGGGCCCAGCATGTGGAGATTGTGCCCGATGCCACGCTTCCGCGGGGGGCGTGCATCGCCGAGACGGCGGGCGGCGGCGTGATTGACGCTTCAATTGCGACGCAGCTTGACCGCATGGTTGCGGCATTGATGCCCGAGGCGCCCGCTGTTGATGAGCCGCCAACGCCTGGAAACCTACCGATGGAAGGTCAGCCGTGACCGTGCTCGCGCCCGCCTTTGAAGCCGCGGCAAGGGTTCAGCCCCTGCGCATCGTGGGCGCGGTGGGGGCGGTGCGGGGGTTGACCGTTCTTGTCGATGAGCTGCCGCTGCCCGTGGGCTCGCTGGTGTCGATCATGTCGTCTGATGGGGTGACGTACGGCGAGGTGGTCGGGCTGACGCGTGAGCACGCGGTGGTGATGCCGCTGGGGCAGACAACGGGCATCCGTTGCGGCGACCGTGTGGTCGGTGAGGAAGTGACGCAGACGGCCCCCGTGGGCGTGCAGATGCTGGGCCGCTGCGTCGATGGTTTGGGCCGGCCCATCGACGGGCTTGGGCGCATCGCCGACACGGTACACCGGCCCATCAACCCGGAGCCGATTCAGGCGTTGAAGCGTCGCCGCATCACGCAGCCGCTCTACACCGGCGTGCGGGCCATCGACTTGATGACGACGCTGGGCCAGGGCCAGCGCATGGGGCTGTTCGCGGGGCCGGGGGTGGGCAAATCCACGCTGCTGGGCTCCATCGCGCGGCGGGCCAGTGCGGATGTAAACATCATCGCGCTGATCGGCGAGCGTGGGCGCGAGGTGAAGGATTTTATTGCCCATAGCCTGGGGGCAGAGGGCCTCGCACGTTCAGTCGTGATCGTTGCGACGGGGGATGAGTCTCCGCTTCTGCAGATTCGGGCCGCGAAGCTGGCGTGCACTGCCGCGGAGTACTTCCGCGATGGCGGCCTCAACGTGCTGCTGATGATGGACTCGATCACCCGCTTTGCCCACGCCCAGCGCCAGGTGGGCCTGAGCGTGGGGGAGCCGCCCGCGAGCAAGGGCTACACGCCCAGCGTCTTTGCAGCGATGGCGCTGCTGCTGGAGCGCGCGGGCGCGCTGGAGCAGGACCGAGGGCAGCGGGGGGGCTCGATCACCGGGCTGTACACCATCCTTGTAGCGGGCGATGACATGACCGAGCCGGTTGCGGACGCCGCCCGCGGCATCCTCGACGGGCACATCATCCTTTCGCGCAAGCTTGTGCAGCGGGCGCACTATCCCGCGATCGACGTGCTCGACTCGGTCAGCCGCGTGCAGGATGACGTGGTGACGCCCGAGCATGGCGCTGCCAAGCGGCAGATCGCCAAGCTGCTGGCGGTGTACCGCGATGTGGAGGACCTGGTGCAGATCGGCGCCTACGCCCGCGGCAGCAACACCGACGCCGATGTCGCAATCGACTATAACCGCGGCATCAACGACCTGTTGCGTCAGGGTAAGGACGAGGCGATGGAGTTTGACAAGGCCCTCGCCCTCATGTTGCGTCTGAGCAAAGAGAGCGCGGAGCCAAAGAAGAAGGCACGGTAGCTGGAGGTTGCCGCCGGGCCTGTGGGCCCCGCGCCAGTGTGTAAGGATGTGGGCAGCGATCAATGGCACGATTTGTCTTCAAACTTGAGGCGGTGCTCAGGCAGCGGCAGGCGGAGGAACGCCGGCATCAGGTCGTGGTCGCTGCGCTGGAGAATGAGCGGCGGTCGATCGAGGAGTTGATCCGCACCTACCAGCGCGACCTGACGCACGAGCGACAGGAGCTGCGCGATCAGCTCAACGGCGAGCGGTCGGGCGGCACGATGCTGGACCTGCGCGGGGTTCGCTTTCAGGCTGGTGCATCGCTGCGGCTGATCACGCTGGCGCAGCGTGCCGTGCTCCAGCTTGCGGGTGTGCATAAGAAGCTCGACGCGGCACGCCTGGCCCTGCTGCAGGCCGCGACGCGGCGCAAGGCTGTTGAGAAGCTCCGTGAGACGCGCCACGAAGAGTGGAGCGAGGAACAGAAACGAATCGAAGAATCCGTCGCGGACGAGATAAGCGTCATGCGCGCCGCCCGCCGGGAGGACCTGCTGTGAGAAAACTGTGGACAGTGCTGTCGGTCATTGCCGTCGCCAACCTCCTGGCGTTCGCGGGCTTCGTTGGCTGGCTCCGCCAGACCGACCGGCTGAACATGGAACGGGTGCGCGCGGTGCGTGCGATGCTGAGCAAGACGGTGGTGCAGGAGCAGGCAGAGGTGTCTGCCGCGGAGAAGGCTTCTGAAGAAGAGCGTGTCAAGGCTGAGCAGGAGCGACAGGCTTCGAAACCGCCGCTGACTGCGGCGGAACGGCTCTCCGCGCGTGTGGAAGCGACTGAGCTGGATCGCCAACGGGCGGAGCGACTGAAGCGGGAGATCGCGGACCTGCAGCGGCAGCTATCTGATGATCGGCTGAGCCTTTCGCGGGAGCGAACGGAGTTCGAGGCGGAGAAGAAAGCGTTCGCGTCATCGATCGCCAGCGTCAGCACCGAGGCGGAAGAGGCTCAGTTTCAGAAGACGCTGGGAGTGCTGCAGGCCCAGAAGCCCAAAGATGCGGTGATTCTGCTGAAGCAGATGCTGGCTGCGCCTGCGGCCGCATTTGAGGCGGTCCGGACCGGCGGGGGCGGGGCAGCGGCACCGAGTGGATCGGCTGAAAGTGAGGCTGCCGCGCAACGGACGGCGCTGGTTACCAACTATCTGGACGCCATGACCGATAAGAAGCGGTCCCTGATCATTGCAGAGCTGACCAAATCCGACCCGCGTCTGGCAGCGGAGTTGCTTGAAGAGCTGCGGACGCGCGGCAACTTCGCTCGCGTGCCCTGAGGGGCCGCACCAGCATGACGCGGATTGATAGCGACGCTTTGCAACGAACGCGCACCGCTGCGACACCGGACGCACCCCGTTCCGGTGGGTCGTTTGCAACGTTTTTGACGGGCGTTGGGAGTTTGGCGCTGGACCAGTCCAATGTGCTGGCGGCGGGTCACGGTCAGGCGATTGCGACCGCCCAGGACCGACTTGGCGCAACGTCTCAAGCGGATCATGAAAACCCGGAGGATGAGGCTGCTGCCTCGGATGCCGACCGCGATGAGGACGGCGACGAGTTGTCGCCACCGACCGCGCAGGTGGATAGCGTGGGAGAGCATATTCAGCGCAGCATCAAGGTTGATGCCGCGAGCGTGGCAGAGAAGGAACTCAAGACGGCAGATGCCAGTCAGGCCGCCGCGCCAGAGAATGCGGCTGCGGAACACGCCGGCGTCGTCGCGGCAGGGCAGAACCGTCCGGTTGATGCAGGTGCCAGTCTCAAGCACTCCGAAACCGATGCCGGCCGCGGACAAGACGCGCCCGGTGAGGTGGTGACGCGGGCGATGCAAACGGGCACCGCACACGCGGGGAACTCGCAGCAAGATACCGGCGGAAAAGAGCATGCGACGCAGCAGCCTCACACGGGGCCGTCGGCTGCAACGGGCCCGGGAGCCGGCACGCCCACCGCCACAGCCCAGGCATCACCAAGTGGTGTGACAGCGCCGGTGGCGAGCCGGAGCGTGGTGGCGGCGACAGGCACAACCAGGCCAGGGCCGGCAGCTCCAGAAATCGCCGGAGTGCAGGGCGGTGCGCGGCAAGTCTCGAAGGAAGCCGCGCTGCAACGGTTGACCGCCCAGGCGCCGGTGCTGCGGGGTGAGGTTGAGCGGCAGTCGTTTGTTGCGCAGGCCGCCCGGGGCATGGCGCAGGCGCTGCGCGGCGGCGAGGGCACGCTCACCATCCGTTTGGCACCTGAGAATCTCGGAAACCTGCGTGTTGATGTGAGCATGGGGGAGAGCGGCGTCATGGCGCGGCTGGAGGCTTCAAGCGAATCGGCACGCCGGTTGCTTCAGGACTCGCAGCCGATGCTTCGTGCCGCGCTGGAAGCGCGGGGGCTAAGCATCGATCGGATCGAAGTCACGCATGTTGCCCCGCCCGAGCACGCGTCGGGGGACGCGGGCCAGAATGCGGGGAGCGAGGGGATGGGTGATCGCGGCGCGGAGGCGCACGCGAACTCAGATGGAGCAGGTCAAGGCGGAGCGAGCGCGGAGGCGTTTGCCGGGGCTGGGGTGCCGGAGGCACCGCCGGGTGTTGATGTGGGCACACGACCGCTGGAGGTTCGGTACGGTGCCGATGGTGGTGTGTGGCGGGTGCGTGTCGACGCGGTGGCGTAGCGCCGCGTGTTCGGCGAGGAGCATGTGAATGAGTGCGATATCCGGCCTTGGCAGCGTGAGCGGAGCGACGGCAGACAGCAGCCTCAGCTCGCTGACCTCGGGCGATTTCTTCAAGCTCATCCTGACGGAGCTGACCAAGCAGGACCCGCTGGCGCCCAACGACACCAACGCGCTGCTGCAGCAGATCTCCGCGGTGCGGTCTATCCAGTCCGACATGGACCTGTCGACGGACCTGCAGTCGCTGGTGAGCCAGAACGAGTTTGCATCGTCCGCCACGCTGGTCGGCAAGACCGTGAGCGGCGTGAGCGAGGGGTACACCCGTGAGACCGGGCTTGTGACCGCCGTCAGCCGCACGCGGGATGGCACGGTGCTGACGCTCAAGAACGGCCAGCGGATCAACGTGGTGAACCTGGACGAGATCACGCAGACCCCGGTTGATACCGACTCACCAGCCGAGACACCAGAGGATCAGCAATGAGCATCGACCCTGCGGCACTCTTGCGGGCGCTGGGCTCGGGCGTGCGGCCGGTGGGCGGCGATGCGCCCGCGGCCGGACCGCGCCTGGTCGAGGGTCCATCGTTTCAAGGAATGCTGGAGCAGGCCCAGGCCGGAGGGCTTGTGAGTGGCATCCCCATGCGCGTCAGTCGCAGCGCGGGCGTGGACCTTTCGCCTGCGCAGCTCACGCGGCTTGCCGAGGCGGCGGATCGCGCCGAGGCGGCGGGCGCTTCCCGCGCCCTCGCGGTGATCGACGGCATGGTGCTCCAGATGGATGTGGGCCAGCGCACGATCACCGGCAAGGCGGACCTGAATGCAACGAAAGTGCTTAACGGCGTGGATGCCGTGGTGACCGTGGCGGATGCGCCCGGCGACATCCCCGGCGAAGCGCCGCAACTGAACAGTGGGTCCATGAACGCGTCGCTCCTGAAAGTGCTGGGGGGCAGGATGCCCGACCAGGCCGCGTAGCGGAGCATTGGGATCGTTCGCGGCAAGGAAGCCGCGGTGGAACAGCAGGGCACGGAGGCCCATCTTGAACGGTCGCGGCCCGGGCAGTCGGGCGGCGGTATGCCGCGCGGTTGAACGGCCGCGCCGGACAGGCTTTGCACTCTTACAGGAGCCCTCATGGCTTCCACCACCGCGCTGTTCACCGGCCTTTCCGGGATGAACGCCAACGCCCGCAACATCGATGTTGTGGGCAACAACATCGCCAACGTCAACACCACCGCTTACAAGAGCAACCGGCTGATGTTCTCGACGGTGTTCAGCCGCACGCTGGGGCTGGGCAATGCGCCCACAGACGTGAGCGGCGGCACCAACCCATTCCAGATTGGCCTTGGTGTGCAGGCGGCGGGCACGCAGCGCAACATGACCAGCGGCTCGGTGTCGGCGACGGGCGATGCCCGCGACCTGGCTATTGATGGGGGCGGGTTTTTCATCGTCAACAACGGGGACCGGCAGGCGTACACCCGCGCGGGAGCGTTCCGTCAGAACCAGTACAGCGAGATCGTGGATATCTCGGGCAACCGCCTCCAGGGCTACGGCGTTGATGAAAACTACAACATTGAGACGGGCCAGCTCGTGAACCTCAAAGTGCCCATCGGCGAGCGCACCCTTGCGCAGCCGACGAACCTCGCCGCGTTTTCCGGTGTGCTCAACGCCGGCGGCGCGATCGCGACGCAGGGGTCAATCCTGAACCTCGCGGGTGTGAAAGACCACGGTCTACAGACCATCAGCGGCGCTGCACCCGCCCCCACACCGCCGAACAAGGTTGAAGGGGCGACGCGGCTGATCGACCTTGAGAACACGGAAGCCATCGGCACTAACCTGCCGCTGTTCGCGGTTGGCCAGAGCTTTGACATATCCCGCGCCAAGAAGGGCGGACGCGAGGTGCCTTCATCGCAGCTGGAGGTCACGGCTACGACCACCATGCAGGACCTCGCCGACTTTCTGTCCGAGGCGCTGGGCATCAACACCAGCGTGCCGCCAAACCCCGATGGCAAGGTGCCGGGCGTGACGGTTGATGCGGCCAACGGCGGTCTCACCATCGTCGGCAACACGGGCACCGCGAACAAGCTTGATCTCAAGCCCGAGCACATGCGCGTGCTGGACACCGATGGCACGGTGCTTCTGTCGCCTTTCAAGGCGCCCACCGCGATCGCGGCGGACGGCGAGAGCGTGCGCACGACGTTCCTCGCTTATGACTCGCTCGGCGCTCGCGTCAGCGTGGATGTGACGCTGACGCTTGAATCGCAGAGTACGGGCGGCACGACGTGGCGGTACTACGTCGAGTCGGCCGATGACAGCGATATCCAGCAGCAGCTCGCGACAGGGACGCTGAACTTTGACACCCGTGGGCAGTTGATCAATACCGAACCCGTTTCCATCTCACTCGACCGCGCGGGCCTGGGCGCGGGCACGCCGATGACCTTTGACATCAGCTTCGCGGGCGATGGGGGCAGTGGGGTCACATCCCTGGCATCAAGTGCCTCCACGCTCCGGGCCATCAGCGTGGATGGATACGAGGCAGGCACGCTCGAGAGCTACGCCGTGGGCCAGGATGGCACGCTGGTGGGAGGTTTCAGCAACGGCCAGACGCGGGTGCTGGGGCAGGTGGTGCTCGCCACTTTTGCAAACCCCGAAGGGCTGGTTGATGATGGCAACAACCTCTTTGCCGCGGGGGGCAACTCCGGATCGCCCATCGTGACGACGCCGGGCTCTTTCGGGGGGGGCGTGATCATCGGGGGTGCGCTTGAGCTGTCGAATGTGGATCTGGGTGAGGAGTTCATCAAGCTCATCCTCTCTTCCACCGGATACTCGGCCTCATCGCGGGTAATCAAGACGACGGACGATCTGATGCAGCAGCTGCTGGTCCTGGGCCGGTAACTCACTGCGATTCAAGCCGCGCCGCGTTCAAGCCGATGACCAGATAATGAGTACTGTCCTCGCCATCAGCGGAACCACGACCCAAGCTTCGGACGCCGCATGGCTCGGCGGGCTCGTGCTTGGCTCCATCGGCCTTGTGGTGGGGGCGTTGTGGCTTGCTTCGCACCTGCGGCTCGACCGGGTGCTGCGTGCCCACGTTGCGAACATCCGCGAGCCTTTTCAGCTTGTGTCCATCACCCTGCTGGCGCTGGCCTTGGCGGGCCTGACCGGCGCACTGCCCGGAACGATCTTCCTTGGGGCGGGCGCGGCCATCGGGTGCGTGCTGTTTGTGCTGGCGGGCCTGATGGGGCACGCGTTCACGACCCTTCCCGAGGGTCGTGCGGAGCAGATCGCGCAAGAAGTGCCGATGGCTTCTCGTAAGGCCGCCTGACCAAAACCCAGCCGTGAAGAATCTGCCGTTTATGCCGGTGGTGCGCGGCTGAAGTGGCCGCGGCTTGCGGTGATGGCTTTTCAATCGTGCATGAAGTGCCGAAACCACCTGAGCCGCGGTGATGCTGCCTCGGCTTTCAGGAAGGCGGTCGCACGTTTATGGCGGACAAAGAGGAAAAAAAGCGTTCGTCCGAAGAGACCCCTGAAGCCGGCGCGGCGGAGGGTGCCAAGAAGGGCCTCTCGGTCAAGATGATCGGCATCATCGCCGTGATGATGGTGGCGGAGGCGGGGGGAGTCTTCGCGTTCGTTTCCATGACCGGCAAGGCCCCGCAGGCCGCCGAGGCCAAACACGTGGACGGAGAGCACGAAACCGACCGGGAGGCCAGTGTCGAGGTGCCCCTGGTTGATGACAAGTTCCAGAACATGCAGACCGGCCGCGTCTGGGTGTGGGACACCGCGATTGTGCTGAAAGTGCGCGAGCGGAACAAGGAGTTCGTGGAAAAAGAGCTGGCGCGGCGGGATGCGGAGATTAAGGAAGGCATCTCGATGATCTTCCGCCGGGCCCCTCACACCCAACTGAAAGAGCCTGGGCTGGAGACGATTAACCGCCAGGTGGCCGCGTACATCAACCAACTGCTGGGTAAGGATGCGGAAGAACGGGTGCGGATCGACCGCGTGCTCATACCTAAATGCAAGGGCTTTCCTGCGGACTGAATCCTGGTGATTGACATCGGCATGAAGTGCGCACCTTTATAGGACCACGCGCACACTTAGCCGCTTTTTTGCTGACATTCATCTTGCCCGCCCGATTTGTGTTATTGATAGGTCCAGTGCGGCAGCGTCATGGAGGATGCCCCCGCACATGGACACGAGAGTGAGGAGGCCAGGATGGCCGAGAATGAATCACCTGCTCAGGGCAGCACGCCCGAGCCGGTCAAAGAACCCGCGCCGCTCCCCCTTCCGACCTTTGCGATCGAGACCGGGAGCCCAACGGCCCGGGCCATCGATCTGCTGTCGGACGTCAACCTGAACGTCAAGATCGAGCTGGGCCGCACCCGCATGCTGGTTGAAGATGTGCTGCGCCTGTCCGAGGGCGCGGTGGTTGAGCTGGACAAGCTCGCGGGCGACCCCGTGGATGTATACGTCAACGACCGGCATGTCGCCCGGGGCGAAGTGCTGGTGCTCAACGAGAACTTCTGTGTGCGCATCAACGAGATTCTGACGCCGGCAGTTGAGATTGTGCCGGAGGTTGCTGCCGCGAAGGCGGGTTGACGGGTGCGCCGGTCACATCGAGTCGTTTGCATGTGAAGAGTCGGGGAGCGCGGCGGAGCCGCGCTGGGCGAGCCAGGAAGGCGAAGCGTGGAAAACAGCCGGAACATCAAGGCGTATGGTCGTCGGGGCGTCGCTGTGGCGGCGCTGCTGCTCTGCGGGGCGGCGCTGGGCGCTGGCGTCGAGCCGGGCGCGCCAACCGGGCGCAATGGACCGGCACGGGTTGTTGAGAACGGCACGGCAGGCGCGGCGCCGCAGAAGGCAGTCCTTCCGGTCCTGCCGCGCGTTCCGGCGAGTGAGCTGAAAGCGGTGGGCGCCTCCAAAGCCTCATCGAGCCCGTCCTTGCCCGCGGCTGCGAGCGAGCAGAACACAAAGATTTCCGGTTCCACCATGCAGACGCTCGCGTCGCTCGTGGGCGTGGTCGCGCTCATCGGGGTGCTGGGCTTCACGGTGCGGCTGGTGTCGCGGCGCAGCGGCGGCCTGATGGCGGCGCTGGGCGCGGGAGGGCGTGCGCCATCGGGCCTGCTGGAAGTCCTGGGCCGCTTCCCCGTCGGGCGCGGCAACACCCTCGTGCTGCTCAAGATGGACCGCCGCGTGCTGCTGGTTTCGCAGGGTGGCGGCGGCAAACTCGGCGGCGCCACGATGACCACGCTGTGCGAAGTGACCGACCCCGAGGATGTCGCATCGATCCTTCTGAAAGTTCGCGATGCCGATGGAGACTCTATCGCCCGACGCTTTGAGACCATGCTCAGCGGTGCGGAGAAATCCGTGGCAGTCGCCATGGCCGATCCGGTCACGCCCCGGGCCGGCGTTGCGGAGCGCCCGCCCGCCAAGCGTCTGGAAGTCGGCCCCGACAGCTTCGACCTGACGCGTGCGCGGCACGCGCCGACGCCGAAGCACGCTCCGAACGCCATCCGCGCCCGCCTTGATGGCAAGCGCACGGTGCCCGCGGGGCTTGCCAAGCCGCGGACGATGGGGGGCACACGGTGAGCGCGGCCCGACTGATCATTGGCCTGCTGGTGCTGTGCCTGTGCGCGGCAGGCGCGTTTGCGCAGGCGGGCCCGCCGCGGCCCGATGGGCTCAACCCGCTGCCCTTGTCACCCGCCGACACGCTGCGCACAGCGCCCGTGCTGCCAACGCTTGAAACATTTACGAACGCCGCGCCGGGGTCGCCTATCGCGGGGCTCAACCCGCTGGTGATGCTGGAGGCGGCGGCGCAGTCGCTGCCGGGCAGTGGATCCTCTGTGGGTGCGGGGGGGGCGGCGGGCGATGGGGCCAAGCCGGGCGGGCTGTCGACGGCGGTCAACATCCTCATGGTGCTGACGGTGGTGACGCTGGCGCCGTCGATCATGCTGATGACGACGTGCTTTGTGCGAATCCTCATCGTGCTGGGGCTGCTGCGCCAGGCGATGGGGACACAGAGTGTGCCGCCGCCGCAGGTCATCACCGCGCTCGCGCTGTTCATGACGCTGCTGGTGATGTCGCCGACGATCGACCGCATCAACACCGAGGCGATTGCGCCGTACCGCGCGGGTGAAGTGACGGACTATGACCAGCTATGGACGCGGGCCAAGCAGCCGCTGCGCGACTTCATGTTCAACCAGATCGAGGCCACGGGCAACTGGTCGAGCCTTTACACCGTCTTGCAGTACCAGGGCAAGGACACCAGCCAGCCGGAGAACATCCGGCGGGCCGACGTGGACATGGTGGCGCTGATCCCCGCGTACATGCTCAGCGAGCTGAAGGTGGCGTTCCTGATGGGGTTCCGCGTGTACCTGCCCTTCCTTGTGATCGACATGGTCATCAGCACGATGCTGGTAGCGATGAGCATGATGATGCTGCCGCCGGTGCTCATCAGTTTGCCCTTCAAGCTGCTGCTCTTTGTGCTGGTAGATGGGTGGACGCTGGTGGTGGGAGGGTTGATGAATAGCTTCGTTCAGGTGGGCACGGGCGGCTAGGGGCACCCCGCGCGGCGGTGATCGGACGGTCTCTTGCGGTACACGGTCAGGACACGAGCCTTGCACTACGACGAATCAACGGTTGAGCTGGTGCGGATGGCGTTGATCATCACGCTGAAGATCGCCGCGCCGATTTTGCTGGCGGGCATCGTCGTGGGTCTGGTCGTGAGCCTGCTGCAGTCGGTCACGTCGATCCAGGATCAGACGCTGGCGTTTGTTCCCAAGATCGTGGTGATGGTGATCGCGGCGGCGGTGCTGATCCCCTGGATCGCGCAGCGGCTGGTGGAGTATGCGTCGGAGCTGCTGAGCATGACGGGGTAATCGATGGGCACGGGCGTGGACACGCAGGCGAACGTCACGGGGCTGCTGGCCCATGTGGTGCCCTATTGCCTGGTGACGTTCCGGCTGCTGGGTTTGTTCGTGATGGCCCCGCTGCTGACCAACATCATGATTCCCCGGCGCTTTAAGGTGATGATCGCGATGATGCTCGCCGCCGCGATCTACCCCACCGTGCAGCCCGCGCTCACGGTGCTCCCGGGACGGCTGGACATGCTGGGGCTGCTGCCGCTCGTGGTGATGGAGTTGCTGATCGGCCTTTCGATGGGCGTGCTGGCGGCGCTGCCGCTGATGAGCCTGGAGATGAGCGGCATCATCATGGGCCAGAGCATGGGGCTTGGCCTGGCCAAGGTGTACAACCCTGAGGCGGACTTCGATGCCGACATGCTGGGACAGATGCTGTACTACATCGGCGCGGGCATCTTCATCTCGTGCAACGGGCTGGAGATGCTCTTCGGGGGGCTGATCGAAAGCTTCCACCATGTGCCGCTGGGGGGCCTTGGTGTGGCTCAGACACCACTGGGGCTGCTGGTGGGCGTGCTCAGTTCGGGGTTTGAGCTGGCGATCCGCGTATCGGCCCCGGTGACGGGGATCGTCCTGCTGCTGATCGTGGTGTTCGGCATCGTGGGCAAAACGCTGCCACAGGTCAACATCATGTCGGTGGGCTTCGCGATCAAGATCCTCGCGGGGCTGGCGATGCTGGTGGCGGCGATCTACGCCGTGCGCGAGGCGGTTGGTCAGGAGGTGACGCACGCGCTGGAAGAGACGCTGCACTGGGTGCGAGGGCTGTAGGCAGGCAAAGGCAAGGCAAGGAACGCGATGGCCGACGACATGGGCGAAAAAACAGAGCAGCCGACAAGCCGCAAGATGACGGATGCGCGGGGTCGCGGGCAGGTGGCGAAGAGCCAGGACCTGTCGGCCGCGCTCGACCTCATCGCGGCGGTGCTGCTGGTGGCGATCTTTGGCGGGTCGATCGTGCGGGCTCTCACGGGCGTGATGCGCCAGGTTCTGACCAACCCCGCTGGCACCATGGACCCCCGGGCCCTGGGCGACCTGCTCATTAAGCTATCGTGGGAGACGGTCGTCGCCATCGCGCCGGTGCTGGGCCTGCTGGTGGTGATCGCCGCGGCAGCACAGCTGGTGCAGGTGGGCTTCGTGTTCACGACGACGCCGCTGGAGCCCAAGTTCAGCAAGCTGAACCCGGTGACGGGGCTTGGGCGAATCCTCAGCACCCGCAACATGGTGAAGACGCTGGTGAGCTGCATCAAGCTGCTGGTGGTGGGGGTGATCGCGTATGTGTACATCAAGGCGCGGCTGGCGCAGGTGGCGAGCCTGCCGCTGCTGGGGACCTTTGCGGGGGCGGCGCTGATCGGCAAGCTGGTGACGGAGCTGGCGGCGTGGCTGCTGGCGGTGGTGCTGGCGCTGGGCGTCTGCGACTGGCTGTACCAGCGCTGGCAGCACACCAAGGACCTGCGGATGTCCAAGCAGGAAGTGAAGGATGAGCGGCGGAGCATGGATGGCGACCCGGCGATCAAGGGCCGCCGCTTCAAGATGATGCGGGACATGGCGATGCAGCGGATCAACGCCGCCGTGCCCAAGGCCGACGTGATCGTGACCAACCCGACGCACTTCTCCGTCGCCATCCGCTACGACAGCACCAAGATGCGCTCGCCGCGGGTGGTGGCCAAGGGCGTGGACGCGATGGCGATGCGGATCCGGCAGGTCGCGATGATCCACAAAGTGCCCATCGTTGAGCGCCCGCCGCTGGCGCGCGGGCTGTACTACACGCTGGAGGTGGGGCAGGAGATCAGCCCCGAGTTCTACCAGGCAGTGGCCGAGCTGCTGGCGTATGTGTACCGGCTGGAAAAGGCGGCTGCGTGAGGATTTAAACACAGAGGGCACAGAGAGGGAATGAAGCAGGAGCTGAGTGAGAATGGAAGAAAGCACCATGTGGAGTTGAAGAATCGGCGGGGTCTTTCCCCTTTTTGTATCGCCTGCTCTGTGTTCTCGGTGCTCTCTGTGGTTCAACGTTTGAAAGGATCAAGGTAAGGCGTGGCGACGGCAGCGATTCAACAAGGCCTCTTCCCCGCGTGGGTCTACCGCCTGCGCGAGTACCGCGGGTACATCGTGCCCATCGGCTTCGTCTCGATGATGGCAGTGCTGCTGGTGCCGCTGCCGCCTGTGATCATGGACGTGCTGATCGCCCTCAACATCAGCCTGTCGCTCATCATCCTGCTGACCACCATCTACATGAGCCACCCGCTGGATTTCTCGGTCTTCCCCAGCCTGCTGCTGGGCACCACGCTGATCCGGCTGGTGCTCAACATCGCTTCCACGCGGCTCATCCTCACCGCCAAGGCCGACACGCCCGAAGCCGCTGCGGGGGTGGCGGGGCACGTCATCATGGCCTTCGGCAACTTCGTGGCGGGCGACTCGCTCTTCGTGGGCATCGTCATCTTCCTCATCATGGTGATCGTACAGTTCATGGTCATCACCAAGGGCGCGACGCGAATCTCCGAGGTCGCGGCACGGTTCACCCTCGATGCCATGCCCGGCAAGCAGATGGCCATCGATGCGGACCTCAACGCCGGGAACATCGATGAAAAGGAAGCCCGCCGGAGGCGCGAACGCGTCTCGCAGGAGGCGGACTTCTTCGGCGCCATGGACGGCGCCAGCAAGTTTGTTCGCGGCGACGCCGTCGCCGGGCTCATCATCACCGCCATCAACATCGCGGGCGGCTTTGCCGTCGGCATCATCGCGCGGGGCTGGGACGCGGGCCAGACGGCCAATGTGTTCACCCGTCTGACGATCGGCGAAGGCCTCACGGCTCAGATCCCCTCGTTCGTCATTGCCATCGCGTCGGCGTTGATCGTGACCCGTTCGGGCAGCAAGGCCGAGCTTGGCAGCGAGCTGACGGATCAGGTGATGAGCCAGCCGCGAGGCCTGGCGATTACGGCGGGTTTCCTCGCGGTGCTGGCCCTGACGCCGCTGCCGACGATCCCGCTGCTGGCCACGGCCACGGGGCTGGGCACGATCGCGTGGGGGATGCGGCGCACGCGCAAATCCGCCGGTGTGGAGGGTGAGAAGCCTGCCGCGGCCAAGGCGGAGCCCCCGGCGGTGGAGACGCTGCTCAAGGTGGACACCCTGGAACTGGAGGTTGGTTACGCGCTGGTGTCGCTGGTGGATACGGCACAGGGCGGCGACCTGCTGGACCGCATCAGCGCCATCCGCCGCCAGCTGGCGGTGGAGCTGGGGCTGGTCATGCCGCCGGTGCGCATCCGCGACAACATGCAGCTGGCATCGAGCGAGTACCGGCTGAAGATCCGCGGCAACCCGGTTGCGGAGGGCCAGGCGCGGCCGGGCAAGCTGATGGCAATGGACTCGGGGATCGCCAGCGGGGCCATCGACGGGGAGCCGACGAAGGAGCCCGCGTTCGGGCTCGACGCGTGGTGGATCGACCCCGCCCTGCGGATGCGGGCCGAGACCATGAACTACACGGTGGTGGACGCCACAAGCGTGCTGGCGACGCATATTACCGAGGTGGTGCGGAAGCACGCCGATGAGCTGCTGACCCGCGATGAGGTCAACAACCTGCTTGAACAGCTGAAGGTGAAGGCCCCCAAGTTGGTGGAGGAGACGGTGCCCACGGTGGTCAAGCCGGTGGAACTGCAGAAGATTTTGCAGGCTCTGCTGCGCGAGCGGGTGCCGATCCGCGACCTGGAAACGATCCTGGAGACGCTGGCCGAATGGGGCACCAAGACCAAGGACATCGAGGTGCTGACCGAATACGTCCGCAACTCCCTGCGCCGCACCATCTGCCAGCAATACTCCGTGGCAGGCGAGCGGGGCAAGCCCCGCATGGTGTGCGTGACGCTCGATCCGACGCTGGAAGACCTGATCAGCGCGTACATCGACCGCGGCGCGGCGGGCACCACGGTCACCATGCCCTCGCGGGTTGCTGCACGAATCGCCGAGCAGGTCATCTCGGCGTTACGCGGAGTCATCAGCGCCGGCCACCCGCCGGTGGTGATCGCGTCGCCGCCTGTGCGGGCGGTGGTGCGGCAGTTGCTCGAGCCCCATCTGCCGTCGGTCGCGGTGCTTGGGTACAACGAGGTTGTCAGCGGGGTCGAGGTTGAATCACTGGCGCTCGTGTCGCCGCCATCGGAAGAGCGGCAGCACGCGGCCGCATAGGGGAGCGATGGGGAACAAAAAACCTGATTGTTGATGAAGAATATTGATTGGCTCTGGTTGCAGCGGGCGGAGTTCGTTACACTCCGGCCCACCGCGTCTTCGTGGAACGAGACGCGTCTTTCACAGCCACGGACGGCAGTCCTCATGAACCTCAAGACATACCGCGCACCGTCGATGGCCCAGGCGTTGTCGGAGGTCAAGAAAGACTTCGGCAAGGATGCGGTTATCCTGCACACCCGCGTTCACAAGGTGGGCGCAGTCATGGGCATAGGGGGACGGCAGGTGGTTGAGATCACCGCCGCGGACCGGATGGTCGCCAGCGGGCCGGGTATCAAGTCCGCCGGCGAAACGCTGTTTACGCGGCTGGGCGATGGTTCCCTGGCGGCGAAGCGGCAGGGGTCGTCCGAGCAGTTCATCGCGGAAGCGTTTGCCAATGTCGAGGGCCCTGCCGCGGCAGGCGAAACGCCTATGGTCAGTGTGCGGCCCGTCAAACTGGAGTCGCTGCGGTCAGGGCTGGAGGAGGAGTTGCCCCCCCACGCAACTGGCGCCCGTGGAGGTTCGGGCCCGTTGTCGGGAGCACCGTCGGGCGCATCGTTTCAAGCACCCCCGCTCGCCCGGCCTGATCTAGCAACCAAAGTCGCGTTCGCGCCCGTCAATGGCGAAGCCGTCGAGGCGATGAATAGCGAACTGGCTTCTATCAAACGGCTGTTGGGGCAGGTGCTGCACTGCTCACGCCAGACGGCGGCATCGGTCTCGCCTGCCGCCACCGGCGTAGTGAACATGGGCGGCCTGAGCGACCCGCTGTTTGCGATCTACCTGAAACTGCAGGACGCCCAAGTCGCGCCGGCAATCACCGAAACCCTGATCGGCAAGGTTCGTGATGAGCTGACGCCCGATGAACTCGCCTCGCCGGATGTCGTCCGCCAAGCGGTGCTGCGGCACCTCGCGCTGCTGGTGCCCGTGGTGGGTCACGTCTCCAAGGCGGGCCAGGGCGAGGGCGGCCGACCGCTCACCATCGCGCTTGTGGGCCCGACCGGCGTGGGCAAGACGACGACAATCGCGAAGCTGGCTGCCGCGTATAAGTTGAGGCACGGCAAGGAGGTGGGGCTGATCACCAGCGACACCTACCGCATCGCTGCCGTGGACCAGCTGCGGACGTACGCCAACATCATCGGCCTGCCCCTGAAGGTCGTGATGACGCCGCGGGAGATGGCGTCGGCGTGCGGTGAGCTGGCAAGCTGCGATGTCATACTTATTGATACCGCAGGGCGCTCGCAGCACGATGCGAACCGGCTTGGAGAGCTGGCCGAGTTCATCGAGGCTTGCTCGCCCGACGAGACGCATCTGGTGCTCTCGGCGACGATGGCCGAGCCGGTGCTGATGAAGGCAGCGGAGCGGTTCGGTGCGCTCGGTCCCACCCGCATCATTTTCAGTAAGCTTGATGAGGCGGTACAGTTTGGGTCGCTGATCAACCTGATGCACGGCAGCAGGCTCAAGGTCAGCTATGTCACGACGGGGCAGGAAGTCCCGGATCAGATTGAACTGGCGCAGGCGGACAGGCTCGTTCGTTCGGTGCTTGATGGGGAGTTGGCCCGGTGAGTCTTTCCGGCAGCACGTCATCGGTCATCATCACCGGGCCGCTTCCTCAGGGCCTGCGTTACACCGGGGACAATCGTTTCCGCCCGGAGGATCAGGCTTCGCGCCTGCGCTCCATGGTCGCGGCAATGCACCCTGACGCGGTCTCTACATCCCGCCCGGCCGAGCCAGAGCCGCAGCGGCACTGCCCGGTCGTGTCCATCACCAGCGGCAAGGGCGGCGTGGGAAAGACCAGCACCTGCGTCAATCTCGCCATCGCGCTGGCCCAGCTGCGCGTGCGTGCGACGCTGCTGGATGCTGATCTAGGCCTTGCAAACGCGGATGTTCTGTGCGGCCTGACGCCCACGACGCGGCTGGATGCGGTGCTGGAGGCCAGCCGCGGCCAGTTGCTGCATGCGCAGCCGGCGCAGCGCCGCCGTCTTTCGCACATCGCCATCGATGCACCCGGCGGCTTTCGACTGGTGCCGGGCGCGGTTGGCATCTCGCGCATGGCGAACCTGCCGATCGCACAGCGCGAGGTCATCCTGCGGGGCCTGACCGATCTCGAAGCAGAGAGCGATGTGGTGATCATCGATACCGGGGCGGGCCTGGGCGATGCGGTCACAACATTTGCCGCGGCGGCCGACCTCACGCTCGTTGTCGCGACGCCGGAGCCGACTTCCATCGCCGATGCCTACGCGATGATCAAGTGCATTGCACAGTTGCGGGCATCAAAGGTGCCCGGGACAGGGTTCCGTACGGCACTGGTCATCAATCAGGCGCGCACTCGGGAAGAGGGTGTTGCGGTGCATGCGCGAATCGCTGCCACAACCAAACGGTTCCTCAACATCGAGCCCCCCCTGCTGGGGATCATGCTGCACGACATGGCCGTGCCTGACAGCGTGCGTGCCCGAACGCCGGTGCTGCTGAATGATCCCAGCGCCAAAGTCTGCAAGGACTTACGCTCCATTGCCGGCGAACTGGCGCACCTGCTTTCCATCAAGACGCAGGCTCAGGAAACTTCCGCGAGAAGGGGCCTGTTCGGATGGTTGCGCGGCAGGTAACGCGCGCTTCGGTATGGGGTTTGCGGTCTGCGACGCCGTAACGCTGCAATTTTTCCACGCGACGGCGAAGTCGGGCCTGTAGATATCCGATGCTTCGCCTGACGGGTGGACACAGCCGAATGGAGCCTTCCCGCTTGAATCAGGAGCGCAAAGTTGTCGCGGGCGTCTTCGCGCTTGCCGCGTTCACCGTGGCGATCGCCGCGGGCTTGTACGCGGGCAACGCGCCGGCAACGGTGCTCCTGCGTGCGGTCTTCGCGATGGTCATCTGCCAGTGCATCGGCGCGCTCGCGGGGTTTGTCGTGGACCGGACAATTGCCGAGCGCGATGCCGAGTTGCAGCGTGCGGCGGGCGCGGGTGCAGTGTCTGTGGATGAAGTTGTACAACCCGCGGAGGAGGCGAATAGTGCGCCTGCCGTATAGGGAAAAATGCCGTTTCTCGCTTGATGTGCCTTTTGTGCAGGCACGGAGTTGTTATACTCCACAAGCGACCGCTCAAGGATGATCCGGTTCGCAGTGTCAGTGCTCACCGCCGTTCGGCGGTGAGCAAACAGAGGTCAAGGAATCGACCCATGGTAAAGTCAGCGTTGCGTGGTATGCGTTCCGGCCGTTATGCGGCCCGTCATGCCGAGCCGTCGAAGGCAATCTCGCCGCTCGACGATCTCCCCATCAACGACGTCTGGAAGCGGTACCAGTCATCGCACGATGAGTCGATCCGAAACTATCTGATGGAGAAGTTCCTCCCGCTCGTGCGCTACAACGCCGAGCGCATCCACACGCGTCTGCCCGACGAGGTGGACCTGGAAGACCTCATGTCCGTTGGTGTGTTCGGGCTGATGGACGCGATCGACGCGTTCGACCTCGAGCGCAAGGTGAAGTTTGAGACTTATTGCGCACCGCGCATCCGCGGCGCGATCCTCGATGAGCTCCGCAACATGGACTGGGTGCCCCGCCTCGTCCGCTCGCGGACCGGCCGTGTCGAGCAGGCCCGCCAGTCGCTCGAGAAGGCGACCGGTGTTCCCCCCACGCCCGAGCAGATCTCCCAGGTGCTGGGCGTGCAGGGCGAGGAGTTCGAGAAAATCAGCCGCGACAGCACGGCGGTGGGCACACGCAGCCTCAATCAGCGTGCGTTCCCCACGGAGGGCACGCGTGATGTGCGCGAGGTTGACGTGGTGCGTGATGACACGCAGAGCGACCCGGTGATCGATATCCAGCGCCGCGACCTGCGCGACCTCATCACCAAGGGCCTCTCCCGCGCTGAGCGGCTGATCATCATCCTTTACTACTACGAGGGGATGACCATGAAGGAGATCGGCGCCACGCTCGATCTCTCCGAGAGCCGCGTCAGCCAGATGCACAGCAGCATCCTCGCCCGCCTCAAGAGCCAGATGCAGTTCCGCATGCGGGAGCTTGAGCCCGTCTAAGTTCCCGGCTAACTGTCAACCCACTTGTTCGTCGAGACCACGCCCCGCGGCGTGGTTTTTTTCTGCCCCCTGCCCACCACCCGCGCCACCATACCGTTGCGCGTGGTTCATACCGTGCATGCTGCCATTGGCCTGGGTTCCAACATCGGGGAGCGGGAGGCACACCTCGCGGCAGCCGTTGCCGCGATCTCACGCCTGCGCAATGCCACGCTTGTTTCGGTGTCCTCGATCATCGAGACCGAGCCCGTCGGGCCCGTGCCCCAGGGGCGCTACCTCAACGCAGCGACCAGGATTTCCACATCGCTTTCGCCCGCGGAGCTCCTCCGCGAACTGCTGGAAGTCGAGCGTTCCCGCGGCCGCGACCGCACGACCGAGGCCCGCTGGGGGCCGCGCACACTGGACCTCGACCTGCTCCTCTATGGAGATCGCACCATTTCCGAGCCTGGTCTGGTGGTGCCGCACCCGCGACTTCACGAGCGGGCCTTTGTCCTTGTCCCGCTCGCCCAGGTCTGGCCCGATGCGCGGGTTCCGGGGCAGAATCGCACGGTCGCCGAGCTTCTTGCCGCAATTTCTCCGCCTGAGCGGTTACCATCGGGGCAATGAACGTCCGTATGTACGCGTGTGTTTCCGCGGTGCTGGCTCTGTGCGTCGGCACGGTGCAGGGCCAAGTTGATCCAACTCCGGTAGCGGAACAGCCGCCGGCGCAGTTGGAGCCCATTGCCGATATTGATGGCGCCTTGGCGCGGGCCAGGGTCGCGTATCGCGCCGGGCCGCTCTCCGAGCAGATCAGCCTCCGCGTGCGGTTTGCCGATGGCCGCGAGCGTTCATCACAGGTCACGCTTCAAGTGGACGCTCCTGCCGATGCCGGCAAGCCCCGCCGGCTCATGCTTGATCTTGGCCGCTTCGCAATCGACGCGAATGACAGTCGGATCGTGGCCGTGAGCCCTCAGGAAGACTCTCTCTATTTTCAGGCCCCGGTTTCCGGCGCTCTGTCGCTGAAGCAGTTGTGGGAGACGATCCCGCCGGTGCCGCTGCCGCAGCTTGTCTGGTCGCTGAGCGACGATGGCCCGACGCCGGACATCATCTCGAGCATCCTTGCGGTTTCGTGGATCGAGGCTCAGCACCGGCGCGATCTGAGCGTGATGTTCGCCGGCGTTTCTCCCGGCGGCCCGGCGTCGGCGTCGTTCAGCAATGCCGGTCGGCTGCTCTCGCTGGCGATCCCGCTGTCGAAGGATGGCACGCGCCTGGAGATGACAGTCATCGCTATCGAGCCCGCGCCGCTGCCGTGGTCGATCTCCACCAGTGGGCGCACGCGGGTGGTATCAATCACGGAGCTTCGCCAGAAGCCCCCGCGTGTTGCGGCAGGCGAGCGGTTACCCCCCTTGAGCCTGATGACCCGCGACCTCGACCCGTTTTCGCTCGATGGCGGCTCGGTCGCGCGGGATTCCTCGGGCCGGCCGCTGCTGACGCTTTTGGTGGTTTACCTGGCTTCCCAGCCCGCGGCACTGCTCGACGCTCAGGCCGCCGCACGCGCCATCGCAGCCATTCGCCCGCACATCCTGACCGAAGCGGTGGACTCGCCGCTGCCGCCGCGCCTGATGGTCGAGGCCGCGGGGTTCCTGGAACTTGGCGATGTCAGCCGCGCTCACATCGCGAGCATCGATGGGCAGTGGAACGCGTCGAGCGATTCGGGCATCCGCCGCGCGTATAGCCCCGCCGGAGAGGCAGAGTTGAAGCGATTGACCAACGGCGCGGATGCCTGCGTGCTGCTGCTGGATGCGGACCAGAAGATTCTCTCGGCCATCCCGCTCAGCGGGCGGGCGCGGGATGACGCGGGCATCACCCGTGATGTCGTGGCCGCGGTGGTGGGGGCGGTCCGCGCGCCGTGAGGCAGCCGAAGGCCGCAAAAACGTAGTGGGCACGACCGAGCAAATGCTCAGAGATCGTGCCCACGTTCCTTCAGGGTTGTTGCCCGGCAGCGATGGGCCGGGAGGAAGAAAAGCCTCAGCTGGCCTGCGCCCGCGGGTGGGCCTGGTTGTAAGCCTCCTGCATGCGCTGGGTGGTGAGGTGGGTGTAGATCTGGGTGGTGCTGAGGCTCTGGTGGCCCAGCAGTTCCTGCACGCTGCGGAGGTCGGCCCCGTTGTCGAGCAGGTGCGTCGCGAAGCTGTGGCGCAGGGTGTGGGGGCTGATCGAAGGATCAAGCCCGACCTGCTTGAGGTACTTGTCGAGCTTGCGGCGCACCGAGCGGCTGGAGAGGCGTCCGCCGTGCTTGTTGATGAACAGCGGCACGCGGCTGGTGCCCTCGCGGACCAGGGGACCGAAGCGGGGGTCGTTGCGGACCATCTCGATATAGCGGTTCACGGCGCCGATGGCGTGGCTGCCCAGGGGAACGATGCGTTCCTTCTTGCCCTTGCCGCGCACCCGCAGGGCTTCGCCCGCGAGGTCGAGGTCCTCAAAGGCGAGGCCCACAAGCTCGCTGACGCGGATACCGGTGGAGTAGAGCGTTTCCAGCATGGCGCGGTCGCGCCTGCCCAGCACCTCGCCATCGCCGGGGGCCGCCAGCAGCTTCTCGATCTGCTCGATGGTGATGGCCTTAGGCAGGCGCTTGGCCTGGCGGGGCGTGCGGATGACGGTCATCGGGTTGCCGCTGCACAGGCCGCGCCGGTCAGCCCACTTGTAAAAAGAGCGGAGGGTCGCGATCTTGCGGGCCATGGTGGCAGCGGAATACTGCAGTGTGCCGAGGTGGGTCAGGAAGCCGCGGACGGTGTCGGAGTTGGCGGCGCAGATGATCTCGGTGATGGTGCCGGTGCCGCTCATGACGCCCTTCGTCGCGGCGGCCTTCTCCAAGGCATCCTTCTCGCGCTCGAGGTTCAGCTCAATCTTTCGGTCGGTGAGGAGGAACTCGACAAACTGGCGCAGGTCTGCCCCGTAGCACCGCGCGGTGTACGGCGAGAAATGCCGCTCATCCGCAAGGTAAATGGTGAACGTGTCCGTGATAGGCAGGCTGGACATTGCAAGGCTCCCCGCTTCGTAACTTCCATCGTCCGCGGCAGCGCTTTCCGTGCACTTGCCGCGTCGGGCCGCTCACACATTGGCCCGGGCGATAACTCTGTCTGGTAACTGATTCGGCTTGTTCACGGACCGGCTTGAACCCTTATACGACGCAGAACCAGAAAAAGTACCGTCCTTTAATGTTCTTCATGAGCGGCTGCCGTGCGGCCCGGTGCCGACCCCGGAAGGCGAACCCATTCCTGCTGAATCATTTGCGCCACGACGCGGTGCGCGGCAAACTCGCAAAACAGGTCCATACTCGCGGTATACCGCCGCCACCCTAGTGCGGAGGGCATTTTTTGCCGACCTTCCGCATAACTGCGTACTTCCATCAGCACTTGATGGTTTTTCGCGTCGAGATGTTCCGACACGACCGAGATCGGCCCTGTGTCCCGCGGCCAATCGCCGGCGGGTCCTTCGGTGGGGCGGACGGTAAGGGTGCGGGGGTCGAGCGGCTGACGGCCCGGGGCCATAGACCCCGCCTTGGGGAACAGTGCCAGGGAGAGCCCGATGCTGGGGATGTAGGGGTCGTACGCCGTGATGCTGCCGACAAGGATGGCATCGACGCCCATCGCCTGGGCCAGGGATTGTGCTTCCTGCGGGGAATGCAGGGCCGTGAGGCCCATGACGTTCATGGCGGCAAGCGTCCGGTTGAGGGGCAGGCATCGGACGCCCTGGACCTCTTCAGCGGCAACGACGACCTTGTCCGTCAGGGCATTGATATCGACCAGCGAAGTGCCGGACTCGTTGCGCAGCGGCACCACTGCCCACAGCACTTCGCCGCGGCTGGTGTCGTACGGCGCAACCACCGTGATGGGCGCCACAAGCTTGGGCTCGGAAGAACTTGCGCACCCGGCGAGCAGCAACGCGCAACCAGCGACCAGCGCGAACGTGCGCGCTGCACACTGGGGGGTCTGGGGATTGCGGGTAAACAGCATGCGCGGCCTCCGTGCCCGTCTTGCCGTGCATCCTGCACGGCGTGTGCCAACTCGGTTCGTCAGGTGAGCCGCGCAACCGGCGGCGCGGCACACCTTCATCGGCCGTTTAGTGGTGGTCGGATTCGACTTCCGGTACGGTTGCAAGGTGCTCGGTTTCATGCGCCGGAGCGGCATGGGTTTCCGGGTTGGAAACCGCCTTGTGTGCTGCGGGAGTTGGCTTGTGGGCAACGGCAGAGTTCCCGGCGGGCTGAACGGCGCGGGCGGACTGGATCGCCGGGCTGACATCAAGCGACCAGATGTTGTCGGTGCCCGAACGATTGCTCACAAAGAACAGGCGGTTATTGCCGGCCCACACAGGGCTCAGCGACAGGCTGCTGCTGTCGGTCAGGCGGACGCGGCTGTCGCCGCCGGACGAGATCATCCAGATCGCCGCCCAGGCAGGACGCGATTCTGTGCTTGCCTGCGGGTTGATCGGAACCTCCGTGTACGCAACCCATTGCCCGTCGGGGCTCCACGCCGGCGCGATGAGGGCGGTGTTCGTGCTGCTGGCGATTTCCGTCAGGTTCGACGCGCTGCCCTGGGCAACGTCAACGGTCCACAGGCTGAACGTGCGGCTGCCACGATCGCGGCCGAGCTGGAAGAGGATGCGTTCTGACCCTTCCTGACCCATCGCGCCAACCGGGCACCACTGGGGCAGCAGGCCGTACCCAATAAAGCTGGCGACCGCGGGGTTGGCGATGTCGGCCGTCCACATTTCCCAGCGGCCGGTCATCTGACCGCGCCGGGAAAACACGAGCTGCCGGCCATCGGGCGACCACGAGGGGTGAACATCATCGGCGAGGTCGCTTGTTACCTGCACGGCGCGGCCGCCGGTAATGGGCATGACGAAAATGTCCCAGTTGCCCGCGCGGTCGCTGGCGAAGGCGATCTTGCTGCCGTCGGGGCTGATGACCGGCATGGCGTCCTGGGCGTTGTCGCTGGTGAGCTGGGTCACC
>JBBSOF010000022.1:0-50078 GCA_038260025.1 Phycisphaerales bacterium
ACCAGAGCGTCAACCACGGGCGGAAGGAATACGTCCGGGGCGATGTGACCACCAACGGTATCGAGGGGTTCTTCAACTGTGCCAGGAGGGCACTGAAGGGCAGCTACATCCGGGCCTCCCCCGAACACCTACAAGCCTACGTCGATGAATCCGTGTTCCGCTACAACGTGCGGATTCAGACGGATTGGGAGCGGTTCGAGAGTGCTATGAAGCTGGTGCTGGGCAAGCGGTTGACCTACTCCGAGTTGACGGGCGGGGCGACACGATAGCGCACGGCACGTTCCTTGCGTACGCTTTGCGCATGGCGGAACGAAAGCTGGTGCTTGTTGAGTGGGTCGATTCCCACTCCGGCGACGGTTGGCAACCCCTGGACAAGATTCAGGACGCCGCGGAGCTGGTCCACTGCCGATCCGTCGGGTGGTTGGTGTCCAAGCGCAACAATACCACCGTGCTGGTTTCGCACATATCCGGCGAGAAGAACGGCAACTTGCGCCTGTTTGGCAAGGGAGACATCTCCATTCCAAACCGCGCCATCACCCGAGTCGTCGTCCTTAAAGCAGGCTGACTACTTGCTCGGCTTCTTTGGCGCGGGATAGCGACCCGAATCGCCGTGGCCCGGGTTGGGTATTATCTCGCGCGTAGTCGTGCTCGGGCGGCGGTGGGTTTCAGAGACCGGAACAAACTGACCACTGTTGCTGTCCCGTCCCTGGATGTGACCCTGTGGTTTCTTGCTCATGGCGTTGACTCCGTTCGGTGGCCCTATTGCCGACCGTTAGGTCAAAATTAGCGCGCTTTCATCGAGCGGTCAACAACTATTCCTATGGTGTATCAACCCTGCCTCCACAATTGGTTGGGGGTCGGGTTTCTGATGCACCAAAGGGCTAATGTCCAAAAATAACAAGGGCCCCCGAAAGGGCCCCTGTGTTGATTGCACTCGCAGTTTCTTACCAGCGGATGTCGGCCTGATTCGTGGGGAACACCCAGTTCGCATCAGTGGCATAGTTGCACCACTTCCGCATATCCCGCATATCGCTCAGGCCCTGCAGCTTCACGCTGCCATCGAACTGAGCCGTGACGGCCTTGCCATTGCAACGCATGGCAGTCATGCCCCACGTGCTGGGTGCCAGACGCGCGTCGTAGCTGTCGCTGGCGCTCCACGCGCCTGAAAGGGAAGTGGCCTGACCAAGGCCGCCGCGGCCATATGGATAAGCAGCCGGAGGTGTGACAATCCAATAGCCGGGCAGCACCTGATGAGCCGCGGACGTGGGGTTCGGCAGGGTCTGGCCCCAGCTCCACATGCTGCCGCCCTGCGCGACGTCCGCGCCGCGGGAAGAACAGAATGTGATCAGCGAACTGGGCTGACGCACATCCGAAGCCTTCTGCACATAGAACGTGCTGCCGCTGGTACGCGGGTTGCCAGTAGGCGTGGGATTACCGTAAGTGTCGGCATAACCCGGACGCGCAGGACCCTGCCCACGGAACGCACCGAACTGGTACGCACCACCGACATACACACCGTTCATGCCCAGCGAGGGGTGGTAGGCATAACCGTTGAGGATGTCCGTGCCGTTGTTATGTTGACGGTACGAAGCGTTGACATCCGTTCCTTCGTCACGCCTCTGGTTGAGCAGTTCACGAGTGGGCCCGTCGATCTGCAACTCCTGCATCTTCAGGCCGGAAGAGTGCAGGAAGTAGGGCACCCACACCTTCAGGCAGGAGCCATCCATCAGCTTGCCCCTAGTGAGCGGATCGCTGGCGAACAGTGTGTACGTGTTCACGCCGTGGTTCCATGCCCAGTGGGCGCCCGCGGGCATGATTTGATCGCGAGAATCGGTGTAATACGAAGCCATGCCGATGAGCAACTGGTGGCCCAGCGACTGCTCCTTGACGTTCTGGCCGGAACACCGAGCCTTACCCAACGCCGGCAGCAGAATGCCGATCAACAGCGCAATGATCGCGATGACGACCAGCAGTTCGATGAGCGTAAAGGCACGACGCGTCCGCGTTGAAAGGTCCATCACTTTTTTTCTCCGCGTTGCTGGGACTTGCAGGCCAGGAACTGACCAGCGTGTTAGAACTTGCGACGACGAAACACCCGCCACGCCACGATTCTCGGCGACCGCATAAGTGCGGTCGCATTCAATGATTGATGCTGTTCAATGTACCCGCACAGCCATCGTCATGCAAGGAGTTTGGAGAACGTCTTCCGCCCTTTCACATCCTACAGCCCTTTGTCGGACGTTGACAAGGCAATTCTGAAAAATATTCGGCTTCCGGTCGGGTCTATTACCCAAACCCACCCGGCACCCAGCCCTCACCGTGCCACCAGACCCCAGTCCGCCCCGGTTGCCTGGTCTGCCCAACGCCGCATATCCGTCAGTTCATTCCACCCCAGCATCGCGACGTGCCCATCGAGATGCGCTGTCACGGCTTTCCCGCCATGGCGCAGCGACACAAAGCCGGAGTTCAGCCCCGGCAGCGCGGCTTTCTCGTCGTACGAATCTGCCCAAAGCCGCCCCTGGGTTGCCGCGAACCGGGGTGGCTCGAGCCGGAAAAAGCCCTGCGGGCTGCCGAGAAATGGCGTCTGGCTCTGGGGCTCGCACCGTGCCGAGGCAAACACCAGCAGGCCCGACGGGTGCCGCGCATCGCCCAACCTCTCAATGTACGGCCGCCCGAAAACCCGCCGAAACACCGGCTCAAACTCGCCGTGCCGGTCGCTCCCGCCCACAAACGCGATGTTCATCCCCAGCGAAGGGAACAGGCTCACCACATAGTCATACCCCACCCCGTACGCCGCGTACGAGGGCTCTCCCTCCCGCAGCGCGGCGAGCGATTTCTCATCGTCGTACATGCCCCGAAAATCAAAGTTGAGGTACGGTGCCAGCCTCCACGGGTAGCGCTGTGCTTCCTCATCTAGCAGTCGCTGCCCCTTATCGTTCAGCACCTGCATCGGGCCGTTCACCATCGCTCGCGAGGCGTACCCGGGCAGTACACACCCCTTCGATGCATCGGCGTACATCGTAAACGCGACCATCATGGTCCGGCCGGCTGACATCTCGCGCGTCTGCCGCGCCGTCATCCGGGCCTTGCCCAGGGCGGGCAGCAGCAGCCCGATCAGGAGCCCGATGATGGCAATGACCACCAGCAGCTCGATGAGCGTGAAGCCGCGCGGCGAAGTTGGGCAAAGTACCTTCACGAGTCTCCGTTGCAACCGAGTCTCAACTGCGGAGTATAGAATATCGCCGGGCAAGAACAATTCCTGTTTGACAGGCAAAATGATTTTTGAAGGAGCGTCCATGCACTCAGCGGGCTGGCTTGTCGGTTCCCTCTTCGCCTCTCTTTTCGCCGGTGCCGCCTTCGGGCAGTTGGTCGTCGCTGACTTCCATACGCCCACCCTTGATCGGTGGATGTACCCATTCAACTCATCGCCCGGCGCGGAGGTCACAGCCCCCGTCTTTGCCGCGGTCAATCAGCCCGACTTCGACGACCGCGACTCCCAGTTCCTCCTGGGCTTCGACACGGCCGGGCTGGTCCCTACTGGTGCCGGAGCGTTGCGGTACCGGGTGATGTCTGCCCGCGTGCGCTTGGTGGTCAGCAACGATCAACGCTTCGAGTATGACCCCACGCCCGACCCGGTTGCCGCGTCGTACGACCCCACCGACCCTGAGTTCGTCGCCGACAGCGACATCGGAAAGCCGATCGAACTCTTCCCCGTTGGCTATCGCAACGGCCTCACCGCCGCGACCTTCACCGAATCTACCCCCTTCAGCACACAGCCGACATTCCCGCCGCAGGAAGGCATCCGCAGCGCGTTTGCCGCGGCAGTGGATGACGATGGTGTCGCCACCGATCTTTCACGCCAGGTTCGCCAGCACACCGCCGCCGAGCCCATCGCCGTCGGCCAAGCCGACGGGCTGGCGCCCGGCGCGCTGGTGCCCCAGGGCACCGAGCTCTGGTTTGATATCGATGTCGGCAACGAAGCGACGCGCCGCTACCTCTCCCGCGGCCTCAACGCGGGTCGCCTCATGCTGATGGCCACCTCGCTGCATCCCGCCAGTGGCGGACCCGGCGGAGGCGGTGGCGTGGTCTACCCCGCCTTCTACACCAAGGAAAACGCCCTCTCGCCCATCCTCGGCTACACCCCGTCGTTCGAGTTGGTCGTCGAGGTCTATCCGGGCGCGGACTTTGACCTTGATGGCGACACCGGCACCGATGCCGATATCGAGGCCTTCTTCCGGGCCCTCGCCGGCTCGGGCGAGGGCAATACCGATTTCAATATGGACGGCGACTACGGCACCGATGCCGACATCGAGTGCTTCTTCCGCGCCCTGGCGGGCGGAGACTGCTGATCTTCACTCTCAATCAATAGGCCCGGTGGACCACGGCCTGCGCCATCGCGTGCAGCATGTCCCGCGCCGGTGTTGCGGGCAGCACATCCAGCCCTTCCTCGGCCTCGCGCACAATGCGTTCCGCGATGCCTCGCGCGTACGCGATCGACCCCGTGTGCATCAGCGCAGCGTGCAGGTCCGCCCCCGCGTGCGGGCCTGCCGCGGAAGACTCCAGCAGCAGCAGCGTGCGTCCCCGTGTCCGCGCATCCGCGTTCGCCAGGTGATGGATAAACGGCAGCGTGATCTTGCCCTTTTCCAGGTCCTTCCCCACAGACTTGCCGACGATCGACTCCTTGCCCGTCAGGTCCAGCAGGTCATCCTGTATCTGAAACGCGATCCCCAGCTTGCGCCCAAAGTCCGCCATCACCGCGGCAACTTCCGCCGATGCACCCGACTGCGCCGCGCCCAACTCTGCTGCCGCCGCGATCAGCGCCGCCGTCTTCCCCGCGACGACCTCGAAGTACGTCGCCTCATCAATCGAGTAGTCATCGCGGTGGTGCAGTTGCAGCAACTCCCCCGCGCACGTCACCACGCTCGCCCGCGCGATGGTGATGGATGGGTGCGTGTACCCCGCCCCCGCACCCACACTGGTAGGCCGGGCCACCGTTGAGCACAGGTGGTACGCCGATGCGATCAGGTAGTCACCCAGGATCACCGCGGCCTCGTTGCCGTAAAGGCGATTGACCGTGTCGCCCCGCCGCCGCGTGTCGGCATCATCCAGCACATCATCATGCACCAGCGTCGCCATGTGCACCATCTCGCACACCGCGGCAATCACATAGTGCTCCCGCGTCACGAGCGTCCCAAAATCGCCCGTTGCCGCGGCATCCGGGTGCGCCGCGATCCCGCACACGACGGAAAGCGTCGGGCGCAGCATCTTGCCCCTGTAATGCTCCACGTGCCTGCACAGCTTTGCCACCGCCGGCAGGTCCGATCGAAGCTGACCGTCAAAGATCTGCTGCACGGCCTGCAACGCGCCGGCGAGAAAATCACTCAGGGGCGCAAGCCGGTCGGGAAAGTCCAGGATTGGGTTCATGCCGGGCAACGGTAGTCGGTTCAGCATCGACCGTGGCACGCAGCCGCCCGGGATGCCCTGAATCCGGCCCCCGCCAGACGTAGGATGGTCGCTATGGGCCGACGTGCGTTATTACTGGTCAACCCTCAGAAACCCGCCGCCGCGGAAGCCGCGGTAGAGCTCCGCGGCCTCATCAGCCGCTACGGCACGCTTGTCGCCGAGCTACCGGCGGACAACGAGCCGCTGCCACAGTCCGCGCAAGGCGCGGAACTAGTGGTCGTGCTCGGCGGCGACGGCACGCTCCTCGCCCAGTCCCGCCGCTGCGCCGTACCCGGCACCGCCATGCTGGGCGTCAACCTGGGCCGCCTGGGTTTTTTGGCGGAGTTCGACATGCCCGCCCTGCGCGAGCAGGCCGCGGAGATTTTCGGCACCGGCGAACTCGTGATCCAGGAGTTCGGCCTGCTGCGTGTGGAGGTCTTCGGCCATCGCAAGAAGACCGCCCGATTCGAGGGCGTCGCGATGAACGAGGCCGTCATCACTGCGGGCCCGCCCTACCGCATGACCAACCTCGCGTTCAGCATCGACGGCCACGCCGGCCCCACCATCAGCGGCGACGGTGTCATCATCAGTTCGCCGCTGGGCTCCACCGCGTACAACCTTTCCGCGGGTGGTCCCATCCTCGCCCCGTCGGTCGATGCGTTCGCCATCACACCCATCGCGGCCCACTCGTTGTCGGTCCGCCCTGTGGTGGTGCCCGGCTCCAGCCGCGTCGAGATTGATGCGTTGAAGGTCAACAGCGACGAAAAGCCCGGCCAGCCCCACGTGGGCACCACGCTGGTGCTCGACGGCCACGTGCAGGCACCCGTCCTACCCGGCGACCGCATCCTCATCACCCGCCACGAGCGCCGCGTCCGTTTCGTGCAGAACCCCAAGAGCGACTACTGGTCGCGCCTGCTGGGGAAGATGAACTGGGCGGCGGCGCCCAAGTTTGCATAAACGATTGTGTGAAACACACTGATTCGCTTCTCCCTACCATCCCATGTGTCCCGCGCCTTCACCCTCATCGAACTGCTCGTGGTCATCGCCATCATCGCCCTGCTGGTCGGCATCCTGCTGCCGGCGCTGAGCAAGGCGCGTGAAGCGGGGCGTTCGGTGGCGTGCCTGTCCAACCTGCGTCAAGACTTCATCGCCTGCCGCGCGTACGCCGACGAAAGCCGCGGGGTCGGCCCGGCCCTGGGTGTCCCTTACACCACCATCCCCAACTGGGCGCTCGTCGTCCAGCAGTCCATGGGCATCTCCGGCAACACATCCACCGAGCTCTACCTCGAGAAGTCGGCGCTTGTCTGCCCAACCATCCGCGCGTTCTATGGCCAGCCGATGCTCCGCACGTACGCGATGAATGGCACGGGCCACGCCGGCCAGCCGGGCGACCCCGACAACTTTGATGATGAATCCTGGCCTGTTGCCGCCTACGGCTCGGCCCCCCGCCGCGCCCACATCAACTTCGACAAGGTTCAGTTCCCCTCTGCCAGCAACCTCTTTGTCGATTCCGCCGCCGGCGCTGTCGCCACCGGCGCGCCACCTTCCACCCGCACCGCCAGCATCCTCGACTTCCGCAACGATGCCCATGTCCGCGACCGCGTCGGCTATTTCCACGGCGGCAAGTTCAACGGCGCGATGCTTGACGGCTCCGCTCACACCTTTTCGCAAGTCGCTCCCGCGTGGCTCACGCCGCTGCCCTGAAGCACTCACCCCCGCGGCAGCCTGAGGCGAAACTCCGCCCCCTCCCCACCGTTGACCAGGCGTAAGTCCCCACCACAGTCTTTCGCCAGCTCAAACGCCAGCGACAGCCCGAGCCCCAGCCCCGGCGTGCTGCCCCCGGTGTGCCGCTCCCCGCGGAAGAATGCCCGGAAAATGTGCCGCTGCTCGCGAGCATCAACCCCCGGCCCGTGGTCGCGCACCGTGATCACCGCGTCCTGCGATGTGACCGCCACATCCAGCTCCACGCGCGGGTCCGCTGCCCCTGCCGCGTACTTGCAGGCATTATCCACCAGGTTCAGGACAATCCGCTCAACCTGCGCGCCATCACACCGCAGCGCCGCGCCCTCATCCTTGATCGAGACGACCAGCATCATCCCCGCCTGCTCGCACCGCTCGCGCAGCGGCGCCAGCGAACGCTCAATCAACTCGCGCAGCCCGACCCGTGCCGCGCCCGCATGCAGCCGCGGGCTGCCGAGGCGCGCATATTCGAGCACACTCTGCACAATGCCCGCCAATCGCTGCGACTCGGTGCTCAGCGTGCGGATGTAACTCCGCCGCGCCTCTTCCGTCGGCACCATCCCCGTATCAAGCATCTGCGAGTACAGGCAGAACGTTGTCAGCGGCGTCCGCAGCTCATGCGTCACCGCAGACACAAACCGCCCGCGCCGCTCCGCCAAGTCCATCGAAGCCCGCAGCACCACCGCGATTGCTGCCGCCGCAGCGGCAGCCGCGATCCATGTCACCAGAAGCGTGGTCCGCACCGGCGACCATGCCGCGCCAGCCGCGGCAACCGGCGGCGGCGTCATCAGCTCCGCCGGGAGCGACGCCAGCGACCGCCCCAGCGTCGCAAGGTCCGCTGCCGCGGGGATCGCTGCAAGTGGGCGCAGCGTCGCGCCCGGCAGGATGTCCGCAACACTCGCAAGCAGCGTCTCGCGCAGCCCCGGCCAATCCACCCAGAACCCCTGCGTCATATGCCGATGCCCCGCATCCACCTCACGCGTGTAAACAAGCTCCCGCCCCGACCCCGTCCCCACCCACCGCGGCACAAACTCCCGCTGGATCACCCCCGCCTCCAATGCGCCCGCCAACACCGGCTCTACCGCGTCCTTGCTGAGCGCCGCACCAAACTCAGCGCCACCGGCCTTGCGGGCTGCCCCACCGGCCAAGTCCTCTCGCGCCGCGATCAACTCCTTGCTCTCCTTCCCCGTCAGTCCATTCCGCTCCAATTCCGTAGCGGGCGGAGCCGCGGCAGTCTGCGGCAACGGAATCCCCGCCGTCTGGCCGCGCACCGCCTGCTCAATGTTCCGCGCCCGCGACTGATACTCAGAGGCGTTCTGCCGCATCGTCTGGGCGCTCTGCAGAGGAGACGCCGCGCTTTCCAGCGGCGCGTTTGTGCGAACTTCGTCCATCGCCGCAGTTGGCTCAGCGACGTTGCTTTCCTGCGATGCAAAGGAACGCTGCTTCTCCGCTGGCCCGTTCGACAAGAAGATGTCCCGCAACTCCCCCAGCGCCTGCTCGGCCAATGACAACGCGTAGCCGCTCACATACACCGATTCCGCCAGGGGCCGCATCTCCCCCGTCGGCACCTGGGGTGATGTCAGTGTTCCGCCCTCATCGACTTCAAAGTGCAGACGCACGAACGGCCCCGCCTGCTGCAGCAGGGGCGATGCCACCAGCACCTCACCGGGCCGCACCTGGTTGAGTAGGCGCGTGTACGCCTTGTCCGCCGGGTAGAACGACCGATACTCAAAGTATGGCCGCGCCGCCTCGCGCGCCAGGATCGGCGTGATTGTCGAATCCATCCGCCACAACGCCAGTCGGATGTTTTCCTGCTGCTGCGCGTGCGCCAGCGCCTCGCGCTCCCGCCGCTCGAGGCGCAGCGTGTGAAAGGTCACCCACCCCAGGGCCCCAAATACGAGCAGCGTGCCCAGCACAAACACTGCGTACGACCATCGGCGGCTGGACATCAGCCTGCCCCGCCCGGCGCGGCATCGCCCGCCGCCAACATATATCCCTTCGCCCGGACTGTGACAATCACCCCGGGCTCCGCCGGATCATCACGCAGCAGCTCGCGCAGTCGGGCGATGGTCATATCCACCGTGCGGGTGTGCACGCCCCGCGGGTCCAGCCCCCACACGCGCGAGAGCAGCTCATCGCGCGCGATCGCTCTGCCGCGGTTGGTGATGAGGTACCCCAGCACCTCCGCCTCCTTCTGCGAGAGCTGCACCCGTTCACCCGTGCCCAGCGTCACCTCCCGCCGCTCCAGGTCGATGATGCGCCCTGCGATCGTCACCCGCTGCACGCCGCACGGCCGCGCGGGTGAGCGGCGGAGCACCGCCTCCACGCGTGCGAGCAGTTCAGTCGCGCTGAAGGGCTTGACCACGTAGTCATCCGCGCCATCGCGCAGCCCCTGCACACGGTCATGCTCCTCGCCCCGCGCTGTCAGCACGATCACCGGCAGCGCGGGCTTGGCCCGCCGCAACTCGCGAAGCATGGTAATGCCGTCCATCTTCGGCATCAGCACGTCCAGCAGCACCAGGTCGATCTCCTGCGAGAGCGCCGCCGCCAGCCCGGCCTGTCCATCCGCCGCTTCCGTTGCCGCATAACTTGAATACGTCAGCACATCTACCAGCCCGCGCCGGATGGCCGCATCATCCTCAACCACAAGAATCCTGGCAAGCGGCATGAGGTTCCTTCAGGCAACGCGACGGAAGCGGGAGAGTGGAGAGCAAAAGCTTATCGACCAAACGACCCTCTCACTCTCCCGCTTTGGGCTCCGTTCGCAACATGACCACTCGACCACTCCCCTCAAGGCCCCTTCACCAGCACCCGCTCCTTCCCCACCTGCAGCAGCACATCGCCGCCCAGGGCCAGCGCCACCTGCCGGTTCTCACGTGCCAGGTCGCGGGCCAGGGTCATGTACTCATCGCTGCCGAACTCAATCGTGCGGTCCGGCTTCTCGGCCTCGGTGCTCAGCAACTGCGAGTCAACCCAGCGGTTGTTTCGCTGGAAGAACGTGCGGTCCGCCACGTTCTGAACGGTGGTGATCGTGACATCTTCAATCCGTCCGTCGGCCGCCTCCTGCTTAAATGCGTAGTTCCCGACGCTGGCCGGTGCCGCCGCCTGCGCCTTGATGTTCATCTGCTGGACCGCGCCCCCGGCCCCGCTCCGCTCGCGCATTGCGCGACTCTCCAGGTTGCTCCGCACATCCTTGCGCGCCTCATCAAGGCTCTGGCCCGAGAAGCTCCTCATCTTGCTCTCGGTCGCCAGGAACGATGTGTACTCCGTCAGAATGCCGTACTTGGTGGACAGTGCGATGATCTCATCAACAAGCTCCTTCATGGCCGCGCTGTTGGTGTTTGCCGCGGGGTCTGCGCCCGCCTGGCGGATCGCGTCCACCAGCACCCCCACCTTGCGGTTCGCCCATATCCGCGGGATGAACGAGTTCCGTACCGAAGCCTGCGCCACATCCAGCGGGATCTCAAACCGCCGCGGAGCGCCAAAGTACTCCCCTTCCACCCGCAGCACCACAGGCGCAGTGCCCGTGTACTTGCCGGTCAGCACCACCTGATCACCCTCAAACAGGTCGGGCAGTTCGCTGGGCAGCATCTCGCGCACCGCTGTTGCATCGGCCTCACCATGAGCCCCCACCACCGTGAGCCGTGGCGACGCCAGCACCGGCCCCGCCAGGCGCCGGAACACCTGCGACACCTTCACCTCCACATCCTCATCGGGCAGCACAAAGGTTGCCGCGCCGCGTGAGGACTTGGACAGCGCTGCCAGCAGCGGCGTGTTCACATCAAACCCGACGCCGAAGGAGAAGATCCGCCGCTCCCCCGTGTTCGCCTTTTTCGCCGCCTCGCGGATCGCGACCTCGCTCCGCTCCCCCACCGTCGGCAGCCCGTCGGTCAGGAAGAGCACCATCGGCAGCATGCCCTCGGTCGGCTTGCTGCGCAGCGCCTCCGCCAGCGCATCGTTGATGTTCGTGCCCCCATTGGCGTCCAGGCCCGCGATGTACGCCTTCGCCCGGTCCGCCGACTCGCGCGTCTTGATCACCGGCTGGGGCGCGAAAGACGCCACCGAATCGCTGTAATCAATGATGTTGAACGCCTCGCCCTCTTCCAGCCCTTCAATGATCTGCGCGGCAGCCGCCTGCGCCTGCTTCATCTTTTCGCCCTTCATCGAGCCCGAGCGGTCCAGCACCAGCACCACCTCACGCTTGACGCTTTTCACCGCATCGCCCCGCGGCGCGGGCGGGCTTGCCAGCAGCATGAAGAACCCGCCGTTGCCACCGCCCACCGACGCATCCGGGTATGCCAGCGTTGAGGCTGACAGCTCGCCGCCACGCTCCAGCATGTAGGAAAACCGCACCGAGCCGGGCTGGGGCGTTGAGGTCCGCAGCAGCGTCACCCGCACATGCCCCGGCGACACGCGCTGCGTCACAATCTCGTGGCTCGGCGAGTACAAGCTCGCGATCGGACGCTTCGACCGGATCGTCGCGGCAATCGTCATCGGGGCGCCGCCCGCGAGAGCCTCGCTCCGCGGCAGCACATAATCCACACGGTCCCCATCCATCGTCAGCACCTGCTCGTACGTCAGGCTCAGCTTCTGCGACTTGCCCGGCGGGATAGGGAACGCCGATGTCTTGATCAGGTTGTACCCCGCGAACTCCACCAGCGCGGGATCGCGCATCTGCCGCACGATGCCGTCATAGATCCGCCGGGCCTCCTCCTTCGTCAGCACCTGCGCGGTGGGCTCGGGCCCGACACCGTCATACTGCAAAGACCGCACCGCCACGCCGTCGGGCACCGGCAGCAGCACCACGGCCTCCTGCTGCACACCTCCCGGGTTGGTGAAGGTCAACTCCAGCACCGTCGATGCGACCTGATCGTCAACCGTGACCGCCGCGTCGATGCCCGTCAGCACGATCGACGCCGTCGGCATCGGCCGCACACGGAACACCTGCGGCACGATAATGACCGGTTCGGTCCGCACCACCTGGGCCAGCGCGGGCACCGCGCTCATCGCCAGCAACAGACCGGTAACAATCCTGACACACGCTGGCAGCACGGTTCGCATGATCAACCCTTTCGCATCTGCCGCGAACTTCCCGCCTTAGCCCATCAAAGCCAACGCCGGAAAGTGCAGCACAAGGTTGTACGCGCGAGACCGCTTTTGGTGCGCAACGCCTTTGTAACGAGGCCCCGCTGGGTAACCCCCCGCTCCGAGAGGGGAGTCCCATCAGCACGCCAAATCATGTCGCCATGTTCGCACCGTTCTCCTCCCACTACTTCTCCGCCGGCAACCCCGCCCCCACCCACGCCCGCCACCCGCCATCCATCGAAGTGATGTTCGTATACCCCATCTTCTTCAGGTTGTCAGCAGCGAGCACCGACCTGAAGCCACCGCCGCAGTACAGAATGACCTCCGCATCCACATCGGGGATTGCCTGCTCGATATCCCGCTCGATCACGCCTTTGCCCAGGTGAATCGCCCCGGGGATGTGCCCCGCAGCAAACTCGCTCTCCTCACGCACGTCCACAAGGTGGAACTTCTCCTCCTTCGCCAACCGCGGCTGCACATCCGCGATCGTGCACTCCTTGATCGAGCCGCGGGTGTCTTCGACCAGTTTCTGAAAACGGGCGGCGTGCTTAGCCATGACATTCCTCGTTTGGTGCTGTGTGCGGCCGGAAAAAGAACGCAGGAGCAACACGGTAGGCGACTGTCGCCGTGCGTTGCTCCTGCGTGGGGGGCTGGCTTATATTCCAAAGCCGACAATCAGAACGTGAAGTCGTACCGCGCCCACTGGAAGGCCGGCGCGAAGTGCCCGGTGTTGTCCGACACCTGGTTCGCGTTCATGAAGATGCGGTACGTCCCGCTGGCGAAGGTGCCGGTGGGCGTGAAGCGGTAGCTGGCGTCCACCACCGTGCGGCCCTGGCTGTCCACCCGCGTCGTCTTGCTGATCAGCGTCGCCTGGTTGACAAACCCATTGGGCCCCTCCACGCGGAAGTCGCCGTTGCCCACCGTGTTGATGTCGATGCCGGTGTTGTCGGTGTACGTGACGGCGAACTGGAAGTTCGTGCTCGTGGCGCCATTGGTGGGCGGCGGCGGGCTGACCGACGGCATATCAAAGAAGATGCCGAAGCTCCGCAGCGCCAACTGGTGGATCGGCGTGCCGACGACGTCCCGCACCGCGTCCTCATTGACCGAGAGCACATACGTCCCGTTCTCTGCCGAGCCCCAGCCGTAGCGGGCCTCACGCAGCGTGTAGGTCACCAGCACCGAGGTTGGCGACTCCACCACCGTGTTGATCGGCACGCCCTGGGTGGTGTACAGCCCGTTGTTGACCGAAACATCGCCACGCCCGATCGTGCTCGTGTCGATGCCCGTGTTGTCGGTGTACCGGATCGTCACCACCCAGTCCGTGGGCGATGTCGACGTGCTCACGTACGCCGCCTTGGGCTCGTTGAACCACAGGCCGTAGCGGTGCAGGCTCTGCGCGGGGATCACGCGGCTGGGGCTGTCGAGGTCGCGCACCTGATTGCCGTTGATGACCAGGTCGTAGGCGCCATTATCCTGCCAATCCCAGCTGCCGCCGATCGCCGGGATGCGGTACGTCACGGTCCAGCTGCCATCGGAGTTCTGGAAGAAGTTCTGCGACCGCACATACTGAATATTGGTGGGGTCGGACGCGCGCCGCAGCCCCACTTCGCCAAACCCGATCGTCGCCGGGTCGATTCCGGTGTTGTCGCTGTAGCGGATGTTCGTCACGAACTCGTTGTTCGTCGTGTACGCACCCAAGACCTGCGCCCGCGGCGTCGAGAAGAACAGCCCGAACGTCTGCAGGTTGCTCCCGGGAACCGGCGAGCCGCCAGAGTCCGTCACGGTGCCCGCGATCTGCACCACCGTGTACGACCCGTTGTCGGCATAGCTCCACGCATTGTCCGGCGCGGGCACCGCGTACACCGCGCGGACGGAGTTGTCGCTGCCCGGCGTCGTGCGGACGAAATACTGGAACGTGCCCAACTCGTCGTAGTCATTCACGCCCGTCACGCGCACATCGCCGTTGCCCAGCGTGGACGTATCAATGCCGTCGGTGTCGGTGTAGTTCACCACCAGCAGCCACTGCGTTGCCTGCAACGTCTGCGAGACCAGCGCTGCCGCCGTCAGCATCCGCCGATCTTCAAAGGCCTCAAACGCGGCATCAACCCGTGGGTCAAGCGTTCGCACGCCGTCCTCACGAAACCCCTCACGAAACTTGGTAGTTGCCGACAACACACGGCGGATGGAACTGAGCATGAGTTCGATCTCCTCTTCACAAACGATGACTTACCGATCACTTGGCCTCACGCCGCGCTATCGCGGCTCATGAATGCCTATGTATGGTCCGACCGAATGAGCCATCCGTGAAAACTTCATTCACCGGGTGAACAACCGCCCTCCTACCCTCTCTCACAATGAAACTTGTCGTCAATGGCGCCCCAAAAGAGGTCGAGGCGGGCCTCACCGTTCGCCAACTTGTTGAACTCGTGACGCCCCCCGGCTCTGCCGCCGCAGCCGAAGTCAATAAGAAACTGGTCCCCCGGCGTGCCCAGCCTTCCCATGTTCTCCGCGAGGGCGACATCATCGAAGTGGTCACCCTCGTCGGCGGCGGCTGACCCCAGGGTGGCCAGCCGCTCCGCGGCGGCTCTTATACAGTCGTCCATGACCCCCCATGCCGTCCCTGCCCCCGATGCCCCTCATGCCCCCCACGGTCCAGGGCACCACCACACCTCCGCCGAGCCCGGCCTGGCTCCCTTCCACATCGCCGGCCGGACCTTCACCAGCCGCCTCTTCGTTGGCACCGGCAAATACGCCGACTCTCCCCAGATGCAGCAGGCCCTTGCCGCATCGGGCTGCGAGGTCGTCACCGTCGCCGTCCGCCGCGAGCGGCTCATCAACGCGCAGGGCAAGAGCCTGCTGGAGTTCATCGACCTCTCCCGCTACACCATCCTGCCGAACACGGCGGGCTGCTTCAGCGCTGACGATGCCGTCCGCGTCGCGCGCCTCGGCCGCGACATCCTCGAGCAGCTGGACAACCCAGGGGCCAACTGGGTCAAGCTCGAGGTTCTGGGCGACACCAAGACCCTGCTCCCAGACCCCATGGGCACGGTGCAGGCGACGCGCGAGCTGGTCAAGGACGGTTTCCAGGTTCTCGCGTATTCCAGCGACGATCCCATCGCCGCCCTGCGAATCAAAGAGGCTGGTGCCGCGAGCGTCATGCCCGCGGGTAGCCCCATCGGCAGCGGCCAGGGGGTGCTCAACCGCGCCAACATCACGCTCTGCCTCGAACTGCTGAAGTCCGGTGACCCCGCCTACCCCGTCATTGTCGATGCCGGGGTCGGCTCGGCCAGCGATGTGAGCATTGCCATGGAGCTCGGGGCCGACGGCGTGCTGCTCAACACCGCCATCGCCCACGCCAAAGACCCGGTGATGATGGCCCACGCCATGCGCCACGCGTGCACTGGCGGCCGCCAGTCGTCGCTCGCAGGGCGCATCCCGCGCAAGCTCTATGCCAGCGCGAGCAGCCCGTGGGACGGCGTAATCGGCTACATCCCCGGAGAATAACGACCGTTGCTCAGCACGCTCTCCCACCTCGCACTCTGGGCCGGCCTGTATGTCGTGGGAGCGGTGGTGTACATGCAGCAGGTTTCCGGGGCCGCCCTGCCGCCCGGGCGTGCCGCATTGCTCGCCATCTATGCGTTCCTCACCGCCGTTGCCGTCTACCTGATGGACCGCGTCAAACTCTCCGACCGATGGCTCGACCCCGCCGACCGCGCCGCGCAGCCTCATCGCTTCGCCTTCATTGAGCGACACTCCACGCGGGTGCGCTCCGCCGCCCTGATCCTCCTCGCCGCCGCCACGCTCCTGGGCTGGGCGATCAGCCCGCTGCTTTCAGCCCTCACCGTTGGTGCCGCACTCGGCGTTGTCGTGTACGCAGGCCGCCCGCGCCACCGCCGACCCCGCGTCAAAGACATCCTGCTGCTGAAGAACTCCTACGTTGCCGCGGGCATCACCGCCTTCGCGCTCACCCTCACGCTCGCGGCAACCCTCGACCTGCCCAGCGGGCTTTCAACCCTTTCCCCCACCCAGTTGCACGCGTACGCCCTCGCCGCCGTCACGCTCTTCATGCGGGTGGTCGCCGATGCCGCGCTCTGCGATATTGATGATGAACTGTCGGATCGCGCCCACGGCACGCACACCCTCCCCACCACCGTCGGTCGCGGCCGCGCGTGGCTTATCGCCGCCGCCATGCGCCTTGCCGCCGCCCTCGCCCTCTGGCTCATCCCCGCGGGCCGCATCGATGCCCAACCTGCCGCGCACGCCTGGGCCATCATCACCATCGCCACCACCGCCGGGCTCTGGATCTGGCGTCCCCGCCGCCTCCGCGAACGTGTTGATGGCCGCCTCTTCCTCGAAGCGTGCCTCGCGTGGATCGCGCTGCGTGCCGGACCTTGCTAAAGGTCTGTGTCTTCATCCATCAAAACTGCCGCACCAACTTCACCTCGCCCGCCCCAATGAGGTGCAGGCGCAACATCATCAGCGCCGCCTTCGCCGACCACTCCCTGATCGACGCACGGTCGCCGGTCATCGCAAACTGCCGCGCATCCTTCGATTGATCCTGCGACGCCCGCGCGATGAACACCGTGCCGACAGGTTTGCCCGCCACCGCACCTCCCGGCCCCGCAATCCCCGTGACCGCAAGGCAGTGTTCCACGCCCAGCTGCTCAAGCCCTCCCACCGCCATCGCCATCGCCGCCTCGCGGCTGACCGCCCCCGGCCCCCGCGGCCCCAGCAACGCCGCATCCACACCCGCCAGAGACTGCTTCAGCACATTCGAGTACGTCACCAGCCCGCCCTCAAAGGCCATTGACGACCCGATGACATCCGTCAGCATCGCCGCCAGCAACCCTCCGGTGCAGGACTCCACCACACCCACACGCTCGCCCCGCTGGCGCAGCAACCCGATGACCACGCTCGCCAGCGTGTCTCCATCACCCCCGAACACATGCGCTCCCGCCGCCAGCCGCACCTCGCGCTGCACGCGCTCCAGCGCCTCATCGGCGTCATACGGCGCAAGCGTCCCCTCATACCGCAGCCTCACGCTCACCACGCCGCCCGATGCGGTGGTGCCCACAAGCACGCCCCCAGCATCACCCGCCGCCCCGCGCCGCATCAGCCCGCCGAGGCGCATCGCAAGGTCGCTCTCACCAATACCGAAGGTGTGCAGCGACCGCGTCCGCACCGTGCGGTCTGGGTTGGGCCGCAGGCGCGCCATTACCGCTCCATCAAACATCGGGATCATTTCCCGCGGCGGGCCGGGCAGGCACAGGCAATCGGCATCGCTAATCTTTGTGTGCAGCCCCGGCGCAGTGCCGTGCAGGTTGGGCAGCACGGTCGCCCGCGTCGGCCGCTGCGCCTGCACGCGGTTGATCTCCGGCATGGGCCGCCCCCGCGCGGTGAACCACTTCTCCACCTGCTCCAGCGCGATGGCATCCTCAACAAGTGTGTCGTCTGTTGCCGCGCACAAGGCCTGGCGCGTGAGATCATCCAGCGTCGGCCCCAGCCCGCCCGTGATAATCACCAACTGGGCCACCGCCGCCACCCGCCGCAGCGTCGCAGCCAGCGCCGCCTCATCGTCGGGCACGGTGACATGCTCCACCGTAACAATCCCCACCTCCGCCAGCCGCGCGGCGATCCACCGCGAGTTCGTGTTCGCCGTCTGACCCAGCGTCAACTCATCGCCCACTGACACGATCACCGCCCGCTCATGTGCAGGTCCGGTGCCGGCAGGTGTTGTAGGTTGCGGAGTCACGGGGCGGGAGCGTATCGCGCCGCGGCCTGTCGCGTCTTCATGCGCCGCCCTGCGCTTCGCGCCGCTTCTGTGCCTCGACCGAAGCCAGGAACGCCGCCTCCTGCTCGGGCGGCAGCGACGTCCGATAGAGAAACGGATTCAGGTGATAATGGATGGATGTCGGGCGCAGCTCGATCGCGCCGGGTACCCAATCCTTCAGGTGCTCAATCATCGCCGACACGTTGCTCGTCCCTACCCCAAGGAAATAATCGCACCGCGCCGCGAGGTACATGTCGACCAGCACTTCGACCCCCAATCGCGCCTTGCTCTCCTGCTCCAGGTAGTGCAGCCCATGGGCCGTGCTGGTGCGCAGGCAATCGGTCGTGACAATCCCCCCGCCAAAGCGCTGCACATACTCCGTCCGCACCTTGGAGTCATCGGTCAGTAAGAAGACCTTCGCCTCCGGGTGCTTCGCCATCAGCGCCTCCACCTTGCCCGGCGTCTCCTTGTTGCGCTCCAGCAGTTCCACATCCTCCACCGGCTTGTCTCCGCCGCGGACGTGTACGCCGATCATCGTCGGGGCATTGAAGTGCTCCGCGGCAAACGCATCCACCCGCTGAGAGATCTCCGGGCGCACACGCACAAACTTCCTGATGATCGCCCGGTACAGCTCCCCCAGGGTCTTCCCCGCATAGGGCGTCCCCGGCCTGATCCACGCCTGCAAACCCGCGATCGAGACGTGCATGTCCGACACCGCCACCTCTTCGCGCCGGTTCAGCAGCAGCACCGCCCCCACACGCGACATCTCGCCATCGAGTTTGTTGACATCCGCGGCACGCAGGTTCCCATCGTTCCACTTGGGCGGCACATACGAAAGCCCCTTGCCCTCAACATCCGCCGGCGTGGCCTTCGACACCGGCTCAAAGAACCGCCGCCACCCCTCCTCATCGGGGTCATCGCGAAACAGGCTCCCCGCGCCCCAGTGAACAATCGGCGTGCGTCCCGTCATCTCCGCCAACAGCAGCCCGCCCAGCACATGGTCAAGGTCGGAACAGAAGCCATAACCCCACGCCTTGATGACCAGGTACCGCTTCCGGCCATCGGGCCGCACCATCGCCTGCTCGCGCAGGCCACGCTTGGCCGCCTCCGCCACCGCCCGGATTTCGGGATCGCCCGGTGAACGCTGCTGCGCCTCGCGCAGCAGTTCCGCAGCCCGCTTGTACTCCTTCACCGAGACCCCGACGAGCCCCAGCAGCAGCAGCGCGGCAGGATCTCGGTGCCCCATCCGCAGCAGGATTTCGCACAGCGCATCGGTCAGCGCCAGGTTCCCCTGCTGATACGCCCCGATCGCCTCTGACAGAAATGCCCGCGGGTCAATGTTCACGGGCGGACTGTACCGGCCACGGCCGCTCCCCGCCCTCCCGCCGGTTGCCAGTTTCGCCCTCCCCTCCTACCATGCCCCTCGAAATGCGGGCGCGTAGCTCAGTTGGCTAGAGCGCGGCTGTCACATAGCCGAGGTCACAGGTTCGAGCCCTGTTGCGCCCATTGCGAGATGACGTTGCAGGCCCCCCACGAGGGGCCGGCAGCCCTTCACCGCCCCGTGGCCTCGTTCATGGGCCTGTTATTGATCTCATGATTGGGCGCGGATGTTGACCACGGGAAGCTGTCCCGTAGCCACTGGCGGAACTTTGCATCAACCTCCGATAGCGGCACCCCCAGCACACGCTCGACTGTCGCGATGGCATCCTGCTCGGGCGTGTCGGTCATGTCGCCGGGCGTGCGTGCCTGCAGCGCCTTGTACACCTCACCGAGCTTCTTTTCCTGCTGGAGATACAGCATGAAGTACCGCGCCGTGGCATACACCACCGCACGCGAACTGTTATCGCGCATGTCGCCGGGGCGGTCGAGGGCATCCAGCGAACTCCAACTGGTGCCGATCAGCGTTTTCAGGTTCACGGCGTCACCGCCGCGGTAGCCAAGGTGCTCGCGACGCCAGTTATCAAGGCCCACCACGTCGTTGCCGCGGAGCTCGGAAACCTCGTACAGCGCGGCAAGCCCCTCATCCAGCCACGGCGGGCAATCGCCGAAGTTGGAACGCACCCACAGGTGGAACAGCTCGTGATACAGAGTTCCATCGGCCTTGGGGCCTGTCCACGCCAGGACCGACATGTCGTCGCGGTGGGAGTAGCCGATGCACTCATCAGGGAGCCCGAGCCCGTGCAGCCGCTCGGCTGCGGCCTGAAACTGCCGCCGGTCGGGGAACATATAGACGGTGGTCACGACCGTCGGCGGCGTGATGTCAAACTCGCGTGCAAAGAAGTCGCTGTACTTGTCGAGCCGGTTCAGCACTTCGAGCCCGTTCATACGGGCATCACAATCCACCAGCGCAAAGGCGTCCGATGCGGTGATCTCGCCCTGCATCCGCAGCGCGCCGCTCAGCAGGCCCGTCGCCACCCCCTCCGCACGTTCGCGAGAGCCGATCTCCACCTGGCGGCTGCGCAGAATCTCGATAGGCATGTCCAGCTTCTGCACGGACGCGTACTTCACGACGGCGTCATCAGATACCCTCGACTCCGTCTTCATGGAGACGTTGATGCCCGCGCCCTTGCCATCGGCGGTGGGCGTGGCCCGGGCCACGCGGATGGGCGATTCGCGGGGCGTCGCACCGCACATATCCGCTTCTTGTGTGAAGGTCTTGCGGGTGTCGGTGGGGATGTCGTCGTAGCGGCTGAGCGACCACTTGAGAAACTTGCACCCCGTCTTCTGAAGCTGTTCGTCGGGCAGACGGCACAACGCGGTGCCCAGCATGTAGTCAATCTCCATCGTGCGGCCGTACGGCTTGCTGCGCAGCTCCGGCGCGTGCTCGGCCACATACGCCCAGTCCCCCTGCACCCACCGCTCTCGGAGGTCTTTCAAGTCGTCCCCATTCACGGGGACGCTTGCAAATACACCGACGCACGCGGCAAACAGCACGGGGCAAAGGTTCATGGGTACGCTCCTGCCGGGTTGATATCCGGCGTTTCTTCCATCTCCCTGTTGAGGTCGCCAAGCACTTTGGTCTTGAGTGAGTCAGGCAGCGCCTTCGGCGGGGGCAGGTCGCCCGGGGCCTGCGCCGCGCTCAAATACACCAGCCCTTCGCGGACATCCACCGACTGATGGGTGTACAGCGTGCCCATCATCAGCACACAGCCGCACACCACCAGAATCAGCCCGGGCGATGCGGATTTGATCGAGCCGCCGGGGCCCTTGGCCTGCTCAGGCCCGAACTGCGCGCTGATCTCCGTGATGTTCTCGCGCAGCTTGCCCAGCACAAAGGCCGACCCGACCAGCGCGAGGATCATGCCGGTCAGGAATCCCAGGTACACCGTGCCAACCCGCGTCATCATCGAGATCCGCGCAAGGTGGTACCGCTGCTGCACCGAATGCACCTCCAGAGACAGCAGCGCCTCCCACTGCGCCTGCGCCAGCGCGACAGTCGAACTGGCCTTCGGCATCACGAGCGCGGGCGGATCGTTCATCCGCTGGTAGAGGAAATAGACCTGAGCCGCTGAGACGATGAGGAACACCGCCAGGGCAACGCTGACCATGCGCGTCATCCAGCGACGCAGCGAGAGCTGCCACCTGGCATCGGCGCGGGCCTGGGCCATGTCCGGGGAGATTTGTGGTGGAAGCTCCGATTCAGCCATGGCCATTGCCCCCTGCGATTGCAACAGCCTACCAGCATTGCGGACGGCAAAGGAGGTTGTGAAACATTGGTGGCAACGCATACCCTTGCCCGATCGCCGGAGTGGCGTAATGGCAGCCGCGACGGATTCAAAATCCGTTTCCCGTCAAGGGAGTGTGGGTTCAAGTCCCTCCTCCGGCATTTATGGCCCCTCAAGGGCGGACCCACCCCCCTTCGCATCGCGTACATGAGGCAGGGGAAAAGCGGAGTCGGGGCGTGTAAACTCCCTTCCCTGCCCCACGGGCGGTGGTCGGCGCGGGGCCAGTTGCCCCTCGCGACGCTTCGACCCAGCACATCGCGGTTCGAGCCTTTTTTTAGAAGCCCCGGCGGTGGCCGATGGGCGGAAGGATGAAAGACACTATGGCCGAGAATCAGCCCGAAACGAAGCAGGTCCAGCTCCGCATCGACGAGTCGCGGATGAACTCCTGCTACGCCAACACCATCCGCACCTCAACCACCCAGGACGAGGTGGTGCTGGACTTCGGGATGAACCTCCCGGTCCCCGGCCAGAACAACGAGCCCGTCCTTGTTTTCAACGTCGGCAGCCGCGTGGTCATGAACTGGGGCGGCGCCAAGCGCCTCGCCATCAGCCTTGGCCAGGTCGTCCGCCAGTACGAGGAGCGCAACGGCGAGATCAACATCACCGGCCAGCAGCAGGCCAAGGGTGGCAACGGCGCCGGCGCTCCCCGCCTCAGCCAGTAAGCCGGCTCATCACCGCGACCAAACAGGCCACCGGACATTGTTGAAAACATGTGGATCATTTCGGGATACAACCCCCGAGATGCAGTCTTAGCGCGTTCGACCCCCGGTTTTGGCCTTGAAGTCTTAGCCAAGCCTTTACCCTCTGGCTGTCCCCGGCGGCAGCGAGGGAGGTCCGACCAGACCCCGTGCCGCCCGAGGCGGCGCGGGGTTTTTCCTTGCGCTCCCAGCCCTGCAAAGTGTGGCCCGCGTGAGGTGGCACGTGATCATGACAGCTTCAAACGATTCAGAGGTTGACCCCGAGGTCGCTGCGACGACCCCGGTGTGCGAAACGGCGTGGGCGCTCGTCTGGCCGCGCATCAAGGACCTTTCGCGGGCGGTTCGTCGCCTCAAGCGGATGCACGCCCGCAAAGGCGCGGACCTTGCAACAGCCGTCCACCGCGTGCGCGTCGCCTCCCGCCGCGCCGGCGTTACGCTCGATGCGCTCCGCCTCTGCGCCGACCCTCAGGACTGGACACGCCTCCGCCGTGTCGTCAAACGCATCCGCCGAGCGGCAGGCGTCATCCGCGATGCGGATGTTCAGCTCGCCCTGCTGAAGACCATCGAAGGCCGCCCCGGCGCGGGCGATGTCCCCGGCCTTGCCGCGCTCATCGCCGGTGTCGAACTCGACAAGCATGAAGGCTTAGATGCCCTCTGGCCCGTGCTGGATCGCAGCGGCGCCAAGCGACTCCGCGTGCTGGCGCGGCGCATGCTCGATCATGGTAAGGACATTCCCGGCAGTTCTGCCGCACTGGAAACGATCGCGGCAAACGAGCTGGGCCAGTTGTCGCGCGAGGTATACCGCTTGGGCACGCTCGACATCGCTCAGCCCGAGCCCCTGCACGAGTTCCGCCTCGCGGTCAAGCGGCTCCGCTACGCCGCGGAAGTGTTCAGCGCGTGCGTGCCCGAGAACTCGCGCAAGCCGCTGGAGGCTCTGCTGGAAGAGTGCCAGCGCCGGGCCGGCGAGGCCAACGACCTGATGACCCTCGTCGCACGGGTCGATAAAGCAGTGGCGGAACTCTCTTCGGACTCCGGTTTCCATGAGGGCCAGGACCGTGCATTCGCGGCTTTGGGCGTCCGCTTCGGGCGAGTTGCCGACATGCGCCGCCGCAAGCTGCGCGAATGGTGGAGCGCCGCCAACGCCGGCCCGCTGCTCGAAACCCTGGGCCGCGGCACGTCAGATCCTCAAGATGTTCCGGGAGATGTTCTGATGTATGACCCCACAACCAACGGCGGCCCCAGGCCCGCGCCACTCGCGCCCTCCAACGGGCCCCCAAGCCCTCAGCCCGATCCATTCGCACGCCCCACCACCACGCCCGCCACGCAGCGAAACCTGTGGCTTTCAAGCCGCCGCCTGGCGGTGATCGACATCGGCAGCAACAGCATCCGCCTGCTGGCGGTGGAAGTGGCCGATGAGCGCACCTGGAAGGCCATCGCCGAAGAGCGTGCCATGACCCGCCTTGCGCAGGGCATGGGCCGCGCGGGGCTGCTGTCCGCCGAGGCGATGGCTCGCTCGGTCGAGGCGGTGGGCCGCTTCAAGACCATCGCCGAGAACCTGGGCGTGACCACGGTGCGGGCCTACGCGACGGCCGCCGTGCGCGATGCCGACAACCGCAACGACTTCATCTCGCTCGTGCAGGACCGCACCGGCCTTAAGCTGGAGGTGGTATCCGCCCTGGACGAGGGCAAGCTCACGCACCGTAGCGTCAGCCGCGTCTTCGATCTGTCGCAGGGCACCGCGGCTGTCGTGGACATCGGCGGCGGCAGCATGGAGGTTGTGTTTAGCCGCAACGGCGTCATCACCGAGAACAGCTCCATGCCGCTGGGCGCGGTCCGCCTGACCGAGCGTTTCGGCGGGGCCGACGCGGCAAGCGGCCGCAACAACGCCGCCATGCGGCGCCACATCGAGGAATCAATCGCCGAGCATGTCCGCCCCCACGAAACCTCCCCCACCATCGTCGTGGGCTGCGGCGGCACATTCACGACGCTGCTGACGCTTGCCGCAGCAAGCCGCGGGGTGATGATCGACCGCAACAGCCCGGCCCTTGCCGCGCTTGGCCCCGTGTCGCGCACGCAGTTGAAGGACATCCTCAAGACCCTGCGCTCGATGACGCTTGAGCAGCGTCTGCGGGTGCCGGGTCTCCCCAGCGACCGCGCCGACATCGTCGTCGCAGGTTTCACCGCCATCGAGCGGCTGCTGAAATACCTTGATGCCGCGAACGTGCGTGTCCACCCCGGCGGCTTCCGCGAGGGGCTGTTGATGCGCCTGATCGATGAGCAGGTGGCGGAGCAGGAGCAGCCCCGGGCCGAGACACCCGACGCCGGGCTGCTGCGCAGCGCTCGGGCCCTGGCCGCCCGGTGCGCGTACGAGCAGCCGCACAGCGAGCATGTGGCGGGCCTGGCCCTGTCCCTGTACGACCAGTTCAGGACCGAGAGCAACCTGCTGGCGGGGCTGGGTTCGGCCCCTCATGAGCGGGCGCTGCTGGAGAGCGCGGCTGTCCTGCACGATGTCGGCATCATGGTCGAGTATCCCCGCCACCACAAGCACAGCCAGACAATCATCCGCCACGGCGAAATGAATGGCTGGACGCCCCACCAGATCGAAATTGTCGCGATGATCGCCCGTTACCACCGCCGGGCCGACCCCTCCACGGATCACCCGGAGTTCGCGGCCCTCGGAGAGCCGGACCGCGCCTTGGTGCGACGCCTCGCCGCAATCCTCCGCGTGGCCGACGGGCTGGACCGCTCGCACGCGCAGCCCGTGGAAGAGGCTCGCCTTCGCTTCGGCAAGCACACTGTGCACATCGAAGCCCGCACAAGGAGCGACGCGACAGTGGACCTCAAAGCAGCCCGGAAGAAGTCGGAACTCCTGACAGAACTGCTGGGAATGCGCGTCGAGATCGCAGACGAGCCGCGCACGAAGTAAGCGGGACATCAGACGAGCCGCGCACGAAGTAAGCGTCTCCCGGTCTACCCCCGCATCCACGTCCTCCGCAATCTGCACGCCCTCCCCGCTTACTCCGTGCGCGGCTCATCCCCCTTTTCACACTCCCCCGCAACCGCTCAAGCCCTCCCAACGGATTCATGAGGCTGGAGGGGGTTGCGTAGAGTTAGGGGCGGAAGCCCCAACGGCACCCTGATCGGTGTGGCAACCCCCCAGGAAACCCCGGAACGCATGACCAGCGGACAGACTTCGGAATCGGTGGTGGATGCCCCGCAGCCCGGTGCCGCGGAGGTTGGTGGCCCCCCGCCCCAGCCCGACGCGATGCTCGAACTGCAGGCGTTCCTGATGCAGTTGCTCCAGTCGCAGGTGGCGATGGTGAGCGCGATGGCCGGTGCCGTCTTCCTCGCAGGCGGGGCAGCCCGCAAGCCCGGGCTGCTGGTGCAGCACCAGGCCGCCGGTGAGGCGGCCCCTGTGCTCGCCCCGGGGGTGATCGCCCGCATGGAGCGGCTCGCGGCAGAACTCTGTGCGCCCGACGCCGATGCCGGAAAGGCCCCCCAGGGCCGCATGGACACGATCGCGCTCGCCCGCGCGGCAGGCGGGCTCTACGGCGACGAGGCCCGCCATCGCCTGATTGCCGCGCCCCTGTGGGCCGATGGCCGCGTCGAGGGCGCGTGCGTGCTCGCCCTGCGAACCCGCGGCGCGGCAGACGAAGAAGCCCTCAAGACGCTGATGCTGACAACCGCCGCGTTCGAGGCGTTCCTGTGGAAGAAGCAGGCTATTGCCGAGTCGCAGCGCACGCTGATGCTCCGCGAAACGCTCGAACTGCTCGACGCCTCGCAGCAGGGTCGATCCGCCGGCACGATGGGCGCCCTGATCTGCAACGAACTGCAGCGCCGATTCGGGTGCAGCCGCGTCTCTGTCGGTCTGGTTCACCGAGAGTCAATCCGTCTGACAGCAGTGACCGGGGCCGACGAAGTAGACCGCAACGCCGCGGCAGTCGAAGCCATCGAAGAAGCAATGGAAGAGTGTGCCGCGCAGGATGTCGAGGTTGTGTTCCCCGCTCCGCTTGAGCACGAGCACGACCCCGCGCAGCGGCGTGTGACACGCGCGCATGAAGAGGTTTCTCGCAAGTTCGGGCCATCGGCAATGCTCAGCCTGCCGCTGCGGGTTGAGGGAGACCTCGTGGGCGTGGTGGTGCTTGAGCGTCCCGCGACGGACCCATTCCCCGTTGCCGCCGTCCCCCTGCTGCGTCTGGTGGCCGAGACGGTGGGCCCCGCGCTGTGGACGCGTCGCCTGGCAGACCGCGGGGTACTGGCCGTGACGCGTGACCGGCTGCTAGACCTGGGCGAGGCGATGGTGGGCCCGCGACACACCGGCGCGAAACTGGTGACGGCGCTGGTGCTGCTGGTGCTGGTGCTGGCGGCGGTGGTGCCGATCCCGGCACGGATCAAGTCCGCTGTCGAGGTCAAGGCATTGCACGCCCGCACGGTGGTGCCCCCGTTCACGGGCTATCTCGAAACAGTGCTGGTGAAGCCGGGCGACCGCGTGCAGACCGGGCAGGTCATGGCGACGATGGATACATCCAGCCTGGCCTTGGAGCTGTCAGAAAATGAGGCCCGCCTGACCGCCTACACCGTGCAGCGCGATGATGCCCTCAGCAAGGGCGAACTCAGCAAGCGGATGGAAATAGAGTCGCAGATCAACGAGGTGGCATCTCACCTGGCGCTGCTGCGGGATCACCAGGCGCGATCGGTGATCCGCTCACCCATCGATGGTCTGGTAGGACGCGGCGACCTGGACTCGTTCATCCGCGCCCGCGTCGAGCCCACGCAGCCCCTGTTTGAAGTCATCAGCCAGGAGCAGCAGGCAACGCTCTATATCGAGGAAGCCGATGTGCAACGGGTGCGCGAGGGGATGACCGGGGGCATGGTGATCCGCTCCCTACCCGGCCGAGAGGTAGAGATCCGTGTGACACGCGTGAACCCCGCCGCCGAGGTGGTGCGGGGCCGCAACGTGTACCAGGCGGAGGCTGAACTCGTAGGCGTGGGGCCCGACGACGCGGCGTGGCTGCGCCCGGGCATGACCGGCACCGCGAAGCTGCGCGATGGCCGCACGACGACGCTGGCGACGCTGCTGCGGTCTGTCGTTGAAGAAATCCGCATGCGGATGTGGTGGTGATGCTCAACCTGCTGCGCGAGGAAGTTTCGAGTTCGTTCAGCGACCTGTGGTACAGGCTAGGGCCGACGCGCCCACGCCTTTCAACTCACGCCCAGACCATCCGCCAGCGCTTCGGATCGCAAACGGCGTTCATCGTCGAAGACCCCGCGGGCGGGCAGTACTACCGGCTCAGCGAGTCGGCCTACTTCTTCCTCGGGCTGCTCGATGGGCGGCGCAGCGTCGACGATGCGTGGCAGGCCTGCAACGCGCAGCTGGGCGACGATGCCCCCACCCAGCGCGAGTGCATCGACCTGCTGAGCAGGTTGCAGATGCACGGCCTGCTATCGGGCGATCTCCCCCTCGCGGCAGACATGGTCGAGCTGCGCGGCCGCGAGGCCCGCCGCCGCGCCGTGCAGCGGCGGACGGGCCGGGGCGTCTCGATCACACTGCCCCTCGTCAACCCCGAGCCCTGGTTGGAGCGCAGCCGCCACCTCCTGGCGATCGTGTTCTCCCGTGCCGGCGCGGCCGCATGGCTCATCGTGGTGGGCTTCGCGCTCTACCGGCTCTTCCTGCGGCGCGATGTCCTGGGCAACGGGCTCAACAACATCCTGGACGTGACCAACATCGCCTGGCTAGGCGTTGTGTTCATCGTGCTGCGGGCATGGCACGAGATCGGCCACGCCTGCGCGTGCAAGGCGATGGGAGCCCGGTGTACCGAAATCGGGCTGATGATCGTCGCCTTCCTCTTCCCCTTCCCTTATTGCGACACGTCGGCGGCGTGGCGCCTGCCGCAGGTGTGGAAGCGGGTGGTGGTCTCCGCGGGCGGCGTGATCTTCGAGACGTTCGTCGCCGCGCTGGCGGCAATCGCATGGTCCTTCACAAGCGCCGACGATGCGGGGCTGGTACGGACGCTGCTGTACAACACCATGATCATCTCCGGCGTCACGACGCTGGTGTTCAACCTCAACCCCCTGCTTCGATATGACGGGTACTACATCCTCTCAGACGTCGCGGGCTCGGCGAACCTCGCGCAGCGGTCGCAGGAACTGATCAAGTTCCTGATGCAGCGGTACGCGTTCAAGGTGGTGCGGACGACACCGCCGGCCGTGCGATCCACCGGCGAGTTCTGGCTGCTGATCGGGTACGGGCTTCTGTCCTGGCCCTACCGCCTGTTGATCGTGACCAGCATCGTGATCGTGCTGTGGAGCAACCCGAAATACCTGACGCTGGGAGCAGCCCTTGCAGTGGTGGCCGGCACGATGTGGATCGTGTGGCCGATGCTCAAGAGCATCGGCTGGCTGTTCACCAGCCCCCGGCTCATGGGCCGGCGCGTGCGGGCCGTCACGCTGACGGCAACTGCCTTGGCAATCGTTGCCGGAGGGCTTGGCCTCATCCCCGTGCCCGCGGCGGGTTACGCCACGGGGACCGTCGAGCCGCGCCTTCTGGAGCCTGTGCGGCCGATGGAGGATGGATTCGTCACGGTCATCCACGTGCGCGCCGGCGACAGCGTGCTCGAGGGCGACCCCATCATCACGATCTACAACGCGGAGATCATGGCCGAGCTTGAGGCGGCCCAGGCCGCGGTGGATGGCGCCCGCACCCAGGCCGACGCCGCGCTGGGCTCGGGCATCGACAGTGTGATCGCCCTCAATCGCCTGCGCCAACTGGAACTTGCCCTGACACACGCGCAAGAACAGGCCGACTCGCTCACCATCCGCGCCCGCACGCCGGGGCGCGTGCTGCCCGGCGCGGGGCTTGGCCCCGATCTGGACCGCCTGCTGGGCTCCTTCTTCGCCAAAGGCTCGCTGCTCGCATCGGTTGCAACGACCGATCAACTGCTGGTGCGGTGCGTGGTGCCCGACCGTGAGGAGGGGTACATCTTCCGCGGGCGGGCGGGCGAAGAGGTCGAAGGAGTTCACGCAACCATCCGCGTCCGCGGCAGGGCCGGAGATGAGGTCAACGGCGCGATTGTCCGCCTGGCCCCCGCGGGCTCGCGCCATGTCACCAGCGAGTCGCTCACCAACCAGGCGGGCGGGGACGTGATCGCGGACACCAACGACCGCCAGAGCGCGACCACCGTGGCCCCCCACTGGCTGGTCGAGGTTGAGCCGCGTGGGGCCGACCCGGCGCAGCTGGAAGGCTGGCGCCCCGGCCTGCGGGCGCGGGTGCGTTTCGGTGTTGAGTCCCAGCCTTTGCTGGCGCAGTGGTGGCGGCGCCTGCACCAGTTTCTTGCCGACAAGGCCGACGCATGAGCGGGGCGACGCAACCGACTTCTGTGCACGCGGCCGACTGGCTGCAACCCCGCGATACCGACACGGTGCCCCGCCTGTGGCCCATGCTGGGGGCATCACGCGATCGGCGCGAGGTATCAAAGGGCGTTGATGAGTTCGGCGAGGCGGTCACCGGCTGGGTTTCGCGGCGGCGGGCGCGGCGACTGGACTGGCCCCGCGCCCAGCGCATCATCGACCGTGCCAAGGGCCTGGTCAACCATAGCGATGGGGCGCTCCGGGCAGAGGCCGATGCGGCCCGTGCCGCCGTCGTCGTGGCGCGGCACGACCCCGCGGCAGTGGACCATGCCTTCGCGGTGGGCTTCGAGGCCATCCGGCGCGAGGTCGGGTTCTCGCTGCATATTGAGCAGGTGCTCGGTGCCCTGGCGCTCGCGAATGGCTGCTGCGCGGAACTGGCGACGGGCGAGGGCAAGACGGTGACGGCGATCCTGCCTGCCGCGCTGGATGCGTGGCTGGGTCGGGGCCTGCACATCGTGACCGTGAACGACTACCTGGCGCGGCGGGATGCCGAAATTACGCGTGGCGCTTTCCGTCGCCTCGGGCTCAGCGTGGGTGTGATCCAGCAGGACACGCCGCCCGATGCCCGCCGGGCGGCATACGCCTGCGACATCACCTACGCGGCCGACAAGCAGGTGATCTTCGATTACCTGCGCGATCGGCTTGTGTCGCCGCTGCTGCCGCGGGTTTCGGGCGTGCTGCTGGAGGGTCTGCTGAGCGGGCACGGCGCACAGCCCTGGACGCGACAAGTGGTACAGCGCGGGCTGTACGCGGCAATCGTGGACGAGGCCGACAGCGTGCTGATCGATGAATCGGTGACGCCCGCGATCATCAGCAGCAAGGCGGAGGGCGCTTCGGCCGAGCATTACGCCATCGGGGCCGAGGTGGCGCGGGAACTGAAGGCGGGCGAGCACTACACGGTTGATGTGCGCCAGCGCATTGTGCGCCTCACAGATTCGGGCCGCGAGCGCCTTTCAGAGATTGCAGCGCGGCTCCCCTCGTTCTGGTCCGGGCCGCGCCGGCGAGAAGAGCTTGTGATCCAGGCCCTGCACGCCAAGGAGGTCTACAAGCCTGGTGAGGACTATGTGGTGAGGGATGGTGAGGTGCTCATCGTGGATCGCTCGACAGGGCGGATCCTCAAGGGTCGCCAGTGGCAGCTTGGCCTGCACCAGGCGGTAGAGGCCAAGGAGGGGCTGGAGCTCAAAAGCGAAAATGTCGCGGCAGCGCGCAGCAGCTACCAGACCTTCTTCCAGAAATACCAGCGGCTCGCGGGCATGACTGGCACCGCCCGCGAGGTGCGCGGGGAACTGTGGGCGTGGTACCGGCTGCCCGTCGTGCCCATCCCGACGCACCGGCCGATCGTGCGCACCCACCCCGCAGATCGCGTCCACGCGACAGAAGAGCACAAGCTCGCGGCAGCGGTCGACCGCGTGGCCCAGGCCCACGCGAAGGGCCAACCCGTGCTGGTGGGCACGTGGAGCGTGCTGACCTCTGAGCGCGTCGCGGAACTGCTGCGGGCGCGGGGGATCGACTGCCAGGTGCTCAACGCCAACCGCGAGGCGGAAGAGGCGGTGATCGTCTCCAAGGCCGGTGAGCCCGGCGCGGTGACGGTGGCGACCAATATGGCGGGCCGCGGCACAGATATTCAGCTCGACAAGCGCAGCCGAGAGGCAGGCGGGCTGCTCGTGGTCTCCACCGAGCGGCACGATGAGGCGCGGGTGGACCGCCAGCTGGCAGGTCGCGCCGGGCGCCAAGGGGATCCCGGGGCCGTCGAGGCGTTCGTGTCGCTGGAAGACCGGCTGATCGAGCAGCACGGGCTGGGGCTGCTGAAGTTTCTCACGCGCCTCGGCCCCCTGCGGGGGCTCTTTGCTCCGCTGTTGTGGTGGACATCCCAGCGTGCGGCCAGCCGCCGGTGGATGGTAATCCGGGCTGAAGTGAGCAAATCTGATGCGGCCTTCGAGATGGCGATGCAGCAGGTTTCGAGGTAGTGGACTGCTGTTTTTCGTCCGATAACCGGCATTCGCCGGAACGGCGATTCGACAGTCTGATCGGGGTTCGCTAGGATATCGATAAGGAACCAACACAAGGACATCCGCGATGGCTAACAGTCTCAACAAAGTCATGCTCATGGGCAACATCACCCGGGACATCGAGGTGCGCCACACCACGAGCAATCAGGCTGTCGCCACGATCGGCCTCGCCATGAACCGCAAGTGGAAAACGCCCGAGGGTGAGGCCCGCGAAGAGGTGATCTTCGTCGATTGCGATGCCTGGGGCCGGACGGCCGAGATCATCGCTCAGTACTTCAGCAAGGGCAAACCCATCATGATCGAGGGCCGCCTGAAACTGGATCAGTGGGATGACAAGCAGACCGGCAAGAAGCAGTCCCGTCTGAAGGTCGTCATCGAGAACTTCTTCTTTGTTGGCGGCAACAAATCCGATGGCGGCGACGGCGCGTCCGGCAATGCTTCCGGTGGCAACTGGGCCCCGCGTCAAGCTGCCGCACCGCGTCAGGGTTCCACGGCAACGGCCCCGCGCTCGGCCTCATCAGCCCCGGCCCCAGAGCCGATGGGCGAGGACGACATCCCGTTCTAACGGGACATTTCGAACGCATGGCTTTCAAAGCCCCTCCCCGAGGGTGGGGTTGGGGTGGGACTTCGTTTCACGCCCATCCTGCCAAAAACGCCCAAGCCGAATAACGCCTTTGCCCTTTTGCTTCCGGGCCTTTTCCCTGGCTCATCGCCTACCATCCCCTTCCAACCGTTGGGGCGTTGGCGGCTGTCGCCGCACTGCGCTCCTAACTCTCCCCCAATACTGGGGAAAGGACAGCCACCATGGCAAAGTCTCTCAAGCTGTTGTTGACTGAAAACGTTGAAGCCCTCGGCATCGTCGGGGACGTCGTGACGGTGCGCACCGGGTACGCCCGGAACTACCTCCTGCCCCGCAACATGGCGACCACGCCCAGCGAAGCGCGGGTGAAGGAGCTCGCGGGCAAGCGTGCGGAGGCCGAGAAGCTCGTCGCCCAGCAGCGCAAGTCGCGCGAGGCGCTCAACGAGAAGCTTCAGGGCGTGGAGATCACCCTGATCCGCTCCTGCAACGACATGGGCATCCTCTACGGCGCGATCACCCAGCAGGACGTCGCGGCAGCGCTCAAAGAGCAGGGCCATGACGTGAAGCCCCGCGATATCCGCATCGCCCAGACCATCAAGCGGATCGACGCCTACGACCTGCACGTCAAGCTCGACAACGACCTTGACTCCACCGTCAAGCTGCACGTGAAGCCAGACCGCGAGCTCGACCTGGACCGCGAGCCCGAGGCCGCCGGGGCCGGGGCCGGGGCCGAGAGCGAGGAGCGCTCCTTCCTCAAGCGTCAGGAGGCAGCGGAAGAGGCGTCCAAGGCAACCCGCGGCACCTGGGGCGCTGGCAAGCCTGTTGAGAAGAAGTCCGATGGCGACGACAAGGGCCGCCCCGAGAAGGCAGACAAGGCCGAGAAACCCGCTAAGAAGTCCAAGGCCGACGCCGACGGTGGCGAGAAGAAGGGCAAGGGCAAGAAGAAGTAAGATGCCGAGGTGCCTCAACCCGCCGCAAGCGGGCTGATGAATCAGAAAAAAGCAAAGGCCCGGGCGATGGTCGCCCGGGCCTTTTGCATGGCTCAAAATGTGCTTGCCGCGGGCTTATCGCACCGTGAACTTGGCGACGATGGCCCGGTCGCTGACGGCATACAGGTTGCCATCATCGAACTTGTCGGTGGTGATGCGGACGACGCCCGGTACATCCGCCTGGGCGACGATGGTGCCGCTCGCGGCGTTGAGGGTCGTCACACGCTCGCGCCCATAGACGACGAGGTTGCCGTGGTTGGTCCCAATGACGGTGCCCATGATGCTGGGCACATTCCACAGGACCTTGCCGTTGGAACCCTCGAAGGCCGTCAGGCCTTCGCCGGGGATGGCGACGTACAGCGCGCCGTTGTGGGCGGTGGGCTGGGCCGACAGCGGCGTGCTGGTGCGGTGGCGCCACAGCTCATTGCCGGCGGTGTCGAACGCCCAGACCGAGCGGTCGCGCCCCGCGACAAACAGGATGCCCCCGTCGGCAACGGGGTTGTTGGAGAGGCCCTCGAAGATGCGCCCGCGCCCCGTGAGGCCGCCGCTCTTGGAGAAGAACATCACATCGCCGGTCTGGGAGACAAACCCCACGGTGCTCCCCATGTCAGCCGGGTCGGCCTCGATGGCGCCCGTGGAGAGGAACCCCCACGCCTTGACGCCGCGCCCGATGACGTGGCCCATGACCTCGCCAGTGGAGCACCCGAAGATCGCGATGCCGTTGCTGATGATGGGCGCGGTGTTGACGACCCGGTTGAACCGGTCGCGGTCGATGAGGCTGCCGTTGGCGGCCGAGACCGTGAACATCTCCGACTGGCTGGAGACCAGGATGTTGTTCGCGTTGGTCTCGTCGCGGTTGATGCCCACGAAACGTGTCAGCGGGCCCGCAACCTGCGTGGACCACCGCGTCTTGCCGCTGCCGGACTCCAGCAGCGAGAGCGTGCTGTCGGCCTGCTGGATGACCAGGGCATCGTCGTACGCCTCAACCGTGTTGATGTGCGTGCCGCGGGCCGCGCCCGGGAAGGGGAAGCCGACCCAGTCCAGCCGGTAGCCCAGCTTGGCCCAGTCCTCGTAAACAACAGGGAAAGGGTTGCTGCCGGCCTGGGCGCTGCCCGTGGCGGCACCGGGTTCGGTCGCGACACGGTTGCGGTGGCAGCCGCCCGCGAAGGCCACGGCCGCGAGGGTGAGCAGCAGGGCGGTGCGGCGGTGAGAAGAACAAAGTGAGGCGGTGAGCATCCGAGGGAATCTCCAGAGTCGGCGTTTCAGAACAACCGCCGGGGCGGGCGTGCAGTATCGTGCGGCCAGCACCCGGGGTCAACCCGCGGGTCAACCGTAGGGGGCTTTGCGGGCTTCCACCCCAACCCTCAACCCCCCACTCCAACCCCCACCCCGGCCTTCTCCCTCAGCCCGCTCCCTCCGCCCCACTACCATCGGGCCATGTTCACCGGGCTGGTGCAGGCGACAGGGCGCATCACAGGGCTGGAGGCCCGTGCTTCCGCCACGCGCCTGCTGATTGACCCCGGTGCCTGGGGGCACCGCCCAACACCGGGCGACAGCATCTGCATCAACGGCTGCTGCCTGACTGTTGCGGGCACCGCACCCGCTTCGTGGGCCTTCGATGTCATCCCCGAGACCCTCGCCAAGACCACGCTGGGGTCGCTCGCGGTGGGCTCCATGGTCAACCTCGAGCACGCGGCAACCCCCTCGACGCTGCTGGGCGGGCATGTGGTGCAGGGGCATGTGGACGGCGTGGGCCGGGTGTCCCGCATCGCGACGCAAGGCGAGTGGCGGGTTCGCATCACCCCCCCCGCAGAGTTGATGGAATACATCACGCCCAAGGGGTCCGTCTGCATCGACGGCGTCTCCCTGACCATCGCCGCCGTGCAGCCCCGCGAATGGTTCGAGGTTGCCCTCATCCCCGTCACGCTGGAAAAAACCACGCTGGGTTCGCTCAAGGAAGGCAGCCCCGTCAACCTCGAAGCCGACGCCTTTGCCAAAACAATCATCCACTGGCTGAAGCACTACAACCCACAATCCCCCCACTTGGCCACTTGGCCACTTGGCCACTTAGCCACTTAGCCACTTGGCCACTTAGCCACTTCCGCTACACTCCCCCCGTGCGCATCCTCGGCATCGATCCCGGCCTCCGCATCACCGGCTACGCCTGCATCGAGGGCTTCCCATCGCCGAGCATCGTCGAGGCGGGCGTCTTCCGCCTCACCCGCGCGGGTGAGCCCCTCCCCACCATCACGCAGCGGCTGATGGAGCTCGATGCCGACTTCCGCAACCTCCTCGTGCGCACCCAGCCGCAGGCGGTCGCGGTCGAAGGCCTCTTCTCCCACTACCAGCACCCCGCGACCGCGATCATCATGGGCCACGCCCGCGGCGTGATATTGCTCGCCGCTCAGCAGGCGGGCCTCAAACTGCTCGAACTCAAGCCCGCGATGGTGAAAAAGTCCTGCACCGGCTTCGGCCAGGCAGACAAGGGCCAGATGCAGCGCGCTGTGCAGTCACACTTCAGTTTGCCGGAGTTGCCCACGCCTCCGGACCTGGCTGATGCCCTGGCGATCGCGCTGTGCGGTGTGCAGCATTTCGTAGTGGCTGATGCGTTGAGCGGGTCGTAGGTGTATATCTGTATATCATGGATATCCCCCAAAAAGCCCCGCTGCCTTGCCCTCATCGGGCCCCGCGCATGCTCGCTCTCGCGATATCAGCGGTGATCGCCTGCGCAGGCGGCTGCACCCACCCCAAAGCATGGCGGCCCGTCACGATCACGAACACCACGGAGCACACCTTTCAGGTGGTCCTGGTGCCGCCATCGCCCTCATCATCGATGTGGGAATACGTCTCAACGCGGGCCCAGTATCCGGTGGTGCTTGGCCCCGGCGAGACGTTCGTGTGCGACCGAAGCTACCCGCCCCCGCGCTCGCTGCGGCGGCGCAGCAGCGCGTTTGTGGTGCTGCTGCGGCCCGAGAGCGGGGACATCGCCGAGCACCTGCTGCCCACCCACACGGTCATCAATCGCACCGTCACCATCCTCATCGACAACCGCGGCATCTCCGCCTTCGACAGCGCCGGGCAGCCCGTGCCCGTCTCCCGCTACTGGTCGCTGTACGGAGACCCCACGCCCCCCGAGGATGACATCGAGACCTTCCGGTTTCATTTTCCGCAGGGACTTTGAAGCGGGTTGGGCTGGCACGCTGAACTACGTTCAACAGCTGACCATCTCGCGCATCTCTCACCTCAACAAAGTCGGGACAAGGCCGCGATTGCAATCCAGCGTCTGGGTCGCACCGGCCCCTCAGACGATCCGCTTCCCTTCGCGCTCCTGCTCGAGGAACTTGCCCGGGGTCATGATTGGCAATCCATAAAACGACGTGTCCAATAGCGAACCAAAGTCGGCGCGATCAAGTGTCAGCAGCGTTTGAGCCCATGCGAATGCGGTGAAAAGAATGGGCCGATCTTTGGCGGGCTCAAACACCGCGATCCGGTCGAGCGTCAGGACATCGTCCACGATGGTCAGTGCAGGACGGATGTGTGCCCAATCGGCCGTTGCTTGGGCGGGAAGACGAGGTAGATTCTTGAGCACTTCCTCTATTACATACGGACATGACACCAGCACCCAGCCCTGCGCATGAGCCCGCTGGATGATTTCACGCGAGGCTCCGCGACCGGAGCCGCTCGCCGCAATCAACACGCTGCTATCCAGGAAGAGCCTCACACGCTCGGTCCATCAGTAGAATTCGGCCTCGCTCGCTCATCCTCGGCGATCCACGCCTGAATCTGCTCTGCTGAAAACGTTCGCGTCGAGCCCGTAAAGCCCCCTTCAGCCCTCAGTCGCGCCGCAAGGAACAAAAGCAGGTCCTGTTTGTCGGCTGCTGGCAGCGCATCGGCCGCAGCCCGAATTTCGGCGAGCGTGCTCATACGCAAGGGTATGCCGCAGGTTGCACTACTTTGAGCCGCTGATCATCGTGCCCATGTAAAGCAGGTACGCCCCCACCCACACCGCCAGCACCGTAAGGAACGTGATGTAGCCCCACGGCTGCGCGGCACGATCGGCAATGCGGATGCTGGCGATCCAGCTCACGATCGCTGCCGCGGGGATGCCGGCCAACGCCACCACCAGCGTCACCCACGACGGGCCCATCCAAACAAGCAGGAACGCGGCTGGAATCGGCACGACCAGTGCAACAAGAGTGAACCGCTCAAACTCAAAGACTATGCGACGGGCCATAAAGTTAGTGTATCCTAACCATCAAGCGGCGTCAAGGGTCATGAGGCGCGCGGCACCCCGGCATGGGCGGATGAACGTTCGCGCACCCATTCAACAACTCCTCCGCCCCTGCCGGGGCGGTTCTGTTGAAACTTCTTCCACGGGTTGCGCTCCGGCGGGCTGCGCCACGCCGTTGCTCCACCCGTGGCTACAGCCCATCGCCCCGTTGGGGCGAAGGATGGGACCGCGGGTCGCTCGCTGCCAATGCTTCACGCCCGTCGGCCTCGCGTCCCATCACCTTTAAATGCGGCCCGCACTCTGGGCAATCTGCCCCCGCGGGCAGGCCCGTCCGGTCATAGCCGCAGCGCACGCACAGGTTCCCGCGCAGACGCACGCGGCGGCGGTGACGGCGAGCCGCCCAGAGCGCTGCGCCGCCGAGCAGGACGGCAGGCGGCAGCAGCGGCACCGCGAGCGCGCCTCTGGACATGTTGGCGTTGAATCCTCCGTGGGGTAGAACGCCCCAGCCAATCGGAACCAGACGGCGTCCAAAGTTCCACGACCACTGCCGCGTCGGGCTGCACCCGGTCACCACCACGATTCGCTGCCGCTCGGTGGGATGCACGCCCATGGCAAATACTTCCCCGGCCTTCACACCCAGCGAATCGCCAAACTGCGTCATCCAGAAAGCGGTCCAGAGCGTGCTCGCCAAGTACAAGGCCGCGGTAACGCAACTCGCGGCGGCGAGGAGCCACGCCATGATTGGTCGCCCGGGTCGCTTCATCGAGAGAGGTTATAGCACATTTTGCCGCGCCGTTGCTCCACCCGTGGCTACAGCCCGTCGCCCCGTCGGGGCAAAAGAGTTGACGGGAACGCGGCGCGCCGTTGGCCTGTCCGGGGGGATGGAGGTGCCGGAGGAAGGGGTTTTTACGCCCTTCCTCTGGCATCAGCGGACGATCAACGCCCGAACGCGGCCGACGGTCCCGTGACATCCCGGGCTCATCGCGCTGCGTGCATCAATATAAAGCCTTTGTGCATGGCTGCACACGCCTTATGCATCAATGAAAAACCTTTGTGCATGGCTGCGCGCGCCTTGTGTATCAATGAAAAACCTTTGTGCAGGGCTGCGCGCGCCTTGTGCATCGATGTAAAGCCTTTGTGCATGGCTGCGCGCGCCTTGTGCATCGATGAAAAACCCTTGTGCATCGATGTACAACGATCGTTTTTCAGGAAAATCGCCAGTGCCGCTCACGCCGGGCACCTGTACCGTCGAAAACACTCATGAAGCCTCGCCGGGGCACGCCATCTGATTCTGATCTCAGCGTGAGAGCAGGCGGATGTGCGGAGGACGCCCGGCTGCTCGCGGTCGTGCAGGCCTTGTCGGCACTGCGGGGCGGCGCGCACCGTTTATTCGCGGCCCCTCGCGGCCAGAAAGAGTGTTTTATGGGCATCGTGCCAAATGATCGTCTCGGTAAGATCGATTTTTATGAGTCGCACACGACCGTCTGGGCCGCCGCATTGGCGACCATCGGCCTTACGGCACCGACCGTCGCGGCCCTGACCAACGCCACCACCAACGCCCGCAAGGCGTACGGCGACCACCTTGCCGCGCAGCAGGCGGCGAAGGCGGCGACGCTGGCGTACTACGACAAGGTGCGGCTGATGCACAACGCGCCGGGGTTCGGCGCCGACATGATCCAGACCATTAAGACCTTCGCGCAGACCACCAACAACCCCAACGTGTATGTGCTGGCGCAGATCCCCGCGCCCAGCGTGGGCGGCGTCACGCCCCCGCCCGGCACGCCCCTTGATTTCACCGTGGGCCTTTTGCAGAACGGCGCGCTGGAGCTCAAGTGGAAGTGCAACAACCCCACCGGCACCGCGGGCACGATTTATGAGGTCAAGCGGCAGATCGGCGGCGGCGCGTTCACGTTCATCGGCGCCACGGGCATCAAGACCTTCACCGACGACACCATCCCCGCGGGCTCTTCGCCGTGCACCTACCAGGTCACGGCGGTGCGCTCGACCGCGCGCGGCAACCCCGCGCAGTTCACCGTCAACTTCGGCATCGGGGGCGGCGGCATGGTCATCGCCAGCGTGATGGGCGGCACGGGAGCGGACGTGAAGATGGCGGCGTAAAGCAGCAGGAGTTCACCACAGAGGCACAGAGGCACGGAGGCTTGAGGAAGAGAGCTGTGGTGATGTGAATACGCGCGGCCCCGGCTCAATGGATTGAGCCGGGGCTGTTTTTTTAGGCTCTGGGTTTATGGGTGAGTGTTTTTGGGGGGCTGGCGCGGGTGGGGGGCTCGGTGATGGAGAATGCTCGCATGGCCCCCGGCCCCACACCCACCGTGGCCCCCGATTGAAAGACACACTTTGACGGGCGCGTGATGCGGCGCGTGTGGATTGTTTCGCGCCCTCTTTGCCCGGCAGGGCCCGCGATAGTGCAACCGCTTGGCGCGTCGGGCAGAGAACATGCGGGGGATCAGAACGGGGCGCGGGGGTCACCCGTGAGTGTGGGGCCGGGGGCCTGACGGACGCGGCCACCCCGCCCGCCCCCCACCCGCGCCAGCCACCCAAAGGATTCGCATCCAGGACGGACACGCACAGCAACTGCATCCCGTGGTGGCATCGCCCTTCCTGGCGATGTCTGATTGGATCTACTATCGCTCGATGTCCTGCCCGCGATGCCTTTATAACCTTGCGGGCCTTGATGAGTCGGCGGCCTGCCCGGAGTGCGGCGCTACCTCGGAGCTTCGTCGCACGCTGGCGAAGCGCAGCGGCCGGTGGGTCATTCCTGCCATCTTCGTGGTGGTTGATGCGATGATGCTGGCGGCGGCCCTGATCATCGGCGGAGGGTTGCGTATAGGATGGGGCGTTGCGCTCGACGTGGCCACGGTGTGTGGCGTCAACGCCATACCACTTGCGGCGTGCTGGGCGGTATTGGCTCTGGGCGCGAAACCGCGAAACTGTGCCGAGGCGATGTGTGTCGCGGCGCCTCCGGGCGTCTGCGTGCTGGCGGCCGGGGTGGTTCAGTATGTGATCGCGTCGGGCTCGAGCGATGGCTCGTTTGAGTACTCGCTGGTGTTCTCTCCAATAATCACGCTGCCCGCAGGGCTGGTCGCGTCCGCGTTCACTTGGCTTGCGCTTCGCGAGTGGAGGGCGAGTCAGCGTTGATGTTTCGCCGTTAGGGCCCCAGAATGACGGCGTCGCACACACCGGGCGGAAGCCCGGTGCCACGCTCCACCTCTCATCACCCCTTCACCGCCGTGATGTCCGCGCTGGCGACAAAGTTGCCGATCTTCTCGTTTGGCCCCAGCGCGGCGATGATCTTCTGGTACAGCGGGTCCTGCCAGTCGGTCATCGCGTCCACGTAGCCGCCCTTGCGCTCCACACGCACATCCTTGAGGCCCGCCCGCCGCGCCATGCCCTCGATGGTGGCCATGAGCGATGCGCCCGCCACGCAGCCCACGAGAGCCTCGATGTCGGTGCGGACGGCGGCAGGCAGGGCGCGGAGCAGCACCAGGTCGGAGATGGCGACGCGCCCGCCGGGCCTGAGCACCCGCGCGATCTCGCGCCACACGGCCTCCTGATCGGGCGAAAGGTTGAGCACGCAGTTGGAGATCACAACATCGACGCTCGCATCGGGCAGCGGGATGCTCTCGATCTCACCCAGCTTGAACTCAATATTGCGGAGGCCGGTCTGGGCGGTGTACGTCGCGATGTTGGCCCGCGCCTTGGTCACCATCGCGGGCGTCATATCGACGCCGATCACGCGGCCCATAGCGCCCACCTTGGGCCCGGCGATGAAGGCATCGAAGCCCGCGCCGCTGCCCAGGTCGAGCACGGTCTCGCCCTCACGCAGCGAGGCGATGGCCGTGGGGTTGCCGCAGGAGAGGCCGAGGTTGGCATCCCCGGCCGCGCCGGAGAGTTCCGCCTGCGAGTAGCCGATGGCGCGGGCGAGCTCTTCACTGGTGAACGTGGAAGGGCCGCAGCAGCCGCCGCCGCTGGCCCCGGATGCAGAGGGCGCACAGCAGCCGCCGGACGCGGCATGCTTAGTCGCGGACCATGAGCCCGCCTCCGCGATCTTGCCATACCCCTCGCGCACCTGCTCGCGGATGATGTCGGCGGTGGTGGGCGAAGCCGCGGCAGGGGTGCAGCAGCCGGGGGCGCAGCAAGGGGCGGAGTTGGAAGCGGCCTTCGGAGCGGTGTCGTTGGTAGTCATGGCAATGTTCCTTTCAGGGCGTCGGTCAGCGGGATGTGGTGGCAACAGGTCGGGGAGTGTTTCGATGAAGGCTCTGATCTCATCGCGCACGCGGCGGTAATGCGGCAGGGCTTCAGCGTCGGTGCGTGCAGCCGCGGCCAGCGCAGGCGGGTCGTCAAAGGGCTGATGCACGGTCTTGGTCGCGCCGGGGAAGACGGGGCACGCCGCGCGGGCGGAGTTGCACACGGTGACAACGAGGTCCATGGGTCTTGCTGCGAGCGAGCCGATGGTCTTGGAGGTGTGGTGCGAGAGATCGATATTCAGTTCATCCATTGCGATCACCGCGAGGCGGTTGAGCCCGTGGGGGCGCGTCCCCGCGGACATCACTTCAATGGATCCGCCCCAGCGGGCGCGGGCCAAGCCCTCCGCCATCTGGCTGCGGCAGGAGTTGCCCGTGCACAGGAATAGCACGCGCGGGGCGCGCGACATATCAGCAGCAGCCCGGGCCACAGGCGCACTCCTTCCCGCCATCGCAGGCGCAGGCCGCGGGGCAGCACTGCTCCAGCGCATCGGCCAAGGCACGGAACATGCCGACAACTTCCTCAAACCGCACGCGGTACGAGACGCTCCGCCCCTCCTTCGTCGCCTCCAGCACCCCCGCACGCTCCAGCGCGGCAAGATGGCGCGAAACAACAGAAAGGTCAACCGAGCAGCATTCGGCCACTTCCCCGACCCCACAGGCCCGCCCGCACTTCGCAATGCAGGCGAGCAGGCGGAGGCGAGTGGGGTCCGCGAGAGACTTGAACAGCTCCGCGTCCAGGGCCTTGTCGATAGGGCGGGAGACCTTTGCCGCCTGGCGGGGGGTGGAGAGCGTTCGCTTGCGTATTTGCACCATGATGCAACTATATCAAGACCGGCGGAGGTGTCAAGCGTTGGTTGCGACGAGGGCACGAAGGCCGCGGCTGGGACGGGCACGCGCCTCGTCTTGGCAGGCATCTGAAGTCCAAGATGCACGAGCCTGCAGCATGCTCATGGCACGGGGTGGCTGCACCTACGATGGGCCGCATGGCAGATACCCCCAACCTTGCCGCCGCCCAGGTCCTCATTGTCGAGGATGAGCCCGACCACGCCGATGTCATGTGCGAGGCCCTGCGGCGGCCGGGGCACGTGTGTACGGTCGTCAACTCGGTCGAGGACGCCCTGGAGGAGCTGCGACTGGGGGCGTTCGATGTCATCGTGACGGACCTGCGGATGCCCGGCTCCAGCCGCTTCACCGTGCCCGGGCTCGCGCCCGTGTCAGATGATGGCGGTGATGCGGGGCTGCGCGTGATCGAGGCGGCGGGAAAGCTCCAGCCAGAGGCCAAGACGATCCTCGTCACCGCTCACGGCGATGTCCCCACGGCCCGCGCCGCCTTCAAGATGGGCGTGTACGACTTTATCCAGAAGCCGCTGGACCTCGAGGTCTTCCGCAACCTCGTCAACCGCGCGGCAGAGGCCGTGCTGCTCCGCCACCAGAACGACCGCCTCAAGCAGGAGCTCGACCAAGCCGGGTTCGAGGGGATCGTGGCGCAGAGTGAGCCCATGCGGAAGATCCTGCGGACCGTCAAGACCGTGGCCCCCTCCAACATCCCCGTGCTCATCACCGGCGAGAGCGGCACCGGCAAGGAACTGGTGGCCCTCGCAGTACACCGCAACAGCAAGCGCTCCGCCTCGCGCTACGTCACCTTCAACTGCGCGGGCCAGAGCGAGAGCCTGCTCGAGGACCAGCTCTTCGGTCACCTTAAGGGCGCGTTCACCGGCGCCGACAAGGAGCGGGCGGGCGTCTTTGAGTACGCCGACGGCGGCACGCTCTTCCTCGATGAGATCGGCGACATGCCCCTGACCATGCAGGCCAAACTGCTCCGCGTGCTCGAGAGCGGCGAGGTGGTGCGCCTGGGCAGCAACGAGGCCCGCCACGCCGATGTCCGCTTCGTCACCGCCACCAACCGCGATCTCAAGGCCCTCGTCGCGGCAGGGCAGTTCCGTGAGGACCTCTTCTTCCGCATCAACGGCTCGCACCTCACGCTGCCGCCGCTGCGAGAGAGGCGCGAGGACATCCCCCCGCTGGTGGGGTTCGCCATCGACCGCTTCGCCACCGAAATGGCGGCCAAACCCGCCGACGCCGTGATCCCCGCCATCACCGACGCCGCCCTGATGCGCCTCACTAGCTACCCCTGGCCCGGCAACGTGCGTCAGCTCCTCAACGTCGTGCAGAACATGGTCGTGAGCGCCCTGAGCGAGGATCGCCGCGGCGGCGAGCCCTCTGTGCTCGACACTCGCCACATCCCCGAGGACATCCGCAGCGATGAGGGCGCTGAAGAACTCAGCGCCGCCACCCCCGGCGGCAACGCCAGCCTCGCCGGCACCAGCCTCGAGCAGATCGAAAAACGCGCCATCCGCGAAACCCTCCGCCTCACCCAGGGCAACCGCGAGCACGCGGCGAAGCTTCTGGGCATCGGCGAGCGGACGCTGTACCGAAAGCTGAAGGAGTATGGGTTGCGGTGAAGCATCGACGCGACGAGCCGCGCACGAAGTAAGCGAGGCGTTACATTCGTAAGTTGATCCCGCCTTATTTTTTGATGCAGCAATCTGCTTCGTTGGAGGCTCACTGCGCTTCCCGCAGCTCCTTGGCTCGCTCTTGAATCCGGCCATCAGTAAGAGCGACCTGATCTCGCAGCCGTCGTGCGTTTGGATGATTCACCGGCATGCCAACCTCCCGGTAGCCCTTCGCTTCTGCACCAAGTGTTTTGCGAAACTCCAGTAGTTCGTACAGTTCTCGATCTTTGTCTGCCAGCGCCGTCGTCTCCGCATCCAGTCTCAACTCCGTCCAAGGCAAAACCTCATTGTCATCCGCCTGCGCGCCCAGAACAGTAACGGTGTCACCATTCTTCATTTCGAAAGCGTGACCCTTGCCCGCCTGCGCTTCGCTTAGCGACAGTACGATTGACTCAGCTCCGTCGCGATCCACTCGAATCGCAGCCGCCTCAGGCGTCAAGTTCCACCAGAATCGACCGGGAACCATGCTGCGACTGAAGAGCTCCCCGAGCGTGATGTGACTACCCCCCGGGCGGATAGTGGCTGGATTTACGTAGCCTCTGACAGTGATCGTGATTTCATCGTTCTTTCTTTCAATCTCTTCCTGTGGGTCAACGACGACGTAATCATCTGCAAGGAGTTGCACACGACCATCGGAATCGAGCTTGTCGACGGTCATGATGGTGTACGTTTCCTTGTTTGGGCCGCGCTTGACTTGGATCGTCTTGGCGCCACAAGTTGTGCCACGGTGAGGCCCTTGATTGGGACCGCGTATTCACCCGGCTTCTGAATAAGCCCATCGATATACACAGCCTTTGCGGATGCGCCGGGTACAGCTGCGCGCGTAGGCATCGCCGCCAAACTCGCGTTCAACTGCTCCAGCGTCTCCACGCTCCGCGAGTTGATCCGCTGGTTCTGCACCAGCAGGAAGATCACCGCACCGCCGAGCAGCACCAGCAACGCCAGGTTGACCCGCTGTAACATGATCCGGTCTCCAAGCTTGATTTTACTGCCCTCGCGCGAATGCTTGCGAGGATCCCCAAAGCGTGTTTGGGCCTGTTGTTTGGCCGTGGCAGGGTCCAGCCCCTGCCCAAGCAACTCCGCCTCGAGCATCCCGAGGTGGGTGTCGAACTCTGCGCGGATGTCATCCTCCACTTCCGCGGCAGGCCGGGAATCGAACACAAACAGCGACCGCAGCAGCCACCGGGTCATGTCACGCTCCCCGGCGTCGGCTCACGGGTCAGAACGTGAGAAACGGCCGTGGACAACTTCTCCCACAGCGCCATCTGCTCCTTCAACCGCCCCTTGCCACGCGGCGTCAGCGAATAGAACTTCGCCCGGCGGTTGGCATCGGTGGTCCCCCACTCGCTCTCCACATCGCCCCGTTTCTCCAGGCGATACAGCGCGGGGTACAGAGACCCTTCCTCAATCGAGAGGGCTTTCCCTGATAACAGTTCGATAGTGCGGGCAATCGCGTACCCATGGCTCGCGCCGCGGCTGAGCGTCCGCAGCACCATCACCTCAAGCGTGCCCTGAAGCAGTTCCGGTTGGTCGCCCGACGCCATGGCAAAACTCCCCTAGATGGACTAGGTGAGTATACCACCGATACCTAGACTGTCAAGGCATGCCAGGCCTCAGCGGCGGCGACGCGCCACAACAAGCCCGCCCAGGCCCAGCAAGGCCACACCCGCCGGCGCGGGCACCACCACGATGCTGGCGGCGTTGACCGTTGCCGCGCCAACGATGGAGCCCACCGGCTCGGTCATGCTGCCGAACCAGCGAATCTCGCGGACGCCCGTGGCGTCGTTGAGGTTGCCGAATCCGTCGGCGGGGATCGTCACCTGCATCGTGCGGGCCAGCACGGTGTTGCTCAGGTTGATGCGGAACTTGAAGATGATGATGTCGGACAGGGCGCTGCTGAACGCGGGCTCCGCGGCAGTCCGGCCCAGGTTGTTCACCTGCGTCATCGGGATACCACGCCCCCCGGTGGCGTTGAAACCCGTGCCCACCCAGTCCGTCGCATTCGCCTGCGCGACACGTAGGTAACTGATGCCGTTGAAGGTCTGGGCGAAGCCCGTCAGCGTCTGCACGCCGTTCGTGGCGCGGCTGGCGTAAGGCAGCACCCGGCCAAACTGGTTCGCGGCATCGGCCACCGCGCCGATGGGTGTGCTGGTGTTGCTGCCATGGCCGCCGTTGACGAGGGGCGACATGGTGTCAGTCGCGCCGATGTTCCGCCAGTTGGAGATCGTGGGCTGGGCGTAAATGGATGCGAGCCCCAGCGGCTGATCGGTGCCCGTGTAGGTGAGGCGCAGGCGGACATCAACGGAATCCCCCGGGACAGCATTCACGCTGGAACCCCACACCTCAGCCCCGGCGGCGGAGACCTCAAGGTCAACCCGGCCCTGGGCCATCGCCACGCCTGCCAGAACGGTGAGGGACGACAGCGCAGCCACGATCATTGTGTTTTTCACGGGAAGAAGCCCCCAACAGATAAAGTTTGCGGCAAAGCGGACGAAGTACGTCTGGAAACTACACCAGCCCTGAGCGGATGCCACCCACTTGCCGGATTAGTCCGCAAACTCGGCACAAATTCCATGCCCCGCCCGGCGCATGAAAAAAGGGCGGCCCGATAAGACCGCCCCTTGCCGCCTGCTTTTCCCCTGAACTCAGTGGATGCGGGTGTAGGCGAATGCCTGCTCGTGCATCGACTTCTCACCCTCATAGGCCTTCCACCGCTCCACGATGTGATCGTGGTCTTTGAACTCAATAGTCAGCTCACGCATGCACGCCTGGTCGGGCGACGTCATGTTGGTCACGCTTTCAAACGTGAACGCAATGGTGTTGCCATCGGCGTGGCTGGCCCGCATCCGCGGCTGGTTGCCCACCGCGCAGTAGTGCGTCATTACCAGCGCATCGCCATCCATGTGGTAGACATTGGTCATCTCGTGCTGAGCGCCGGGGAACATGACCTGCCGCACGACATGACCGCCCGAGCTCACCTTGTACTCGCTGGCAACCTCGTTGCCCTCCATCGCCCACGTGCCTTCAAGCGACTTGATCTTGCCCAGCAGCGCGGCCTTCTGCGCGGCCGAGGCGGGCGCCACAGCGCGCGCCCCCGATGCGTGGCCGCTGTGAGCGCAGCCGATGGAGAGCAGCAGGATGGGAACGATGGCGAGGCGATTGATCATGGCAAACTCCCTTAGTTGAGATATTTCAGGACGCCAGAATACCCGCGGGGCCCGGGCGCGTCACGCCGTGCGTGGGTGCCGCATCCCCGCCGAGGATGGCCCGGGCGGTGGCGACGCCCGAGTGCAGAGCCCCTTCCATATATCCAACAAACTGATAGCAGCAGTGCTCTCCTACAAAGTGCAGACCGCGAAGGCCCCGCCGCAGCAGCGGACCAACCGTCGTCACCTGCCCGGGCGCGGGGAACGAATAGCCGCAGCCGGTTGAAGGGTCTGACGGCCAGTCCATGAACCGCGCTGTAGAGACCGCCGCGCCAAATCCGGGGTACAGCGCCTCCAGCACCCGCGCATACGTTTGAGCCCGCGCATCCGCGGACTGCTCGCGGCAGGCCTGTGCCGCAGGCCCGCCAGAAAACGCCGTGAGGCATGCGCCCTCGATGTTGTCCTGCGCATCAGTGGCGTCCCACGTCATCGAAACATCCGTGTCGGTAAGCGAAGTAGGCGCGGACTTGGAATCAAGCCAGAAGCGACGCCGGGCTGCCGCGAGATACTTGACGTTCTGCCCGGTCTGCGGCAACAACTCCGCGGGCAAGCCGGGATCAAAGCGGATGCGGGGCCACACGCTGGGGGGGACCGCGAGCACAACCTCGTCGCAGTAAAACTCCGCATGTGGAGTCGAAACGGTGGCGCCGTTCCTGCCCCTGCTGATGTACCTGACAGGGCTGCGAAGACGGAGGCACTCCCGCGGCAACGCCCCCGCGAGCGCACTTGCCAGCGCATCATTCCCTTCCCCGCAGCGGAAGACTTCAGAGTCCGACCAGTACTTCTCGAGGCCGCCGCCTTTGATCTGCGAAAGATTGCCGAGGTAGCTCTGACAGGTGGTGGCGACGCCGTTGTTGGCGCACAGTTCCGCGCGGATGGCGCGGCTCGCCCGCGGCGAGAGTGACTGGGCGACCAGCCACTGCTCGGTGCTGCGCTGGTCGAGTATGTGTGCGCCCGGTGTCTCCCACGGGGCATCGGCATCGACGGGCGCCGCATCGGCGGTCATTGACGTGAAGGCCGCATCCATCTCCTCCCACAGTGCAGCCGCGTCGGAAGTGGACAGCAGTTGCCCTTCAAGATAGATGGGTGATGCCAGGTCCTCATATTCAGAGACATCGCGCATCGTGAGGCCGAACCGATGCGCGTAGTGCATCCAGTGCGGGTGGTTGCTGCCGATGAGCTCGCCCCCGCCCTCAACCATGCCGCCGGGCACCAGGTCGTGAAAGGTCAGCACACGCCCACCCACGCGCCCGCGCGACTCAAGCACCGTGACCTCATGCCCCGCCGCAAGAAGCTCCCCCGCGCACGCCAGCCCCGCAAAGCCGCCCCCGACAATGACGATGCTCAGCCGCGAGTCGCGCCCAGCCCGCGAAGCGAAGCAGCCCGGCAGCGAAACCCCAGCCGCGGCAAGCATGGCGGCCTTCAGCAGGTCGCGTCGCGAATGATCAAATCGCTGAGGCGCGAAGCGCCGACCGAGACGGGTGTAGAGCGAACGGGACATCGGCCGGGCCCCCCACTTTCACACACGGGCGAAAAAAAACCACCCCCGGAAACTCCCGGGGGCGGTTGTCATGATACCAGCGGACGGGTGCGCGGTCAGTTGCTCGACATCGCGACCGCGGGAGAGATGACGGTCGCGAGCCGGCTGGCGCGGATGGGAACCTCGATGGTCGGGGCCTTGGCCTGGGCGCCGCCCGCCTCGGAGAACAGGAGCACCAGCTGCACGCGGTTACTCACGCGCAGGGCGGCATAGATCGCCTTCGTGTGGTCGTGCACCGTGTGGCGGCTGCGCCCGATGCGCTCCGCGATCTGGGGCTCGGTCAGGCCGGCGAGAAGAAGCTCAAGCACGCGCTGCTGTGCCGTGCTGATGTGGGCGAGAAGATCGGGCCGCGCCGTGGCAATCGATGTCCCGGTGCGCTCGAAGCGGTTGTCGGCCTGCGTTTCTGAAGTCACCATGGGTAGGTCCTTTTTAGTTGGTGGTCGCGCCGCGCCCTCCCGAACGTTGAGAAAGCGCTAAAAGGCGTGTCCACCGATCGGAGTAAGTATGGGCAGTTAGGGAGCTTTGGGGCTATAGGGAGTTTTACCCCATCGATAGGGGAACCTTCCTGGGGGATTTTACTCATCTCTGGGTGGCATCGGTTCGGGCTTTGCGATATTCTGGGAACTATGAGCACCAATACCACCGCGTCGCCCACCGCCAAGCCCGCCAATGCCCACGACGCCGGCGGCGGGTGGACGCCCCCGGCAAACCCCACGCAGCAGGTCGCCAGCCGCCTGACGGAGCTCTGCAACTCGGGCAAGCACCAGGTTGCGATGCAGGAGCTGTACGCCGATAACGCACGCCACATCGAAGCCATGGAAATGCCCGGCTGCCCGCGCATCACCGAGGGCAAGACGGCGCTGCTGGCCAAGGGTGAG
>JBBSOF010000023.1:0-47857 GCA_038260025.1 Phycisphaerales bacterium
TCCGACATCGTTCTGCTTTCCGACAACCTTGCCGCAATCCCCTGGTCGATTGGCCTATCCAGGCGTGCCCGGCGCACCGTGCGCTTTAATCTTTCGTTCGCCATCAGCGTCATGGTCCTGATGGTGGTTATCACACTGTGGGCTTCTCTGGCGGGCCATGAGGTGCCTTTGTCACTCGGTGTGCTCACGCACGAGGGCGGCACGCTGCTGGTCGTGCTCAACTCGCTCATGCTCCTCACACACCGGAGCGCCGCCACCGAAGAAAAACGGAAAACTTCACACCAATAACTTGAATCAACTGCATCCTTCTCGCACGTTCACGGCGAACATGCAGATTCCAAGTCTGAACGTGTTACGATGAGCAATCGTGTCTCTACCCCTCTACATCATTTGCCCGGTCCTGTGGGGGGACCCGGCCGGAGCCAGACGTGTTCTCGCAAACAACCGAATACGCCTTGCGCGCAATGGCCTCACTCGCCAGCGCCCCTAACGATCTCGTTCCCACCACCATCCTTGCCGCCAAAACCAATGTCCCGGCAAACTACCTCGCAAAGGTTCTCCAGCAACTCGCCAGCTCAGGGTTAATCCGGGGCCGGCGTGGCGTGGGCGGAGGCTACACCCTTGCCAAAGACGCCAGCGACATCACGCTGCTGCAGGTGGTCCGCACCGTGGGAGAGTTTCCTGCCCGCGAGGGGCTCGACCGCAGCGTCCGTGATCCCGACGCGAGCCTGACAAACCTCCACAAGACCTTGGGGAATGTCCGGGGCATGGTCATGGACAGCCTCGAAGGCGTGACGCTCCAGTCGCTCGTCGACGAGAAGGTCGTCGCGTTACGGTCCTGAATCGCGCAATCCGCTGAGTGAAAGCGGTTGCAGCCGCGGCCTCCCGCCTCGGTAGCCACCGCTGCGCCCCGGCCACCCTTGGCGCGCACGCTGCCTATCAATGGTCCCTATGCCGGACCCCTCCCAGCCGTCCAGCCCCCCGACACCGGAGGGCGGCCACCGTCTTGAAGCCCAGCGACGCGAGAACCGCGACGCCATCGCCGCGCTCGGGCTCGCGCCCTACGGCATGCGCACACCCGGCCTGAAGGACGCTGCCGCAGTCAAAGCCCTGTGGAATGAGCAGACCGATGCCGAGCACCAGGCCAAGGGCAAGGAGCCAGGCTTTGTCGATCAGCGACCCGAGGTCTCCATCGGCGGACGCGTGGTGCTGCTGCGCGATAACGGCAAACTCGTGTGGGTCCAGCTCCGCGACCACTCCGGCGATGTGCAGGTCGCCGTCAGCCAGCGCGAGTGCAGCGAGCAGGGCTTCAAGCTCGCCAAGCTGACCGACCTGGGCGACATCATCATCGCCCGCGGCAGGGTCATGAAGACCCGCACCGGCGAGGTCACCATCTGGGCCTCCGACCTTGCCCCCGGTGCCAAGTGCCTCGTGACCCCGCCCGAAAAGCACGCGGGCCTTACCGATGTCGAGCTGCGCTACCGCCAGCGCTACGTCGACCTGTGGAGCAACCCCGACACCATGCGAGTCTTCGCGCTGCGCTCGCGCATCGTGAGCGAGATGCGCCGCTGGCTCGACGCCCGCGGCTTCATGGAGGTCGAGACGCCGATGCTCCAGGTACTCGCGGGCGGCGCGGCGGCGCGGCCGTTCGTCACCCACATGAACGCCCTGTCGATCAGCCTGTTCATGCGCATCGCCCCGGAGCTGTACCTCAAGCGCCTACTGGTGGGCGGCATGCCGCGGGTCTACGAGATCAACCGCAACTTCCGCAACGAGGGCCTCGACAAGCAGCACAACCCCGAGTTCACCATGCTCGAGGCGTACGAGGCGTTCGGCGACTGCACGACCGTCATGGACATGACCGAGGGCGTCATCCGCCACTGCGCTGCATTCGTGGCGCGAGAGATGGGCGTCGATACCGCGGCAGGCCTGCGCCTGCCCTTCGGCGAAGCCAGCATCGACTACGGCTCACCCTTCGACCGCGTCACCTACGCGGACCTCTTTGAGCGTGCCCTGGGCTTCCCCATGAGCGATATCGCGCGGGCCCGCCAGGAGGCTGTCGCACGCAAGGTCATGTCCCCCGACGCTGCCGCCAAGCTCGACGATGTGCTGGTCATCAACGAGCTGTTCGAGGGCTTCGCGGAGAAAAGCCTCGACATCTCCCGGCCGACGTTCATCACCGAGTACCCCGCGGCAATCAGCCCCCTCACCCGCCCCAAGCCCGGCAACCCTGCCGTCGCCGAGCGCGCCGACCTGTTCATCGGCCACATGGAAGTCGCCCCCCACTACACCGAACTCAACGACCCCGACGTGCAGGAGGCCAAGTTCAAAGAGCAACTCCGCGGCATGGATGAAGGCAAAACCGCGGAAGAAAACACCTACCGCACCATGGACCACGACTTCCTGCGCAGCCTGAAAGTCGGCATGCCCCCCGCGGGCGGCATGGGCTTGGGCATCGACCGCCTCGTCATGCTCCTGACCAACCAGCGGACCATCCGTGATGTCGTGCTATTCCCGCTGATGCGCCCGGAGGAATAAACAGGGACGTGCCCGACAGCTCGGGCCATACGATGACTGAGCGTAACAAGCGGCAAGGGCTTGCCATGAACACTCGATCAATCATCACCGTGATCGCCGCGTGTGCCGCGCTGCTGGGGGTTGTGTGGCTGCGCACGCCAACGCCCCCCGCCCTGTCACCTCCCACGCAAGGCGGTGCGGCAACACCGCTGCCAAGCGCCCCGCCACCCATTCCACCAAGCATCCCAGAAGCGGCCGCGCCGAGCCAAATGACACGGCCTGCGCAAGAGTCAGCGCCTCTCGCGGTTGCGCCGCCGCCCCGCGAACAACGACCGCGGCGCACAGCCACACCTGAGCCTCAAGCAGCACCACCCGCGCCCCAGCGTCCGGCCAAGGCGCGTGAAAACCCGTTCGCCCGTGAAGCCCTCAAGCTCGTGGGCACCGATCGCAACGCCGAGGTGTACTGGTTCACCGCCATCAACGACCCCAACCTCTCGGCGAGTGAGCGCTCGGACCTGATCGAAGACCTCAACGAGGAAGGCTTCGAAGACCCCGACAACCCTTCGCCCGCCGAACTGCCGCTCATCGAGCGCCGCCTCCGCATCATCGAGGAGCTGGCGCCCCTCGCCATCGACCGCGTCAACTTCGACGCCTTCCGCGAAGCGCACAAAGACCTGCTGGAAATGCAGCAGCGGCTCCGCGGCATCGCGCCGTGAACCATCCCGCGTCACCCCCCCAGCGCCACCCTCACCCCCTCCACCACCCGCTCCAACCCTATCCGCTCAATCCGGCACCGCTCGGGATGGTCGTTCGCCGCCTCTGTTTCCGGCAGCGTCGGGTCCGCCGTGAGAATCACCTCCGGGCTGCCGCGCGTCGGGATCAGCGTCCAGCGATGGTCCGTCGGCCCAAACAGCGACACCAGCGGCACACCAAACGCCGCCGCAATGTGCCGCGGCCCTGTGTCGTTCGTCACCATCAGGCTGCAGCGCCGTACCACAGCCTTCAGCGATCCCAGGTTGATACCAATCGCGCTCAGTTGCACGGGCTTCGCCACACGGCACGCAGCCGCGATGTCCTCCACCAGCCCCGTCTCCGCCGGTGAGCCGTTGAGCAGCACCCGCAGCCCGTGCCGCTCCGCCAGCACATCCGCAATCGCGGCAAACCGATCCGCGGGCCACCGCTTGGCCGCGTTGTTGCCACCAGGGTTGAGGATTACCATCGGCTCACCCGGCTCAACACTTGCCCGCGCCAGCAGCGCGTCCGCTGCGATCTCTTCCTGCGGCGTTGTCGCCAGTTCCATCGGCCCCGCCCGGGCATCCTCACCCAGCAGAAACCGCTGCGCCAGCGCGAGGTAGTAATCCACCGCCGGCACAGGCCGCCACGAGCCATCCGCGCCCTTGGGCGCGCTCAGCTTGTCCGTCAGCAGCAGCCCCCGCGCATCGCGGTCATAGCCGATCCGCCGCGGGATTCCCGCCAGCCGCAGCACCAGCGCTGTCGAGAAAGAGTTGGTCAGCAGGATTGCCGTGTCATACCTGCGCGGCCGCACCTTCGCCGCCACAAACTTCGGCCCCATCACGCCGCTCGCCCGCTCAACGTGCAGCTCATCGACAAAGTCGCTCCCGGCCAGCAACTGGTCAATCCCCGGCCGCACCAGCCCGCCGATAAACGCCCCCTTGAACCGCTCGCGCAGCAGGCGCAGCGTCGGCGTCGCCATCACCACATCGCCCACCCAGCTCGGCATGACCACCAGCAGGCGCAGCGGCGCGCGAGAATCGCCGCTCATGCATCACCCCCGCCCACCGGCGTCCGCCACAGCGGCCCCGATGCATACTTCCCCTCATACCACTGGTTCGTGTTCCGCCGCAGTTCCGCGGCAAACCCCACCGCCGTCACCTCATCGGCCGCAAGCGTCGCAATCAGGCCCTCCGCTCCCACGTTCAAACCCCGCACCGATAGCCCGAACCGCTCCGCCAGCGCCTCCGCCGCCGCCTTCACCATCCCCCGCACTCCATCGCGCATCAATCCCTCGCCCGCGGCGTGCAGTGTCACCGTCGTGCGGTCGAGCGTGCCGCCCATGATGAACGCCGCTGCCGCAAGCAGGTCCGGGAACGCCCCACCCTCCCCAACGCGCAGGCACCGCTCCGCATCAAGACCCGCCGCCAGCCCCGCTTCAATGTCGCGGGCGGCATCCCCCACCAGCCAAGACTGTTTGAGGTCAAGCCCCAACTCCTCAGCCGCGGCAAGGATCATCCCCGGCCCCGGCTTGCGCCAAGGGTGCTCCCGGGTGTACGCCGACACCGTTCCCCGCGGGTGATAGGGGCAGAAGTACACCGCCTTCAGCAGCTCCTCACCATCCACGGTCAGCAGCTCGCGCAGTCGCGTGTTGACTGCGTTCACCACGTCCAGCGTTGCCGCGCCGCGGGCCACGCACCCCTGATTGCTCACCACCACCAGCGCAAAGCCCTCCGCATGCATTGCTGCGCACGCCTCCGGCACGCCCGGCAGCAACGCCACCAGCGCCGGGTCGATCAGGTCACCCGGCGCGGCTGGCGGCGGCGCGGGCGCAAGCCCGTTACACATGATCAACGTGTCGTCCCGGTCAAGGAATACCGCTGGCCGCATGAGCGAACTCTAAGCCCGCCTCGCGCCATCCAGCGGCGCGCGCCAACGATCCGATAGGAGTACCAATGCTCAGGGACCGCGCACACCCCGACAACCCTGCCGCCGCCGAGCCCGCCCCCAGGCAGGCCACCCGCCGCCGCTGGAGGCTCCGCGCCTTCCTGATCGTCATCGGCCTGGGCGTGGCGCTGGGCCTCGGCGCGTACCTCCACCAGCTTGAGACGTCCCTGCTGGCCTCGGCCCGTGCCCAGTCACTCATCGACGCCGCCACCCCGCCGCGGCCCATCGCCGATGTCACGCAGGCCGTGCGCACCCTCAAGCTCATCACCGTCGAGATTGACACCAAAGTCAACGTCGAAAAGTTTGACCCCAGTTGGCGCGGCGATGTCTCGGTCAGCCTCAACGCCCCCGTCCGTCTTTCCTACGGCACGGACCTCTCGCACATGAAGGTGGACTCCATGGCCTTCTCCCCGCTCATGGGCCTGCGCGGCGGATACATCATCCGCATCCCCCGCCCCACCCGCATCGCCACCGAAGTCTTCAACGAGGCGGCAGCCCCGCTTGTCAGAACCGGCTGGCTCCGCCTGCGCAGCCGCGCGGGCGAGTACTACCTCAGCCAAGCCCGCAAAGATGTCGGCGACGAGGCCCGCGACCTCCGCCTCCTCCCCGAAGATGCCGAAAAGGTCGAGTCCGCCACCCGCGAGCAGGTTGCCAAGCTCGTGAAGTCCATCGTCGGCAACGACCTCGATGTCACGGTGCTCTTCGAGAAGGAGACGCCGTGACCCGCTTTGCCTTCGGCGTCTGGCGTGCCAAGTGGAACCTTTTGCGCCTGACGATCGCTGTCCTGCTGCTGGTCATCTGCGCCACCGACACGGGCGCCCGCCTGGCGCGGCACCAGCTTGCCGCGCTCCCCGCGTTTGACTACGCCTCCGAGGTGCGTGCCCTCCGCACGCTGGGCCGCTACGGCGAGTCGGTCACCATCGCCGACGCGGGGCTGAAAGACCCCGCGCTTGATGAGTCTGTGAAAGCCGCCATTTCAGGCGAGCGCGAGGCGACGGTTTCCGAGCGCAACAGCTGGATCACCAAGGCCAAGGCCGCCGGGCTGGGGGCGCTCTCGGGGCGCGGCGAATCGCTCGAAGGCCTCATCGGCGCCATCACCGCCGACTTTTTCGTCATCGGCGACATCCGCGACCTGGTCATCGAGGGCGGCAAGCAGATCATCGACGGCGATGGCGACGGCGTCATCCTCACGCTCTCCGTGCTCGGCGTCATCACCACGCTCGCGCCGGAGATCGACTGGATCCCCTCGCTGCTCAAGGCCTCGGCCAAAGCCGGCACGCTCACCGCGCGGATGTCCGAGTTCCTTAAGACTGCCATCAAGGGCAAACGCACCGAAGAGCTCAAGCACGTCTTCGCCGATGTCCGCACCATCGCCGTCAAGTCCTCCCCCGGCAGCGCCATGCAGCTCATGCGCTGGGCCGATGAGCCCGCCGATGTCGCACGCATGGCCCGCTACCTCGATAAGTCCGGCAAGGAGGGCGCCTTCGCACTCCATGTGGCCGGCAAGGAAGGCGCCGAGGCACTCAAGGCCGGCGGCAACGCCGAAGCCATGCTCCTCGCCGCCGCCCGCAAGGGCCGCCCCGGCGTCACCTGGCTCTCCAGCCCCGCCGCCCGCGCCCTCACCCGCCCGCACCTGCTGGTGGGCGTGCTTAAAGCCGTCTGGAAGGGCAACGCCGCCGCCGTCGTTCAGCGCCTCCTCGACCGCCTTGATGTCCACGCCTGGTGGGTCATTCCCGCTCTCGCCGGCTGGGTGGTAATCGAACTGGGCCTGCTCGCCTCCCGCTTCGCCGGCCCGCGCCCGCCACGCCGCAAGCGGGCAACCCTTTATCACGAGCCGCGCACGCAGTAAGCGTCTTCAACGAACCACGTATGCAGCAATCGCGTTCATTCAACGCACTGCCCCGCTTACTTCGTGCGCGGCTCGTTTCCCTCAGTCCGCCCCCCCATTCCCCGCCCCGCAACCCCCCGGTCACAGCCCTGTATGAATACAGGAACCGCCGCAAATCGCGTTGCCGCGACCGACGCCTTGCGATAGGCTTCTTCCACCCTGGGGAACTTTCCGATGCGCTCCCGCTCTGCCGCATTCGCTCATATCGATGCCCTCGCCCTCATCTGCTGCCTGGCCGTCCTGCTCGCGCTGATCCTCGTCGCAGGCCGACGCGGCCGTGATGCCGCGATGCAGTCCGGCTCCATCGCCAACCTGCACCAGTTCGCAAGCATCACCAGCAGCTACCACGCGGACAACAACGGCCGGTTCTGGTCCCTCAACTGGTCGCCCACGGAGTTTACCGTCAGTCAATACCCAGACCTCCGCGCTCCCTACTTCGGCTCTCAAGACGCCACAGCCTGCCATGCGGCAGACATCCTCCGCCGACGCGGCGGGCCGATCGGCGCGCTCATCCCGCGCATCTCCCAGTGGGCGGTGTCCGTCCAGTATTCCCACCTCGTGCTCGCAGACTACCTCGACACCTCCGCCCTTCTCCGCTTCGCCGTTTCTCCCGGCGACCGCAAGCTGCAGCAGTGGTCACACGACCCCGCCGGATTCCACGCTTACGCATACCCGCCGCAGCCGGATGGTTTCGACCCGGTTTTCCTCCGCTACCCCTTCAGCTCCTCGTACCGCGTGCCCCCAGCCTTCTGGTCGCCCGACTTTGTCACCGCTGCCCGCGGCACGTTCCTCCCCAGCACCACCCACAACACATTTGTCTACCAGCCGCCGGCGTTCGACATCGGTCGCCGCACCCTCAGCGAAGTCAGATACCCCTCGCACAAGGTGCACATGTTCGACAGCGCCCAGTGGCAGGGTGCGCGGTCGCCGATCTACTGGGGCTATGACTTCGCCCGCGTGCCCATGGTGTTCGTCGATGGCAGTGCCCATGTGCGCGCCTCGCGCCAGTCCAACCCCGGCTTCAACCCCTCCACGCCCACCTCACTGTTCCCCTTGGTCACCACTTATGCCCCCCAGGCCTGGGAACCCCCGGTCATCAACAACCTCACCAATCTCACCGGCCGGTACTACTGGACCCGCAACGGCCTCGGCGGCCGCGACTACGACGGCCTCGAAGTGCCAGCGGTGCCCTGACGAAACGACGAACCGCGACGAGCCGCGCACGAAGTAAGCGTCTTCATCACCTCCGCCCCCGCTTCCTTCGTGCGCGGCTCGCTTCGTGCCCGGCCCCTACCGCCTCAGCACGCTCCTCCGGCCATCACGCGGAAGAACGCCTCAATATCCGCATCATCCCCCACCGTGCCATCGCCGTTATAGTCAGCCGTCGGGCACGTTGCGCAGCAGTTGCCCGCCAGGCACGCGAAGAACGCCTCGATGTCCGAGTCCGTGCCGATATCGCCGTCGCCATCAAAGTCGTTCGTGCATGTCAGCGTGCCAATGAACACGCCGCTGGCCCGGTCCTCAAACGTCAGCGACACCGCCAGCGTGCGCCCCACGATCTGCGCGTGGCTCACTTCCTCGCTCTCATGATCAAACGTGATTGAGCGGATGGTCCGTACCGGCTGCCCCGCCGCCTGGAACGGCATCCCCGCCCGCAGCAGCATCCGCGGCAGATCATCCTGCGAGATCGCATCCTTGGAGAACAGCGCCTGGCCCGATGCTCCCCCGCCCTTGATCTGCCCGCTGAACACAAGGTGCCCGCTCGCGCTCACCCGCGGCTCGCCCAGCACATCCACCACGCTGCCGTCGGGCATGCGGCCCAGCCGCTGCCCGCGCTGCGCCAGCATCCGCAGCGGCTCCCCATCCTCCTTCACGAAGATCGCCGCGTTGTCCACGCCCGGCGTCGCGCCCGCGAGGATCGCATGAAACGCGATGCCCCCCGTGGGCGTGATGCTCACCCGCCGTGAGATTGTGCCGAGCGTCACGCCGGGAAGCCCCGGCACGCCGTCGCCGTTCATCACCACCGCCGTCAGCATCCCGCCGCTCACCCGGAAGATCCCCGCATCGTTGATGCTCGTGATCCCCGCCCCCTGCACCCGCGCCCAGGTATACACCGCCGCCGTTGCGTTGCCGGTGCGTGCGATCGGCGAACCGCCGAACTCCGCAAAGGTCACGCCCGCGCCCAGCCCGCCCGCCACGTCCCCCTGCCGCGCCAATGCCATCACATCGCTCGGGGCAGTCGCCATGAACAGCCCCGACTGCCAATCCGCTCCCGTGGTTGTCGCGCCATAGAACGCGCGGAACACCGCCACCCCCAGCTCCGTGAATGTCGGCTGACTGAAACGGCGGAACGTCACGCCCGCCGCGCCCCCCGGCAACGCCGTGCTGGTATTGAGCAGGATGCCGGTGGATGATTCAAGCGTCGTGCCGTTCTGGTTCGGTGCATTGGTGCCCCCGGACCAGGCCATGTTGGTCGAATCGTTCACCGCGACAAGCGCCGGCAGCATGTAGGGGCCATTGACCACCTCCCGCGCCCGCAGGGCCATCACGCCGTACGCCGTCTCGCCGAAGTAGCCCACGACGTTCGTGGGGTTTGTGCCCTCCACGATCGAGCCCGCGAACGCCAGCAGGTTCTGCCCCGTCATTGCATACCCGGCCATACCGCCCCACACACCGGTCGTACCCGGCGCTGCCGCGCCGGATCGGTATGCCAGCAACGGCGGCGCGCCCGGCACACTCTCGCGGTCCGTCCAGATCGACTCCTGATTGCTTGTCGTGACTCCCGTGCCCGCGAGCTTGGCCCAGAACGCCGCCTTCCCACCCTGGCCCAGCTTCGGGTCGCCCACCGACTCAAACGTCACGCCCGGCAACCCCGGCGCGGCCTGCCCCGCCATCGCCAAGGGCCGAAAATCCGCCTGCCCCAGCGCGCTCCCCGCGCACAGCGCCAGCCCAGCGCAACCCAACGCCGCCGAAAGCCCAGCACGCACGCCAGCAATGCGGCCGCCACACACGCACGACATCAATGCCTTCATGGGAACGTCCCCTTCAATCTTCGATTATCCCGACAAAAAACCGTCGCGGACGGAAGAGCCGCGTGGTAGTCTACAGCACCATTGAGGTTTCTCAAACCGAATTGTTAAGTGTCGGCAAGATGCGTGCCCCGATCGGAGCTTCCCGGTGAACAACTCCCATCAACACACACGCCGCCCAGCCCCCCGCGCCTTCGCCCTGATCGAACTCCTGGCCGCCGCCCTCGCCGTGGCAACACTCGTTGCCCTGCTCCTCATCGCGACCTCCCGCTCCCGGGCCAATGCCCAGCAGCAAGGCTCTCTCGCCAATCTCCACGAGTTTGCCGCCATCACCGCCAGTTACGCGGCAGACAACACCGACCATATCTGGACCTTCTCCTGGCGCCGCGCAGATACCGATCGCTCTCAATACCCCGACCTTAACGGGCCCTACGACACCGCCTTCGTTTCGACCGCAGCCCAGGCCACCGACATCCTGCGCCGCCGCGGGTGGAGCACGGCGATGCCCCTTGTGAACTGGGCCACAAGCCCCACGTTCTCACACTTGGTCCTCGCTGATTACCTCGACCAGTCCGCCTACCTCAGGTTCGCCGTCTCCCCAGGCGACACCCTGCGCGTACACGCCTCCAATGACCCCGATGGCTATGTCGCAGGCAACTACACGCCCCCGCCCCCGCCGCAGGGAGCCGGTCCCACGCGCCACTTCACGTTCTCTTCGTCGTACACCATGCCCCCCGCCTTCTGGTCATCCGATTACGCCACCGCGACACGAAGCACCGTGGTCGGGGGGTACAACACCTTCCGTCTATCTCCCGATACAAACCTTGACTTCGGAACACGGCGCACAACTGAAATCCTTCACCCCTCCCGCAAAGTGTTCCTGTTTGACCAGGCGCAGTGGACCGGCGCGCGCGTCCCGATCTTCTGGGCGTACGAGTTCGCGCGTCCTGCCAAACTGATGAACGATGGCAGCGCCAACGCGCGCGCCACCTCACAGGCCAACCGCGGCTTCCAGCCCCATGTGCCCACCAGCCCCTTCCCCACCTTGTTTGCCTACGAGCCCACCGCCGTTGAGCCCCCGTCCTTGAACTCACTCTCACTTCAGGGCCACTACATGTACACCCGCAACGGCCTCGGCGGACGCGACTACGACGGCCTTGAAGTGCCGATCGTTCCCTGACCCGTGCCACCGGGTTGTCTTCAACCCGGTGCGAACCACCCGCGGCACCCATATCGCCCACGCGCTGCCGCCCCCGCCACCTCTGCCCCCCACCTGTAAATGATGAATGCTTCATCCGGCACAGTGATTCCGCGCAACCCCCCACCCATACCCTTCCCCCCGTGCCCGCCGTCTCCCCGCCACTCTCGCTGATCCCGCTCGCAGGCCCGCCCTCAGGGCCACTGGGCGGCGGCGCATCCTTTACCATCCAGCCCGAGCACCCCGCCATCATCGGCCGCAGCGCGGTCTGCGACATCGCCTTGCTCGACGATGCGGTCTCGCGCCGCCACGCCTCCATCTCCTTCCGCCGCAACGGCTGGTTCATCGCCGATGAGGGCAGTTCCGGCGGCACCTTCATCAACGGCGTCAAACTGCCGCGCTCTGCTCCTGCCCCGGTTGTCGCGGGCGACCTCATCCGCATCGGCCCCTGGGCCTTCCGCATCGCGATCGGCGATCCTCCGACGGCCAACGCCTCCACCTTTGAAGATGCCCCCAGCCATCGCGTGCAGCGCGCCGGCCCCGGCATGGGCCTGCGCAGCGAGCGCCGCCTCCACCTCCTCAGCGAGTGCATCGTCCGGCTCAACACCGCGCAGACCGAAGGCGACGGCGCCCACATCGCCCTCGAGTCCGCCCTCCACGGCAGCGGCTACGCCCGCGGCAGCGTCCTCCGCCGCCTCCCCTCCGCCGACCACTCCGCCAGCGTCGATGTCATCTCATCGCTCCGCGCCGACCCCGCCGACACCCAGCCCTTCCTCTTCAGCCGCACCCTTATCGAGCAGGCCAACGCGGGCGAGACGGTGGTGCTCACCGGCCAGATGCCCGCCAACTACGCCCAGAGCATCGCCGACCTGGGCGTCCACTCCGCACTCTGCGTCCCCGTCAGTGTCGGCGGCTCGGTCACCGGCTACCTCTACTTCGACGCCCGCGGCAGCGAGAGCATGGTCAAAGCCGACGCCACCGCCTTCTGCGAATCCCTCGCCATCGCGTACGGCCTCGCCATCGCCAACATCCACCGCGACCAGCTCGAGCAGCGACAGGCCGTGCTCCAGAGCGAGCTTGCCGCGGCACGCGAAGTCCAGCAGATGCTCATGCCCCCCGTGCAGGGCTCGGTGGGCTGCGTGATGTACGCAGCACGCTCGCTGCCCGGCTCATTCGTCGCCGGAGACCTCTTCGACATCGTCTCGCTCGCCGGCGACGGCGTCGCGGTGTGCCTTGGCGACGTGTCAGGTCACGGTGCGGGCTCCGCCATGCTCATGGCCGCGGCACAGGCGTTCCTCAGCGCCGAGCTCCGCCACCTCTCCGCCGGCAAGAGCCCCCGCTCGGCCGTTGCCGCGCTCAACCGCTTCCTGTGCGAGCGGCCCCTCGCGGGCCGTTTCCTCTCGCTGTGGGTGGGCGTGCTCTTTCCCGATGGCAAGCTGACCTTCGTGGACGCAGGCCACGGCCACTGGATCCACATGCAGGAAGACGGCGCGGCCCTCATCACGCCCGACCGTTACAACGGCGGCGGCATCCCCATCGGCATCGATGCCAACGCCGAGTACACCGACGCCACCGTCACCCTCACCCGCGGCCAGCGCGTGCTCGTCTACAGCGACGGCGTGCCCGAGCAGCGTGCCCCCGGCGGCGAGGTCTTCGGCCTGGGCCGCATCCACGCCGCCGTCAGCGGCGCCGAGCACCCCGCCGATGACATCAAACGCCTCTTCGCCGCCCTCGAAGGCTTCATGGGCTCGCCGATGCTCGATGACGATGCCACCGCGGCTTCAATCGGCCTGTGCGGGTAACGATCAATTATGGATTTGCATCGTTGCAATAGGCGCCACGCGTGCGCGCAAACACGGGCGGGCAACTCCGTGCTGCCCGCCCGTGCAAATGCTTCAACCGAATGTCAACCGCCGGATGAGCGCGATCATCCGACTTGCGCTGGTGCCTCAGCAGTTCCCGCCGCTCAGCACACGGAAGAACGCCTCGATATCCGCGTCCGTCCCTGTGTCGCCATCGCCGTTGAAGTCCGCCCCGCCGGAGTAGCAGGTGGCGCAGCAGTTGCCGCCCAGGCAGGCGAAGAACGCCTCGATGTCGGCATCGGTGCCCGTGTCGCCGTCGCCGTCAAAGTCCGCCGTGCCGCAGGGGTTGCCCCCGCCCACCACGATCACGGACACATCATCAAGGTCGATGTAGTCCAGCGGATCGCTGAACGTGAACATCAGCACCGGGTTCGTCTCCGCAACGGTCACCGTTGCCGTGAACTGCACATAGTTGAGATTGGTGATGTCGTTCAGGCTCACCAGCTGCACGCTGCCGAGCGTGGCAACCAGCGAGTTGGGGACATCGCCGAACTCGGACTCGTACCAGAAGCTCACCTGCACGGTTGAGCCTGCCGCGACCGTCAGCGTCTGCTGGATGCCGCCCGTGGTGATGGGGCCGAAGTACGCCTCAAAGGTTCCGGTCCGAGGGGCGTAGTCATCAACACCGTTGTACTGCGTATCGCCGAACTCCTGCCAGCCCGTGAAATCGCCGGTCTCAAAGCCCCCGTTCTGCACCAGTTCCTGCCCGCGGGCGTGCGGTGAGGACATCGTAAAAACAGCGCCGGCGGCGATGGCGAACAGTGCGGTGCGGCAAAGCATGAGCAACTTCCTTTTCTGAGGGGTGCAGTGAAGTGTGAACAGAGTGGTCACACCAAGAACGGAGCAGAAGGCTCCTTATTTCCGCTGGAATGGACAACCGGTTTCCTCATTGACCATAAAAAACGGGTTTCCGACGCCCGGAACGACCTTTGGATCGCTTTTTTCGGACCCCTGGGGGCATTTGGCTATTTCGCCACCAGCCGTGTTCGAACGCTCGCCGCCTTCGCCGTCTCTCCCCTGGCCTCATACAGAGCCGCGAGCCGGTCAAACGCCTTCTGCGTCCGGATGTGCTCCGGCCCCAGCGCCGCCTCGAGCACCCCCAGCGATTCCGTCAGCGCCGACTCCGCCTCGCTGTACTTCTTCTCCAGCATCAGGCACTCGCCAAAGTTATTGCGGAAGATCGCCGGGAAGGGGTGCATCTTCGGCAGCGTTCCTTCGCACAGCGCCAGCAGCTCGCGGTACACTCCCTCGGCCTCTGCAAAGTCACCCCGCTTCTGCAGCAGCATCGCCAGGTTGTTCATCGGGCTCCACGTTTCCGCATCCCGCCCCCCGCTCACCCGCTTGCGAACCTCGATCGCTTTGCGGTACATCGCCTCCGCCTGCGGCAGCCTCCCCAGATCTTCATACACATACGCAAGGTTGCCCAGCGCCACCAGCGTCTTGGGGTGCGATTCCCCCAGCACACGCAGCCACGCGTTGTACGCCCGCTCGGTCAGCGGCAGCGCCTCCTCCAGCCGGTGCTGCTCCACCAGCACCACCGCCAAGTTCGCCAGGCTCGTCAGCGTGCTTGAGTGCTCCGGCCCCAGCACCCGCGTGCGGTCCGCCAGCACCTCGCGCAGCAGCCGCTCCGCCTCGTCGCTGTCGCCCGGCTCGGGCGAGCGCTGGAGCGCAGCCGCGAGGCTGTTCTTTGTTGCCATCGTGTCGGGGTGCAGGGGCCCCAGGCTTTCCATCCGCAGGCGCAGCGCCAGGCGCAGCAGCGGGATTCCCTCGCTGAACTTGCCGAAGTCCTTCAGCGAAGTCCCCCAGTTGTGCAGCGCCGTGATGGCGTTGCGATCATGCTCCCCGCGCGCTGCCCGTCCAATCTCCCACGCCCGCCGCAGCAGCGGCTGGGCCTGTTCCATCCTCCCCGTTTCCTGATAAATCCGCCCCAGCTCCATCCCCGCCATCGCCGCGTCCGGATCATCACGCCCGTGCAGCCGCTCAAAGTCTTCGACAATCTTCTTCGCCGCCGGTTCGGCCTTGTCAAACTCGCCCAGCTCGCTCCAGATGCCCACGAGGTTCCGCCGCGCGTTGAGCGTCTGGCGGTTCTCCGCGCCGTAAAGGTTCATGCACAGCGCCACCATCGCGCTGTACTGCTCCTCAGCCTCCGCAAACTTCCCCAGCCCCTGGTACGTATGCCCCAGCGTCTCACGCACCGAGAGCTCGACCGCCGGTCGGTCCTTGAACCGCTCGCCCACCCCCTCCGCCGCCTTGTCCACAATTTCCCGCACCGTCGGCTCTTTGCCCTGCGCCTCATCGGGGTTCAGCGCATTGAGCATCGTGCTCAGGAAGTCGTTGATCTCGTGGGCAATCGCCGACTCCTCCACCGCCCGCGCCTGCGCCGCCTGCGCGATCGTCCGGCCCCGCGTCGCTTCCGCCGCCTGCCACGCCGTCCCAAGAATGCCCAGCACCAGCAGCACGAACGCCGCCGCAACACCGCCCACCAGCGCCCGGTTCCGGGCTGCGAACTTCCGCGCCTGATACCACGTGCTCGGCGGACGCGCACTGATCGGCTCATCTTTCAGGTACCGCTGCACATCCGCCGCAAGCTCCGACGCCGACTGGTACCGCCGCGTGCGATCCTTCTCCAGAGCCTTCGCGGCAATCGTCTGCAGGTCCCCCTTCAGGCTCCGGTCCGCCACGCTCAGCGGCGTGGGCTCATCCAGCCCGATCATCCGCACCGCCTCCGGCAGCGTCTTATCCGAAACCTTGTACGGCAGCTTGCCGCTGAGCACCTGATAGAGAATCACGCCCAGTGTGTACACATCCGACCGCGTGTCCAGCTCCGTCGAGTTCCCCGCCACCTGCTCGGGGCTCATGTAAGGCAGCGTCCCTACCAGTTGCCCCGCATCGGTCTGCAGCGTGGCCGACTGAACATCCGCATCGGTGGCGCGGGCGACGCCGAAGTCCAACACCTTGGGCTGGCCCTCGCTGGTCACCAGGATGTTGCTGGGCTTGAGGTCGCGGTGGATCACACCCTTCTGGTGCGCGTGCTGCACCGCCTCACACACCTTGATGAACAGCTCCAGCCGCGCCCGCACGCCCAGATGGTTCTGCGCGATGTAGTCATTAAGCGGCAGCCCCTCCACCAGTTCCATCGCAAAGTACGGCTGCGGCCCCGCCCCGCTGTCCGCCGTCCCCGCGTCATACACCTGCGCAATGCCGGGGTGCTGCAACCTCCCCAGCACCTGCGACTCAAGCTCAAACCGCCGCAGCATCCGCGGCGTCAGCAGCCCGGGCCGGATCACCTTCAATGCCACCGTCCGCCGCGGCCGCTCCTGCTCGGCGATGTACACCATCCCCATGCCGCCCTCGCCCAGCACGCGCAGGATCGTGTACTTGCCCAGCCGCTGCCCACCCCCTTCGCCAATCTCAACCGCGGGCGTGCCCGTCACACTCTCAAACAATGGTTCAACGCCTGCCGCGCTGGTGCCCGAATCCACCTCTCCCGCGCCACCCTCCCCACCACCCCCCGCGCCCGGCAGCGTCGCGGTCTCCTGCCTCGACAGCAGTGCCTCAACCTGCGCCCGCAGGTCCACATCCGCCCCGCACGAAGATTCCAGAAACTCAGCGCGGCTGGCCACCGGCAGGCTTGCCGCTTCCCGCATGAGTCGCGTGATGATGGTGTAACGATCGCTGGTCACAGGCACAGACAAGGTATCGCGCCCGCCCACCCACGCCACCGCTCTCGCCAGATTCCACCGGTATGGGACGTCGCCCCCACCATATTGGGAGTTCTCGGCCCCCGATTACCACCCGCGCGCAAACACATGCCTCACTGCGCAACAACCCCGAAAGAACCCCAGTATCCCGCCGTCAGCACGCCCCCCCTGCCAGCACGCGGAAGAACGCCTCAATATCCGCATCCGTCCCCGTGTCTCCATCATTGTCAAAGTCGGCGGTGCCGCACATCACGCAGCAGTCCCCCGCCAGGCAGCGGAAAAAAGCCTCAATATCCGCATCTGTCCCAGAATCTCCATCGTGGTCAAAGTCCGCCGTACATGGATCGCACACGCGGTACTCGGCGATGGAGTACGCCGCAGGGGCCGATGCGGTGGTGAGAGTGCCCGTAAGGAACAAGGAGCGCTCGCCATTGGGATACGACACCGGCGTGAGTGCCGTGATACTGGCACTCGGAAACTGGATGGGATAGACCCACGCCGCCCCGTTCCAAAACCCCGCCGACAGCCCGCTCGTGCCCGCCGCCCACAGCCGCGGGCCGTCACCCGCGTCAAACACTTGCAGCACCTTCCCGATACCACCGCTCGCCAGGCCGTTGCCCACCGAGGCCAGGCGGCTGCCGTTCCACCGCGCAACGCCGTTGAACACCGTGCCACCAATCGCCGGAAAGTTGCCCGCCAGAATGAGCTCCGGCCCGGCGCCCACCTCAAACCCGCGAAGGTCATTCGGGAGGGCGTTTACCTCCGCGATCGACTGCCATGCGACGCCATTCCACTCCGCCAGGAATCGCGGGCTACCGCCCTCGGCAGCAAGCTGCCCTCCCACATACACACGGTCGCCGCCGGTAGTGTGAACAACAGCCAGTTTGTGGGCCGACCCGCTCGCGGGCAGCGGCGCGGCAAAGGGTTGCCACAGGCCACCCGCATACTTCTTGAACGCGAATGTTCCTGATTGGAACTGAGATGCCACAACCACCGCCTCGCCATCCACCTCCACGATTGTCGTGACGAAGGAGTTCGTCGGGAAAGGCTGCGCCAACACCCGCCACCCGGCGGAATCCCGCGCCGCCACATCATGCCCGTCCGAGACAATGAGCGTTGATTCGCCGCCCAGGTTCACGCGCCCCGTGAACGCCGACCGGATTGGGAAGTCGCTGTCCACCCAGCCATCATCGGTCAGCATGGGGCCCCTCGTGTGCAGGTGCCCATCAGTCGCCAGCGGGTCCGCGCTGGCGTTGGTGAAGATGCTGCCTCCGAGCGAACCGTCTTCCAAAAGCGACAGCGTGTCGCCCCGCAGCCGCGCCACGGAACGTGCGTTGATCTCGTCGTGGTGCGTAAAACGGCCCAACGCCAGCAACTGGCGCGTCGCCCCCGCCTTAAACTCTGCAAACGCCAGCACGCCGATGTTGATGGTCGTCTGCACACTCGTCACCGCCGGTCCCACGGCCGACCACGCGCCGTCGCGATAGCGGCGGACCTGCGGGCAACCCTCGATCTGCGGCCCCGTCGCGGCATACAGCGTCGCTCCCGAGCCCTCATCGATGGAGTACAGCGCCGACGCGGCCGCGCTGCCCAAGCCTATCTCCGTGGCGTGCAGCGCCGAGCCCCACACCCCACCTCGCAGCACCGCCACGCAGCAGGTGCCGCTGTTCCGCGAAGGAAGGTAGATCAGGCCCGCCGCATACAGGGCGGGCCCCGCACCATCGTCATGCAGCGTCATCGAGAAAATATCGTTGCGATACGTGCCGCTGCCATAGGTGTTGCCCACGCCGCTCCAGCTCTGCCCGTCCCAGCTCGCGATGCCCGTCACCGGTGTGCTGCCCGCCACGGTGAACTGGCCGCCAACATACAGCCGCGGGCCCTCGCCCAGGTCATACACCCGCATCGTTCGTGCAAACGCCGTCGAGCTTGGCCCTTGAAGCCCGCCGCCCACCAGGGCCCAGTCCGTCCCATCCCAGCGGCGGATACTGGGGCTCGACACGGGCCCTCCGCTGCCGCCCACATAGAGGCTGCCGTCATACCACGCGATGCTCAAAGCCTGAAAGCCCAGCACCGCCGGATAGCTGGTCCACGCCGTGCCGTCCCACCGCGCCACCGTCACCGCCGCGCTGGCGGGAGGGATGATCAGCGACCCCGCGACATACAGCGCCTCCCCAGTCCCGTCGTCAATCACCTTCATATCCGTCACGCTGCCGCGCAGCAGCGGCACCGTCGACCAATGCCCGTCCTCCAGCTTGGTCAGGCCAATGTTGGTCGCCGCTCCAACGGTCAGGTTCGTCCCGCCCACGAACAGCCGCGGCCCGCCGCCCGTGTGATCATCAAACATCACGCCGGTGTTGACTACACCCGACAGCGTCCCCTGCCCATACCCCGGCTCAAGGTGAGGCGCGCACTGCGCCAACGCAGAACCGCCGGACACCAACGCAATCACGGCGGCAACGCAACAACCAGTCAGTCTTCTATTGAACATGGGGCAGCCTCGAAAAAATGGGCCAATGAGCGGTCGTAGCCGTTTACCGCCGACGACCGCCCCAGGTTGCAGCCTTCAGGTCCGAAAAGTTGCAGCCCCTGCGCTCACAACCTTCCGGCTTGCCCCAGCCCCTGAGAACCCAGCCCATAGACACTCATCCCGGCGCCGCCGCCGCCCCATCCGCCCGCATAAACAAAATCTCCCCCTTGCTCACCGCCTGCCCCGGCTTCAAGGCGTGCTCGCCCCCAAACGCCCCCACCTGCGCCAGCCTGGGCGCTTCGCCTGTGTGGTTCATCGTCGATGATGGCACCTCGCACCCCCACGCCGCCTGCAGCGCGGCCATCTTCCGCGGCAGCCCCGGCAGCAGCAGCACGCTCGCAATCCGCAGCGCCTCCGCGCAGTGGTACAGAATCTGCCCCAGCCCCTCGCGGCTGGCCTCTCCCTTGTCCACCAGCTTCGCCATAGAGAACGGCCGCGTCGCGTTGATGTACAAATCCACCTGACGCACCAGGTCGATCCCGCACTGCAACGCTGCCGCGGGGTCGCACCGCTGCACCGCCGCGACCGCCCCATCAACGCACGACTGCGCGATGCCCGGCCAGTTGAAGACATGGTGTACGCCGTCGGTGTCCGTCACCTCGTGCGTCAGCACCCCCTGGTGGTCGGGAACTTTGCCGCCAAAGTACTTGTCGATCATGTTGCCCACGCGGCTGGCGCAGTTGCCAATGCCGTTGGCAAGGTCGGCGTTATACACCTCCACAAACTTGCTGTGAGAAAAGTCCGCGTCCGTCGCCCCCAGCGGCCCCTGCGTCAGCAGATACCACCGCAGCGCATCGCTCCCCACCGCCGCGCCCTCCTTGTTGGGGGCCCACGCGGCATACGCCTGCATCACCTCAAGGCTGATGAAGTTCCCCAGGCTCTTCGACATCTTCTTGCCATCGCGCGTGTAGTGGCTGTGCGCATAAATCAGCCGCGGCAGTGTCTCTCCCAGAGCCTTCAGCAGCGCGGGCCAGATCACCGCATGGAACCACAGGATCTCCTTGCCCATCAGGTGCGCCGCGGGCGGCCACAAGTGGCGCCGCTCCGGCGTGTCCACCGCCGACAGGTAGTTGAACAGCGCATCAATCCACACATACACGCGGTGCGAAGGGTCCCCGGGCATGCGGATGCCGAACTGCGTCGCCGGGTCATCCGTCACCGGGCGCGTGATAGGCACATCCTGCAAGCCTTCTCGCAGTCGCCCCAGCACCTCGTTCCGCCGCGCCTCGGGCTCGATATGCACCTCGCCCGCGCTGATCGCACCTTCCAGCCACGCCTGATACTTGCTGAGCTTGAAGTAGTAGTTCTTCTCTTTGCGCCGCACCAGCGGCTTGCCGTTGCCCCCCAGGAAGTTCTGCTCTTTGGCGTTGGTCTCGGTGACATACGCCTCGTCATTGACGTCGTACCAGCCCTCATACTCACCCTGCGCCACATCGCCCGAAGCAACCAGGCGCGCCAGATACTCCGCAACCCGCGCCTTGTGCCGCTCCTGCGTCGTCCGAATGAAGTCATCGAACGAAAGATCAAGCTCCCGGAACGCCTCCTGGAACGCGGCAGAGTTCTGATCCGCCCACGCCAGCGGCGTCAGCCCGTGAGACGCCGCCGTCGTCACCACCTTTTCCGCGTGCTCATCGGTGCCCGTCAGCAGGAACACCTCCTCCCCCATCATCCGCCGGTACCGTGCCAGGCAGTCCGCCAGCAGCGTGGTGTAGCAATGGCCGATGTGCGGCCGGTCGTTCACGTAATAAATGGGCGTGGTGATATAGAAAGACATGCGGGACAGTCTAGGGGTTTGCTCGGGCACGTTTGCGCCGCCTCCCCGCCGCCTTCAACGCGGCATCAACCTTGCGGATCGTCGGCACGCTCGCCGTGTGCTTCCCCGTCTCAATCCGCGAGAGCGTTTCCTGCCGCACCCCCGCGAGGTCCGCCAGTGCCTGCTGCGACAACCCCAGCTCACCCCGCCGCCGAATAATCTCGCGGGCAATCGACACCCGGGCAAAGTCCAAGGCTGGAACTGGGCGTTTTCTGCCACTCCGGGGCAGCGCAGGGCCGGAGTCGCGCCTTACGGACACCGCGGACTCGCGAGTGAGGTGCTCATATTCGGCCTCGCTCATGATCACCATCCGAGTCCCATCAATCTCAATCGTTTGTGCTCTGAACATGCATGTTCTCCGGTCAGTCTCCGCATCACTCATAAAAACCATCTCGATGCCCAACCCTCAGAATGGTGAGGATTACCGGCGGACCGCTCCCGCTTACCTTGAACTGAACGCGGTAATCTCCGGTGCGAACGCGGTACTGACCGGCCAAATTTCCTCTGAGAGGCTTGGCACCGCTGACTGCGGGCCACCGCTCTAAGCGCTCGAAGATCATCGCCACTCGTACCTTGATCGTCAGTGGCAGCGCCAAAAACTGAGCCTTGGCTGCCGGCGTGATGAGTACTGTCGCCATGACATCCTATGATATACACCGCATAACCCACTGGCCATCGTCTTTTATGATGGAGGCGTGACCGAAAGTTTGGAGAGTTCGGATGCTCACTGCACCGGGTGATAACCCCGAACCCGCCCCCTCCCCCCTTCATATAGTTCTACGGCACACAAAGGAGCCGGCCCTATGCACACCCCCATCCTCTTCTCCATGTCCCGCCTCACCCGCGCCGCCCTCGCCCTCACCCTCCTCGCCGGCGCTGTCCCCGCCCTCGCCCAGAACGCCCTCGGCACCGGCCGCGGCCTCGAACGCGACCTGCGCGTCGGAGGCACCGGCAACTTCCCGGGCCCCAGCTTCATGGCCGAGGTCCGCGCCCGCAACGCTCTCGTCACCGGCAACAGCGGCTCGGGCCGCTCCCTCCAGATCAACGCCGGCTACACCGCCCCCGACGACTTCCGCGGCTCCCTCGGCACCGATGACCTCTTCTCCTTCCGCCGTGATTCCATCGGCTCCGCCCCCGGCTATCGCGGCACGCAGGGCCTGCAATACCAGTCCGCCTTCACCATCGGCAACGCCGCGCGGCGCGACACCGTCATCACCCGCCTCGACTCCTACGGCGCAGGCGGCGACCTTCCCAACGCTGGCTTCCGCCCCCGCGCCTCCGCCGTCCCTGGAGACCGCACCCGCCTCAACAACCCCAACGCCTTCAATCAGCAAGGCGAGACGTCCGACCTGCTGACCCCCGGCGCGTACACCCCCACCCCCGTCGGCACCCTCCGCTCCACCGGCGCTTTCACCTCAACCTCGGGCCTCGCCCCCGCCGTCGTCGGCTTCCGCCAGACCGAGCAGGGCTCCAGCCGCATCACCGCCTCCAGCCTCATGGGAGTCCGCCAAACCTCCGACGACCCCGCCCGCGCCGACGAGCGCCTGACCGCCCGTGAGCGCTCCGAGCGCGCTCCCGACACCCGCGCCAACTCCGCGGCAGGCCCCGACATGGGCCTCCGCGCCCCCAGCACCTCCGCAGCACAGCCCGCCTTCCGCACCTCCTACGACGACCTCCGCGCCCGCCTCGAGTCCGCCACAACCGAGCCGGACAAGGCCAATGACAAAGCCAACGACAAAGCCACCGACACGCCCCGCTCTCCCGCAGGCCGCAAGATCGGTGAGCCCGACCCCAAGCCCCAGTCCCGCATCCCGGAATGGGAACGCCGCATCATGGAGCTGCGCCAGGGCCTCGAAGGCCGTGCCGCGCCCGACGGCGACTCCACCACGCTTCAGCCGCCCGCTCCCACAGACCAGAAGAACCCCGACGGCACGCCCGCCGACCCCAAGGAAGCCACAGATAACACGCTGCCCAAGGGTCTCCTGAAAGGCATGGACCCTCAGACCATGGCACTCATCAAGAAGTCCGGCGGCGAGACCTCTAGTTACAGCAGCGGCTCGCCCGGCTCTTTGTTCGATGTCCACGTCCGCACCGGCGAGGACGCCATGGGCAAAGGCCAGTACTTCGACGCCGAAGAGCGCTTCGCCCGCGCCCTCTCCATGCGCCCCGGCGATGTCACCGTCATGGCCGCCCGCCTCAATGCCCAGCTTGGCGCGGGGCTGTACCTCTCTGCCGCCGTCAACCTGCGGCAACTGCTCGAGCAGCACCCCGAAGTGATCGGCATGCGTTACGTCGGCGGCACCATGCCCCCCGCGGCACGCACCAGCCGCCTTGCCGCGGAACTGCGAGAGAACATCGCCAACGCCCGCGCCGCGAGCCGTGCCGTGCCCGAAGATTCCGCCCTGCTCCTGGCCTATGTGGGCTTCCAGACCCGCGAGCAGGCCGCCGTGCGCGAGGGGCTAGATGCACTGGCCTCCACGCCCAGCGGACCCAACGACCCGCTGCTCACCGTCCTCCGCAAGGTCTGGGTGGATGAGGGAAAAGCGAAGTAGTGTCCTGCCCGCCGGCATTCGTGCCGCGATACACCGAGATCAGGTGACTTTGCCGCACAGCATGCGACGATAAAGGGGTCATGCCGGTCCCGTCCCCCAATCCCCCGGTGGGTCCCCCTGCCGCTCCCTCCACAACGCCCCCCGGCGTCGGCCCTGCCACGCCGAAGTTTTCCACATCGCCGGAAAACCCCATTCCCAGCCCGCAGCCGTCAACCCATCCCACCACGATCACCGATTTCCTCACCGACGGCTCGCTGGCCACGCTCTGCGCCGAGCTCTCCCGCCTGACCGGGGTGCCCGTCGAACTCCGCGACCCGGTCGGCCGCCTCATCGTCGGTTCCGGCGGTGAAGACGGCGCGGCACCCGGCACCTGGAAACTCCTCGAGCCGGGCCACTGCCCCCCCAGCGACGCCGCCCGCTCCTTCCCGCTCACCCTCGGCGGTCAGGCGATCGGGTGGATCATGGTGTGCGAGGGCACGCCCGCGCTGGGCGACCACGCCCGCGCCCGCCTCGAGTCCGCCATCGCGCTCCTCGCCCGCACCGCAAATGAACTCTGCCAGCACGAGGTCGAGCTCCGCCACCGCGTGCGCGAGGTTGCCGCACTGACACGCATGAGCTCCCTGCTCGTGCGTGCCGCCGGGCCCGAAAGCGTGCTCGGTGTCGCGCTCGAGTCCGCCCTCGATGTGCTCGAGCTTGATGCCGGCGCGATCATGGTGCTCAACGACGACGCCGATGGCCTCTCGGCCCCCAGCGAAGCCGACCTCACCCGCAAGGCATCCCGCGGCCTTTCCACCGACTGGCTCGACAGCCCCCTGCCCCTAAGTAAGGACCGCGTCTTTGACCGCGAGGCTATGGCCGGCGAACTCGTCATCGTCGAAGACCTCGCGCACGACCCGCGCATCCTCATCCCCGACAGGGCCGAGGCTGAGGGCCTCCGCGCCGCCATCCACGTCGGCATGACCTTCAAGGGCCGCCCGCTGGGTGTGATCCGCCTCTATTCCCGCCGAGCCCGCGGCTTCGACGAAAGCGAGCGCCGGCTCCTCCGCTCCATCGCCGAGCACGCCGCCGCCGCCCTCGAGCAGTCGCGCCTCCTCAACTTCGAGCGCGAGGAGCAGCGCATCCAGCGTCAGCTCCAGCTCGCCGCGGATGTCCAGCAGCGCATGCTCCCCCGCAGCGTGCCCGCCATCCCGGGCATCGATGTCGCCGCCCGCTACAAGCCCAGCTTCGAGCTTGGCGGCGACTTCTACGACTTCATCGACCTCTCCGGGCACTTCGGCTTTGTCGTCGGCGACGTGGTGGGCAAGGGCATCGCTGCCGCGCTGCTCATGTCCGCCGTCCGCGCCAGCCTCCGCGCGCACGTGCAGCAGGTCTACAACCTTGATGAGGTCGTCTCGCGTGTCAACATCGCCCTCTGCAACGACACCCGCGACAACGAGTTCGCCAGCCTCTGGTACGGCGTCATCAACCCGCAGACCCGCCGCCTCACCTACTGCTCCGCCGGTCACGAGCCCCCGATGGTCATCCGCTTTCCTTCCACACGCCCCCCCACCGACGCCGACATCACCGAGCTCAACGTCGGCGGCATGGTCGTGGGCATCGACCCTGGGCAGCAATACCAGCGCGCGGTGTTCGACCTCATCCCGCGCGACATCGTCATCGCCTTTACGGACGGCCTCATGGACGCCACGAACTTCGAGGCCCAGCGCTTTGGCAAGCCGCGCATCCGCGCCGCCATCGTCCGCGCCCTCACCGAAAACCCAACCATGACCGCCACGCAGCTCCTCGACAAGCTGCTCTGGGAAGTCCGCCAGTTCACCGGCCTCTCCCCCCGCCCCGACGACCTGACCCTCATCGTCGTGCGCATGAAGGGTGCCACAGACCCTTCCTAAGGTCCGCATCCTCTCCCCTCACTCCCCCTCCGGCACCCGCACCAACCCGCCCAAAACCACCGCCACCAGCAGCACACCCGCCACGCTCACAAAGCTCCACTGCAAGCCCACCCGCGTGTACAGCGCCTGCGCTGCCGCCGGACCCACCGCCGCCACCGACCACGCCCCGCCCATCATCAACCCCGACGCCAAACTCGTCCGGTGCGGCAGCAAGCGCTGCGCCATCGAGATCGTGATCGGCACCACCCCCGCGTATCCGATCCCACCCAGCAGCGCCAGCACGAACGCCGCCGGCATCCCACCCGCCGCGCCCGCGAACGGAAACGCCGCGATCGCCACCGCGCCCAGCATCGGCATCACCACCAGCAGCGGCTTCTCCATCCGCGGCTTCACCCACAGCCCCACCACTACCCCAGCGATCCCCATCCCGATCGACATCGCTGCCTGCAGCGGCCCGTTGATCTGCGTTGCATCGTGCCGCAATGCATCATCCAGCACCGCCGCGCCCCCGCGCCGCAGCGCAAGCCCCTCGCTCCACCGGATGAGCAGCTGCACCAGCATCATGTTCACAATAAACCGCACCACGTTGCTGAAGTACAGCAGCCCGATATCAACCCACCGCCGCCGCCGCACATGCTCGGGCAGACGCGCATGGTCATCCCGCGCTGTCGCCGCGCGGTGCGGCACGCCATGCACCGCCCACACCATCGCCAGCGACAGCCCCACCCCCGGCACGATCAGCCACGCCAGCGCCTCCAGCCCCAGCCGCTCCACATACACCGGCACCGTCAGCCCCGCCGCGATGCCCCCGAACATCCCCGCTGAATAAAAAATCGCCACGCCCCGCGCACGCTTGCGCCCGGAAAAGTGCCCCACCGCTGCCGCGGCAACCGGGTGGAACGCCCCCACCCCCGCCGCCCCCACCGCCTGCAACACCAGCAGCACCCACAGTGAGTGCGCATACCCGATCGAACCCAGCGCAAGGGCCGCGACCACCGCCCCGGCCGTCCCCAGCCACCGCGTGTCGTACCGATCGCTCACGATCGCCACGACCGGCTGGATGATCCCGCTCGCAATAGACCCCAGCCCCAGCAGCAGCGCATCCTCCGCCTTCGAAAAGTGCGCACTCGCCTCCAGCACCGTCACCAGCGGGATGATGATGTACGAGAAAAAATCCACCACCCCATGCACCACCGACACCCACGCCAGCCGCGCCCCCGCGCGCGCCACCCCCGCCCCAGGCCCCAGGTCCGCCGGCGCGGCAGTCACAGCATCAGTCATTGCAGTCGTCACGGAGCGAGCGTACGAGCCGCGCACGAAGTAAGCGTTCAACCTCCCACCGAACCGAGCACCCCCAACGAGCCGCGCACACAACAAGCGGCCCGCTCCCCACCACCACTTCACAACCCCTCATCACCAAACCTTTTACAGTAACTCCGTAATACCATACAAAATCCTACTACAACACCTTGACACCCCGTCCAATCACCGTACAATCTTCACCGTGCTCCTACCCCTCTCCCCATCCGACGACCGTCTCCTTAACGCCTTCATCGCGGCCGGGTACGACCTTCGCGCCCTCGCGGCAGCCGTCAAAAAGCCCCTCGCCACCCTCGTCGCCTGGGCCACCTCCGCCACCATCACCCCGTACCTCGAAGCCATCGAGCGCCTCAGCGCCTTCCGCGAGCGTCACCGCCAGCGCGAATCCCTCGAAGCCCTCTCTGCCGCGCTCAAAGCCTCCACCACCCCGGTCGAAACCCGTCGCATCGCCACCGTCATCCTGACGACCTCCAACCGCCTCCTCCGCGCCCTCCACTCGCCACCCCGCCCGCTGCCGCCTATCGCGTGCGAAGACCCGCCGGCCATACCCAGCGACCACCTCTTCCCTCATCAACCGCTCCATCACAGCGGCCCCGCGCCCCTGTCCCCGCTGTCGCCCGCGCTCGACGACTCCATCCACCCGTCCGCCGCGCTCTCCCCTGCAAAGCGCGCCCGCTCGCCCGGCATCCTCGCCATGGCCGCCGGCGCGCCGCCGTAGCGCGGCACCAGTTCCGCTTCACTTGCGGCTCCACGCCCGCTCCCACTTCCACCTTATCGGAACTGCCTTTTTGGTTCACCCCGGATTTCCGGGATCGAAGCGCCATGGAAGGTGCCTTCAAGTCTTGGCGTCTTCGTTGGTTCGGTCTTTGATGCCTTGATGCCTTGATCCCTTGGTGCCTTCCTCTCATCATCAACGCCGCGCCTTCACGCCCGAAAAAGCCGTTTCTCCCAAGCCATTCCCAAGAACTCCCGGAAGAACCTTTTTTCACCCAAACGCATCCCCGCACCCCGGAGCCGGTATATCTCAAAAACTCCACCCCCAGGGAACCTGCTCATGCTCCGCTGCTTTGCACTCGCGATCCTGTCCATGCTCACCCTCTGCCTCCCCGCCCAAGCACAAACCTGCGGCGGTGAGTACGCCGATGGCTACCGCTTCGGCACGGCGATCGCCAGAACCCGGGGCATAGGTGCCAGCGGTATCACGTGCTCCGCGGTCTTCGATGATGGCACCGGCCCCGCCCTGTACATCGGCGGCACCGGAATCATCATCCCCGACTTCGGCCTCGTGTACCTCGCGAAGTTCGCCAACGGCCGCTGGAACGCCATCCCCGGTTTCAACAGCAGCGTGTACAACCTCACGGTCTTTGATGATGGCTCGGGCTCGCGCTTGTACGCTGTCGGCCAGTTTACAACAGCGCCTGGCAACATTGTCGCGCTCCGCGTCGCCCGCTTCGATGGCCAAGCCTGGTCTGCGATGGGGTCGCTGCCACCAGATGCACGGTGCATCATCGGCGTCAACACTCCCACGGGCCCCACGTTCTTTGCAGGGCTTGAGTTCCCTGCCGCGGTGCGTCAATGGAACGGCAGCGCCTGGATTCCCCTCGGCTCGACGTTTATAAATGTCGGTAGCTATCCGCGGGGTATTGTGGCCCTCGCCTACTTCGATGATGGAAACGGCCCCGTCCTCTATGCCGCGGGAGGCAACTATTGGAATGCCAGTCAGACCAACCCAGGTGTCGGCCGCTGGGACGGCACGGCCTGGACGGGAGTCCCGGGTTCTCGGGCGACCTCCACGCTTGAGCCAACATCCCTCGTCGTGCAGAACGACCCCGACGGACCCCACCTGTATGCAGGTGGCGCTTTTTCCATGGCGACCACCTTTGAGCAGCGTTCAGTCGCGCGCCTTGAAGCGGGTGCGTTCGCCGCGCTGCCCGATGCATTCCAGACTGGAGGGCAAACCGAAGGATGCACCTCACTGCTCTCGGTCAACGATGGTGTCAACCCGCCCTACCTTGTCGCGGCTGTGGGGATGGATGGCCACTGGACCTCACAAGTCCGCATGTTCCGCAACGGGGCATGGTCCGACATGGGAGAATCCTTTGGCAGCGCGAGCTCTCCCAATAACGCAACACTCTTCGGCCTGATCCAGCGCCCGCAAGACGATCTCGTCTGCGTCTTCGGCTACCTCCAAAATTCGGGTTCAACGCTGCTGCCCAGCGCGGGAGCATGGAACGGCACGGCATGGCAGCCTGTCGAGCAGATCGGGCTCGGCATGCCCGCAACATCCATCACCGCGGACCCGGATGCCGATGACGGCACCGTCTACATTGGCAACCGGCGCTACGCCTCCGGGGCGCTCCTGCCCTTCGACCTGCCCCTCCAGCCGCGTTCCTTTGTGCGCCTGCACGGGGCCATTCCGACCCGCGTGATTTCCAACGAGTCCGTATTCGCCGATAGCGGCTCCGGCTGGGAGCAACTGCCCTTGCCCCCAGGCTCTGGATCCATCCGTGTGTTCGTCGTGACCGATACCGGCTCCGAATCCCTTGTGGCGATCCGCGGTAACACTGTTTCGCGCTTCATCAACAACGCGTGGGTCTCATTAGGAACGCCGAGCTCCGCGCCCCTCCAGGTGATTTCCTACGACGATGGCTCCGGCCCCCGCCTGTACGCCAGTTCCGTGGTCGGTGCCGGTTCTCCCGCGACGCACCTGGCGGTGCTTGATGGCGGTACGTGGCACCCAATCAGCGGCACGGGGCCGATTACCTCTATGAGAGTGTTTGACCTGGGTCAGGGACCAGAACTGGTGATCGCCTCCGCGACGGTGCGCGCTTGGAATGGAACCGCACTTCGCTCCGTGAGCAATGGTCTGAACTCAGCCACCGCCTCGGTCTATAGCCTCAACATCATGGATGCAGGCGATGGTCCCCGCCTGTGGTGCGCGCAGGGTGCGCCATATTTCTGGAATGGAGCCGCATGGGAGACCCGTCCGCAATGGCAGGTTTCGGCTCTCACCTACGGCATGGAAGACATCAGTCGCTCCGATGGTGAACGCTCCATCATGCTCGTCGGCAACTTTACGTCCACTGCAACCACCGACTCCTTCAACATCGCCGAGCTCCGCTTCTGCACCCCCGCCTGCACCAGCGACTTCAACCACGATGGCGACTCAGGCACCGATCAGGACATCGAGGCTTTCTTCGCCTGCCTCGCCGGCAACTGCTGCGGCACCTGTGGCACCGCGGACTTCAACAACGATGGCGATGTCGGCACCGATGCCGACATCGAGTCCTTCTTCCGTGTGCTGGCCGGCGGCCAGTGCTGAAAAACCCGACGAGCCGCGCACGAAGTAAGCGTCCGATCCTGACCCCAACGTACCAATACCCTCCGAATCACCCCCGCTTCCGCACCCGCTCCCACACCAGGTACGTCGGGTACCCGATCGCCAGCACCCCGACCCACGGCAGCGTGTGCAGCGGCGATTCGATCATCGCCAGCACAGTCATCCCTGCCGCGGCAGCAATGAACAGCAACGGCACCACCGGATACCCCGGCACGCGGTACGGCCGATCCAGCTCCGGTCGCGTGAAGCGCAGGCGGATCACCGCCACCGCCGCCAGCCCGTAAAAAATCCAGATGGTGAAGACAAACCCGCCCGCCAGCGCGGCAAAGTCCCGCAGAAACAGCACCGCCGTACACGAGAGGGCGCACTGCGTCCACAGCGCCACCGCCGGAGTTTGGTACCGCGGATGCACGCGCCCCAGGAACGCGAACAGCAGCCCATCCTGCGCCTGCGCGAAGGTCACCCGCGCCCCCGTGATGATCGATGCGTGCGTAGACCCCAGCGTCGACAGCAGCACCATCGCCGTCAGGATCGTCGCCCCCACCGGCCCCAGCAGCGTCCGCATCAGGTCCCCGGCGACCGACTTGCTGTCGCGGATGGTCTCCAGCGGCAGCACATACATGTACGCCGCGTTGATCGCCACATACAGCGCGACCGCCACCAGCGTCCCCACCAGGTACACCCGCGGCAGCGTCCGCTGCGGCTGCCGCACCTCCCCCGCCACCGCGCCCACATCCGACCATCCGTCAAACGTCCACAGCACCGAGGTCATCACCGGCGCGATCGTGAGCCCGAACGGCCGCAGCGCGGGCCCGCCTTCAAAGTTCGCCACGCTCCCGCCGGGCACCGTAACCGCCACCACGCAGATGGCCGCCAGCGCCAGCACCTTCAGCGCCGTCACCACCACCCCCGCCCCCGCGCCCATCCGCATACCGCGAACGTTGAACGCCGTGAGCGCAATCAGCATGAGGCACACCGTCAACGGCTCAGTCCACGTCGTGTCGATGCCATGCCCCACGCCCAGGTGCGCCCCGGCCAGTGCTGCCGCGCGCTCGTTGAGGTGCAGGTACTCCGCGAAAATGGTGGTGATCGCCCCCGCCGCGAATGGCTTGGAGATCAGCATGTACGTCCACCCGAACACAAACGCGGTGGGCCGCCCGAACCCCTGGTACAGAAAGTTGTACAGCCCCCCCGACCGCGGGAACACCACCGCAAGTTCGGTGTATGTCAGAGCGCCGAACAGCGACAGCAACCCCCCCACCCCCCACATCACCAGGATCAGGCCCGGGCTGTTCAACTGCCCCGCGATGTCCGATGGCGTGCGGAAAATGCCGCTGCCGATAATGACGCCCAGCATGATCCCCAGCGCCCCGACAAAGCCGATCGTGCGTGGCAGGTCCTGCGGCGGGGTGGGCATGGCGGGCAGGGTACCGCAACCCGCCCCAACCGGCCGGACCGCCCGTATTGTTGAAAGACCGGCTTTGATGGGTGACATTGGCCGCAAGGTGTGGTACACCATGAGGATGAGGATTCGCCCCCGGAGGGATCGCATGAAGGCAGGCGTAACGAATGCAGTGCTGGGGCTTGCGGTGCTGGCTGGTATCGCCCACGCCGAACCCCGCGAGAGCATCACCTTCACCAACGTGCTCAACGATGGCATGCGCAACTGGGTGGAGAACGAGTTCCGCGAGTGCGAGTTCCACGGCACCTACATGGCGTCGCGCGTCCACATCGCCGGAACCATCCGCTCCCTCGTACCTTCGCAGACGCTTCTGGAAACCCAGATCGCGGTGGGCGCACCCGACTGGAACATCATCTGGGTCTACCCCTTCGGCGACCTGCTCGATGAGTACGACACGTTCACGCTTGTCGACAGCACCTTCGACCTTGAGTCGCCCGTGCGTGCCGCGGGGCCGTGGGCCTTCCAGTTCTTCGACACCGCCGACGACCCCACCGGCCCCGACGCCATCTGGGAGACGGTGACCATCACCCTCGACGATGCGCCACCGCCCGCCGACATCTGGTACGAGTACCTCAAGATCGACACCGGCGAGACGCCCGACACCGCGCAGATCACCCGCGGCAACGGCCCCCTCCACCAGATCCGCGGCATGGGCAGCGCGTCCGACGCCGACCTCTACCGCATCCGAATCTCCAACGTTGCGCAGTTCTCCGCGTTCGCGGAGTTGATCCGCTACTTCGGCGATGGCGCGCAGCTGTGCCTCTTTACGCCCGATGGGCGCGGCGTGGTGGCCATCGACGCCCGGACGCCCATCCTGCCGGTGCTCGACTCATCGCTGGTGAGCCTGCGTGAGGCCGACTACTTCATCGGCATCGCCACATCAGAGCGTTACCCCGTCGATGCCGCGGGCAACCGGCTGTGGGACACAACCCTCAACGCGCAATCCCGCCCCAACGGCCCCGGCGCGGCCAACCCCATTCACCACTGGGAAGGTGCGGGCTCGACCATCCAGTACCACCTGACGATGACCGGCGTCGAGTTCGCGGCAAGGCCCAACACCTGCGTCGCCGACATCGATGGTGATGGCGACAGCGGCACGGACGCCGACATCGAAGCCTTCTTCGCGTGCATGGCGGGCAACTGCTGCCCCAACTGCACGCCCGACTTCGATGACGATGGCGACAGCGGCACCGATGCCGACATCGAAGCGTTCTTCCGGGTGCTCGCCGGCGGCAGCTGCTGATCGCACCCCGGCACTGGCCCGTACTCCTAAAGTTGCTCTGGCTCATCAGGCGGCGTGACGAGCCCCGCTAGAAAATCCTGCAGGATGACTGCCGCGGCAAGCGCATCGCGGCGATTCTTCTTGTCCTTGTGCGTCATGCCGGACTGGGCCATCGACCAGTCGGCCTGGGCACTGGTCAATCGCTCATCCTGAAAATGAACACGGCGGCCCGTGCGCTTGGCGATGCGGGCGGCGAGCGTCCGCACGATCTTGGCGCGTTGGCCCTCGCTGCCGCACATGTTGATGGGCAGGCCAACCACCAGCTCTGCCGCGGCACGGGGACCGACCTGCTCGGCGATGGCCTTCTCGAGGTCGTCGAGGAGCTGTTCCCCATCGCGGATGGTGACGGGGGACTCAAGGACGGCGAGGGGCGTGACCAGGCGCGTGATGGCATCGCCGATGGCGAGGCCGGTTCGTTTGTCACCAAGATCAATGGCGATGTAGCGCAGGGTTGGCTTCCGTGGAAAGCGAAATCCTATCCAACCCCGGGAACAAAATGTTAGTGAACGCATACAACCGGTATGGGCTCAGGTTCTGGGCCTGATTCTGAGACTTTTTGGGGCGGAAGACCGCCCGGGAGCAGATCGATGTTGCGGCGTATGTGCGTGCTGGCGGGGTTGGCGGTTTCCACACTGGGCCTGGGCGGGTGCGTGGTTGCGGAGCGGCATTCGTATGGCGATTGCCCGCCACCGCCGCGGCGGGTAGTTGTTGTTGAGGAGTACCGGTGCGGGCCGCCCCCGGTGGTGGTCGTAGAGCCGCACCGCGGCCACTATCACCCGCATCGATAGTCGATATATTGGCCCCCGCGCGGAAGAGATGCCCTCGCCGCGCGGGGGAGGCAATCGATGGGAATCTTCATTCTGCTGGCGATCTATGTCGTTCTCGGGTTCATGCTGGCATGGATCGCGGGGTTGGTGGCGCGCGAAGAAGTTGATGTCAAGACGGGTGTCCTCACGCTGGTGGTGTCGGGGGTGCTCGGCATCCTTGCATCGCTGGGCATCGATGCCGTCTTGGACGAGGGCACAGGGTCTACGGTGCTCAACGCTGGCGCGCAGTTTGTGATCTTGACGGCGTGCATCCGCCTGTTCGCGAAGCTGAGCTGGAAGCACTCGCTGATCATCGCGGTGATCTACACCGTGGTCATCAACGTCATCGTGCTTGGTCTGGCCGCGTGCGCGGCAGGGTGATGCGGCGCGGTCACTTCAGCAGGCGCTCAAGGTAGTGGATATCCACACCGCCCTCGATGAAGGCGGAGTTTTCCATCAGGCGTGAGTGCAGGGGGATGGTCGTGTGGATGGGGCCGACGCTGAACTCGCGGAGGGCGCGGGACATGCGTTTCATGCACTGGGCGCGGTCGTCGGCGTGGACGATCAGCTTGCCGATCATGGAGTCGTAGTTGGGCGGCACGACGTAGCCGGGAACGACGTGCGTGTCGAGACGGACGCCGGGGCCGCCGGGGGTCTGCCACAGATCAACGCGGCCGGCGGAGGGGCGGAACCCCTTGTCGGGGTCCTCGGCGTTGATGCGGCACTCCATGGCGTGGCCGCGGACCGTCACTTCGCGCTGCTTGAAGGGGATGGGCTCTCCCGCGGCAACCATGATCGACATCTTCACGATGTCGATACCGGTGATGAGCTCGGTGACGGGGTGCTCAACCTGAACGCGGGTGTTGACCTCGAGCATGTAGAAGTTGTGCTGGGAGTCCATGAGGAACTCGACGGTGGCCGCACCGTGGTAGTTGGCGGCCTTGATGAGCCTTGCCGCGGCTTCGCAGACAACTTCCATCTTTTTGCGGTTGACGTTGGGGGCGGGTGCCTCCTCGATGACCTTCTGGTGGCGGCGCTGCATGGAGCAGTCACGCTCCCACAGGTGGACGCTGTGGCCGTGCTTGTCGCCCAGGCACTGAACCTCAATGTGCCGCGCATGCTCCAGGAACTTCTCGATGAAGACCGCGCCGTTGCCGAAGGCGGCGAGCGCTTCCTGCCCGGCCTGACGGAGGCTGCTGCGGAGCGTGGCCTCATTGCGGCAGACGCGCATGCCGCGCCCGCCGCCGCCTGCCGCGGCCTTGATGATGACGGGATAGCCGATTTCCGCTGCAACCCGGACAGCCTCTTCTTCATCTTCAATGGCTCCCTCGGAGCCGGGGAAGATCGGAACCTTGTTGGCCTTGGCGGTGCGCTTGCACTCGACCTTGTCACCGAGCTTGCCCATGGCCTCGGGTGACGGGCCGATGAACTCAATCTTGCAGTCGCGGCAGGCCTGCGAGAAGTCGGGGCGCTCGGAGAGGAAGCCGTAGCCCGGGTGGATGGCGTCTACGTCGGCAACTTCTGCCGCGGCGATGATGCGGGAGATGTTGAGGTAGGACTCTTTGGCGGGGCCGGGGCCGATGCAGATGGAGCGGTCGGCGAGACGCAGATAGGGCGCGTCTTTGTCTGCGGTGCTATACACGCAGACCGTCTCAATGCCCATCTCTTTACAGGCGCGCATGATCCGCAGCGCAATCTCGCCGCGGTTTGCGATGAGGACTCTTTTGAACATGCAGGGGTCTCGGGTCGAAAGAAGGCATCGAGGCAGGAGGCATCAAGGCATCAAGTGAGTCAGGCCGGCTTCAGGGCAAAGAGCTTCTGGCCGAACTCGACGGCTTCGCCGTTCTTGACCAATATCCGCTCAAGGGTGCCGGACTTCTCGGCCTTGATCTCGTTGAAAACCTTCATGGCTTCGATGAGGCAGACGACGGTGTCGGGGGTGACCTGGGCGCCGGGCTTGATGAAGGCGGGGGAGTCGGGGTTTGCCGCGAGGTAGAGGGTTCCGACCATCGGTGAGTCGATAGTGATACCCGCGTCGGCGGGGGCAGCGGCAGGGGCGGCCTGGGGCAGCGTGGCCTGCGCAGGGGCGTGGTGCATGGGCGGGGGTGCGTAATCCATCGCCGGCGCGGGCGCGGCCCGCTTGACGGTGATGGATTCCTCACCGTTCTTGAGATCGACCTCGGCGAGGTCGTGCTCGGCCATCAGGGCGACGAGTTCTTTGAGTTTGGCGATGTCGATCATGGATACTCCGGCAATTGAACCACAGAGAACACAGAGGGGAACAACCGTTCAAGCCGATCAATCACCAGTCCATCCAGCTCTTCTTCTTCGCTCGTGCTTTCTCTGTGTGCTCTGTGCTCTCTGTGGTAAAACACTCACAACGTAGACCACGCCACATCTTTCGGCAGCGAGCAGAAGTTTTTCGCGCCCTTCTCGGTGATCACATATTGGTCCTCGATGCGGACTCCGCCTACGCCCGGGAGGTAAATCCCCGGCTCGATGGTGCAGACGTGGCCCACCTGCAGCGGCTCGGGCGGGTAGAGGGGGTTGAGGAATGGCGGCTCTTTCGAGAGGCCCAGCCCGTGGCCCAGCCCGTGACCGAACTGCTCGCCATAGCCGGCCTTCGTGATGTGGTCGCGGGCGATGGCGTCGATCTCGTGGGTAGTCTTGCCGGGCGCGAGCGCATCGGCGGCCATCTGCTGGGCCTCGCGGACAATCTCGTAGATTTCCTTGATCTTCTTGGGCCAGGTTTCCATGGCAAAGGTGCGGGTCATGTCGCCCTGGTAGCCGTGGTAGGTGCTGCCCCAGTCGATGAGCAGCGGCTGACCCTTGGTGACTTTGACCTTGTCGCTGGGGCGGTAGTGCGGCAGCGAACCGTTGGCCTTGGCGGCGACGATGGACTCAAAGCCGGGCTTGGACGAGCCACGGGACTTCATTTCGCTCTCAAGGATTGCCGCGACTTCAAGCTCTGAGAGACCGACCTTGATCTGCGGGAGTGTGGCTTTGAGGGCCTCCTCCTGGATCTTGACGGCCTTCTGGATGAGGGCGATCTCGAAATCGTCCTTGATGACGCGCATCTGGTTGACCAGGCCGGTGGTGGCGACGAGGCGGTTCTGCGGGCCCTTGCCCAGCGCCTTGGCGATCTCGGCCTGGTGCGCGACGGTGACGTGGTCGGCCTGGAAACCGCAGCGGTCAACTTTGGTGCTGGTGAAGACCTCGGCCACCGCGGCAGGCATCGAGCCCTTGCGCATGAAGATGTTGGCGATGGGTTTCACCGGCTCCAGCTCTTCGATGTAGCGGAAGTCGGTGATGATGGTGGCAGAGTTGGGCGAGACGACAAGGTAGCTGTCCCCGCCGAGGAATCCGGTCAGGTACCCAACATCGAGCGGGTTGGTGATCAGCGTGTGGCTGACCGTGTGTTTAAGGGCCAAGGCCCGGAGACGGGCAAGGCGATCCTTATAAGGGGTGGCGGAGGACTTTTCGGGTTTGGACGCCTTGGCGGCGTTAGAGGCGGGCATGGGGCCGATCATACCGCGTTCGACGCGAAAGAGGGTTGGGCGTTTGATAGGGGCTTTCGGTTAGACTCTCCGGGCCCCGCACCGCACCGCTTGCGCGTCGGGCGGGTATATACGGTGAGCGGAAGGCCGCTGTGTGCGTTCCCAATGTGTTGATGCGCGTTCTGCCTGCCGCAGGGAGTCCAAGATGGCCGCGACCAGAGTGCCCGAGCCCACCACGCCCGCGGAGGTGAAGGCCCAGTGTGAGAAGTTCCGTGAGTCGTTCCTGCGCTTGCGCAACGAGATCGGCAAGGTGGTGGTGGGGCACACCGACATCGTGGAGGGCGTGCTGCTCGCGCTCTTCGCCGGGGGCAACGTGCTGCTGGAGGGCGTGCCGGGGTTAGGCAAGACGCTGCTGGTGCGCACGCTGGCGCAGACCCTGAGCCTGCCCTTCAGCCGCATCCAGTTCACGCCCGACCTGATGCCTGCCGACGTCGTGGGCACGAACGTGGTGATGGAGGACCCCGAGACGGGGCGGCGGAAGTTTGAGTTTCAGAAGGGGCCGATCTTTGCGCAGGTGGTGCTGGCAGACGAGATCAACCGCGCTACGCCCAAGACACAGTCGGCTCTGCTGGAGGCGATGCAGGAGCGGAGCGTGACGATCGCGGGGCAGACGCACAAGCTCAACGCGCCCTTCCTGGTGCTGGCCACGCAGAACCCCATCGAGCAGGAAGGGACGTACCCCCTGCCCGAGGCGCAGATGGACCGATTCATCTTCAAGATTGTCGTGGGGTATAGCCAGTTGCAGGACCTGATGACGATCCTGGATCGTACCACTGCGGCAACGCAGCCCGAGGTCGGCAAGGTGCTCGACGGGCCGGGGATCATCGAGATGCAGCAGTTGGCGCGGAGCGTGGTGGTGGCGCCGCACGTCAAGGAATATGTCGCGCGCCTGGTGCTGGCGACGCACCCGGGCGGGGCGATGGCCGCGGGCGGAGCGGGCGGGCCGACGAATAAGTATGTGCGGTGCGGTGCGAGCCCGCGCGCTGCGCAGGCGCTGATGCTGGGCGCCAAGGTGCGGGCGCTGGTGGAGGGACGGTTCCACGTGGGCTTCGCGGATATCCGCAGCGTCGCGGCGATGTCCTTGCGCCACCGGCTGATCCTGAACTTTGAGGCGGAGGCTGACCGGGTGGACCCTGATGCGCTGGTGAAGCAGATCGTGGAGATGACGGCGACGGAGCCGGTGAAGATTGGGGCGTGAAGGCGAAGAGAACGCGGAGGGCACGGAGAGAGAGCGGAGGGGACGCGGAATAAAGAGAGAAAGAAAGAGAGAAAGAAAGAGAGAAAGAGAGAGAGAGAGAGAGAGAGATGACACAGAACCCGAGCAAGCTTTTTGATGTGCCTTCGGAATGGAATCGCTTGAGCGAGGCTGTTATTGGCGCGGCGATTGATGTCCATAAAACGCTGGGACCTGGCCTGCTTGAGCGGCTTTATGAGCAGGCGATGGTCTATGAACTCTTACAGCGACAGATCCCGTTTCGTCAGCAGCACCGCGTTGCAGTTTCTTACAAAAACGCCGTTCTCGGCGAGACGGTTCTTGATCTGGTTGTTGGCGATGTGCTTGTCGTGGAGCTGAAGTCGGTGGAAAAGGTCAGCGACCTTCATTTGGCACAACTGGTGACATACCTGCGAACCGCGCGCTTGCCGCTGGGCCTGCTGATCAACTTCAACTGCACCCGCCTGAAGGATGGGCTTTATCGGCGGGTCCTTTCCAACAACACTCCCAGCCCCGCCTGCTTCCACTCTGACCACACTCCGCTCCCCTCCGCGGCCTCCGCGTTCGCTTTGCAAGGGGGTGGTGCATGAATCGATTCATCGTGATGCTTGCACCCGCGTGCCTTCTTACGGGTTGCTCGTTGCCGCCCACGGTCAACCTCGCGGCAGTGAACTCCAGCATGAAGAACGATCAGTTGCTGGAACTGACGTGCGCGCATATCCGCCCTGGCACCACAGGCGATGAGTTGGGTGCGGAACTGGATGGCATGGGGCTGCAATGGGGTGATGTCGGTAGCGATGTGGTGTCGGACGTGCGGATGTGGGTGTACAAGGTCCCGGGAGCGCGGCGGGATGAGCGGGTGGTTGCCGCGTGGCTGCTGCCGGAGGAGTATGGATGGTTCCGGCGTACCGACAAGGTGCTTCGCTTCGGCCTGGATGAGCAGGGCCGCGTGAAATCGATCATGGTCGGAGAGCACGATGCGGTTCGCAGCACGGTGGTGTCTCAGGGGTGCCTGATGGTGCTGGCGGTGTGGACGGGGCTGTGGCTATGAAAAGCAACGCCCTCCTCACGCTGGCGGTGGTGACTGCGGCGCTGGGTGTGGGGCCGGGCTGCATCAACCTGCCGCCGCGGTACACCATCCGCGCGGAGCTGGCGCCGCGGGAGATGGCGGAGCGGCTGCACTCGCGGTTTGCGCCGGGGATGGAACGTGATCGTGCGGGCGTTGTTGCTCGCGAGTGCGGGATGCTGCCGTTGCCGGGCGAGGACCGGCGGATGTCGATGCAGGACGCGAAGGAGCCGACAGTCTTCGCAGCGAGGGATGTGTATGAGATTCGCTTCGGCGGGCGAGTGCTGGTGCTGATTCCCATGATTTACGACATGTTCCCGTACTCTCGGTACATGTCGCTGCTGTTTGATGAGCATGACAAAGTGATCGGCTGGCGTGTGTGGTCGACCAGGAGCGACGGCAAGAAGTCAGCGGAGATCCTTTCGGGAACTGATCCGGCTTCCCTCGGGCGAGAGCCGCGTACATAACACCCATGCTGCGAACCACAAACCCCACCCGCCCACAGGGCGTTGAAGACCTGCTCAGTCCCGCTCTCATTGCGCGGCTGGACCCGCTGGACCTGTCCTCCAAGCGGGTGTTCTTCGGCAAGCTCAAGGGGGAGCGGCGGAGCAAGAAGCGCGGGCAGAGCGTGGAGTTTGCGGATCACCGTTCGTATGTCAGCGGCGATGACATCCGGCACATCGACTGGAACATCTTTGCGCGGCTGGACAGCCTGTTCCTCAAGCTCTTCCTTGAGGAGGAGGACCTATCGCTCAACATCGTCATCGATGCCAGCGCCAGCGCTGACACCGGCGAGCCGGGTAAGTTCCTGTTCATGCAGAAGGCGGCGATGGCCTTGGGCTATGTCGGGCTTGTGAACCTTAACCGCGTGAGCATCACGGCCATGGGCGGTGAGGCATCGGGTGACAGCGGCCCGAGCGGCGAAGGGGCGGCAAGGGCGGCGGGCGGTGTGATGGGCGGTGTGATGGGCGCACTGCGCGACCTCCGTGGCAAGCGGCGGACGCACGACCTCGCACGCTTCCTGTGCAGCCTGACGCCGGGGGGCACGTTCTCCTTCCGTGAGGCGGCGACGCGCATCGCGCTGGCGCGGCGCGGCAAGGGGATCATGCTGATCTTCTCCGACTTCTTCTTCAAGGAAGGGTACGAGGACGGGCTGCGCAGACTGCTGGGGCACGGCTACGACGTGTTCTGCATCCAAGTGCTCAGCCCGCAGGAGGAGGACCCCACACTCGCGGGCGACCTGCGACTGAAGGACATGGAGGATGCGGACAGCGCGGAGGTGACGATCTCTTCGCCGCTGCTGAAGCGGTACAAGGCGAACCTTGCCGGCTTCCGGGCGCAGCTGCACGCCTTCTGCCTGCGGCGGGACATGACGTTCCTGTCGATCCGCAGTGATGCGCCGATCGAGACGCTGGTGCTCGATGCGCTGCGGAAGCGCGGGGTGGTGAAGTGACCTGGCTGACACCGATGTACGCGGCGGTTGCCGCGGGGATTGCGATCCCCACGCTGCTGCTGCTGTATTTTCTGAAGCTGCGGCGGCGGGATGTGGAGGTTTCCTCGACGCTGCTGTGGAAGAAGGCGATCCAGGATGTGTACGCCAACGCGCCCTTCCAGAGGCTGCGGCGGAACCTGCTGCTGTTCCTGCAACTGCTGGCCCTGGTGGGGCTGATCCTCGCGCTGGGACAGGTGCAGTTCCGAGGGCGGGCGGTGGCGGGCGGGCGGCACATCATCCTGATCGACCGCTCGGGCAGCATGGCGGCTGTTGATGAGCTCGATCCGCGCGGCGATGCCGTGTCGCGCCTGAACGAAGCCAAGCGCCAGGCAATCTCGCTGGTTGACGCCATGAGCGAGGGGAGCGTGTTCGCCCGGGCGTCGGGGGGCGATGAGGCGATGGTGATCGCCTTTGCGGGTGGCGCAGAGGTGCGGCAGGCATTTACCAGCGACAAGGGGCTGCTGAAGAGCGCCATTGAGTCGATCACGCCCACCGATGGGCCAACATCCATTGAAGAGGCGGTGCGGCTCGCGGCAGCGCACAAGCCGCGTCGCAGCGGGGCGGAAACCGACCCCGCGGGTGAGCAGCCGCTTCCCGTCACCATCCATGTGTACAGCGATGGCCGCCTGCCCGACGCCGAGAAGGCCCGGCCCGACCCGGCGGATACCGTGCTGTACCACCGCACGGGGAAGGCGGCAGCTCTCAACTTTGCGATCGTGGGGCTGCGGGCGGAGCGCAGCTATGACAACCCCAACAAGCTGAGCATCTTCGTGGCGGTGCAGAGCAACGACCCGCAGGCGCGCACGGTTGATGTCGAGATGTCAATCGATGGCTCGATCGCGGCGATCCGGCCGCTGAGCCTGCCGGGGACGGGGGCAGTTGAGCCGCCGCCTGGCGCGCCGGCGAAGGAGGGGGCAGCGCCTATCGCCGCGCCGCCTGCCGCGGAGCCGGTCAGCAGCGGTGTGGTGTTCCAGCTGGATCGTGGGCAGGGGGCGCTGGTGCAGGTGCGGGTGCGCAGCGGCGGCGCGCCGGTGGTGGGCGATGTGCTGGACGCGGATGACCGGGCGTGGCTGGTGGTGCCCCCGGCCAAGAAGATGTCAGTAGCGGTGGTGGGCCGCGACGACCTGTTCCTGACATCCGCCTTGTCGGGGTTGCCCCTGTCGCGCCTTGATGTGCTCACGACATCGCAGTTTGAGCAGCGGGCCCGCGATGGTGGCCTGGGCCAGTATGACGTGGTGGTGCTCAACGGGTGGTCGCCGGGGGCTGATGCAACTGGCTCGGGCACGCCCGCGAGCTCGCTGCCCGCGGGGCGGTACCTCGTGCTGGGGGCGGTGCCGGGCGGCATGGGGATCACCGATAAGGGCCGCGCCGATGCGGCGGATGTGGTGGACTGGCGGCGCGACCACCCCGCGCTGCGGTTCGCGAACCTGGCATCCATCCAGATCGCGGTGTCAAACCCGGTCGAACTGGTGCGCGACAGCGGGGCCATCGCCCTGGCCACGGCGGACAACGGGCCGATCATCATCGAGGCTGGCGCGGGCGATGCCCGCGCCATCGTGGTGCCCTTCAACCCCGGGGACAGCGACTGGCCCTTCAAGCCGAGCTTCGTGCTGTTCCTGGCTTCCACCATCAACTACCTGGGCGAAGATTCCTTCAGCACCGGCGGGCACATGCTGACGCTGGGCGGAGCACTGTCAGACCGCATCCCCGCGGGGGCCACGAACGTGCAGCTGCTGCTACCGGGCGGCGAGCGCCAGGCACTGACGAGCGGGCTCGACGGGCGAGTGGACTACGGCCCCATCAACACCGTGGGGGTCTACGAGCTTTCATGGGTGGGCACCCCCGGTCCAACAGACTTCACAAACGCGGCAGGGCGTGTCGTGCGAACCTTTGTGGCGGACATGCTCAGCCCCGTTGAGTCCGACATCGCGGCGGCGGAGCGCATCGCGCTCGCCACCACGCTGGTGCAGGCGCAGACGCAGCGGGAGAGCGAATCGCAGCGCGATCTCTGGCCCTGGCTCATACTGGCGGCGCTGGGGATCGCGATGTTTGAATGGTTCATCTATAACAGGAAGGTGTACCTGTGAATGCACGCGTGTGGGGGTTCGTGCTGGCACTTGGTGCGCTGATGTGGGGTTTCGCGGGGCCCGCGGCAGCGGCCGATGACCCGCCGCCGGTACAGATTGTCGGGGTTGAGATCGGCTGGTCCGACGACAGCGTGGTGGCCGACCGCTGGCAGCCCGCGCGGGTGCTGATCACGAGTGACCAGCGGGCGTTCACAGGGTTGCTGAGCGCCTCGCACGTGCAGACGGCGGGGCAGAGCGTGCGGATGGCGGTGGCGCCTGTCTCGAGCACGCCGGGGGTGGTGACGGCAGTGGAACTGCCACTGCTGCTGCCGCGGGCGTGCGACCGGATTGACTTTGAGCTGACCGACGGCAAGTTCACGACAAAGATGACCTGCCTCACTCGGCCCGGAGCGGATGAGCTTTGGCTGCCGAAAATCCGCACGGTGCCCCTCGTGGTGGTCGTGGGCCGGTCCTCGGCGGGAGAGGCCTTCGAGCCACTGTTCGATCTTCGGCCCAAGCCCGATGCCGACATGTTCCCGGCGCCATCAGCGGACCCGGCAACGCCGAACGTCTGGGAGATCATCCGGTTTACCAGCGCGGCGGCGGACAGGCTGCCGATGTCGTGGGCGGCGTATGAATCGGCCGATCTGCTGATTGTGGATGAGGAGTCACTGGTGCGTGCGGACCCGCGCAGCCGCGCGGCGCTGGTGCGGTGGGTGCGCTCCGGCGGTCGCCTGGCGCTACGCCTCTCCGCGGGCAGCGCGGCCTGGCCTGCGGTGCTTGCGATGGATGAGCCGCCGCTGGAAGCAGCGCCGCCGCGGCGGCTGGGCGCCGAGGGTGATGTGTGGGGCCTTGATGAGGCATCGACAACCGTCATCGCCCGGGCGCTGCGCCTCACTGCCGCGGGAAAGCGGGCTGGCTGGAAGATCGGCATCCCGACGGCCGATGCACAGGTGGATGAGGAAGGTGCCCCGGTGATGGAGGCGGAGCACGCCAGCGGTTTCACCGCGTACGGGCCAGTGGGGCTGGGGATGGTGGCGATCGTCGGGCTGGACCCCGCGGCTGCGCCGAACACTCAGACACCAGCGGTGGCGCGCCTGTTCTGGCGTGCCGCGCTGCTGCCGGTGATGCCCCCGAACGCGCTCCAGAGTGCCAACCAGACTTCGGGCGGCTTCGCATGGGGCGTCACCGAGCCCGACGCGGCCGTCAACGATGTGCTGGATGCCCTGGCGGAGGCCCCGCCCGTGGGCGCCGGGGTGTTCATCGCGATTGTGCTGTGCATGGTGGTGCTGATCCTGATGATCGGCCCCTTTGATGCGCTGGTGCTGCGGCGGATGCGCCTGGCGCAGCACTCATGGAAGACGGCGCTGATGTGGATTGGCATCGCCTGCGTGGTGGCGCTCATCGCGCCGCGCGTCGTGCGGTCGGGTATCACGTCGTTCGGTCGGTTCTCGGTGATCGACTCTTTCTGCGGGCCCGATGGCCGCCCGGTGTACACGGCCGAGATGGGCCTGGATGGTGTGTTTGCGGGCCGCACGATCTCGCTGCCGCTGAAGCAGACACGGGCGGGCTCGTGGGCGCGGAGTGTCTCGTTCAGTCAATACTGGAACCAGCGGAGCGGTATGCTGATGCCGGACATGCCGCTGATGCTGTCAACAGATGATGCGGATGGACCGGTGCGGGCGGCGTGGCCGGGGCAGGTGAACGTGCCGCAGTGGACATACCGCACGCTGGCGGATACCTCGCCGCTGGCGGAATCGCTCCCCAGCGACATCGGCGCGACGGTGCGGGTGACGCCGGGGGCGGCTGAAGGCACGGGCGACGAGTGGATGGTCACGATGGTCAACATGCCCGCCGGCGCGACGGTTAAGTCGGTGGCCGTACGGACGGCCTCGGATGCGTGGCGTGCGCTGAGCCCGGCCCCAACTGACGACGCGGGGCGGATGTGTTTCTCGACGGCGGCCGCGGCGACCAACGTGGCGCCGATCCGGTTTGGCCGGGTGGTGCAGGACCTGGGCTACCAGACATCAGCTGGGCCCATGTCGCTGGCGTGGGTCCGCGAGCGCGAGCAGGCGATAGTCGCTCGCCTCGCGGAGGGCCGGAACGTGTGTGTGTATGCGGAGGTTGGCGGGCTTCCCGCCGATGTTGCAACCGAAAGCGGTGCGGATGTGCGGCTGCGCCGCACCGCCATCCTGCGGCTGCTGGTGCCGGTGGAGACGAACCCATGATCAAGACAAGCGGGCTCACAAAGCGGTACGGCACACTCACCGCGCTGGACAACCTGACGCTGGAGATCGGTCCGGGGGAGATCTTCGGCTTCATCGGGCCCAACGGGGCGGGCAAGACGACGGCGATGAAGATCCTGGCGTGCCTGCTGAAGCCCGACGGGGGCTGGGCGGAGGTGTGCGGGCTGAGCACGGCAAGCCGCGCCGACGACATCCGCCGGCTGATCGGCTATATGCCGGACTTTCTGGGGGTATACGACGACCTGACGGTGGATGAGTATCTCCAGTTCTTTGCCGCGGCGTTCACGATCCCGCGGAAGGAGCGGCGGCGGATCATCGACCAGGTTCTCGACCTGACGGACCTGTCAGAGAAGCGCACGGCACTGGTGGACAGCCTGTCGCGCGGCATGCAGCAGCGTCTGGGCGTGGCGCGGGTGCTGATCCATGACCCCAAGGTGCTGTTCCTGGATGAGCCGGCGAGCGGGCTGGACCCGCGGGCACGGATTGAGATGCGCGGCCTGCTGACCGAACTGGGCCGCATGGGCAAGACGCTGATGGTGAGCAGCCATATTTTGACCGAGCTCGGAGAGATGTCCACGTGCATCGGGATCATCGAGCGCGGGCGACTGCTCTACTCGGGCTCGATGCGCGATGCCCTGGCGCGGACGCGGGCCTCAAGCGCGGTGGGCGAGAAGATCCTTGTGCGACTGGAGGGTGACAGCGCGGCAGCGGCCCTGGCCCGGGACAACCTGCTGAAAGACCCCCGCGTGGCGCAGGTGGCGCAGGATGGCAGCCTGCTGACGGTGGAACTGTCACTGGGTGAGCACGGGCACCACTTCATCATCGAGCGCCTGCTGGCGGGCGGTTCGCGGATCGCAAGCTTCCAGCCGCAGGAAGTGAAGCTTGAGGACGCGTTCCTTAAGCTGACGACGGGGGCCCTGCAATGAGCCAGGCCAGCGCGACAGAGACCGGACCGGCAGGGCCGGTGCGTGCGCCGCGCGAGCGGCTGGGGCAGCGGCTGCGGCGGGCGTTGCGGCCGTCGAACTTTCTGGTGGCGGTGCCGGGGCCGATCTTTCAGAAGGACATGTGGATCAGCGGGCGCAAGGGCGGGACCTACTGGATGCGCTCGATGTACGGGACGGCGCTGCTCATCGTGGTGGGCCTCACGTTCCTCAGCGTGTTCGCGTCGCTGCGCCTGAACCAATCGGCGACGGCCCGCCTGCAGGCGATGCAGGAGATCGCCCCCGGCACGACGCAGGTGATCATCTGGTTCCAGCTCATCGCGCTGTCGATGGCAGGGGTGATCTATGGTGCGCCGACCATCTGCGAGGAGAAGCGCGCGGGCACCCTCTCCACGCTCCTGACGACGCCCCTCAAGGCGTGGCAGATCGTCATCGGCAAGACGAGCGCGTTCTTTGTGCAGGTGCTGATCCTGACCCTGGCGGCCGCGCCGCTGCTGCTGGCGGTGCGCGTGTTCGGCGGAGTCTCGGCGGAGGTCATCGTGGCGGGCACATGCCTGGGGCTGAGCACCGCGCTGCTCGCGGGGCTGGGCGGGCTGTTCTTTTCAATCGGCGCCAGGCGGACCCCGGCTGCCGTTGCGGGCGGGCTGCTCAGCATCGTGGTGCTGCAGGCAATGGTGCCCATCGGATGCCTGATGATCACCCTGCTTTCCAAAAAATTCAGTCTGGGTATCGACGTGCCGCGGTGGGCCTACACCCACTTCTGCACGCCCGCGGCCATGGGTTTCGTCACCATCGAGAGCCTCAGCGGGCAGAACATGGATTCCCGGATCGCGTGGATGTCCTCCACCGCGTATACGCTGGGGCTGTGCGTGCTGCTGGTGCTGGCCTCTTCCGCGCGTCTCCGCGGTGTGCTGGCGCGCGAGGGCGCGGGCGGAGCGCCCATCCCCAAGGGGAAGAAAGCCAAGGCTTCGAAGAAGTTGGTCAACGCTCCGGTTGCTGAAGTCTCTCCGGCGACTACCGATGAAGCCGCGGGCGAACCGGCCGCGTCGCCTTTGGAGGCTGCCGCGCGGGCGCGGCGGAAGCGCCGCCCCACCACCGCCGTTGAGGGCGTGGTGCGCGAAGTGAGCAATGCGCCGGTGCTGTGGCGCGAGACGCGCCAGCCCGTGTTCCGCTCGCGCACCCAGTTGATCCTGGGCCTCGTCGGCGCCGGTGCGCTGCTGGGGGTGTGCTACTGGTCGGCGGGCATCGACGAGGAAAATCTTCATTCCATGCTTTCCGTGCTCGGCGCGATGATCATGCTGCTGTCTGCCGCGGCAAGCACCACGTCGAGCATCAGCGGCGAGCGCGAGGCGCGGACGTGGGAGGCCCTCATCACCACCCCGCTCTCGGCGTGGGACATCGTCGTCGGCAA
>JBBSOF010000024.1:0-47588 GCA_038260025.1 Phycisphaerales bacterium
CTTGTCGAAGCCGCGGCCGCCGGCGAGGAGGGTGCGGTCGAGGAGGGCCTCGGTGACGCAGAAGGGGCAGCCGTGGCGGCGGGCGATGATCCGCATGGCGGCGTCGGAATAACCGGCGAGGCCCGCCTGAAAGAAGGGGGCGTCGAAGGCGGGGACCAGGGCGGTGATGCGGGGGTCCATGCCGCGGCTGCCGACCTCCGCGGCAATGCGGCGGGGGTCCAGCCCTTCGCCCCCGGGGGCGATTCCGGGGCTGGGGGCGGTGGCGTTCCCTTGCGGGGACGAAGCGTGGTTGCTCTGGCAGGACATTGCTGGGACTATAGAGGCGTGCAAACACCCCCCTTTCGTGTTCTTTCCCTCCGGATGTTGGTCGGCGCGGCGTTGGGCGTGGGCCTTCTGGGCCTGAGCCTGGGCACTGCGGGCTGCCAGTCCGGGCCCGATGTGGTGAGTTATGCCCGCACCTACCCGCCGCTGGCGCAGCAGGGCTCGCTGGATATTCAGGTGGTGCGGAGGGTCACCAAGATTGAGCTGACGAACACCACAGCGCGGGCGTTTGGAAACTCGACGCTGTGGCTCAACGGCCGGTTCTCGCTTCCGATTGATGGCTTCGGTGTGGGCGAGACGCTCACGCTGAACCTGCGGGATTTCCGCGATGAGTTTTCGGATGCGTTCCGCGCGGGCGGGTTCTTCGCGTCCGAGACGCCCGACCGGCTGGTGCTGGCGCAGATCGAGACGCCCCGCGTGGGCGAAGGGCCCGAGGGCGCGAAGGAACTGCTGGGGCTGGTGGTGGTGAAGGGGGATGCGGAATGAACATCCTCGTCGTCGGCCCGCACCCGGACGACCAGGAACTGGGCATGGGCGGCACCATTGCGCTGCTGGCGGCGCAGGGGCACGATGTGCTGCTGCTGGATGTGACCGATGGGTGCCCCACGCCGCGCGGGGATCGGCCCACGCGCCTGGCGGAGGCGAAGAACGCGGCGGCGGTCTTGTCGCCCGAAGGGCGGCCGCTGCGCCGCCTGCTGCTGGACCTGCCCAACCGGCGGGTGATGCACAGCCTGGAGACGCGGTACGCCATCGCGGGTGCGATCCGCGCGCACCAGGCGAGCGTGCTGGTTATCCCGCACCCGGAGGATGCGCACCCGGACCACATGGCGGTGACGCGCAGCGCCGAGGATGCACGGTTTGATGCGAAGCTGACAAGCCTGAACATGCCGGGCGATGGCGGCAAGCCGCCGTTGTATCCCAAGTGGGTGATTTACTACTACTGCTCGCACCTGCGGCGCGTGCCGGACCCCACGTTCATCATGGATATCAGCGGGCACGAAGAGCGGAAGATGCAGGCGATCGCGGCGTACAAGTCGCAGTTTGCGGATCATGCCGCGAATGTGCAGGTGCCGGAGTGGATTGCCGCGGCGAACCGGTACTTCGGCTCGCGCATCGGCGTGCGCGCGGGCGAGCCGTTCTATACGAAGGAGCCGCTGGGGCTGGGGGCGCTGGGGCTGGTGTGAGCGCGGGGCTCAGCAGTCGCCGCCGGCCAGGGTGCGGAAGAAGGACTCGATGTCGGCATCAGTGCCGGTGTCGCCATCGCCGTCGAGGTCGGTTGAGAAACAGTTGGCACAGCAGTTGCCTGCGAGGCACGCGAAGAAATCGGAGATGTCGGCATCGGTGCCGATATCGCCATCGCCGTTGAAGTCGGCGGGGTCGTCGATGATGAGGGTGACGGGGGGGGTGGCTTGGGCATCGCAGCCGTAACCGACGAGCGCGGAATAGCTGCCGCCGGTGAAGAAGCCGGCGGGGCTAATCGTGAGCGTGCGGGTCATCGAGCCGGAGATGCGTGCGTTGTCGACGAGGTCGACGCCGTTGCGGCGCCAGCGGAAGGACTGGGGGTAGTAGGTGGGCTCTGTGCCGACAAAGAAGACCACCGTCTGGCAGGGGCTCACGCGGAGGGACTGGGGCAGGTGCGTGTAGACAGGGGGCGCGCAGGTGAGCGAGAGTTGGGCCGCCCGGCTGGTGGCGGTGCCTTCTGAGCTTGTGACGATGACGTCGTACGGCCCGGCGTCGGGCAGGAGCGCGGAACTGATGGTGAGAGTTGCGCTTTGCGTGCCGCCGTAGTGACCATCGTCGGTGAGCGGGACTGCGTTGTGGCGCCACTGGTATTGCACATTGTCGCCGCTGCCCACCACCGTGAACGTGGCGGGGGCTCCAAACGCGACGGTCTGATCGGTGGGCTGACGGCTGATGACGCCGATCTGGATGTAGGCGGGGGTGACGATGGGTGTGCCGCGAAGCTGGCCTGTGGACTCGGTGAGCGAGCCGAACCAGTACACCTCGCGATCGCCCGTGACGGAGTTGCGGTTGCCAAAGCCTGCGATGGGGGCGTCGACAAGCAGGTTCCTGCTGCCCCCATCGGAGCTGAGCACGATACCGAACTTGAACACCACAATCCCTTCAAGGGCGGGGTTGAACGCAGGATCACTGGCGGTGCGCCCGACGTCTGAGAGTTGGCTGATGGGGACGCCCTGTCCGCCGGTCGAGTTGCCGGGGCCGCCAATAAAACTCGTTGCGGTCGCTTGGGCGATGCGGAGGTAACTGATGCCGGAACTCTCGTTGAGGTGGCCGCGGATCGCACTCGTCGCGGAAAAGTTAATGCGGCCATAGGGAGAGACGCGACCAAAGGCCGTTGGGTTAGACGGATCGGTCACAACTCCAAGAGGGAACGACGTGTTGCCTCCTGCGCCGTTGTTGACAAAGGGGAGCAGTGTGTCACGTTCACTGCCGGTGCCGACATTGTCCCAGTTGGAAACCGTGGGCTGAAAGACGAATGCGGCAAGGCCCACGGGGGTTGTCGTTCCGTGGGAGCCGTGGATGAACGAGACGACGGCGCGGCAATACACCGTGTCGCCGGGCTGCACCAACAGATCGCTGAACCATGCGGCATTGTCCGTGGAGACTTGGTAGATGATTTGAGTGTTGTCGACGGCGACTGCTGCGGACGAGAGGGCGGCGCAGCCGGCGAGGGTGGCGAGCGAGCAGATGTTCATGGCGGTCTCTCCGGGCAGGGCCCAGCGGAAGAGCGGGACGTGTCTTCATTATGCCGCGCGGCGGGCGGGAAGGATGCGGAAAAGAAGGCATCAGGGGATCAAGGCATCGAGGTAAACGGGGCATTCAAATAAAAAACCCGGCACTCAGAAAACAGAGCCAAGTGCCGGGTCTCGTGGGGGTCAGGTTGTGGGTCGGTGGCAGGTTGTGCCTGCCGACGCCAATCCTTTCGACAAGGCGGGTCATTTGGTTCCACCAAGGAACGCGGATTTGAGATTTTTTGAAGGGGCAGCTGCGGGCGGCGTGCGCAGGGGATAAACACCTGAAAAATCTTGACTTGAGATGATCAGCCCGGGCCATTCCCCGGGGGTGGCGTTGGGGTTGCCGCGGGCTTGAGGCCCAGTTTGTCCATGACCAGTTGGAGGTCGGCCCAGACCTTGGCGCGGGTTTCTGGGTTGTAGTTGCGCAGCAGGTAGGCGGGGTGGTAGGTGGGCATCACGGGGATGCGGGTTCCGCCGGGCAGGAGCATGTTGCCCCAGCGGCTGCGCAGGCCGCCCATCGTGCCATCGCATTGGAGCACGGCCTTGGCGGCAGGCAGGCCCAGCGTCACGATGGCATCTGGGTTGATGATCTCGATCTGCTCGAAGAGGTAGGGGGCGCATGCCGCGGCTTCGGCGGGGGTGGGTGTGGCGTTGTTGAGCGGGCGCGTCTTGAGGAGGTTGCAGATGTAGACCTGCTCGCGAGAAAGGCCCATGGCGGTGATCATCTTGGTGAGCAGGTCTCCCGAGCGGCCCACGAAGGGGCGGCCGGTGCGGTCTTCCTCTTCGCCGGGGGCCTCGCCGATGAACACGAGACGCGCATTGGGATCGCCCTCGCCAAAGACGATGTTGGTGAAGGCGGTGACGAAGCCTTTGTGCGGGGCCTCAAGCTCGTAGCGGGCGCGGAGGGCATCGAGGGCTTTGAGTTTGTCTTTGCTGCCGACGGGGAGGGCAGCGCGCTGGTACAGCACATCCGCAGGCTTGGCCTCAATGATGGGGGCCATGGGCGCGACGGGTGCGGGCCCGGAGGCGGTGCCGTCTGGGGGCAGACGGTACATGGGGACAAAGTCCACGCCCAGAAGGCGTGCGGTTTCCGCGTGTTGGCGTGCGGCGCGCCGTGCGCCATCCTCATCCATGTGGAGAGTGTACGTCTAGCGCGGTGCGCCCCGCGATTGTTCAGCGGGGCGCGGGCGGCGTGGTTTCAGCGGGGGGCGTGACCGGCGGCGGCGCGTTGGGGTCGGTCGGGGGCTGCGCTTCGGGCGTTTCCATCGTGGGGGTCAGTTCGTCGGGCGCGGGGGCGGGTCGCGGGTCGCGCTCGCGCGGCGCGGTTGGCATGGGGCTGGGATTGAGGGCGGGCGCGGGTGTGGCGGAGCCCATGCGCTCGAGGACCGGTGTCAGGAAGGCCCCGGCGAGGCCGCCGACAATGAGGCCGACCACCAGGCCGGGGATGAACATGGAGACGAAGGGGTTGGGCTTTTTGTCCTGTTCCATTCTTCGTTCCTATCGGACGGTGCGATCTGATTCGATGAGCGGCAGGGCTTGGGTGGAGGCGTCGGCGTGGTTCTGGAAGGTGTCGGGGGTGGGCGTTGCCGCGGCGACCGTATTCACAGTGCCCGTGGTGCGGGCGATGGGGTCGGCGGGCATGGTGAGCCAGGCGTGCGCGAAGGGGGGGCCGAAGGCCCCGGCAAAGCCGCCGACCACGACGCCTAAGACGAGTCCGGGCAGGAACTTATCAAATGCGAAGGGGGTGGACGGGACGCTCTTTTGTGTGGTTTGCATGAAGTTTCCTCTGGTCGGAAAGTTCAGCATCGGCGATTTAGAGGCGTCGCATGCGTGCAACCCAGCGGCCATATTCGAGCAGGCCGAGCACGAGTTCTTTCTTTGAAGAGGGCAGTCCGCGGCCGAAGGCGGTTTGGAAGCGCCAGGTCCAGTAGTTGCCGCGGAGGCGGAAGCCGGAGCGTGCGACCATCCAGAACTGGTACCAGAGGCCAGCGATGGTGTCCAACAGACGCCACATGGGCGCGGTCCCTTCAGGTGCCGGCGAGGCTGCGGCGGTACCACTCGACGGTTTCGCTGAGGCCATCTTCGAGCGATGTGACCGGCTCGTAGCCCAGGAGCTGGCGGGCGGCGGAGATGTCGGCGAGGGAGTGCTTCACATCGCCCGCGCGCTCGGGCTTGAAGACCGGGGAGACATGCTGCTGGCCGGTCTGCTGGGCCATGAGGCCCGCGAGCTCGAGCACGCTGACGCGGCGGCCGGTGCCGACGTTGACTATCTGGCCGGTGAGCGGTGTAGCAGACGCGCCGGCGAGGAGCGTCGCGAGCACCGCGTTGCTGACATAGGTGAGGTCGCGCGTCTGCGAGCCATCGCCGTAAATGATGGGGGCATCGCCGGCGAGCAGGCTCTTGGCGAAGGCGGCGACGACGGCGGCGTACGCGGAGTCGGCGGATTGGCGGGGGCCGAAGATGTTGAAGTAGCGGAGCGAGACGGTGGAAAGGCCGTAGCAGCGCGACCAGACCGAGAGCAGCTGCTCGCCCGCGGCCTTGCTGACGGCGTAGGGCGAGAGCGGGTTTGTGGGCTGGCTCTCGACCTTGGGCAGGGCGGGCTGCTCTCCATAGGCGGAAGATGACGCGGCAAACACGAGGCGGCGGCTGCCGGCGTTGCGGGCCGCCTCGAGGATGCGGAGCGTGCCGGTGGCGTTGACGCTCCAGGTGCGCTGGGGCTCTTCGATCGAGCGGGGGACCGAGCCGAGCGCGGCAAGGTGGATGACGATCTGCGCACCGCCCACGGCGTCGGCCACGGCTTCATCATCGAGGATGGAGGCGTGGGTGAAGCGGACGCGGTCGGGCTCGAGCTCGATCAGTCCGGCGAGGTGCTCGAGGGATGAGTTGGAGAGGTCGTCGATGACCTGGATGTTGGCGCCCAGGGAGAGGAGGGCGTCTACGACATGGCCGCCGATGAAGCCCGCGCCGCCGGTCACGCAGACGGTGACGCCGGTGTAGGCCGCGCGGAGTTTGCTGACCTTGTCGGAGGGGAGCTTCATCAAGCGGGCAATCTTAGTAGACAGCGAACGCCCGGGCTAGCGGAATGTGGGTGAAAGGGTTTCGTGACCGCTCCGTCACAGGCGGGACGCCTGTGCCACCGGCTGTGCCAGCCTGTGCAACCGGCTAGCGGTCGAGTTCGGCGGCGACGATATTGAGGCTGCCGATGACGGCCACGGTGTCGGAGAGCAGGTGGCCTTCGAGCATTTTGCTGACGACCGCGAAGTTGATGAAGCTGGGTGGGCGCGTCTTGACGCGCCAGGAGCGGGGTGAGCCGTCGCCGACGATGTAGTAGCCGAGCTCGCCGTTGGCGGTTTCGTTGGCGCCGTAGCACTCGGCGATGGGGGCCTTCCAGCCGCGGTTGGTCATGATGAGCTCGAAGTGCTGGATGAGCCCTTCGATGGAGCCGTAGACGTCTTTTTTGTTCGGCTTGACCATCTTGCTGTCGGCGAAGGTGTCCATGGGCCCGCCGGGGATTCGGTCGATGAGCTGCTCGATGATGGAGATGGACTGCCTCATCTCTTCGAGGCGGACGAAGTAGCGGGCGTAGGTGTCGCCGTCGAAGGCGATGGGGACTTTGAACTTGACGGCCTCGGCGCCTTGGCCATCCCAGTTATCGGCGTAGCAGAGGTAGGGCTCATCCTTGCGGAGGTCGCGCTTCACGCCGCTGGCGCGGGCGTTGGGGCCGGTGAGGCCCCAGGCGATGGCCTCATCGTGGGTCATGACGCCGATGCCCTGGGTGCGGTCCATGAAGATGCGGTTGCGGTTGAGGAGATTCTCCAGGTCGGAGATGGCGCCGGGGATCTCTTTGTGGATGAGGTTCTTGATGAGGACCTTGAACTGGGCCTCATCGGGCAGGTCCATCATCGCGCCGCCCACGCGGGTCCAGTCCGGGTGGAAGCGTTGGCCGCTGATGTAGTCCATCAGGTCGTAGATCTTCTCGCGGACGTTGAAGGCGTAGATGAAGCCGGTGAAGGCGTTGAGGTCGAGGCCTGCCGCGCCGACGCAGAGGAGGTGGTTCTGGATGCGGGCCATCTCGGCCATGATGGTGCGGACGACCTTGCAGCGGGGGGTGAGGTCGATGCCGAAGAGCTTCTCGACGCAGTGGTGCCAGCAGATGTCGTTGGCGATGGGGGAGAGGTAGTCCATCCGCGAGACGATGGTGACGTACTGGTTGTAGTCGAGGGCCTCGCCGAGCTTTTCAAAGCCGCTGTGGAGGTAGCCGATGTGCGGGGTGCAGCGGGCGACGCGCTCGCCGTCAAGCTCCAGGACCAGGCGCAGCGTGGTGTGGGTGGCGGGGTGTTGGGGGCCGAAGTTGAGGACCCAGCGGTCGCCGGTGTCCACATGCTCCTTCAGGTATGAAGGCGTGTCGGAATCGACATTGATGGCATCGTCGGGCTTCAGGGTAAAGGGCACGCGCGGGCTCCCAGGGTGCGTTAGAGGCGACAGTTTAGCCGAGCGGCTGCCAATGGCTGATTTCGCGGTTCAGCGGATGTATGGGGGGTAGAAATCAGGAAACAAGTAAACAGAGGACAGTTGACTGTCTCTGTTGAGCGGACTATTGTTGAAACAAATATTGGTGAAACGAATGGCGAGTCAAGCACAAAACCCCTCGGACGGAGACCCGAAGCAAACGGTGGGGGGGCTTGCCGCGGAGTTGAACAAGCGGCAGCCATTTGAGCTGCTGGAAGAAGAAACGCTGCTGAACATCGTGCGGACGGCGTCGGTGCTGTCTCTGGAGAGTGAGCGCGTGCTGCGGGAGCATGGGCTTTCGGATGCGGCTTACAACGTGCTGCGCATCTTGCGCGGGCGCGGCAGCGAGGGGTGCTCGTGCACGCAGATCGGGCGGGACATGGTTGCGCGGGTGCCGGATGTGACACGACTGGTCGATCGGCTGGAGCGGGCGGGGTTGGCGACTCGGTCGCGGGCGCAGGAAGACCGTCGCGTGGTGCAGATCTCGATTACGGCGGCGGGGATCGCGCTGCTTGGCACGCTCGATGCGCCGGTGCGAGAGGCGGTGAAGGCCGGCCTTTCGGGGTTGTCGCGCGATGAGATGATTGAACTCAACCGCCTTCTGGTGAAGGCGCGTCGGCCGGCGTGCGGGCGTGCGCTCGCGGCTGGTCAGTCGGAAGATTCCGATGGGAAGCCTGGGACGAAAGGAACCTCGTGATGAACGCGAACAACCCGATGAAGATTTTGCACAGCCCGGATGTTGGACTGCTGATCATCCGCGTGGGAGTCGGCGTGGTGGGGGTGTACCACGGGGCGCAGAAGTTGTTCGGCGCGTGGGGCGGCCCCGGGATACCGGCGTTTGCCGAGATGCTGGGGAAGATGAATGTCCCGATGCCGGTGGTGAGCGCGTGGGCGGCGGGGCTTGGCGAGTTCGCGGGCGGGATTCTGGTGGCGCTGGGGTTCCTGCCGCGGATCGGGGCGCTGTGGTTCGCGCTGACGATGCTGGTGGCGTGGGGGCATGCGCACCATTTCAGCTTTGATCACAACAGCGGGGGCAGCGACTACCCGTTCTTCATCATGGTGGTTTGCCTGGGGATCATCTTCGCGGGGCCGGGGCAGTATTCGGCGACGGCGTTGATGACGGGCAAGCGCAACCCGTAAAAGGGAGGCGTGCAGACTAAGGAGGTTTTCTATGTTGACGATGCGTCCATCGGACGAGCGCGGCCACTTCGATTTCGGCTGGCTCAACACATACCACAGCTTCAGTTTCGGACAGTACTTTGACCGCAACCACATGGGTTTCCGCTCGCTGCGGGTGATCAATGAGGATGTTGTCGCGCCGGGGGCGGGCTTCCCGCAGCACCCGCACGACAACATGGAGATCATCACATACATCGTGTCCGGGCAGCTCGCGCACAAGGACACGCTGGGCAGCGGCGCGGTGATCGGCCCGGGCGATGTGCAGTACATGGCGGCAGGGACGGGCATTGAGCACAGCGAGTTCAACCCGTCGAAGACCGAACCTGCGCACTTGTTGCAGATCTGGATCAAGCCTGCGGCACGCGACCTCAAGCCCAACTATGCGGAGGCCAAGTTTTTGCCCGCGCAGCGGACGGACCAGTTGCGGCTGGTGGCGTCGCCCGACGGGGCTGAGGGGTCGATGAAGATCAACCAGGATGCCCGGCTGTTCGCGAGCCTGCTGAGCGAGGGCAAGACGGTGAAGCACCCGCTGGGCGCGGGGCGGCACGCGTGGCTTCAGGTGGTGCGGGGGGGGTTGACGGTCAACGGGCAGGGTCTGAGGGCGGGGGACGCTGTCGCGGCGTCTGATGAGAAGGAGCTTTCGATCGCGGCGGGCGCTGACAGCGAGTTTTTGCTGTTTGATCTTGGATGATGATTTGGGATGCGATTTGCGCTCATCGATGAGGGCCGGGGCCCATAATGTCCGGGTGCAGGGCGTTGGAGGGCATAGGCGGGGGGTCAAACCAGTGACCGGACCGGCATTGCGGACCGCACCGGCCGGCCGCGCCGGTCGTAGTGCCTGCCTGGAAGGGCCGATAGAGATTGACGGCCCCTGAAGGGCCCGGGAGACCCGCTTCGATGGAGCCGCTGCTGGCGTTGATGAACATTGTGCTGGGCGGCATCATCGTGGCGGTGGTGGCGACGCAGGCGAAGCACGGGACCGTGCCGCTGCTGAGCGCGCGCAACTTCTTTCTGATGGGTGTGATGCTGTTCCAAGTGATCAGCGCGACCGTCAGCTTCGCCACGCAGGACTACTGGGAGGCGTACCTGGGGAACCCAGGGCGGACGGGGCTGATTTTTACGGGCGCGCTGTCGCTGTTTCTGGTGCTGTTCCACATCGTGTACACGCGCGGCTGGTTCACGTTCAACCTGCCTGTGAAGCTGATGACGCGGTTCCGCGTCCCCAGTGAGTCGACGATCCTGGGGCTGAGCATCGCGATGGGGGTGCTAGGGCTGGTCTGCCGATTCGGGCTGATCTACATCCCGGTGTTCGGCGTGCTGGCGGGCATGCTGGCGAACCTGTTCTCTTCTGCGTCTGCGGCGCTCTTGTGCTGGAACTGGGCGAAGCGGCTGGCGAACCCGGTGTACATCACGGCGGGGGTGTTCATCCTGGGGGCGGCGTTCGTGGTGGCGACGTACCACGCGTACGGGCGGCGCGATCTTCTGACGCTGATGGCGGCGTGCCTGTTCTCGGCGTACCGCAGCCACTTCCGCTATCTGCCGCTGCGCAAATCGCTGGTGCCGCTCGGGGCCATCGCGGCAGTGGGCGTGCTGCTGCTGGCGGCGTTCACAGCCGCGCGGTCCGCGGAGAATGCGGAACTGAGCCAGAAGGAAATGAACTCGCGGATGGCCAACGCGGACCTGAAGGCGGGCCTGCTGGACCTGCTGTCGGGGCAGTACGCGGCGGCGTGCAGCATGTGGCTGGTGGAATCGCGGCCGAACTCGTACCCGTACAACACGCTGCACTCGCTGCGGTACGCGGTGACGAACATCATCCCGCGCGAGTACTACCCGGGCGACAAGCCCACCGGGTTGGGGCTGACGATGGTGCCCGAGGCGTCGATGAACATCAACCGCGGCGACACGTTCAGCGTGGGGCCGGGGCTGGTGGGGCATATTTTCAATGACAACCCGTGGATCGCCCTGCCGCTGTATGCGCTTTTACTGGGGGCGATCATGCACATCTGCGACAAACTGCTGGTGCTGCAGCCTGATAACCCGTTCATCGTGATCCCGGTGAGCTGCGCGCTGGGCGAGTTCATCGCCATCCCGCGTGGGGAGATGGGGCTTTATTCGTTCCGCAGCGTGTTTGGCATTGGCGCCGTGTATGTCGGCATGGCCGTCATGGCCAAGGTGATGATGGGCTCGGGGTGGAAGTACGTGCCCGCGGATGAGGCGGAGCCGGGGTATGCCCCGGAGGCCTATGACGACGGTGCAGACCCGGCGTACGACTAAGCTCTCCTGCTGAACCATTCAGGCGGTCCTCGTGCCAGCGGGCGCGCGGCTTTTTCTTTCCTCACGCCGGATGAACGGAGATGTGCGGGCTATGCACGAATTATCGCGGTTAGCGTCCACACCAGCGGCACGGTCGGGGTTTGCGCATCAAACTGGGCAAGGGGTGAAGGGTGCGCCCCGCGGTGGCGATAGACGGGTACCAGGGCAGTGGCGCTCGGGCTGGAAAGCACTGATGAACTACGCACGACTCTTTGTCTCCGCCTTCTTCTTCACCGGTGCCTGCGCCTGCGCGGTGGTGACACCGCCCCTCGAGACGGGACCCGTGCAGGTGAACAGCCGGATGTTCGATGGCCAGCTGGAGATGCGCGACTCGGGCAACGGTCGCTACCTGATGGCGGTGCAGGAGCTGACGCTGCTGCGCGATGTGAACCCCGCCTTGACGACGAGCGTGCTGATGCAGCCCCAGCCCACCGGCGCGGACATCGTGGTGACGATGACAAACCCGACATCGCAGGGTCAGGAGGCGGGGCACCTGAACCTGGGCATCTTCAACCTCGGGCCCAGCATCGAGGTGTTCGACTTCCGCCACAAGACCAGGGTCGTGCCGTTCGTGGCCGGCGTCCACCCGGGGCAGACGCAGCATTACCCGGATGACATGTATGCCCCGGTGGCGGTGCTCCGCAACGACGATATCGCGGTGGGTGTGTCGATCAACTACCCGCTGATGGAGTACAAGCACGACGTGATGGTGGGCATCGCCAGCCCCCCGGCCAGCTATGCGGTGGGCCCCGCGGGCCGCGGCTACCTGGTGAGCTTCAACCTGTCGAACCAGAACGTGGCGCCCTCTCTGCGTCTGGCGAACCCGTGCGTGATCCCCCCCGGCGCCTCGCGGACGTACACGCTGAGCGTGCGCACCACCCGGGTGCCCAATGACTGGGTGACGACGCTGCTGCCCTACCGCGACTACTTCCGCTCGCTGTATGGGGGCGCGCAGTACACGCGGCGCGACTACCCGGTGCTCGGCGCCACGGTCGCACAGATCACCAACTGCTCGCCCACCAACCCTGTGGGCTATGGCGAGAACATCCGGCCCGACATCAACGGCTGGGCCGGCGCGGTCTCGCTGCTCTCGCAGATCCGCGCTGAATCCACCATGCTGTGGTGCGCTTCGGGCTTCTACCGAAACCACCGCGACAACAACTACCCGTACCTGGTCGCCAGCCCCCTGCGCAGCACGCCGCAGCTGGCAACAGCGTTCGACCCGGCGACCGGCTTCCCGAGCCTTGTGCGCAACGGGCGGGAGCTGGGCATCTGGTGGGGCCGCGCCCTGCAGGTGGCGCACACATGGGACACCGATGAGCTGACGCCCTTTGACCCCCAGAACCCGGACCATGCCGCGGCTGCGCTGCGCGAGATGCAGGCGATGCACGACATGGGGGCGACGGTGATCGGGCTGGACACGTTCTGCCACTCGATCACGCCGATCTGGAAGACCATCCCCTGGATGCGCGACATGCAGGCGCGGTTCCCCGGTATCAGCTTTGTGGTTGAGCCCTCGATGTGCGACATCATGCACACGATCGCGGCGAACTGGCTTGATGGGTACGGCATCCGCGACGGCATCCAGCCGCACTCGGTGTCGGACCTGTACCAGATCACCGGGCCGGACATCATCGCGGACTTCCTGGTGCCCGGCCACGAGACGTGGGCGAGCCTTGGCTACGAGATGCACCGGAGCATGTACAACATCGATCCCTCGCCCGCGTACATCATCAATGACATGCGGCGGTACGCGTCGTACGGCTATGTGCCGATGCCGTATGTGGGCATTGACATCCCCACGGACATCCACCCCGCGCCGACGTGGGAGACCTCGCTGCCCAGCAGCATCGTGGAGAATGATCCGTTCATCGCCAACATCCGTGCCGGCCGCCTGCCGGGGGTGAACGCGCCGGCGGCCCCGCCGCTGCCGCCGCCGCCCGCGCCGACGCCCCCCAACCCGCAGCCCAATCCTCAGCCCCAACCCCAGCCTCAGCCGAATCCCCAGCCCAATCCCACTCCGAACCCGGTGCCGGGCCCGCCCACGCCTCCGCCCAGCCCCACGCCCAACCCTTCTCCGACGCCGAACCCGACACCGAACCCGGTCCCGAGCCCCGCGCCGACGCCGCACCCGACGCCGACTCCCAACCCGACGCCGACTCCCAACCCTTCGCCGGTTCGCAACCCCGTGCCTAACCCGGCGCCTTCACCGAACCCGGCCCCCAGCCCCGCGCCTTCGCCGTCACCGAGCCCGACCGTGTCTCAGGGGTCCGACTCCCAAGGTTCTGGCTCGCAGGGCTATGGATCTCAGAGTTCTGGGTCTCAGGGCAACAACAACAGCCGCGCTGCACTGCTGATGGGCGGGAACCGCCAGGCGCAGAGCGGTAGGTCGAAGGCGACGGGCCAGACCGGCCTGCTGATGAAGGGTGTGCGCGTTACCAGTTCGGGCACATCAACGCCGCAGTCGAGCGCACCGCGGGTCAACAGCGGGGCGCGGCCCGGGAGCGGCAACAGCGGGTCTTCCAGCGCATCGCACCCGTCGATCGCCGTGACGATCACGCAGCGCTTCAACCAGGCGCTGGCGGGCAGCGGCCGCACGGTCAACCGGCAGGCGGACCGTACCCAGGGCCTGATGGCGCTGGTGCGGCGGATGCAGGAGATTCAAGCCGCGGCAGAGGCGCAGGCCAATGCCCAGAACGCCGGTGACAACCCGCAGTGACGGGCTACGCCAGCGACTGCAACCAGGCCCACTGACCATCAACCCCCTTTTCAAAGGGGGTTTTTGGTTGGTAGGCGAGTTCGGCGCTGCTGCGCGAGAGGTCGGCCCAGGTGCGCTGCACATCGCCGGGGCGCATGGGGCCGCGCTCGATGCGGGCCTCTTTGCCCGCGACGCGGGCGATGGTCGCGACCATTTCCTCGAGCGACACGGGCTGGCTGCCGCCGAGGTTCCACACGCGGTAGCCGTGCTTGGGGATGCGCTGGTAGGCGCTGAGGACGCCGGCGACGATATCGTCGATGAACGTGTAGTCGCGGCTGGTGCCCTCGCCGAAGAGGGCGATGGTCTCGCCTGCCGCGACTTTGCGGAGGAACATGGAGATCGCCAGGTCGGGGCGCTGGCGGGGGCCGAAGACGGTGAAGAAGCGAAGGCAGGCGGTGGGCATGTGGGTGAGGTGCCAGTGGGTGTAGGCGATCAGCTCGCAGGCTTTTTTGGTGGCGGCGTAGGGGCTGATGGGGCTGCTGACATCCTGCATCTCGCTGAAGGGGGCGGTGGGGGAGTTGCCGTAAACCGAGCTTGAGGATGCGATGACCATGCGGTCGCACTTCGCGAGTCGTGCGGCTTCAAGGATTGCCGCGGTGCCCAGGACGTTGGTGTCGGCGTAGCCGACTGGATCGGCAAGGCTGGGACGGACGCCGGCCCTTGCCGCGAGATGGATGACGCCGTGGGGGCGAACGCGGTCCATAAGGAGGTTTAGGGCGGGCAGGTCGCGGATGTCGGCTTCGATGAACTCGAAGGCGTCGGTGGATTTGCTCTGGCTCTTCGCGGTGGCCTGCACTTCGGCGAGGTTGCGCCGCTTGGCGACGGGGTCGTAGAAGGGATCGAAGTTGTCCAGCCCCACGACGCGGCAGCCCTGGCGCAGCAGGGCCTCGGAGACATGCGACCCGATGAAGCCCGCGGCACCGGTGACGAGAACGGGTCGATCACCAATTTGTGGGATTAAGATTGATGCCATAAGTCTCCTCAATCCGATCCGAGGTTTACGAGGGAAGATTTGTAGTGTCGGCGTGGAGGGGACTAACGCCAAAAAACAAGCAGGGCGCCATCAAAAGACAGCGCCCCGCTGGAGGAGAGAGAGATCGTGATGAGTATAGAGGAGATTCGGCTACTAAGTTGCCCAAACTTCCAAACTTCGCTCTGTTAACAGGGATTACACCGGGCCAATGCTCGCCGGGCGAGCAACAAGGGTCGTGAAGCGGTCAAGAACTGACCTGCGACGCCGAACAGGCCGTGCAGTGAGAACTAGATCGGCCAACAATAGGCGTCCGGTAAAAAATATTTTACCTCACAGGGTCGTATTTTATAAAAAAAAGCCCGCAAGGCGGGCTCGTGGGTACGGGTTAGTCGGCACTAAATCTTGTTGCCGTGGTCACTTAGGCTTGGGAACCGCAACATCGTCCATGGCGGAGTTGGGCAACTGCGGGGCCTCATTTTTTTTCTGTCGGCGGTTGCGGAATCGCTCAAGGGCTTCCTTGCGCTGCTCGGGCGAGAGGCTTTCGAGGCGCTTGCGGGCGTTCTCGGGCAGGCGCGGGTCCTGCAGGGACATCTCTTCCTGGTCCTTGTCGGCCAGTTTGCCCTGAACTTTCTTGGTGGCCTTTTCGAGGCCCTTGCCGTCGTTCATCTCTGAGCGGAGCGAGTCCAGTTCTTTCTCGAACGCCTTGCGCTGGCCCTCGTTGAGGACGCCGAAGAGGCGTGCGTGGGTGTCCGCGGCCGAAGGTGCGCCATCAAAGAGGTCTTTGAGGCGGGCGCGGGCGTCTTCGGACTGCTTCGAATTTCCGGGGGCCGCGTCCATCATGTCGCCGGGCATGTCGCCGGGTTTCTGATCAGGCTTGCGGTCCAGGTCTTTCTTGCTGACATTGGTGCGCTTGTCGAGCGCGGGGCGGCGGTTTTCCATACCGCCGCGGCGGAGAAACTCCTGCGCGCGGCGGCGATCTTCGGGGGAGAGTTTGGTGAGGAGGGCCTGTGCCTCGGCCTTGTGCTCTTCGCGGTAGGCGTTGACGCTCTTGGCGAAATCGTCGTTGATGGTGCGGACCTGGCGGGACTGGTCGGGGGTCAGGCGGAGGGCTGGGTCGGTGTCGCCGGCGCGGAGGTTCTCGATGGCACGCATGAAGAGGCGGTGGGGGATCTCTCCGCCCATCTGGTCTTTGCCTTTGACGCGGCCGGGGGCGAACTGGCGCTGCTCGCCGGGGACGCCGCCCTCGGTGACCTTGGGGCCCTGGAGGACGGGGGGAGTGGTGGATTTCTGGGCCGGGGACTTCTGGGCGGGTTTCTGGGGGGCAGGTTTCTGGGGTTGGGCGAGGGCAGAGGAGCCCGCGAGAAAACCGATGCCGCCGAGGATGAGCGCGAATCGTGATGCCTGAATCATGAGTGGACCTCCCTGAGGAAGAGTTTAACGCCGTGGGGGACAGGGCATTGCGGCGGCCCCGGGTGGGGTAAAGGCTGGCTTTGGATTTGGTGTCCTGGCACCGGGGCGAGAACCAACACCCATACCCCACCTGTTCCTCGGGGAGGGGCATTGCGGGGAATCGGGTACAACAGGGGGTATGAGCGAGTCCCTCTATAAGTGGAAGCGCGATATCGGACTGCGGCTGCGCGACTGGCTGGAGCGGTGGCGGGCCCTGCCGCGGGAGCGGCAGTGGCAGATCGGCGGCGGCCTGTTCGCGGTTTCGAGCCTTGTGCTGGTCGTTGTGGCGTGGCTGGTGTTCTCGCGTCCGTCTCCGACGCAGGGGGCCGATGAGCAGGCGGAGGTGGTGGTGTATGCAGGGGTTGAGCGGGCGGTTTTCGAGCCCATCATCGCGGCGTTTGAAGCGAGCAGCAATATCAAAGTGCGCGTGGTGGAGAACGCCGCGGACCCGGGAAAGCTGGCGCAGCGGTTGATCGACGAGCGGCAGGAGCCGGGGGCGGATGTGTGGTGGTCCGCGGACCCGGGCGCGACGGTGACGGTGGCCCAGCAGGGGCTGCTTGACCCGTACATCTCGCGCCAGGAATCAACGCTGAAGGAGGGTTGGCCGAAGTCGCTGCGGTCGGCGGACAAGGTGTGGTACGGGTTTGCCCAGCGGGTGCGGGTGCTGGCGTACAACAGCAACGAGCTCAATAAATCGACTGCTCCAGCGCGGCTGCGCGACCTGACGACGGAGCGGTTTGGGAACAGGGTTGGGATGACGCGGCCGCAGGGGGGCGCGGGGCGGACGTACATCGCTGCGCTGATCGCGCTGTATGGCGAAGAGCCGACGCGCGACCTGCTGAAGGCGCTGCTCAACAACGGCCTGAAGGTGTACGAGACTGACGCGTTGACGGCGCAGGCACTGTCTGCGGGAGAGGTGCATGTGGCGCTGCTGGATTCGGCGCAGGCGTGGGCGGCCAAGAACGCCAACGCGCCGGTAGAGTTTGTGTACGAGAGCGCCGACAGGCCCAACGTGCGGGTGAACGGGCTGCCCAGCAGCGGGCCGGTGGTGCTGCCCGCGACCCTCGGCAAGGTGCGGGGAAGCCGGCACCCCACGCAGGCGAACCGGCTGATCGACTTTCTGCTGGGAAGCGAGGTTGAGTCGATGCTTGCGGAGAGCGGGGCACGGCACATCCCGGTGCGGCCCGAGGTGGCGAAGAAGCTCAGCTTCCCGGATCTTCCGACGCCCGCGCCGCTGGACCTGGCGGAAATGAACGCCGCGGGGCCGAAGGCTGATCGTCTGATAAAAGCGCTCTTCCCTCCGCCAACCTGAAGCGGTTACGCCGATGGAGCGGCATACGGCAGATGCGCGGTGCAGCGCGGCGCCGGGCAGGGCACGCGAGCAAGGAGTTGGTTCAGTTACTCACGCAGGACGCCGATTCTCGCCCGGTGCCGCCGTCCATAAACCCACAGAATGATGCACAACCGGCGAAGCCGGTCGACCGCTCGGGGCGGGCGTGGCGCCTGCGCAGCCAGGCGAGCCTGATCGTCGCCATCGTACTGCTGCAGGCGGTTGTGATCGGGCTGGGCTGGTTCGCGAGCCTGCATGTGGCGCGGGTGGACCTCTCCAGCCGCTCGCGCGAGCGCACGATCGATGACATCACGCATGGGGTGGAGCAGTTCAATCAGTCGCTGAGCGATGTGGTAACGGGGCCGCTGAAGTATGGGACTGATGAGTGGGCGGCGGCGCAGTCGCTGGTGGAGGCGTGCGCTATGCCGCGGGGCGCGGCGGTGGTGCTGCTGGATCACAGCGGGCACATCTTGTGCCACCCATCGCTGCGGAACAGCCCGAACCTGCGGAACATGGACTACTCGGAGGTGATGGTGACGCTGCTGCCCACCGGGGAGCGGGTGGCGATGGGGGGCATCAAGCCAGGCAGCGTGCTCTCGGGCGAGACGGACTCGCTGCACGGCACCGCGGCGGTGGCGATCACGTACAACAACAAGGCGAAGGTTCGTGTGGTAGCGCACCGCTCGGCGCAGGACATCCTCGCGGCGGAGGAGCGTAACACCAGCGGCCTGATGCTGTGGGGCGGTCTGGCGGGTGTGCTGGTGCTGGGGCTTTCGGTCGTGGGCTCGGTGCTGCTGGTGCGCCGGTATGACAGTCTGTTGGTGCGGGCGAATGAGCGGCTGGAGGCAGAGGTGCTGGAGCGCACGCAGCGGGGCCTGGCGATCCGCAACGGGCTGATCTTCGGGCTGGCGAAGCTCGCGGACTATCGCGACACCGACACGGGCAAGCACCTGGAGCGTATCTGCCGCTACTGCGACCTGCTGGCGAGCGAACTGGTGGGCCAGCACCCCGAGGTGGACCGTGCGTGGATCGACCGGCTGTGCCTGGCGAGCTCGATGCATGACATCGGCAAGGTGGGGATTCCTGACTCGATCCTGCTCAAGCCGGGGATACTCACGCCGGAAGAGCGTCAGTTGATGCAGATGCACGCGGTGATCGGCGCGGACACGCTGATCGCCATCCGCAAGCGGGTGGGGGATGATGACCTGCTGAACATGGGCATCCAGGTGGCGCTGTCGCACCACGAGCGGTTCGACGGCACCGGGTACCCCTTCCGGCTGAGCGGCGAGCAGATCCCGCTGTCGGCGCGGATTGTCGCGCTGGCCGACATGTACGATGCGCTGACGTCGGTGCGCGTGTACAAGAAGGCGATGGGGCACGCCGAGGCGGTGGCCATCATCCTTGAAGGGCACGGCAGCCACTTTGATCCGGCGATCACTACGGCGCTCAAACGCATCGCATCGCGGTTTGAGGACGCCCGCAGCGCCTTCGCGGCCGAGGCCGGGAACGATGACCGGCCCCTGCTGTTCGAGGCGGTTGAGTCGGCCCGGCGTGCGCAGCGCGAGGCCGCGTAGGCCCGTAGCATCCCGGCGATGCTGGCATCACTACAGGCAATCCTGAATAACAAACGGCTGCTGCTCGCGGTTGCCGCGCCCGCGGAGGCACGGGCCGTCATGGCCGGCTGCGGCTGCGCGATGGGCGAACCGCCGGAGTGGAGAGCGATTCCGCTGACAGCGCACACGGACCTTGTGGTGACGGGGGTGGGCAAGGCTGCCGCGGCAGGGGGCGTGGGGCGAGTGCTTGATCTTGCCCGGCACGGCGCGGTGCTGAGCGTGGGCATCGCGGGGGCGTACGGGGGGGTGGAACTGGGAAGCGTGGTTGCCGCGGATCGGTGTGTGTTTGCGGATGAGGGGGTGGACACGGGCGGCGTGTTTCAGGACCTTGCGAGCCTGGGGTTCGCGCCGTGGGCTTCGGGCATGGGCACTGAGGTTTCTGGCGCGGTGCTGGATGTGTTGCGCCCGCTGGCGGATGTTGTGGGCGCGATCGCGACGGTATCGACATGTTCGGGTACGGATGCGCTTGTCGCGCGCCTGCGGGAGCGCTCAGGCGCGGTTGCCGAGGCGATGGAGGGGGCGGCGGTGGCGCTGGTGGCTTCGCGCGTGGGGGTGCCGTTCGGAGAGCTGCGGGTCATCAGCAACACCACGGGCGACCGGGACCGGCAGGTGTGGCGGATCAAGGAAGCTTTCGGCGTGCTGGAACGTGTTATCGGCACGCTGGCCGGGCCGGAGTAGGCGTCAAGGTGGGCTGTCCGCGCTGCCTGTGCCGTCCGCGCGGACGCGACGGTCTGGGCAATACATTGGGCAACACCGGATGGTGAACACACGGGCCTGAGATTCCGATGCAACCCCTGTCGGACAGGCTGCCGGCGCATTCGCGCGCTGCAGCCGCGGCAGTGGAGACCGGGCCCGATGGCTTTCACAGGCATTCGAAACTTGGGCTCGCTGACAAAGTTGGGCAACGTCCTTTCCTCGTCCGTGAGTGAGACGCTGGGCCTGGGCAGTTCGCTAGGGCTTCCTATCGCGATTGAGTTCGGCGCGGGGAGTCTGAAGATTCTTCAGATCTCGGCGGGCGACCCGCCGGCGCTCGTCGCGGCGGCTTCGCTCGAGACGCCCGAGGACCTGCTGGACGACGCGAACAAGCGGCTGCGGTTTCAGCTTGAGGGGCTGCCCCGGCTGCTGCGTCACGGCGGGTTCAAGGGGCGGCGGGCGGTGTGCGCGATCCCCACGGCGGGGATCATGTGCAAGCACGTGTCGCTGGGACGGGTTGACGGGATGTCGCTGGCGTCGCAGGTGGCCGATGCGCTGCCCTCGACGTTCGGGATGGACTCTTCGATGCTCGTACACCGCTACAGCGAGGTGCCGGGTGCGGAGAAGGGCAACAAGACCGATGTGATCATCACGGGCGTGGCGCGCGATGTGGTGGCGCGGCTGATGTCGGCGATCAACGGGTGCAAGCTGCGGCCGGTAGGGATGCACAGCGGGTTTGCCTCGGTGCTGCGGACGTTTGACCACATCCACAAACGCGACTCGGATGCGGCGATCAACACCATCTATCTGGACCTGGGGAGCAACACCACCAGCGTCATGATCTCGCACGGCAGGGAGCTGGCGTTCGGCCGGGTAATCAACAAGGGCGGGCACCACCTGGACGCGATGATCTGCAAACAGCTCAAGTGCGAGCTGTCGGAGGCACGCGCGCTGCGGATGGCCGGCGACAGCGTGTTCAAGCCGGCGCCACGGGCGGTGGTGGGGGTGCCTGCCGCCGCGGCGTTGGTGACGCCCGATGGTCACGATAACACGCCGCGCGCCGACGAGCGCGGGCTTCAGCCAATGACGGCGGGCTTTACGCCCGACATCACGACGCAGCCGCGGATGGCGATTGCGCCCCCGAGCGCCGACGTGTCGGAGGTGATCGAGGCGATCACCGACGAGGTGTTGATGTGCCTGCGGTATCACGAGACGCAGTTCCCCGCGCGCAAGGTGGAGCGGGCGATCTTTGTAGGGGGCGAAGCGCGGCACCGCGGGCTGTGCCAGGCGATTGCGCGGGCCCTCAAGCTTCCCGCGCAGATGGCCGATCCGCTCGCGCGGATCGCCCGCACCGGCTCGGAGCCGGCGGTGGGCGTGGATCTCAAGCAACCTCAACCGGGCTGGGCGGTGGCGCTGGGCCTGTGTCTTTCACCCACCGACCTTTAAGGAGCGCTCGGGCATGAGCAATCCGTTCCGTCCTGTGTCTCCCGCGAACAACAGCTTCCTGCCGGAAGAGTACATCGCGCGGAAGACCGAGAGCCGCATCAACATCCTCATCCTCACGCTGTTCGCCATGGTGATGGCGGGGGTGGTGGGGGCGTTCTTCGTCACCAACCGCCGCTGGGAGCACCTGCGCGACCGGCAGGAGTTCGTGAGCGAGCAGTACGAGCAGGAGGGGAAGAAGATCGAGCAACTCAAGGCGCTGGAGAGCCAGCGCGCCCAGATGATGGAGAAGGCCGAGATCACCTCCGCGCTGCTGGAGCGGGTGCCGCGGTGGGCGGTGCTGGGGGAGATCACCCTGCGTAAACCCATGTCGACGACGCTGGACTCGCTGGTGATCAAGAGCACGCGTGTGGACCCCATGCCGCCGCCGGCGAAGGACGTCAAGCCCGTGCCGATCGTGAAGAGCCTGACGGGCAAGCTGGCCGGGACTCCCGCGCCCACGCCCGAGAAGCCCCGCGTGATGCCGCCGACGTTCACCTATGCCCTGACCATCACGGGCGGGGCGGAGAACAACGCGGATGTGGCGGACTTCCTCGCATCGCTGCAGTCGAGCCCGATTTTCGAGAAGGTGGAGCTGGCGTTCATCCGCGAGGCGAAGGAACGCGACAGGCAGTTCCGCAAGTTTGAGTTCACGGGCAGGGTGCGGACGGATACCGACACCACGGTCCTCGCGGCGTCGCTCTCGAAGCTGAAGAGTGATCGCGTCGCCCAGTTGGAGCGATTCAAGGCCGTGCAGTCGTCTGGGTCGGGTGACCCTGTCATCAGCAACGCGGCAATCCCGGAGTAAGCAACCTATGAAGACCCACCTGCGCGCCCTGCTGATCGCCATCGTCATCGCCATGCCCGTGGCGAGCTTCTTCATGGTCTTCCGCCCTCAGAACGCCGCCATCGGCCAGGCGGCGGCCGAGGTGAAGCATAAGGAAGACCTGCTGGAGAAGCTGAAGGAGGAGACGGCGCGGAGCGCCGACCTGGAGCGGACCAACGCGGAGATCCAGAACAGCATCAAGATGATCGAGGCGCGCCTGCCCAGCAACAAGGAGGTTGACGACGTGGTGCGGAAGGTCTCGGACCTTGCGCTGACGTACAACCTGCACGCGCCGGCGATGAAGACGGGCCGCCCGCTGAAGACCGCGCTGTACATGGAGCAGCCCATCGAGATGGAGGTCTCGGGGGACTTCCTGGGGTTCTTCACGTTCCTGGCGTCGGTGGAGAAGCTGCCGCGGATCACGCGGATTCATGACCTCAAGATCACGGGCCAGCCTACCGAGGGCGTCGAGCTCAAGGCCGAGTTCACGCTGAGCATCTACTTCCAGGACGAGACGCAGCTGGCGCAAGGAGACGCGAAGTGAGCAAGAACCTCGAAACGCCGCTGGATGGCGCGGAACCAACGCGGGCGCCGGACATCATGACCGCACCGCGGGTGCGCAAGCACATCCCCACGCAGCTGCCCCTGCTGATCCTGGTGCTGGGTGTGAGCGCGGGCGCGCTGTACGGCATGCGCCAGTATGGCATGCGGTCGGGCTTTAACTTTGATGCCAAGACCGTGGACTACAAGGAGCAGGACAGCGCCAAGGCCCGCACGTACGAGCGGATCATGGCGGAGCTGGACCGCGTGAAGCAGCCGCTGGATGTGACGCTGACGGAGTTCGGCAAGAGCCCCTTCATGCGCGATACGGTGGAAGCGAAGATCACGCCCGACGTGAAGCCACTGGAGCCGGGGATGTCGGACGTCGAGCGGCACCGCGCCGAGGCGGTGGATGCGCTCAAGCGGCTGAAGCTCAACAGCATCATCGGGACGATCGCGCGGATCGACGACCTCACCGTGCAGGTGGGCGACCCGGTGGGTGATCTGTTCGTGGTCAAGGCGATCGATGGGCGTTCGGTGACGTTCGAGGCGTACGGGGAGGACTTCACCCTGACCATGGAAGCACCCAAGGCCGGCTCGCCCAAGAAGAGCCCTACGCGCATGGGCACCGGCTCGACGCGCCGGTGAATCGTTGACCGCACCACCCTGAAAGAGCCCACCCCTTGGCCAAGTACAACATTGATGACATCCTGAACGACCTGGGCGTGAACGACTCCCGGCCGTCCACCGCCACGAAAGCGCCCGGCAAGGGGGGAGCGAAGGACGCAGGCAAGAAGCCCTCCACGCACGCCGTGGACGCGCAGCCTGACTCGTTCTCTCCGCTGCCTTCGGCTCCGGCCAATCAGCGGGCCTTCGGCATGACCGCGGTACCGATGGAGGATGACCCGGCAGTCAAGAGCCACCGCGCCAGCAGTGAGCCGAGCCTGGGGCCGGCAATCAGCGATATCTATACGCCGGACATCACGGTGGACCCGGGAAGCGCGGCAAGCCTTGCCGCGCTGCTGCTCGCGAAGGGTGTTGTGAACGCCGAGCGGATGACGTCGGCGCAGCAGGTGGTGAAGGCCTCGCCCGGGCGGAAGCTGGTGGATGTGCTGCTGGAGCAGGGCGCGGACGAGGCCGCGGTGCAGGCGTGCGTGGCCGAGGTGGCGGGCATCCCCTTTGAGCGGATCGACCTGGAGAAGGGGCTTGATGGCGGCTTTGACGGCACGATGCTGCAGCGGCTGACCGTGGAGTTCTGCAAGCGGCACATGGTGATGCCGCTGCGGGTTGATGGCAGCCGCGTGATCGTGGGGACGACGCAGACGGATAATGTGTTCCTGCTCGATGAGCTGCGCCAGAGCCTGGGCAACCCGAACGTGAAGCTGGTGCTGGTGCCGGCGTACGACATCAAGGGCGCGCTGGACATCGTGGGAGGCGGGGGCAGCGAAAACTCTGAGGCCGACGTCAGCAAGATGCTGTCGGAGGTTGATGACACCGATGTGCAGGTGGAGCGCAAGGGCCAGGACGAGGTCGACCTCGAGAAGATCGCCGGCGAGAGCCCGGTCATCCGCTTTGCCAACTACATCATCCAGACGGCGGTGAAGGAGGGCGCGAGCGATATCCACATCGAGCCCAGCGAGAAGAAGCTGAAGGTGCGGTTCCGTATCGATGGCGAGCTGTTCGAGATGATGAACCCGCCGGTGTCGATGGGGCCTGCCATCGTGTCGCGCCTGAAGATCATGGGAAATCTGGATATTGCGGAGCGGCGCCTGCCGCAGGATGGGCGCATCCGCTGCACCGTCGCGGGGCGCAAGCTGGACCTGCGCATGTCGACGCTGCCGAGCAGCTATGGCGAGAAGGTGGTGATGCGTATCCTCGATACGCGGTCGATCAACGTCGAGCTTGAGAACCTGGGCTTTGATGAGAATACGTACACGATCTGGCGGAAACAGGTCGATGCGCCGCACGGCATTGTGCTGGTGACGGGGCCGACGGGCTCGGGCAAGACGACGACGCTGTACTCATCGCTGCGCCAGCTCGACAAGAACGCGATGAACATCTGCACGGTTGAAGACCCCGTGGAGTATCACCTCGACGGCGTGACGCAGACGCAGATGCACGAGAAAATCGGGATGACCTTCGCGGCAGCGCTGCGGGCCCTGCTGCGTCAGGACCCCGATGTGATCATGGTCGGCGAAATCCGCGATCAGGAGACGGCGCACATCGCCGTGCAGGCCGCGCTGACGGGCCACCTGGTGCTCTCGACGCTGCACACCAATGATGCGCCGAGTTCTATCACGCGGCTGGTGAACATCGGGCTCGAGCCCTTCCTTGTCGGCGCGGCAGTGAACGCGGTGCTGGCGCAGCGGCTGATCCGCCGCCTGTGCGTGCACTGCAAGCAGCTGGGAAAGCCCAGCGAGGAGATGGCCGAGTTCCTTGCGATGCACAGCTTTGATGCGGAGGAGCTATGGACGGCGAAGGGCTGCGACCGCTGCCGCAACTGCGGGTATTCGGGGCGGGTGGGCATTTATGAGCTGCTGACGGTGGACGACCAGACGCGCGACATCATCGCCCGCAACCCCAACGTGGCGGAGTTCCGCCGCCTGTGCATCGAGCGTGGCATGGTGACGCTGCGTGCCGATGGCATGCGGAAGGTAGCGAAGGGGATGACGACGGTGCAGGAGGTGCTGCGGGTGACGGAGGGGGTGCACTGAGCGTGGGGGTTGGGGTGGGCAAGCATCAGGATGCTCGTCACGGTTCGAACACCTGCCTCAGAGCGTCCGCTTGCACCGGAAGCTCCAGGCTTGAGGCGTGTGATTGATCGCGAACGGTGAAGCACGATCCGCTTGTGACCGTTGTCCTGCGAAGGCCACACCAACGAAAACGCCGCAAACCCTCAGGCTTGCGGCGTTTCTGTCTAAGTGGAGGCGATGAGACTCGAACTCACGACCTCTTCCATGCCATGGAAGCGCTCTACCAATTGAGCTACGCCCCCGCAGTCGGGGAAAATCTTGGGTTGTGCCGCGGGCGGGGTGGCGGGCCACCGGGCGGGCGCGGGCGGGTGGCGAGCCCGCTGTGGGCCGGGGGGCCCAGTGGGGCAATGGTAGTGGAGGTTTGCGGGGGGTCAAGGGGGCTTGCGCGAACCGGCGCAAAGGTGTGGCGGGGTGGTTAATTCCTGGCCGGTTATTCGTCGTCGGCTTCAGTTTCGGCTTCGGCCTCGCCGCTCAGGAGTTTGCGCCAGGCGATTGCGGCGGGCGGGCCGCGCTCGGTGAAGGTACCGCTTTCGGCGCGGTGGATCAGGGCTTGGACATCTTCAACCGAGAAAATCCAGGTGCGGCCGCCGTGGCTGGGGCCGCGCACCCGCGCGGCTTTGCGGATGGCGTCGAAGGTCTTGGGCGAGAGCTCGGAGCTGTCGAGCAGCTCCTGCTTGGTCCAGCCCTGATGGTCGGGCACGGGGGCATCGCCGCCGGTCGTGGGGTTGAAAGAATCGCGGCGTGGTCGCATGGTCAGGCCCGCTGCTCCATGGCTGTGGGGGTATCGACCTCGCCCTCGGGGTACACGATGCGGCCGTGGTACATGCTCGTCACGGTGCGGGAGATGCTCGCGACGATCACGTGCAGCTCTTTGAGCGTGAGTTCGCAATCGTCAAACTGGCCGTCGAGCAAACGCTTGTTGGCGATGCCGCGGGCAAGGGCGTCGATGCGGCTGGGGGTGGGCTCGGGCATCGCCCGTGCGGCAGACTCGGTGGAGTCCGCGAGCATCAGGATGGCGGCTTCCTTGGTGCGGGGCTTGGGGCCGGGGTAGCGGTACTCAAACTCATCGGGCACGAACGAATCGGTGGAGTCGGCCTCGCCGGCGTCCTTGGACTTGGCCAGGGCCTGCTTGCGGGCGCGGTGATAGAAGAACTCGACGAGCGTGGTGCCGTGGTGTGACTCGATGAAGTGGTGGAGTCGATGGGGGATCTTGAACTCGCGTGCCAGCTCCATGCCGTCCTTCACATGGCCCACGACGACGAGGAGGGACATGGCGGGGCTGAGCTTGTCGTGCTTGTTGGGGCCGCCCTGCTGGTTCTCGACGAAGTATTCGGGCTTGTTCATCTTGCCCACGTCGTGGTAGAGGGCGCCGACGTAGGCGTAGAGGCTGTCGCCGCCGATGGCCTCTGCCGCGGCTTCGGCGATGGAGGCCACGTTGAGCGAGTGGTTGTAGGTGCCGGGCGCGCGGAACTGGAGTTCTTTCAGAAGGGGCTGCTTTGGGTCGCGCAGGTCGATGAGCGTCATGCCGGTGGTGACGTTGAAGGCGCGCTCGATGAGGGGCAGCACAAAGAGGGTTATGCCACCAATGAGCAGCGCGCCGCCGCCGGCAAGCCCGGCGTCGGTGAACACCTCGCGCAGCACCTTCATGCGGACATCCGGTATGAAGGGGCGCTCGATGAAGCTGAAGACCACCGTCGCGAGCGCGACACCGACCGCGGTTACGATGGAGGTCCGCAGGAGCGTGTTGCGATCGCGGATTTCCTTGAGTGTCCAGACGACGCAGCCGATACCCGTCATGACCACGGCCATTGTTCCCACGCTCTCGCGGAGGGCGATGCAGACGAGGACGGCATGGAGCATGCCGTAGGCCAGCGCAGCGCGCCGGTCATAGGCGATGGTGAGCAGCATGGCCACGAACAGGGTCGGGGTGATCGCGAATGCCGCATTGAACTCGGGCGCCTGCACGCCGCCGACGCACGCGATGCCCAGGGCGAGCAGGAGTGTTGCCGCGATCCCGGCCATGCGCGAGGCGTTCTTGCGCACCCGCGGGATAAAGAGCACCGTGTAGCCGCCGAGCGCGAGCGTGACGGCGAGGCACGCCGCGATCACGCTGGCGCTGCGGGCGAGGGGGTAGAAGCCTCGGCCTTCCTCGCGGTAGTACCGCTGCTCGGCCCGGAACAGTTCCGCCTGGGCGGGCGTGAGCATCACGCCGCGCTGAAAGATGATCTGGCCGGGTGCGCTGGTGCGCTCAACCGGGACGACGGCGAAGGCAGCATCGTTCTGGTCCTTGACGGTGGCGGCCTCGTCAAAGGTGAAGGTGGGACGCCCTGCCAGACTCAGGCGGTTGGTGACCAGCGTCTGGAGCGGGCCTGTGAGGCCGGCGCCGCGTGCGACATCCTCCACAGCGCGCACCAGGCGGTCTTTGTCGCCCAGGTTGATGAGGTCCGCCTTGGAGATCAGTTCGCGTTCGGCATCAAGCAGGCGGACGACCGGGGCGGTGCCTTCCTGCACGGCGCGCTGCCAGGTTTGCGATTCAAGGATCGGCCGCCGCCGCAGCAAAGCGTGCAGCGTGCGGACCTTTGAGACCCACGCTGAGGTGGGGCGGGCATCGACGGCCTGCAACTTGAGCGCTGCGAAGATATCGGGGGTCAGGCCATATTCCTGGCGGATGGTGGGGTCGAGCGCCTCGAGCGTCTCGGCGCCAGCGGCAACCTGCGGCAGGCTTTCCAGTGAAGCCGCGAGGGCATCGAGCACCGGTGCATCGCTGCGGAACACGCGCGGGGTTGATTGGCGGGCCTGCTCGCGGGCCTGCGTGGTCGCGGCGTCGTCAGACACGCGCATCTGCACACGGACGAGGCGGGTGTCGTCCATCACGCGGCCGACGGCAACCAAGGGCTGTCCCCGGGTCCAGATGACGAGCCCGCTGCACGCTGCGGCAAAGAGCAGGGCGACGAGCAAACCAAGGCCCAGCGTGGGCTGGGCTAGGGAATCCATCAGGCGGATGGACAGCCGGCTGCGCAGCAGGCGGCCGTGGTGCGACCGCCGGGCCTTGACGCTTCGGCTGAGGGCGCCGGTGCGGGACGCTGGCGCGGAGTTTTCGGGGTCTTTCGCCATGGGGGGTCAGTCCGCCCCGCAGGGGCGGGCGGCGTCAACACTACATCATCGGCGGAGCATCGGGGGAAGGTGTGTCGTTATAGGACTTTAACCGGTTTCTCCGGCGCGCCGGCCCGGGGCTGGACTGGGGGGAGGGCTCATCCTCGCCGTACGCCTCAATCACCCGCTGCACGAGGTCGTGACGCACGACATCGGATTTTTGGAAGTGCACAAACCCCACGCCTTTTACGCGGTTGAGGCGTCGTGCGGCATCGATCAGGCCGCTCTGGGTGGGGTCGGGCAGGTCGATCTGGGTGATATCGCCGTTGACGACCATTTTGCTGCCCTGACCCATTCGGGTGAGGAACATCTTCATCTGGCCCTGGGTGGTGTTCTGGGCTTCGTCAAGGATGATGAGGGCGTTGTTGAGCGTCCTGCCACGCATGAAGGCCAAGGGGACGACCTCGACGACGTCGCTGTCCATGAAGCGACGGACAGTGTTGAAGTCCATCATGTCGTTGAGGGCATCGAAGAGGGGGCGCAGATAGGGGTTCACCTTTTCGCGCAGGTCGCCGGGAAGGAAACCTAGTTTCTCGCCGGCCTCGACGGCGGGGCGGGCGAGGATGACGCGGCGCACGCGGGCGGTTTTGAGGAGGTGGACGGCTGCCGCGACGGCGAGGTAGGTCTTGCCGGTGCCCGCGGGGCCGATGCCGAAGACAAGGTCATTGGTGCGGATGGCCTCGAGGTACAGCTCCTGGTTGGGCGTGCGGGGCCTGAGGACTTTGCCGCCGGAGTACACGTTGAGGCGGCCGTCCCACTCGCCGGGCTGAAACACGGCGGTGGTTTCGCCGTCGGGCGCGACTTCCCACCCGCGTGTCACGCGGCGGGCTTCACCGGATTCTTCACCGATGAGGTCGAGAACCTGCTGGCGATCGAGGGTCTGGCCGTTCTCTGCCAGGCGCTCCAGCACACGCCTCGCGGCAACAACCGCCTGCTTGGAGCCCGAGAGGTGGACGCGGCCATCGCGCGCGGACACTCCGACCCCGAGACCCTCGCGGATCATCTTGAGATTACGCTCGGCCGCTCCGAGGACGGCGGTGCGCTCGGGGCCGGAAGGGACTCTGATACTTAGTTCCAACGGGGGATAGCTCCGGAGAAAAACACCAGCGCGGGCTGCCAATCGCAGGTACGCTGAACAGCGGTGTTTGAGGGTGGTGGTGGGGTTAGAGCGTAGGGGCGTGGTCTTGTGGAGGCGTTCTATGTGTTCGGGCTTCGGCCGGGATTGGATTCGCCCGCGGCGTTGGCGGGCGGCTGGGGTGTTGGTGGGCTGGCTCGCAGTGTGCCTCCAGATTGGCCATGCCGCCAGTTGTGCGGCTTCGGTCAACCGCACACCGGGCCCGCGGCTGGTGATGGCCGACTGGAACGATGTGGATGCGGCGCTGGAAACAGGGGCCAAGGCGGCCCAGGTAGCGGTGGTGGGGGTGGAACGGTCCGAGAACCGCATCGTCTATCTGGTGGTGACGCACACGGATGAGCCTGGCCGGCTGATCGTCGAGAGAATTGCAGGGCAAGGGGCCGGCTCGCCGGCGGTGCGTCTGGAGGCCCATATCGGACGATTCGGCGACCCTGCGCGTGAGGGGGATTTCATGGGCCATGTGGCGAAACGACTTATGGACCTGCACGGAAGGGACACCGCACCGTTGGATTGATTGGGGAGTACTTCAATAGATGGTTCATTGTGGGGAAAGCATCGGAAGCGGCATCTGAAGCGAAACCACGGGTGGAGTACCAACAACTATGAAGCCATTCACCATTTCCCTGATGCTGCTGTTCATCCTCACGTGCATTGTGCTTGGCGCGACCGCGATGGGTCTTTCCAAGCGTGGCCCCCAACCTGCAGGAAAGGACGGTATGAAGACCGCGTCCGCACCCACCATGTCCAAGTCCGGCTATGACGTTGCGCCTCTGCCGCAGGCGAAGATTGATGAACTTGCGAAGAAGCTCACGCCCGAGGAGGCGAAGGTGATCCTGGCCAAGGGCACCGAGGCCGCGTTCTGCGGCAACCTCGTCGATAACCACAAGGATGGCGTGTACCTGTGCAAGCTGTGCTCGCTGCCGCTATTCGCGTCGGATTCCAAGTTTGATTCGGGCACGGGCTGGCCGAGCTTCTTCCAGCCGTTCGACAAGGACCACGTCGCGTCGCACTCAGACACCAGCTATGGCATGACGCGGACGGAGATCCTGTGCCAGCGGTGCGGGTCGCACCTGGGCCATGTGTTTGATGATGGCCCGCGGCCGACGGGCCTGCGCTTCTGCCTTAACTCTGTCTCGCTGACGTTTGTGGAGAAGGGCAAGGATGGCAAGCTCAACCTGCCGCTTGAGGCTCAGCCGGTCAAGACGGCGACGGCGTACTTCGCGGGCGGCTGCTTCTGGGGCGTTGAGGATCGCTTCGCGCAGTTGCCCGGCGTGATCGACGCCGAGAGCGGCTATATGGGCGGCACGATGAAGAACCCGACGTACCAGGACGTGTGCAGCCACACGACCGGCCACGCTGAGACGGTGAAGGTGCAGTATGACCCGACCAAGACGACCTACGGCGATCTGCTGAAGTTCTTCTTCAAGATCCATGACCCTACACAGCTCAACCGCCAGGGCCCCGATGTGGGCGACAGCTACCGCAGCGCGATCTTTGCTGCCGATGCGGAGCAGTTGAAGGCGGCGCAGGCATTCATTGCGGAGCAGCAGGAGAGCAACCCGAAGTTCAAGATGCGCAAGATCGTGACGCAGGTTGAGCTGGCCGACAAGGCGGGCACGTTCTATCCGGCTGAGACATACCACCAGGACTATCACCAGAAGCACGGGGGCAGCTGCCCGATGCCGCCGGAGTGATGGGGACTGTGTGACGGAATGTTGAAAGAGTGAATTGGCCGCCCTTGAGGGCGGCCGATTTTTTTCTGGATGTGGAAGTTGGATGATTCACGAAGACTAACGCGAGGCAGCAAACGGCTGCGAGTCTTCGGGGGCTGCGGGGCGATCCTCTGGTTTCTCGTCGTAGTTGCCATCTGAATGCCAGGAAGGCCAGCAAACCTGGTCAAGCGTCAGCAGTTTGTCCCAGTTCTTGGAGTGGCCGTACTCCTCACCGTCGTACGTCGCGAGGTTGTGGGACAGCGCGCGGTAGTACGCGGGGTCGTCGGGGCGGCCATCGATACGGGTGTAGAAGTCGCGGATGGGGGCGGCACGCTCGCGGATGGTGTCGTGAACGCTCGAACGGATGGAGAAGTCGTACCAGCAGGGGTTGAAGGCCTCGTTCCAGTGGTCGCTGACGAAGTAACCGAACCAGCCGGACTCGGGTCGGATGTGCTGGTTGACGCGGAAGAACTCGCCGCGGCGCACGATCATCGGCTCGCGGAGTTCGCCCTTGAGCACCACCGGCTCGGTGACGTTGATGCAGAACTTGAGGCCCATGAAGTTCGCGGCAAGGTCGGCGTTGCTGTACACGCCCGTCGCGATAAAGCCCAGGAGCCCGCGCTCGGCGATGGGGTTGGTGTCGGCATAGGAGCGCACGACTGCCGCGGTTGCCTCCGCGTCGCTCATGCCGCTCGCGCGGTACGCCATGTAGTCGCCGTAGTAGATGCTTCCCATGTGGTGGAAGTGGCTGAGCTTGTCGGTGCCGAAGTAGACCCCGTAGGCCTTCACGCTGCCCGAGCGGAACATGAGGGTGATGTTGCGCGGGTCGAGCCAGAAGTGGGAGCGACCGTAGATCCAGTCGCTGGGGCTGTAGATCGCGTATGCGCCGCGGTAGGTGTCCTTGGCCCAGCTGGACCGCAGCGCGTGCTCGGCGTCCAGGATCTCGGTGAAGGGATCGTTGAAGCTGTCGAGCACCACGTAGGCCAGGTGCTCCGGGCGGCGGGCCCATGCGAGGGATTTCTCGCGCTGCACCGGGTCGGGGTCGCGGAGGGCCCGTTCGATCTCGGCGTTCACGACCCGAACGGCCTTCTCCACCGCCTGCGTGTGCACGCAGTCCAGCCAGTCACCCACATCCGCCATCGGGCGGTTCACGGGGAGGGAATATTGATCGGTCTCGTGTGCTTGGGCCGGGGCGGCGGGCAGCAGGGCGCACCCTGCCGCGGCGACAAGTATCATGGCGGAGCGTGATACGCTGCGCAGCATGCCTGTGGTGGTGTACGAGCGGAACCTCTTGAACAGACGAGGATGGTTCATGGTGTGGCTCACTCTCCGTGGGGGTGAATGGGCAGGGGATCGCAGTACGGTACTCAATAATAAAAGGGTTCAGGGCTAAGGAGAATATGAGTGATACGTCCAAGCAAGTTTATGGCCCCCGGAATCCTTCTTTTTGCCCTGCTGGCGGTGCCTATAACCGGTCCGGGCTGCGGCCGCTCGGTCTACGACCGGGCTGGGCCGAGTCTGCCGCCGACGGACGGGGCGCGCCTGGAACTCCGACTTCGTGAGGCACGCGAAGCGGCCAGCGCTGCGATGAAGGCATTGGCACACCCGGTGGGAAGCCCGGACCGGGCCAATGACGGGATCGACGCTGCCGCGTGGGAGTTTTCGCGGCGGGCGCGGTCGGTGGATGATGTGGCGGAGCGGGCGGGGCCGTTGCCTGAGCGGGTTGAATCGCTGCTCGCGTCGCTGCACCGGGCCGATGATCGGCTGGCTGGGGCGGCGCAGGCGGAGGGCCCGGACGGGTATGGGGATGCGCATGACGCGCTCAAGGCGTGCATTGATGACATCAATGCCTACCTGCGCGGGGCTTCAAGGGAGTAAGGTGCGGTGTGGCGGCGTCTTGGGCGTCATCACAATCTGCGTTTGAATCAGGTCCCACCGAGTTTCCTCGGTGGGGCCCAAGCCAGGGGGCTAAGACGGCAGTCGTCAGGACCCGCCGGTTGTGGGCTGCTCAGCAGGGGCCGCCCGCGAGGATGCGGAAGAAGGCCTCGATATCGGCGTCGGTGCCGATGTCGCCATCGCCATCGAAGTCAACGCCGCCGGCGTAGCAGGTATCGCAGCAGTTGCCGCCGAGGCAGGCGAAGAACGCTTCGATATCGGCGTCGGTGCCGATGTCGCCGTTGCCATCGAAGTCGGCGGTGCCGCAGGGAAAGGCGGTGGGGATGAACATGGCGAGCAGCTGACCGCCTTCAACCAGTTCGGAGCCGTTGGAGTAGTGGGCCTGGAGGCAGAGCAGGTAGTAGCCCTCGCCTAGGAGGTCGGAGGCGTCGAAGATGCCGGAGGCTTCCTCGTCCTGCGTGAGGAACGAGGGCGCGCCGCTGATGAAACGCGCGGGGTCGTTCGCGGCAATCTCGGTGAGGACGCCTGAGTTGGTGTCGTACATCCAGATCTTGCCGAGGCGCGAATCGCCGCCGATGTCTTCCTGCATCAGCACGCGACCGAGGTGGTCAACGCAGATGTTGTCCATCATGTTGGGGCCGTCGGTGGCGCCGTCCACCAGCGCGGTGATGGTGCCACCCGCGGCGGGGTCGGTGATGTCGTCGAAGCGCAGGCGGTAGAGGCGGGTGTTCGCGCCCTGCGTGGAGGTGCGGATGCGGTCGGTGGTGACGAAGTAGAAGTCGTTGTGGTGGGTCTCGCGGGGGTCCCACGCACCATCTTCGGGGCGGAGAAAGCGGGTGACGCCCGCGGCGTTGGAGTTGGAATCCAGGGTGCCGCCGCTGATGGCGGACACATCGCCGAGGGGGGCGAGGTCGAAGCGGCCGGAGGCGGGGGAGGTGCGGACCTCGTTGGCGAGCCCGGCGACGCGGATGCCGAAGACGCTGCCGCCGGTGAGGCCGGCGCGCTCGATCGTGCTGCCCGTGGTCTGCTTGGTCCCCATGTAGAGATAGACCTGGCCGGGGGTGGTGTCGTCTGTGCCGATGACGATGGTCTTGAGCTGGGGGTAGGGGCTGGCGACCGAGTTCTCCCGGGAGAAGCGGCCGAGGTAGGGCAGCTGGAAGCTGGAGTTTGCATCGGGCCCTGTCAGCACGTGGGCGAAGCTGCGGCCTTCGTTGCCCGACTCCTCACCGTTGAGGTAGATGCGGGCATCGGTGCCGACATCGTTGAAGAGATAGGCACCGGGCGCGGCAAGGTCGCCCGAGCAGAAGCGGTTCCAGGCGGTTGTGCCGGGCACGTATGCGGAGCCGTTCCAGGTGAAGACATCGGTGGGGGCGGTGTTGTGATCGCGGCCGGTGAGCATGGCCAGCGTGGAGGTGTTCATGGTCCAGCGAGAAACAAACGCGCCGGAGGAGCCGTGGGCGCGGACGCTGCCGCTGTTGTTGCCCAGCTCGTGGTTCACCACCAGGGTGAGCTCGTTGCCGCCGCTGGCGAAGGCGCCCATGCCGTCGGGGATGCCGACCATGCGGTAGCCGCCGACGGTGTCGCCGACGGTCAGCAGCGAGATGGTCTTGACGCCCGTGGCCGAGGGCAGCACGTACGGGCTCTGCGAAGAGCTGGGACCGGTGATCTGCGCCTGCGCGCCCCCGGCCAGCATGAGTAGCGCCACAACACCCCCGCACATACAAGTCTTCATAACGGCATCTCCCCGATTGGTCAGTGATATTCGTTCCAACGCTCGCGGAGCCCACGCACACTGCGGGGCCCGGAGCGATGAGACGGAGATTACGCCCAGCGGTGTTTGTGCTGCGCAGTGATCGTGTGAGGAGCGTGAGGAGATTGCGCTCAGGGCGTGTCGGCGGAGCCGCGCATCTTCATGGATTCATCGCGCCGCGCACATACAGCGCGGCAGGCTTCGTGCTATCGCGTGCCCTGCGTCAACTGCACGAGGCGCGGCATCGCCTTCAGCAGGCAGTCGCGCAGCGCCTGCTCCATGCCGTCGGACACCAGGTCCTTGAACTCCGCGGCACGCTCGACGCGAGCCTTGCCGGTGCTGTCCACCGTGCCGACGGTGATGCCGTCGCGCTCGACCGTGAAACCCAGGCGGATGGTGGTTTCAACCACCGCATCGGACCAGCGGCTGTCGGACTCGTTGAGCACCTGCTGAATCTCGGTCTTCACGATCGGCCTGCCGGCCTTGGCCTCCAGCCCCAGCCCCGCGTTCACACCGGCGGCGCGCAGTTCTTCTTCGACGGCCTTGCCCACCCACGGGGCCAGCGGCTTGACGGAGACCACGCCGGCACGCCTCTTGTCGTGGCGCGTGACCACGTCGCCAACCAGCACCTCGCCGTTCGCGTTGCGCGCAAGGCCGTGGGCCTCGGCGGGCATGATGACGCCGACGGCGGGGCCGCTGTTGGCCTGTGCGGGTTTGCTGGGCATGTAATCAAGGCGGGTCATGCGCTGGTCTACGCCCTTGCACCCGATGAGAAGGGTTGCCGCGAACAATGAGGCTGCCGCGAGTTTGATCTTCATGGTGAGGCTCCTGTGTCGGCGTGTGAACACATGCCCAGCGTACCTCAAGAACGGGCGGCGTGCCCATGAAAACCACGGGACGCTACTGGGCTCTCGCGGCCACCATCACGATCCAGTCCTCGCCAAGCTCGGCGGGGTTTTCGACCGCCCGCGCCGGTTCACCGGGGGCCGCGTTGAGGTCCTTGAAGAACTCGATGTGGACGAAGCCGGCATCGGTCATGCAAGTGCGGAGTTCCGCCAGCGACCACAGACGCCAGTCGTACACAAAGGCGCGCGGGTATTGCGCCACGACCTCACGATCGACAACGACACGGAATGAGATCGCGTTGCGGACCATGCCTGTCATCGGGTTTGCGGCTTCGTGTTCCCATTGGTAGTACACGACCTCGCGCCCGGGGCCCAAGTGCGTCCGGGTAAGGCTGCCGAGGCGGAAGGCGCCGGCGCCGCCGTAGATGTCGCACACGAACACACCGCCGCCCGATTCGGTGCGGCCCAGCATCAGCCGCTCGCGGCAGCGTCGCAGGTAGGCCACAAGGTCCGCCCGCTCGTGGATGTAGCCGATGGAGAAGTTGCCGACCCAGATGATGTCGGCAGCTTGATCGAGGCCGACGGGATCGCTCACCGCGTCGGCTTGCAGCAGTGAGAGCCCGCCCTCAACCCCCTCTGCCGTGGCGGCCTGTCGTGCCCGCGCCAGCGCGGTCGCGTCCAGATCGACGCCTGTAGCGCGGGACATCCCGCCCGCGGCTTGGGACTCGCGCAGCCAGCACAAGGAGACGGTGGCGCTGCCGCAGAAGTCTTCGCGCAACGCCGTGGGACTGCCGCGGTGGATGGCGCGGAGCATCGACACCACATGGGGCGGAGACTGGACGCACAACTCGTAGCATGTGAGTGGGTCGATCACACCGCTCATCGGTCTTCCATCTCTTTCTGCCAGTCTTCTTTCAGCAGGCGTGAGAGCGAGCGGTCGGCGAGGACCTTGCCGCGTGTCTGGCAGGTGGAGCAATAGTTGCACTCGTTGGCGGCGTACACGATGCGGCGGACACTGGTTCCGCACACGGGGCAGGGCAGGCCGAAGCGGCCATGCACGCTGAAGCCGGGGCGGAACGCCGTGATCTCTCCCGGGCCAGGGAAGCGGCCGATGCCGGACTCCATGCCAAACTCGCGGCGCAGCTCCGCGTGCCAGTGTGTGAGCGTGCTCACGCTCGCTGTGTGCAGCGCCGCGGCTTCATCATCGGTGATGGCCCTGGTGAGCCGCACTGGGGAGAGGCGTGCCGCGTGCAGGATCTCATCGCTGTAGGCATTGCCGATCCCTGCGAACAACTGTGGGGTGGTGAGAGAGCGTTTGAGCGTGTGGTTCTCCCGCCGCAGCGCCGCGGCAAAGTCTGCCGAGGAGCACGCCAGCACATCGATGCCGCCGGGGTCCATTGCCGCGAGCGCGGCGCGTCCGGAGACGACCTGGATAGACGCCCGCTTCTGCGTGCCCGCTTCGGTCAGGGCGAGCGTGCCATGCTCAAAGCCGAGGCGCGCCAGTTCGATCTTTCCTGCGCCCTTGTCGCCCTCTTTGAACCAGCGGAGTCGGCCCGCAATCATGAGGTGGATGACCAGGAACAAGCCTTGTTCAAAGCGCAGCACGATCCGCTTGCCGAGCCGTTCGATCCCCTCAATTGTTCGCCCTTCGCACGCCTCCAGCGGAGGGTCGAACGTGCGGAGCACAAACGGGGAGAGGATGCGTGCGTGCTGAAGCGCCGCGCCCAAGATGCGCCGTTCCAGGGCTTCAACGTACACCAGCACGTCGGGGAGTTCTGGCATCGGGCGACAGCGTACACGGGCGCGCTGCTGGAACGCCGCGGATGGAAAAAAAACACCGAGTTGAACGCAACTCGGTGGCACGCCGACGGCAGAAATGTCGGACGGTGGTGGAAGGTTTGAGGATGCTCAGCGTGCCGCAGCTCGCTTTTTCGCGCCGCCGAAGTTCGGCATGCCCGTCCCCTTCTCGTACAGGTCCGCGAACTTGAAGCCTTTACGGCCCTTCCACGCCTTGCGGTGGTAGGCATCGCTGGCCAGCAGCGGGAAGAGCGCTGAGAGCTCGCCGAACACCATCTGCTCGTGGACGACGTCCACCTTGCCCCACGAGCAGGCTTCGCGGAGCGTGGAGCCGGAGAGCGCGCCATCGCGGCTGTCGGCCACAGTCATCTGGATGGCGTATTTGTGCATGCCGATGTCGCCGCGGGCCTTGCCCCCCTTGCGCTCGCTCAGCAGTTCCGCCGCCACCACGATGTCCTGCGCGAAGTTCTTGGGCACGCCGCCGCCGAGCATCAGCAGGCCCGTGTCGCGGCAGGCGAGCTTGATGTCGGTCAGCTCGCGGAAGTCCTTGCCGCTGTCAATGGCCACCTGGCCGCGGCCTTCCTCGATGGCCTCGGTCTGCTGCAGGACGATGCCAAAGCCCGCCGAGCAATCGGAGAAGGCGGGCACGAAGATCGGGACGCGCTTGAGGTACGCGGTCTTCACGATGCTCTCGTTCTTCGCGAGGCGCGGGGTGTTGGCGAGGTACGCGCCCATCGCCTCGATGAACTCGCGGCTGGAGTAGGCCCCGGGCTCGAACTGGTCGAAGATTTCCTTGGTCTTGTCGTCGCAGTCGCGGAGGTTGTCCTCGTCGATGTAGGTGTCGTAGATGCGGTCGATCATGAGGTTCCGCAGCGTCATGTCATCGACGGGCGGGGCCTCGGGGCTGCCGGGGGCCATGTAGTGCTTGAAGCCGAGGCCCTCGAAGAAGTCCTGATCGACGATGTTCGCGCCGGTGGACACGATCGCGTCGATCATGTTGTTCTCAAGGAGCGTGATGATCGCCTTCTTGAGGCCCGCGGAGATCAGTGAGCCCGCGAGGGTGAGGATCACCGCGCACTCCTTGTCGGCCAGCATCATGCTGTAGATGTCGGCGGCGTTGGCGAGCGTGCGGGCCGAGTAGGCCATCTCGCTGTAGCTGTCGATCAGCCCCCGGGCATCGAACCGGGTGATGTCGATGTGCTGCACCGGCTTGGAGAGGAGTTCCTGCTTCGTCCACTTGGTCTTTGCTGTGCCTGCCATGGGCTAAGTCTCCCGCGCCCGATCGTGGGGCGCTATGAAAAGTCAGCCATCCCCCCTTGGCTGCGAGCGTGCGAAACACCGGCCCGGCCTGACGCGGGGGTGACGCGGCAGGTCTCGGACGCACAAGTATATATAGGCTGCACCGCTAGAACGGAAAACTGGCGCGGCTTCCGATGAATTCAGCGGGCCGGTCGAAAGGGCTGCTCGGAGCGTCAATATCCATCAGTATTGCTCGCTTCGCGGGCGGAGGTGTTTCCTGCACATCGGCTGTGGTCTGCTCGGCTGGCGACACAGTTGGACAGACTCCTCCCATCGAGGCGCGGCGGCAGCCCGAGAGAAAGGGGAGCGCGAGCAGAGCGGCCGCGGCAACCCTTCCGGCAAGCGTGCGCCAGCTGCGGTCGCGTGTGATGGGCCGGCCGACCCCATCGGTCACATAGCGCAGGCACAGTTCGCCGGGAGTCGATCGCAGGAGCCGGCGCGCCTGTGCCTCCGTCATGGCGGAGAGGTTGTGGACGTCCTTATTGCAATCGGCGCAGTGCCGGCGGCGGGCATCGCCGCGCATGCTGTCCCAGGCGAGCGTGCAGGGCTTGTCGATGCGGGCCAACTGGGCGAGCGGGATGCGGCGATCGGGGGTGTCCATCTGTGCTCCCGGTGTTCAGATGTTGTTGGGCGCGACATGCACACTGTACAGAAAAAAATCGGGGCAGCGCTGGCCGCCCCGATTTCTCGATTGATGTTAAAGCTGAACGGCTCAGCGGGACATTCTCAGCACGCCCCGCCCGCCAGCACGCGGAAGAAAGCTTCGATGTCGGCATCGGTGCCCACATCGCCGTCGCCGTCGAAGTCCGCCCCGCCGGCAAAGCAGGTGGCGCAGCAGTTGCCGCCCAGGCAGGCGAAGAAGGCTTCGATGTCGGCGTCGGTGCCCACATCACCATCGCCATCAAAGTCGGCGGTGCCGCAGGGGGGGATGAGGGCCGGCATCACCCGTATGGCGAGCATCGGGCCGTCGGCGTGGGCGTCGACGGGGCCGGGGCCGAAGTCGACGATGTGAGCGCTCGCCTCCATCAGGAAGGTGTAGGTGCCGGGCACCAAGCGACCCTCGCGGCCATCAAACATGATCATGCTGTCCATGCCGTCGACGGTGGACTCGTCGATTGCCACGCCGGGGCCGGTGAGCTGAAAGCGTGCCCGCGCGTAGCCCATGCCGTTGGTGGGCAGGGTGTGCAGCATTCCCTCCAGCCGGTAGTCCAGCGGCTGGGACACGACGAAGGTGTAGCCGAACGTGCTGGTGATGGTGGCCGATGCGCTGCCGCCATCGGGGCCATCGCCATTGAGGTTGATATCCAACGCGTGCAGCTCGATGGAGTCGTTGCCGTTGAAGCCGCCCTCCTGCATGCCGTGCACATTGATCGGGCCGGGCACGTCAAGATTAATGGGGAAGAAGGGGGGCTCGCCGGGGTTAGGGCCCGGGGGGCCTTCATCGCGGATTGGACCGTTGGTCATGGTCATCCCGTCGGGCGTGGTGAAGCTGTTGACGCCCTCGATGAAACGGTTGCGCTCGGTGACGGTGATGAAAGGTTGAGCGAGCGCGTGGCCCGCGAAGGTACTAACAAGCAAAACCGTCCCTGCCACAGTGAGTCGTTGAGAAAACCGCATGCAATTCTCCATTGAGCCGCCCACGCCCGGTCCGCCCAACTTACCGCCGATGCGGCGTGAAAGCGAGAGAAAACCCGCGGCAACCCCAAAAACGAAAAGCCGGGGCGGCGTTGGCCGCCCCGGCTGAGTGTTTCAAGAAGATTTGCTGCTCAGATGTCGATCAGGTTCAGCAGTTGCCGCCGCCCAAGACGCGGAAGAAGGCCTCGATATCGGCATCAGTGCCGATGTCACCGTCGCCGTTGAAGTCAGCGCCGCCGGGGAAGCAGGTTGCACAGCAGTTGCCGCCGAGGCAGGCGAAGAAGGCTTCGATGTCGGCATCGGTGCCGATATCACCGTCGCCGTCAAAGTCTGCGGTGCCGCAGCCGCCCGCGCAGCTGAGGTTCATGGTCACCGATCCGCGGGCGCCGTTGTAGCCGCCGACGCGGACGAGGTATTGGACGCCGCTGGTTGCCGGGAAGGTTGTGATGGACTGGAGTCCGCAGGCGTCGTCATTGCAGGCGATGACCGAACCCGGGGAGGTGGGGCAGACTCCGCCGTACACGCCAACCTTGGTGTCGAAGTTGCTGCCGCAGAGGCTGACCGTCACCGTGTTGGTGCAGGTTGCAGTGTAACGGAACCAGACGTCGCTGCCGACGTTGGTGTCGCCGGCGTTGGAGCAGACACCCGCCTCATTGGGGCCATCGGTGGTGGCGTTGTTGGTGCAGAAGTTGTAGGTGCCGTTGGTCACGGGCTGTGCATCAGCACACTCGTTGTTGATCGGCACGAAGGTGGCGTGGAGCTGGAAGGGGCCAGCCGGCACGGTGCTGAACTTCGAGACGCGGATGAAGATGGTCTCGCCGGGGTTCATGTCCCGGGTCACCACCGAGTCGCGGAGGACGCCCGAGTCCAGACCGGCGCAGGAGTAGGGCCCGCTTGCCGCGGCGTCGTCGTTGCAGACGACCGAGTTCTGCCCGCAGGCGGTGTGCAGGGAGAGCACCGTGTCCATGCCTGTGTTCACGCCGCCCTGGTCGTGCGTGCCGCAGGTGGTGACGATGAGCCGGCGTGCGCCGCAGGCAGACGCGGGGGCGGTGAAGCGGTACCACACGTCCGCGTTGGTGCCGCTGGAACCGCACAGGGCCGTGCCGTCGTTGGTTGCGCCCACCAGCGTGCCGGTGGTGTTCAGGCCCGCGGCGCTCGCGGCAGCCGCGGAGATGTCGATGGCGGCGCTGCACGCGTCGTTTACGGGGGCGAACCCGATGTTGAGCGTGAAGGTGCCGGCGGCCGTCGCGCCGCTGCCGAACTTAGAAACACGGATCTTGACCGTCTGGCCGGCGGTGAGCGGCGTGGTTGTCAGGGAGTCACGCAGGACCGAAGTGTCAAGCGCGCCGCACGCGGTCGTGTCGTCGTTGCAGGCCAGCTGGGTGCCGCCGCAGGAGTCAAACACGGCGAGCACGGTGTCGATGCCCGCATCAACCCCGCCGGTGTCGTGAGTTCCGCAGGTGCTCGCCGTGAGGACGCCCGCCACGCCGGCTGGCGCGGTGAAGGTGTACCACACGTCGGGGTTGGTCCCCGAGCTGCCGCAGGAGGCGCCGCCATCGGCCGAGGCGAAGGTGGCGTTCTGCAGGGTTCCGTTGAATGTCCCCTGGCCGCTCACGTTGATGGCGCTGGCGCAGAAGTCGTTGGAGGGGCCGGCCAGCGTCGTCAGCAGGGCGGCGTACGCGTTGGGGATGCCGTAGCCGTAGACGGTGTCGTAGCCAGCCGCGCCGCGATCCTTTGCAGTGAGTGCCATGACCGCAATGGTCTGGCCTGGTGTTGAACTGGGGTTGCGCGACAGGATCAGGGCGGCCACGCCGGCGGTGTAGGGCGAGGAGAAGCTTGTGCCGTCGACGTTCACATAATCGCCGGCGACGTATCCGGCGTTGCCGGTGCGGTCGGTCGAGAGGATTGTTACGCCCGGGGCGGCGAAGTAGGTTCCTGTGCCGAACTGACTGAAGCTGGCCCGCACGCCCGTGCGGTCGATGGCGCCCACTCCACGCACCGAGGCGCTGCTCGCCGGATACGCGATCGAGCCGCCGCCGCCGTTGCCGTTAGAGGCAAAGTGCACGATGCCGGCGTTATAGGTGTTGGTGTACGCCGTATCGATGGCGGCACTCGTGAAGCCGTAACCATTGCTGTTGTTGGTGACGCGGGCGCCGATGGTCTGTGCCCAGTTCACGGCGTTCACGGTCCAGGCCGCCTGGCTCGTCCAGCCGCCGTCGCAGGGGTTGTTGGGCACGAAGGGGCGTGCCGAGGCCACGCGGCATCCCGGGGCGATGCCCGTGCCGCCGATGCTGTTATTGATGCGGCCGGAGATGCAGCCCGCCACGGCCGTGCCGTGGTTGTCGCAGCTGTTGAAGGGCGCGCCGCCCGTTCCCTGGCCGGTCCAGTCGGTGTGCGAGGGGCCGAGGTTGAGGTCGGGGTGGGTCAGCTCGATGCCGCTGTCGATGACGACGACCACGATCGAAGAAGAGCCGGTGGTGATGTCCCAAGCCTCTGGGGCGTTCATGTCCATGTCGGCGACGCCGCCGGACTGGCCGGTGTTGTTCAGGCCCCACTGCTGGGTATAGAACGGGTCGTTGGGCGTGAGGAACGTGGTGCCGGAGATCACCATGTCGGGCTCGGCGAAGACCGCCACCGGCAGCTCGGCCAGGACGTTGGACTGCATCATCACGTCGAAGCCGTTCTTGGAGGAGGATGAGAGGTGGTCCACGCCCACCATACCGTTCCACTCCCGGTCGATGAGCTTGCCGGTGCCGCCCAAGACGTTGGCGGCCGTGAGGAGGGCATCGCGCTGCTGAACCGGGGTGCCCGGCTCGAAGCCGACGATCAGGTCGCGCGTAGGCCAGTTCGGGCCATACTCGCCGATGAACATGGGGGCAGCGAACTCAACGCTGGCCTGGGCGGCGACGGCCGCGACAGCGCTCTCGATGGTCATGTCGGCGGGGACGTTGACCAGCCACCAGCCCGGGAGGGTGTGCTGCTGCGCCGCCCGCACATCGATCTTCGCGGCGGTCAGGGCCTCAAAGATTTCCTTCTCGCCCGCCGCCTTGACGGCGATGCGGCCGGTGTCGAGGGTCATGGCTTTCCACTGCTTGAAGTAGTGGAGGCCATAGCCGCCCATTTCCTGGGATGCGGCATTTTCTGCCGCGAAGACGGAGGGCACCGCGAAGAGCGATGCGAGGATGAGACCGCGAACCAACCCACGATTGTTTGACATGAGCAACTCCCCTTTGAAGAAAATGACCCGAACCACAGTTATGAGTCTAGCGAGAAAATGGGGTATTTGACCCCTATTTTTTTCCCACAAGGTTTGCAAAACTTGGGCTGTGTGACAGGGGAGACTTTCCAAGTCGCTGCCAAATAAATACTTAGGAACCAATGCGCGGCGCCTGCGGGAATGTGAAGATCGCTCTGCGCGGGCGGTTCCGCTGTCCAGAAATCCGTAGAAATCGATTCAGCCCCACTTCACGGGGCCCACACCCGGGTGAGCAATCTTCCGTTCGCAGCAGGCCCGCGGGTCAAAGACCCAGCGTGAGCCCGCTCAGGAGAAGTCACCATGTTCGATAAAGCCATCCGTTCTGGACGTATTAAGCCCGCCCTTCTGCTGTGGGCTTTGGGCGTCCCGATTCCGATCGTTCTGATTGTGCTGCTCTTCCGCGGCTGCGCCTGAACAGCCACCTGGCCGGTGGCGCCGCGGGCAGCGATCAGCCGTTGGAGCGCGGCGACGGAGCAATGACAGGGGGGGTGCCTGCACCGTCACGCGGCGGCAGCGCCACCTCGTCGATGACGGTCCGGCGGAGGGTCACGGGGCCTTCGGGGGTTTCTGCCGTGTGTTCCTGAATCGTCGTGCGCTTGATAGTTCGGTCCGTCAGCGGCTCCCCAGATGAAGAGCCCAATGCGGGGTCTGTCTTCACGCCCTGAACGATGTGCCCGAAAAACTCACCGAGCGATCGCAGCAGCGGCTTGTCGGCTGCGGGTTTTGGCCGGTCGGGCTTGGGCATGAATGAAGCTTAGGAAGCGGCTCCTCGCACGGGTCGTTCGACCTGTTCTCTCAACCCTTGCCGTTCACGGGCACGCGTTCCACAATTTCCAGGCCAAAGGCTTCGAGCCCGGGCAGGGCGGTGTGGCTGTTGGTGAGCAGTCGCAAGCGCGAGAGCCCGAGGTTCCGCAGGATCTGCCCGCCCACCCCAAACTCCCGCAGTTGGCCGGGCTGAGACTCGCCCAGGACGGGTGCGTTGGTGTCGCTGATGGCGGGAAGCGACTGGAGCGAGGCTTCGAGAGAATCGGCGCTGCCCCCGGGGGCACTGGCGCACGCGCTTGTGTAGTTGGTGCGCAGGTACACCACCGCGCCGCGCCCTTCGCGCTGGATGGCGGCCATCGCGCCGCGCAGGGTGTCGCCGGTGGGGCCGTCCGCCCCCGACTCGAGATCACCGAATACATCGCCCAGGAGGTGCCGCCGGTGCATCCGCACGAGGGTGGGTGTGTCGTCGGGCGCTGCGTGAGACATGCCGCCCGTGGCGCGGCCGCAATCTCCGACGGTCAGCACTAGGTGGGGTAATGGATCGACCACGCTCTGGAACAGCAGGGCGTTGAAGTCGCCCAGGGGGGTTTTGAGCGTGCGTCCTTCAAAGGGCTGAAGGCGGTTCACCAGCGACTCGCGCTCCAGCCGGTGCTCGATGATCTGCGCCACCGAGCACATCTTGATAGCGTGCCTCTTGCAGAACTCAATGAGATCTGGCACGCGGGCCATCTCGCCGTCGGGCTTCATGATCTCGATGATGACAGCCGCGGGGTAAAGCCCCGCGAGGCGGCACAGGTCGAGGCTCCCCTCGGTCTGCCCGGTGCGGACGAGCACGCCGCCATCACGCGACCGCAGCGGGTTGATGTGCCCGGGGCGGACAAAGTCGTCGGCGGTGAACGCCTGGTCGATGGCCATCTGGATGCACTTGGCCCGCTCGCGTGCAGAGACACCGGTCGTGCCGCCGTGGCGCGGGTGCAGATCAATCGACACGGTGAAGGGCGTGCCCCGCACGGTGGTGTTGATGGACGACTGGGGGTGCAGGGCTAGGCGGTCGCAATCGGCCTCGGTCAGCGAGAGGCACATATACCCCAGGGCGGCGCTGAGCATGAACGTCACGCGCTCGGGGGTGATGAACTGCGCGGGGCACACAAGGTCGCCCTCGTTCTCCCGGCGCTCATCATCGGTGAGCACCACCATCTTCCCAGCCTTGAGGTCCGCCAGAATGTCGGGGATCGGGGAGAACATGGCGCAAGCGTACGGGGTGGTGGAGCGGGTGGACAGGCTGTCTGGTGGTGGGCGGCGCAGTTGACGAGAGGGCATGGGAGACATCTGGGGCGACGGCAGTGGGCACGGGGATCCAAAGGTGAACCCACCCCAACCCCTCCCTCGGGGAGGGGCTTTTGAGGCACTGCGTTCTTGCCGGGGTCCCGTACACTACCCCATGCGCCGTGCTGTACTGCTGATGCCCCTTGTGCTTGCCGCGTGTAGTCCGCGGGGATTGCACAGGCCCGATCTACCCGTCGATGGTGGGGTGATTTCTGCATACCCGTTCGCCCCGGTCGCGCTGCGAATCCACCCGCTCACCCACATCGAGGCCCGGCCGGGCGCCAACGCCGATGAGCAGTCGCAGTTGATCCTGCACATGGAGCTTCTGGACCGCTACGGAGATGCGGTGAAGGGCCTGGGCGTGCTGCACGTGGAGCTGTACAAGCCGACCAGTTCCCAGAGTTCGGGCCTTGAGACCCAGGAACTGGCATGGGACGTCACGGGGATGGACGCCCCGGAGGCCAACACGCGCCGCTTTGACATTGCCACGCGGACCTACCGCGTGCCGCTGCTGGCCCCGGGCTGGGTGGCGGACACGATTGCCGCGGGCGGTTGGTTGAAGGTTCGGGCGGTCCTCGATACGCCGTCGGATAGTGCCCAGCCGCAGGCGCTGGAGGATGAGTTCATCGTGCAGGGCTGATTGGTACCTCCTCTCTCCGAGAGGAGTCTTGTCGCGTCCTGCGATGAAATCTGTATTCTTGATTGGCCGTTACGCGGCGCGCCGCGTCCAACGTGTACCCAATGGCACCCCTCTGCCACATCCTCGGCTGGCTTCTCGCGGCGGGTGGCTTCGGTCTGCTCGTGCACGGCCTATTTGCCGATCGTTCCCGCGGCAGGCCGCGGTGCCCGAAGTGCTGGTACAGCATGGAAGGTGTGGCACACGCTGCGTTCCCGCATACATGCCCGGAGTGCGGCAGCGTTTCACTCACAAGCAAAGCCCTGCACCGGACGCGCCGGCATCTGCGTTGGATGCCCGTAAGTCTGATTCTGGTGACCATGGGATACACCGTCTGGGCCGTGCCGCGGGTAGTGGCGGAAGGCTGGACCGGATGGGTGCCGACCACGGTGCTGCTGGCGACAGTTGCTGATCCAATGACAGATCCGGATGCCGCTCTCAACCATTCGGTGGAACAGTTGCAGGAAGCGCTGAATGCACGGGTTGATCGTCGTTTCATGACGCCCTTCCAGAAGCGGCTTATCAGCTGGGGAGCAAGAACACGTTTTTGGGTGGCGGGCCGCGCAGGGGTTGATTTAGAAACCCGGGCGATTATCAGGAAACTCTCAGCAACAACGCTGCCTGCGCTGGAGGAAACCTGCAACGCAGAAGACATACTCGCAGCTATCCACGATTCAACAGGGATCGCGCACCGGTACGTCGGCAATGATGCGCCGGGCTGGGCTTTGGCACAGCGCCGAATTGCGCTTCCTGTGCCCGCCGAACGCACAGCCAGCGCGGCGCTCGATGGAATGTTCCGATACGCCGACGATAACCCTCAGTTGAGAAGTTATACGTGGACCGTCGAA
>JBBSOF010000025.1:0-47059 GCA_038260025.1 Phycisphaerales bacterium
AATGAGGGTGCCCTGTGGGACTGTGGGCCGATGGCGGGTCTGGGCGCGGGCGGCGCGCCGCCGCTGGTGCGCGCGGTGAGGGAGCTTGGAGCGTGGCGACCGCCGACTGTCTTCATCACACACCCCGACCTTGACCACTTTGGCGGGCTGCTGGATGTGGTTGAACCGCTGGGTGTGCAGCGCGTGGTGACATGCCCGAGGTTCTTGAAGCAGGCCGCCGAGCAGCCCGATGGGCCCGCGGCGTTTATGGCGCGCGAACTGGCGCGACGGGGCGTAGAGGTGCGGGCCGCGCACGCGGGCGCGGTGTTCTCGATTGGCGATGCGACGCTGACGCTGCTCTCCCCGCCGCAGGATGCCGCGTGGCCCCTGGACAACGACCACTCGCTGGTGGGGCTGTGGGCTGTTGCGGGGCATGCGCAGGCGATGCTGCTGACAGGCGATGTGCAGGATGATGCCATCGCCGCGCTGGCCCGCGCGAACCCGGCGCTGCATCCGACGGTGCTGGAACTGCCCCACCACGGCTCAGCGCGGGCCGAAGCGCTGCGCTGGACGCTGGGGCTGGAGCCGCCGGTCGTGCTGCAATCGACGGGCCCGTTACGCGCCAACGACCCGCGGTGGGATGGGCTGCGCGCGGGGCGGGGGTGGTACACGACGTGCGTCGATGGTGCGGCGTGGGTGGAGTTTGGAAGAGCGGGCGATGTGCGGAGCGGGAGTGTGCGGGGAGGTGCTGCGTTGGTACCCACAGACGGCGAACGAGGACGCTGACCTTCGGAAAGGTCACTGGCGCAAAGCACCGGCATTACCGTGCCACGGACCTTTCTGAAGGTCTGTGCTTCGCCAACTGCTCGAGGGCTGCGCCAAACCGTGCCGCGAAGGCCGGGCCATCACAGAGAGTTGAGTTGCGGACTTGCTCGCGCAGCGTGCGGCGGAGGTGGGCGCGTTGGGTGTGGTCCGCGGCAAGGGCTGCCGCGGTGTCTACGAAGGCTTCGGGGGTGTCGGCGCTGAGGTGGGGCAGCCCGGCAGCGCGGAGCAGGCTCTTTCCGACGCGGGCCGCGTGCGATGTGCCCGCGAGCGAGACGACGGGCACGCCCATCCACAACGCCTCGCAGGTGGTGGTGGTGCCGTGGTAGGGGAAGGTATCGAGGGCGATGTCAATCGCGCTGTACGCGCTCAGGTGTTCGGCGATGGAAGGCGTCTTGCCCATGAACACCAGTCGCTCGCGGGCGATGCCGTGAGAAGCGAAGCGATCGATGAACTGCCGCGCGATCCAGGGGTCTTCAAACTCCTTGCGCTTGAGCACCAGGGTTGAGCCCGGCACGCGGCTTAGAACGCGCGACCACAGGGCCACGCACTGCGGCGACATCTTGTGGCTGGTGTTGAAGGAGCCGAAGGCGATTGCCGCGGCACTGGGCCGATCGGTGGGCGGCGGGGCATCGTCTGGCGGGCGGTAGCAGAGGAAGCAGCCCTCAATACGCGCGAGCCGCTCGGTGGCGAGGTCGTCAGCGCGCGTGCCGTCGGCGAAGGGGGTGGGCGGGTCGGTGTCGGCATCGACCAGCCGCACATCGACGTTGGGCACGGCTGAGGTGTTGGGGTAGCCGCAGTAGGTCCCTTGGAGGGGCGCGAGCCGCTGGGCGAACGCGACGATGCGGGCGGGGCCGGTGAGGCCGGCAAGGTCGATGAGGATGTCGGCGTTCGCGGAGCGGATTGCCGCGGACATCTGTGTGGGGTCCTGCGAGGATGCATCCACCCATTCATCGGCCTTGGCGCGCAGGCGCGCGGTAACGCTGTCGGCGTTGGCACCCGCCGAGATGCAGATGATGCGGAAGCGGGCGGGGTCCAGGTGCTCGATGATCGGCTCAACGAAGTGCGCGACGGAGTGCTGCTGGAAATCCGGGGAGAAGAGGCCGAGCCTGATAGGCCCTGTGGGCTGCGGGCGTGGATTGGACGCGGCAGCCGATGATGGGACCAGCCGCTGGATGGTGTCGTGAAACTGCGCGTGCAGCGCGAACACCTGCGCCGGGGACAGCGTGCCTGAGTAGTTGGTATGGAAGCAGTACGCCGCCTGCGCCCGGTAGTCATCGGGGTGGGCGATGCTGCGGTGAAAGTGCTCAAGGGCGCGGTCTGTGTCGCCGGCGGTGCTCTGGAGTTTACCCAGCGTCTTGTGGGCCTGCGAGTGGCCAGGGTGCGCGGCAAGCACGCTTTCAAGGATGGGCACCGCCTCTGCCGCGCGGAGGAGTGTGGCGCGGGTATCGGCGAGCAGCGTCATCGCATCGGGGTTCGCGCCAGCGACGGCGGGGCAATCGCGGAGCAGGGCCTCTGCCGCGGCAGCGCCGCGGGTACGGAAGAGCGCCACACCCAGGGCAACCCATCGCTGAGGGTCGGAGGGCAGGCCGTGCGCGGCCTTTTCAAGGGCGTAGATCGCGGGCTCGTTCTGAAGGTCCTGCGAGAGGGCGTTGCCCAGGAGGAACTGGCTGTTGTGGTCGTGCGGGTGACGGCGCAGGTGCTGGCGGAGGATGTCGATGGCGGGCTTGAGGCGGCTGGCGCGGAGGTGATCGATGGCGGTGCGGACGGCGGGGGGCGGGCCGCCGGAAAACCCTGGCGGGCTCATACCCGCGGCCCGCTCTCGCCGAGCTTGGCGATGTCATGGGCGTACTGCTCGCGCAGAGGTTGGATGACTTCTTTGAGGAAGCGGTCCGTCTGTTCGATGCTGCGGCCGATGTATTTCATCGGGTCCATGAGGCCTTCCCAGTCGAGTTCGCTGGTGAGGGGGCCGGTGGGCGCGGCGTGGAAGGCGGGGTCAGCGCGGAGGCGTTCGAGCAGGTCATTGTCGAGGCCTTCACTCTTGACGCGCAGGCCCGCGGCCTGCGCGTGCTGGCGGATGACCTCGTGGTAATGCTGGCGGTCGCCGCCGCGCTGCACGCACGCCATCAGGATGTTCTCGGTGGCCATGAAGGGCAGCTCGGCCATCAGGTTCTTGCGGACCATGGCCTCGTGGACGATAAGGCCGGAGGCGACGTTGTGCATGAGGTCGAGGGCGCCATCGAGGGCGAGGAAGGCTTCGGGGAGGGAGAGGCGGCGGTTGCTGCTGTCATCGAGCGTGCGCTCGAGCCACTGCGTGGCGGCGGTGTCGTAGGCGTTGCCGACGAGGTTCATGACGAAGCGCGAGAGGCCGCAGATGCGCTCGCAGCGCATGGGGTTGCGCTTGTAAGGCATGGCGGAGGAGCCGATTTGTTTGTCCTCGAAGGGCTCGTCGAGCTCTTTGCGGTTGGAGAGGAGGCGGATGTCGGTGGCGATTTTGTGGAGGACGGAGGCGTGCGTAGCGAGAGACCCTATCACCTCCGCGTCGACGGCGCGGGGATAAGTTTGGCCACAGAGGCGGTGCGTAAAGCTACGGAGCGAGAAAGTAACTCCGTAGTAGTCGGGTTCAAGGTTGTCGAGCTTCCTCAGTTCATCTTCAAACTGTTCCTTGTCATCGTCGAAGGGCCCTGGATCACCAATATCGTTGAAAAGGTGGAAAAGAAAGCGCAGCTCGAGACGCTCGACCCTGGTGTGATCTCCGTTGAGCAGCTCAAGATAGGAAGCTTGTGTACCGGTGGCGCCGCGTAGGCCACGGAACTCTGGCAATGGAATGTCCGATGCGATATTGAGGTCATGTGCCCAACCCGCGGCACGTCGTCCGACCGTCACCGGCTGTGCGGGCTGATAATGCGTGAAGCCAAGAGTGGGCAGCCGCTGCCACCTCGCGGCAAATTCTCCCAGTACGACAACAAGCCGGGTTATTTTCATATCAAGGAGACGTACGGATTGGCGGATTATTAAGACATCCGCGTTACTCCCCACATCCTCGCTCGTCATCCCCAGATGGATAATCCCCTTCGCCTTCGGGCAACGGTCCCCCCACGCGTGTACGTGGGCCATGACGTCGTGCCGCAACTTGCGCTCGTACCCCTCCGCGGCCTGCATGTCCGCGTCGGTCACCTCCAGGTTCGCCCGCAGTTCCTCCACCTGCTCCTTCGTCACCGGCAGGCCCATCTCATGCTGGGCCTCGGCCACGGCGAGCCAGATGCGCCGCCACGTCTGGAACTTGTGGCGCGGGGACCACAGGCGCAGCATCTCGGGGCTGGCGTTGCGGGCGGCGAGGGGGGAGGTGTAGGTGTCGTGGGGGGATGTCATGGGGGAATCAGCAATCGAGTCGGCATCAAGAGACGACCCACATGCCGCACACAGCACTCGCTGTGCGCACTGGATGCCCCCCCATTTCAAGGGAAGCGGGGTCACTTTCGGATGATAAGCGATGGAAAGGGCTTGTGCGGGTCGCCCGACAGCCGCTGCCCTGGCGAACGACTGTCATTCAGGAGCACTGACAGACGAGCCGCGCACGCAGTAAGCGGGGTGCGGCGAACACGCCGGGAACGCTTACCTCGTGCGCGGCTCGTCCCTGCTCAGTCCGCCCGCTTGAACAGGTCCAGGAACCGGTCCTCGTACAGCTTGAACGCGCCGTGGCGATCGAGCTCATCTTTCAGGCGCATGGCGCGGTTGCGGTCTTTCTGGGCATCCTCGAACATCTGCTCGATGCGCGTCTTGATGCTGAAGTCCAGCGTCTTGGGCTCGGCCTGGCTTGCGGGCTTGCTCTTCTCGGACTGCTCGATGGTGCCGGTGGCGTCGCCGCCCTCGCCGATCTCCACCTCTTCGTCATCATCGTCATCGTCCGACAGGCCCTCAATCTCGATGCCGCGCTCGGACTGCTTCATCCGCTCCATCAGCTCCACGAGGGCCTCTTCAACAGCCTTGGCGTGGCCCTTGAGCTCTTCCAGGTCGATGGTGATGCCGGCGAGGTTCGTGAACGTCTCGAGCACCGCGGCAGCGGCCTTGGGGTTTGGCACAGCTGCCGCGAAGAAGGGGATTTCTCCCAGCAGGCACATGCCGGAAAGGCCAACCTGGGCCGAGGCGCCCAGCAGCACGCCGTTGAGGCCGCCGATCTGCCCATCGCGCAGGGATCGCACCTCAACGCGGCGGAGCTCGGCGAGCATCGCCTCATCGGTGGCAGCGCCCGCGACGCGGGGCTCGCTGGAGGGGTGCAGCTGCGAGGCAAGCGAGGCGAAGGTGACGACGCGCTCCACATCAAGCTCGGTGGCGCGGTCCAGCAGTTCGTGCGCAAAGGAGTAGGTGCCCGAGGTGGGCTGGGCCTCACCCAGGAACACATAGAGGTCGCGGCCTCCGGGGTTCGTCCACTTGTAGATCACACTGCGGGGCATGTGGGGAGGGACGATCACGCCTTCCTTGACCGACACCTGCTGGATATCAAAGTGCCCGCGCGGGAAGAGCTCTGTCACGGGGCGCATGCCCAGTTCCTGCACCAGATATCCCGCGGCAATCACCGCGACATTGCCCATGCCGGGCCACGCCGCCACCATCCAGGGGCGGGGGCCATCGGTCTTGCTCTTGCGGGGTTGGATTGGTTTTTTCGCCATGGGGGTATGAGGGGCAAATGTCGTGCCAACAAGGATGTACGCAGATGGGGCTCAGGGGGCCTCAGGAGGCTCCTGAAAAAGACCTCACTGCCACACTGACAGGTTCGTCTAAGTTTGAGGTCAAGAGGAGGTTGATGGGGGGCTTGACCGGGCCTTCAAGAGCGGCTTGACGTCCGTTTTCGCCCGGAGGGCCGTACGGCCGTTGCCAGGGGCGCGGCGAGGCTGTGCGAGCAAGCCCTTGGACAACCATTGTAAGTCGATGCCGCCCGGAGGGCGGACGGTCGGATTAGTCGAACACACTGCTTTCTTCAAACTCAATGTCGTGCAGCCGCAGCAGATCGAGGAACTCGGACTTGAAGTCCTGATGCTTGTGATGCTCTTTCTGGTTGGCGATATAGGCCTCGACCTTTGGCACGACCGATTTGCTGACCGTAAATCCGCCGTAGCCCTCCTGCCCCGAGAAGCCCTTCTGTTCGGGGAATGATTCACGGAGCCATTTGCTCGAACGGCTCTTGATGTGGCGGAGCATGTCGGAATGTGACAGGTCTGCGCGATAGCGAGCGAGCAGATGGATGTGGTCAGGGATGCCGTTGCCGGCGATGAGAGAGCAGCGGAGGTCGCGCAGGATGCCGCCGATGAATGGGTAGAGGCGGGCCTCAAGAGCGGGGGTGATCCATGGCAATCGGCCCTTGGTGCTGAAGACCATGTGGTAATAGTTCTGAGTCCAGGCGCTTGGCATCGGAGGTGCTCCTATCCGTCCGCCCTCCGGGCGAAGAAGAAAAGAGTACCGATTTCCAGGGGCTTGCTCGCAGAGCCTCGCCGCGCCCCTGGCAACGCACATGCGCCCTGCCGGGCGAAGAGAAGGCGTGGTCCCGAAGATCAACAGGAGACTGGCAGCGCACTCACGTCTGAAGCACCCCGGTGCGGAAGGGCTTGCTGTAGTCCCAGCCGGCGCACGCCTCGAGCGCGGCGATGAGCTCTTCGCGGGTGTGGTGGGGCTGGATGATGCGGTCGACCCAGCCGCGGGATGCGGCGTGGCGGATGTCGGCCTGCTCGGTGTAGCCGGCGTGGATGGCCGCGAGGATCTGCTTGCGGGTGTCCTCATCGATGGTCTCGCCCTTGCGCTTGCGGCTGGCTTCTTCGATGGTTGCGAGCACGCCGGTGGCCTGGTTCGCGCCCATCACAGCGCATTTGGCGTTGGGCCACGCGAAGGAAAGAAACTGGTCGAAAGCGCGGCCGCACATGGCGTAGTTGCCCGCGCCGTAGCTGCCGCCGAGGATCACGACGATCTTCGGAACGATGCAGTTGCTCATGGCGTTAACCATCTTCGCGCCGGCGCGGATGATGCCGCCCTGCTCGCTGTCGCGCCCCACCATGAAGCCGGTGGTGTCGTGCAGGAAGAGGATGGGGATCTTGCGCTGGTTGCAGTCCATGATGAAGCGGGCGGCCTTGTCGGCGGAGTCGTCGTAGATGACGCCGGGCATCTGCACGGCCTTGGTGGGGCCGGTCTTGCCGCCGGCGACGGTGCGCTGCACAAGTTTTTTCTGGTTGGCGATGATGCCGCAGGGGTGGCCGCCGATCTTGGCGTAGCCGCAGACGAGGGACTGGCCGTAGTCGGCCTTGTATTCGTCGAAGTCGGCTGCAGACTGGGGGGGCGGGCTTTCAGCCCGCCCCTGCGCTCGGGCATCCACCATGCACGCAATGAGGTCTTTGACGTCGTACTGCGCGCCGGGCTTTTCGGTGAAGGACTCGTAGATGCGGTCGGGGGGTCCGACGGGTCCGGAAAGACTGCGCGGCGGGCTGAAAGCCCGCCCCCCCGTTTTGTCCACGAGAGAGCGCAGCCGCTCGATGCAGGTCTCGTCATCTTTCTCCTTGAAATCAATCGTGCCGCTGACGCTTGCGTGCATGGTCGCGCCGCCGAGGTCTTCATCGGTGACCTCCTGGCCTATGGCCGCCTTCACCAACGCGGGGCCCGCGAGGTAGAGCCCGCTCCCCTCCGTCATCAGCAGCGTGTCGCACAGCACGGGCAGGTAGCCCCCGCCCGCCACGCAGTTGCCCATGATGGCCGCGATCTGCGGGATGCCTTCGGCGGAGATCACGGCGTTGTTGCGGAAGATGCGGCCGAAGTCGTCGGTGTCGGGGAAGACGTCCTCCTGGAGGGGGAGAAAGACACCCGCGCTGTCTACTAAGTAGATGAGGGGCAGGCGGGCCATCTGGGCGATGGTCTGGGCGCGGATGATCTTCTTGCACGTCATGGGGAAGAACGCCCCCGCCTTCACCGTCGCGTCGTTGGCGATAATCATGCAGCGGCGGCCCTGCACCACGCCGATGCCCGTCACCACGCCCGCGGCGGGCGCGCCGCCATATTCCTCGTACATGCCGTGGGCGGCCCACAGGCCGAGTTCCTGGAACGTCGTGTCGGGGTCGATGAGGCGCTGCACCCGCTCGCGGGCCGTGAGGCGGCCCTTCTCGTGCTGGCGCTCGATGGCCTTTTTGCCGCCGCCCAGGCGTATTTCGGCCTCGGCCTGCATGACGGTGTCGTTGATCTCGCGCAGTGTGTTGGCGGGGGCGGGGGGGTTGCTCATACGGGCGAAGGGTAGCCGAAAGCCGCGCCCGCCCCACCCCTACTTGAAGCGGGCCATCAGGTCGCTGACGGAGGTGCGGAGGCTGTCGAGCGCGGTCTGCGTATCCGCGGCAAGGCGCTGCCACTGGTTGCCCGCGGCGTCCTTCAGGTCGCCGACGTTCTTAGTGACGGCGGCATACTGGGTTTTCACTTTGTCCAGCGCGGTCTCCAGGGCGGGCTTGTCATCGGCGGGTGCGTTGCTCACCTTGCTGACAAGGGTGTCGATCTGCCCCTTCACGGTGTCGAGCCCGGACTGGAGCATGGAGATGGTCCGCGCCTTCACATCGCCCGCGACGTTCTTCATCGCGTCGGTGGTCTCAGGCGAGAGGCCGGGGATGGATGGCATGCCCGAAGACTTGGGCGCCTCCACCGGTGGGACGGCGGCGGGCGCGGGCGTTGCGGCTGGGGCCGGGGCGGGGGCTGGGGCGGCGGGGTTTGCAGGCATGACGGGGGTGGGAGGCTTCTTCTCTTCGCAGCCGATCATGCAGGCGGCGGTGGTGATGCACCCGACGCTCAGCGCTGCGATGGTCTTCGTGGTTCGATTCATGGTGGGTCCCCCTTGTTCGTTGGTTGCGTTGAGATTGGTTTGCGGCACTGTGGCCAATAGGCGGTGCGGCCGTGTGGCGAGGTCTAATCGTACCGCCGCCCGCGGGCACTGCCGCGGGCGGTGGGGTGATGGCGTGGTTGTCGTGCGGGGTTTACTTCTTGCCGTGCTTCATGGTCTCGCGCATGAGGGCCTTGCGCTGGTCGATGCTGAGACCGGCGTTGAGCTCATCGATCGCGGCGATGCGGGCATCATCGGTCTTGGCGGACTTTGCCTTTGCCGCGGCGGCCTTGGCCTTGCCTGCCGCACCGGCATCGAGCTGCAGGGCGGGCAGGATGCTGTCAATATTCCTGGCGGCATCGATCTTCATCAGGCGGTGGATGTAGATGGGCTCTTCCACGAACTGCTTGTAGAACATCGCCATGTTGCGGTTGGTGTCGGCATTCATCGAGGCGATGACCGCGCCGTGGTACTCGCCGGCGATCTTCTGGTTGAAGGCCGACTGCTCCTCGGTGAGCAGGCCCTTGTCCTTGAGGTCCTGGTAGATCTGCTTGGGCGCCGCGGGCGCCTTGAGGGGCCGGGCCACGTTCATCAGCTCGACGAAGTTCTTCTTGTCGCCGAGGTCGATCTTCTCGAAGAAGCCATCCTCGATCTTCTCGACCAGATCGAGGTTCTCGGCGACGACGATCTCGAAGCTGCCGCGGCGCTGCTGGAAGTAGTCTTCGAGCTTGGCGCGCTCTTCGGCGGTGACCATCGGGTTGTTCTTGAGGGCAGCGTACTCGGCAGGCTCGGTGAGCATGACGACCTTGCCGGACTTGTCCTTCTCAATCAGCGACTTGTAAGGAAGGTTGGGGAGCTTCACGGGCTCTTTCGCGGCACGCTTGACGGGGGCGGTGGGCATCACCTGCAGCTCGGGCATCGGCGGCACCATCCGCTGCGGGGGCGTTACGGGGATCGCCTGCTCGGGCGTCGGGGCCTTGTCGGGGGCGGGGGGCACCATCTGGGCGAGAGCAAGGGTGGATGTCAGGGCCAGGGTGGCCCCGGCGGCAAGCAGTGCGGTCTTCATGGTGCGTGGTTCCAAAGGGTGATCCGTTTCCAAGGGCTGCTGTGGCAGGCCTCCATTATCGGCGCGTAGTGGCAGCCCCGTCAGGGACGCCCCCAGTTCTTTGGCTCCATGACCACGTTTGTACGCCCGAAAACCCAATAAAACGTCCTCCCCGGCGGCGGGGCGGACGGATGTCGTTCACGGTTGTCCGCTTTTGGGCGGGGGCCAGGCGTTGTGCGCGAAGTCAAGAGCCGCCGCGGAGCGGCTGGCCACCCAGGATTATTCTTCTTCGGGGGCGGTGTCGTCGTCGCCTTCGCCCTCAGCGGGTGCGCCCTTGGCGGCGGGGACCGCCATCTTGATCTTCAGGACCTCGGCCCGGATCTCCTTGAAGAGGTCGGGGTTGTCCTTCAGGAAGGCCTTGGAAGCCTCGCGGCCCTGGCCGACGCGGATGTCGCCGTAGCTGAACCACGCGCCGGACTTGGCAACGACCCGGGCATCCACGGCCAGGTCGAGCAGGTCGCCCGCGGCAGAGATGCCCTCGGTGTACATGATGTCGAACTCGGCATCGCGGAAGGGCGGGGCGATCTTGTTCTTGACGACGCGGGCACGGGTGCGGCTGCCGACCGTGACATCGCCCTCCTTGATCGCGCCCGTGCGGCGGACATCGATGCGGACGGAGGAGTAGAACTTGAGGGCGCGGCCGCCGGTGGTGGTCTCGGGGCTGCCGAACATCACGCCGATCTTCTCGCGGATCTGGTTGATGAAGATGACGGTGCAGTTGCTGCGGGCGATGACGCCAGTGAGCTTGCGCATGGCCTGGCTCATGAGGCGGGCCTGGAGGCCCATCGAGGCATCGCCCATCTCGCCCTCGATTTCCGCACGGGGCACCAGTGCGGCCACGGAGTCGACCACGATCAGGTCCACGGCGTTGCTGCGGACCAGCAGCTCGCAGATTTCCAGGGCCTGCTCGCCGCTGTCGGGCTGGGAGACGAGAAGGTCGTCGATATTGACACCGATCTTGCGGGCCCACGAGGGGTCGAGGGCGTGCTCGGCATCGATCACCGCGGCAACGCCGCCTTCCTTCTGTGCGTGGGCGGCGATGGTGAGGGAGAGCGTGGTCTTGCCGGAGGACTCAGGGCCGAAGATCTCGACGATGCGCCCGCGGGGGATGCCCTTGCCGCCCAGGGCGAGGTCGAGGGAGAGCGCGCCGGTGGAGATGCCCTCCATGGCGAGGTAGGCATCCTCATCCATGCGCATGATGGCGCCCTTGCCGAAGGTTTTGTCGATCTGGGCGAGGGTGACCTCGAGGGCCTTCTTTTTGGCTTTGCTTTCGCGGTCGGCCTGCTCTGCGGCAAGCTGCTCGGCGCGGGTGGGCTTGGAGCCTTTGCCGGGCTTGTCCGCCTTGTCACCTTTGTCAACCTTGTCATCGGTGACGAGTGCGCGCGGATCCTTCGCTTCGATCTGGGACATTTCTGGACCTTTCTGCTGGCGTGCCCCCGCCGGAACGGAGGTTTGAACCCAGGCTTTGACAACGCAGGATGCCGCGGGCGGGAGAAGCCCGAAATCGGCCATCAGGGGCGGCGTTGAGCGCGGGCCTGACGGGAAAAGTTTACCACAACCCGAACGGCCTAGTCAAGTTGGGTACGGGTGTTTGTACGGGATTTGTTGTAAGTGCTTGAGACAAACGAACTACTGAAATAGCTGCATCTTTTCGGGCCGTACACCCCCTATAGGAATCCACTGGCCGAGTGGGTGAATGATCCTGGGAGTGACGCCTGATGAACCGTTGGCGCCTGCTGGTTGCTGCGTTGTGGGTGTGCCTGCTGGTGGCACCGGCCTTTGCCCAGCCCTTCCGCACAGAACAGATCGTGGCGGGGAGCGGGTACCTGTTTGCGGGGTCGGCCCCGGGGGATGACACGCGCCTGTTCGTGATGACGCAGGCGGGGGTGGTGCGAATTTACAGCCGCGCCACGGGGCAGTTGCTGGCCACCCCCTTTCTCACGGTCCCCGTCCAGGCCGCGGGCGAGGCCGGGCTGCTGGGGCTGGCGTTCCATCCGGACTATGCCGCCAACGGCTACTTCTATGTGTACCACGGCAACACGACGGCGCGCAACATCGTGCGCTACCGCGTGAGCGCGGACCCCAACGTGGCTGATCCGGCCTCGGCAACCCTCATCTGGCGGGTCGCGCCCGGCGGCGGGGGCATCCACTTCGGCGGCTGGATCGGCTTTGGGCCCGATGGGCTGCTGCACATTGCGTGGGGCAACGGGGGCACGACCGCCAACTCGAGTTCGCTGACCTCGTACTACGGCAAGATGCTCCGCATCGACATCAACGGCCCCGATCTGCTGCCGGGCACCGCCGATGATGACGGCTTTCCCGCTGATGCGGACCGCAACTACCGCATCCCCCCGACCAACCCGTTCGCAGGCGTGATGGGGCAGGAGGAAATCTGGGCGTACGGCCTGCGCAATCCTTTCCGCTGTTCATTTGACCGCGAGACCGGTGACCTGTGGATCGGCGATGTGGGCGACTCGCGCGAGGAGATCGACCTTGCGCCGGCGGGCACGGGCGGCGGGCGGAACTATGGCTACCCGTGCATGGATGGGACGATCTGCCGCACGGGCACGGGGTGCGTGTGCAACTCTCCGTTGTACACCGCGCCCATCCACGCGTACCAGCGCGTCAGCGGCGCTGCCGCGGTGATCGGCGGCTATGTGTACCGCGGCTGCGCGTTGCCAGAACTGCGCGGCAGGTACATCTTCGGCGACTACGGGCAGAACCGCGTGTGGTCTTTCCGCGCTGTTGATGGGGCGGTGACCGGGTTCACCGACATGTCGGCCACGCCGCCGCTGACGGGCATCCGCAGCTTCGGTGAAGATAACAGCGGGGAGTTGTATATCTGCGCTGCCTTGGGCGTGTACCGCCTTGTGCCCGTGACGCCCGACTGCAACGCCAACGGACTTGTGGATGGCTGCGAGATCACCGCCGGCGCAGCGCCGGATGTCAACCACAACTTCATCATCGACTCCTGCGAGCACCCTTGGCCCTGCAACCCTGATTACAACCAGGATGGCGACATCGGCGCCGACAGCGACATCGAGGATTTCTTCCGCTGCCTGGCGGGCAACTGCTGCCCGGCCTGCGGCAACGCGGACTTCAATGGCGATGGCGAGATAGGGACCGACCTGGACATCGAGGCGTTCTTCAGGGTTATTGCTGGAAGCGCCTGCTGAGGGCTGCTGGGCCGCGCCACGGACACAGCGGAAGCCACGAACCAGTCGCCAATTCGAAGAAACGTCCCCAAATCCCATACTGTTCTTGACACAGTACTGTATGCCAGCATACCATGTGACACACAGGTATGGGCGACACATGGTAGAACAGCGTGACAACTCGGGTCTCACAGAGCTGCGCCGCGGAGTGCTGGTACTGGCAGTGCTTTCTCGCCTGCGGACCCCGCAGTACGGCTACTCGCTGCGGCAAGCGCTGGCAGAGGGCGGCATGCCAATCGAGGAGGGCACGCTTTACCCGCTGCTCCGTCGGCTGGAGGCACAAGGCCTGCTGGACAGCGAATGGAACATCGAACAAACGCCGCGCCGGTACTACCGGCTCAACGCGCAGGGCGACCAGGCGTTGTCGACGCTGAGCGAGGCGTGGCACGACCAGGTGCGGGTGATGGATGGCTTTCTGAACGGGAGGCTGTGATGACAGCGAACGAAGTGATCGAGTCCTACGTCCGCGATGTTGCGGCCTGCTTGCCGCGTGGCAAGCGTAATGATGTGGCGTTTGAGTTGCGGGCGTTGCTGGGCGACGAGCTGGCGGCGAAGGCCAGGATCGAGGGGCGTTCGCCCGACCGGGCGATGGTGATGGGGCTACTCACAGGGTTTGGCAGGCCCGCGGAGGTAGCAGCACGCTACCACCAGCGTCCGGCCCTGATCGAACCCGCCGATACGCACCACTTTCTGATCTGGACGCTCGCGGGAGCGGTCTCCATCTCCGTTCTGTCGGCGCTGAGCCCGGAAGAGGGGCGGGACAACGGCGATCTTTTTCTCAAGTGGGTGGGCTCTCTGGTCATCGTCTTCGCGCTGCTTGGGTGGTGGCGCCGCCGCAAGCCCGGCACGCTGGGCTGGAAACCAGGTCGCGGTCCTGATTCGATGAGCCGTCCGGCAGCGCTGCTGGCGCTGGTGGCCACGGCGATCTTCCCTGTGTTCATGTACGCAGCGCCCGAGGTATTCGTGCGGATTATGTTCCTGGGGGCCATCCCCAGCAGCGGCGTGCAACTGGCCGAAGAGTTCCGCCAGAGCGGGCATCGCACGGCGACGCTCATCGTGCTGTTTCTGCTGCCGGTGATGTATGCCGCGGTGTTCGTGCAGGGAGGGATGCGCCCCTGGACCAACTGGATCAGCTGCGCCCTTCACGCCAGCCTGGGGCTGCTCCTGGCCGCCCAAGGGGGCCTTGCCCAGCAGGGCCTGGTCTTCGCGTCGGCACGGGCAAACGAAGTGTCTGCGCCCATCTTTGGTCTGACGGGTGCGTTTACGCTGCTCTGCGCTCTCTATGTCGTGTACCAGGAATGGTCGCGCATCCGTCCGGCGCCGGCGATGCTGGCACGTCAGGCCTGAGGGCACTTGACGCCTGACTTCCCTTACTGGATGCTCTCCAGAAACTCCGCGTTGAAGCAGGCGCGGGTGCGGGGGTCATCCACCACGCCGATGAAGTACTGCCACAGCGGCTTTTCCACATCGCTGTCGAACCTCTTGGCGACAGAGTCCACGGGGAACAGGATGACCTGATCCTCAGCTTTTCCGGCAACCAGGCAGGGCGTGTCGCCATCTTCATCAATGGCGTTCTTCCATGTAAAGGCGGACACGCTGGTGATCATGCACCCGATCACGCCGCCCAGCCCCTGGATCAGCAGGTCACGCTCGGGGCGATCCTGGGCCGAGGCGGCCTTCCACCCCTTCACCAGAGCCTCGCACCCGCTCAGCACATCGCCCGGCTCCTCGATGCTCACGCCCATCATCTCGAGCAGGTGCCAGACCATCTCCATCGAGGTGTTGAGGGACTCTTCCTGCTCGGGCAAGAGGTCGGCGATCTGAATATTCGGCTGTGACATCGGGCCTCCGTGGCGGGGGTGGCGGTCGCGGAGCCCCCGTCGCCATAATACCGGTGTGTGCCGATCGCGCACTCAAGTTCAGACCGGCGGTTGGGAACACTCCCCGCCCGAACCCGTCTACCATCGAACCGATCGTTCCCGTCCCCCCCACTTCCCCCCCGACCCAAACGTCGCGGCTGCGGAGGATTCGCCGATGCTCCCCAAGCCCCCGCCGCGAGAGGCCACGCCCGGATTCCTGTACCTGCCCCCTTACCGCCTGTACGGCGAGTCTGTCGCGGGGGAGAGCACGTGCCTGCAAATACCTGAACTGGACTTGGGCTTCGACATCGGCAGTTGCCCGCGGGCGGTGCTGTCGAGCAAGTACTTGGCGATCAGCCACGGGCACATGGACCACATCGGCAGCCTGGCGTACTTCTGCTCGCAGCGGCGGTTTCAGGGGATGGGCACGGCCAAGATCGTGTGCGATGCGCGGATCGCGCCGGCCATCAAGCGGATGATGGATGGGTATGTGGATTTGGAGCGCCAGCGGACGCCGTATGAGCTGATCCCGCTGCTGCCCGACCAGCCGCTGGAGATCAAGAACAACGTGGTGCTCAAAGGCTTTGAGACCGAGCACACCGCGCCGAGCTTCGGCTACACGGTGACGGAGAAGCGGACGAAACTGCGCGAGCAGTATCAGGGGCTGCCGCAGGACAAGCTGCGGGAGCTGAAGGAGCGGGGCGTGGAGATCACGCGGAGCCTTGAGATCCCGCTGATTGCGTACACGGGCGACACCGCGCCGGGGCCGCACCTGCTGCGTGAGGATGTGCGCAAGGCGCAGATCGTGATCAGCGAGTGCACGTTCTTCGAGCCCGACCACAAGCAGCGGGCGAAGATCGGCATGCACATGCACCTGGACGATGTGGCGGAGTGGCTGCGGATCCTCGAGTGCCAGCACATCGTGCTGATCCACGTCTCGCGCCGCACGGACATGCAGTACGCCCGCAAGCGCATCGGCGAGGTGGCGGGCCCGGGCGTGGCGGAGAAGGTGTTGTTCCTGATGGACTACAAGAACAACCGCGCACGCTACGAGGCCCAGATGATCGCGGCAGGGATGAAGGTGGAGCGGCCGATGCGACGGGAAGAGGAAGTGACGGAGGCGTGAGGGGCAGGGTTCGTGGTCGGTCGTGGTCAGTCGTGCCCCGACCATGCTTCATGGTCGGGTCTTCGTTCCGCACCCGACCACGCTTGATCGTCGGGCCTTCGCACCATCACACAAAGTTCTTCCACGCCGACCACCATTCAGCTTCGCCCGATGGAAGGTCGCACTCAACCTCATCCGTGCGCTTCCCCATCCACCACCGCACGCTCGACCACGCCCACGATTCCGGTTTGTCCACTAGCTCCCGCTTCACCGGGTTGCGGTGGACATAGCGGATGGCCTTTGTGAGTTCCGCTCCATCACGGACGTTGCGGTCAAAGCCGCCGCCGTGCTGCCAGAACCGTTGCGATCCGTCCGTGGTGATGGCCTGAAGCACGGGGTGCGCGGCAGGCCCCAGGGCGCGCCACCGGTCCAGCACCCGCTTTGCGACGTTGGTCTTCAGGTACTGAGCCACAGTGGACCACCGAACATCGCAGGGATTGATCACCAGGTGCACATGCTCGGGCATGATGACCCACGCGTAGAGCTTGATCCCGTGCCGCTGCCTCGCGCTCGCGAGCTGTGCCGCGAACAGGTTCATGATGGCGGGGTTTCTCAGCAGCGGCAGGCGGTTGTAGCAGGAGAATGTGATGAAGCGAGCGCCCGACACGTCCCATCGGCGGAAACGTCTTTCGTACCCTTCTTCTTCCCAGGGACGAGCATCCGACATTGAGCGGAGTGTACCGCGTGCTGAACTTAAGGCGAAGACCCGACCATGAAGCATGGTCGGGGCACGTGACCCTCCTATCCACCCCCCGTCAAGCCGGCAAAAAATATCGATCAGGTTTGACACCAACCCAACCGCGAAGTACGTTCCTGCCTGTCAATCCTGTATTGCCGGTGGACCCTGCTCAACACGGGGTGGCGATCTGGGGGCGGCTGGGCGTTTTGTGATGTACGGCACCGGGGTATTGGGCGGCAGCGGCCTTTAGGCGCGAAGGACAAGAGCACGTGACGGACCCTGATCAGAAGATCTGGGAATCCATGTTGGCGCACCTGCGCGCCAACACCCCCACCATCTGCCGCCAATGGTTCGAGGAACTCGAGCCCATGGGTGTCGCGGGCGGGGCGCTGCAGCTGCGCACGCACCACCCGCTCCACCGCGACTACCTCCGCGCCCGCTGTGCCGACACCTTCAACGATGCCGCCCGCTCGGTTTCCGGCCGCCTGCTCTCGGTCCGCTTCTTGGGGCCTGATGATGAAGTCATCAAGCCCACGCCCCCGCGCAAGGCCGAGCCGCTGCGTGCCACTGCCGTAGCGACACCCGCCGCCCAACCGGCTACACCGCCCACAGCAACGCCCACCACCCCGCCCGCTACACCACCGGCAGTAGTGAGCAACGGAACAACCACAAGCGCGCCCGCGCGGGCGACGCCCCCGGAAGCGGTGCCGTTGCCCGAACCCAAACCGTTGCCGCGGATTGAGCCGGCGCAGCACGATTACGCACGCGAGCCGCAGCGGTATGAGTCGCTGATCGTCAACCCGGACTGCTCGTTCGAGAACTTTGTGGTTGGCCCGGGCAACCGCCTGGGTCATGCCGCGGCACTGGCCGTCGCGGCAAACCCCGGCCGCACTTACAACCCCTACTTCGTCCACGGCGGGGTGGGGCTGGGCAAGACGCACCTGCTTCAGGGGGTGTGCCTCAAGATTGTGGAATCCAACCCGCGGGCCCGCCTCTATTACACGTCGTGCGAAGGCTTTGTGACGCAGTTCTTTGAGTGCGTGCAGTCGGGCGAGATGGCGGACTTCCGCCACCGCTTCCGCGATGTCGATGTGCTGGTGATCGACGACATCCACTTCCTCACCAAGCGCGACCGCTCGCAGGAAGAGTTCTTCCACACCTTCAACGCCCTGTACCAGGCCAACAAGCAGATCATCCTGTCCAGCGATGCCCCGCCCGAGGAGATCCCTGACCTGGAGGAGCGTCTGGTCAGCCGGTTCAAGTGGGGCCTGGTCGCCAAGATCGAGCCCCCCTGCTACGAGACGCGGATGGCGATCCTCAAGACCAAGGCCCGCCTGCGCGGCATGGAGATGCCCGACGATGTTGCCGCGTACCTGGCGCAGCGGATCGATACCAACATCCGCGAGCTCGAGGGCGCGGTGATCAAGCTGCACATCCAGTCCACGATCGATAAGCGTGCGGTGGATATGGAGCTGGTGCGCTCGGCGATCGGCGATTCGCAGCCGCAGACCGCGGGCGAGCCGACGATCCAGAACATCATCACGGTGGTGACGGAGTTTTATTCGGTGCGTTTGACGGACCTGCAGAGCAAGCACCGCCAGCGGTCGATCGCCCTGCCGCGTCAGGTGTGCATGTACCTGGCCCGCCGCTGCACGCGCCACTCCCTTGAGGAGATCGGGGGGTTCTTCGGCGGGCGCGACCACACCACGGTCATGCACGCCCTGCGGTCGGTCAACACCAAACGCGGCAAAGACCCGGACTTTGACCTTGTCATCCGCTCCCTGGAAGACAAGGTTCGGACTCCCAAGCAAACCCCTGATTAGCACGGGTTTACGCCAGAAACGCCCGCGCAGGAATGGCGCAGCGCAAGCGACAGCATGCGGGTGGACAATGTGTGGATGATTTGGCTGCGGCGCGCCCCTGAAAGCGCCCTGAGAGTCACCCGCCGGTCAGTTGACAGGGCCCCCCCGAAACCAGGTGCCGGGCCGGGCGTTTCGGCGAGCGCCAGATGACAGGTTGTGCTTTGTGGAAATTCTTGTAAGTCGTTTCTGCGTATGGCTATGCGTGAATGTCCCGATGTTCTGCACAACCCGACAGGGCTAACGACTGTGATGATGAGTTCTTTCTTTCTCTTCTATAGAAGAAGGCCTCCCGAGGGAGCCTGACAAACGGGCTCCCCTGCGGCACCGTATTTCGGAGGTGCCGCGTGTGGATAAACCTGCTCATCTGAGGGATCAAGCCGGGGCGGAGGCTTACCTCTGGCAGGTGGCACACCAGACGGTCGTCCGCCCGCCCACGATGGCCTGCCTGAGGCGTTTGCCACAGCGGAGGCATGGGAGCCCCCCTCGGCCGTACACGGCGTTACGCTCGCTCCCCTTGCCCTTCTCGCCGTTGGCGTCCACATAGTCGCGGAGGGTGGTGCCGCCGGTTTCAATAGAGGGGTGGAGCACCTCCGGAATCGCCGCGGCAAGCCGACGCACTTCGGCCGCCGTCAGCCGGTTCACCCGCCGCGTCGGGCGGATGGCGGAGAGGAACAGGGCCTCATCCGCATAAATATTTCCCACGCCGGCGATCACCGTCTGGTCGAGCAGGGCGGCCTTGATGACGCGCGTGGATTTCCCCAGTCCCTCCTTGAGTGTCTCGGCGCGGATGGCGAGGGCGTCGGGGCCCAGGGTGTTCCAGCGGGCCTCACGCAGATCAGCGAGGGAGTCGAACGTCCACAGGCCGCCAAAGCGGCGGGGGTCGCGGAAGATCAGGCGGCCCTCGGGGCGGCGCAGGTCGGGTGCGGGCACCCACTCGGCGTGCGTGTGGGTGGCCTTGATCTCCGTGCCTTCGGTCTTCCAGCGGAGTTGGCCGCTCATCCCCAAGTGAACGCATAGCACGCGCCCGGAGTCGCCAATGATGGCGATCTGCTTGCCGTGGCGCAGGAGGGTTTCGACGGTGTCCCCCTCCAGGAGCGCGGCAGGCGTGGTGCGGACTTTCTTAAAGCCAGCGCTGGTGCGTGAGAAGGACTCGCAGATGTCGGCGCGGTGGAGCATCGCCCGCTTGATGGTGCGGCCCACCAGATGGGGAGTCAGCGTGAGGCGGACGCGTTCAACCTCGGGCAGCTCGGGCATGAGGAGTGGTAGGGGGAAGGCATCAAGGCATCAAGGCATCAAGGGAGAAACGATCTAGGCCCGGCGGTCGCGGAAGAAGGATTTGAGGAGCGCGGAGGATTCTTCAGCGAGCACGCCGGGGATGGGTGTCACCCGATGGTTGAGGCGGGGGTCTTCGGTGAGGCGCAGGAGTGAGCCCGCGGCCCCGGCCTTGGGATCGAGCGCGGCGAAGACAACGCGGCCCAGGCGGGCGTTGACGATGAGGCCAGCGCACATGGCACAGGGCTCCAAGGTCACCACCAGCGTGTAGTCGTTCAATCGCCAATCGCCGATGGCTCGAGCCGCGGCCACGATGGCCAGGTGCTCGGCGTGCGCCGAGGGGTCGCTGTCGAGCTCGCGGCGGTTGTGCGCGCGGGCGAGGACTTCGCCCGTGGCGGTGCGGTAAACGACCGCGCCGACGGGAACTTCACCCAGTGCCGCGGCCTGCTGGGCGAGGGCCAGGGCCTCGCGCATCATCGCGAGATCGGTTGGGGATGGTGCGGGCAGGTTCAGAGCGTGAGGTTAAGCGGTGTCACACCACGTCGTCTGGCGATTCCTCGGGCTGGGCGGCGGGCCGGCGGCCCGCGACGCGGCTGGCGGGGAAGATGCGCAGCAGGATTCCGCCGAGCTCGTAAAGGAAGTACAGCGGCAGGAGCATGAGGATCATGGAGGCGGGGTCGCCGGGCGTCAGCATGGCCGCGGCAATGGCGCACACCAGGATGGCGTGCTTGCGGAACTTCTTGAGTACCGCCTGATCGACAATGCCCGCCCAGCCCAGGAGCAGCACGATGACGGGCGCCTGGAACGCGACGCCAAAGGCCAGCATCAGGGTCGTGAGCAGGCTGAAGTACTCCACGATGCGGTACTCGGAGCGGGTGCCGACGCCGGTGTGCAGCGCGCTGGAGATGACGGTCGGGACGTCATCGCGGATGGCGACGCAGATTCGCAGCAGGTTCTCCACACTGTTGACCCAGGCGTCCCCCACGTGCAGCGTGTCGGGCGGGGGGTCGAGCGCCAACACCGGGAGGTTGCCCAGCACGACGCCCGCGGGCAGCGGGCCCGCCTCAATCACGCGCTGGCCCAGGCCCGAGTTGAACTCAAGGAAGAAGGTCATCAGCAGCGGCATGATGATGAAGAAGAGGAACAGCATCGCCACGATGGTGAGCACCGTTGACAGCGGGATGAGGAAGTAGACGAAGCGCCGCTCGTGGGAATACAGGCCGGGCGAGACGAACTTCCAGAACTGGTACAGGATCCACGGGCTGCCCACCAGCACCGCGGCAATCAGCGACACCTTCATATAGGTGCTGAAGCCTTCCAGCGGGCCGGTCAGGATGAACTGCTTGGCGTCGTGGTGGCGCTCCAGGGCCTTGTAGGCTGGCTGGAGGATGAGATCGACGAGCTGCTTGCCGTAGATCAGGGCGATGATGAAGACGGGCAGCAGGCCGATGGCGGCGTGGAACACCCGCCGCCGCAGCTCGTCGAGGTGGTCGCCCAGGGACATATGTGCTTCAGGGTCTTGTTTGGGCATGGATGGTGGCAGGGGCCAGTGTTCGCGGCCGAACAGGATACGCGGTGAAGATGTATGACTTTTCAGGCCGCGTGGTGGCGGGGGGTTTTGCGGGGCTGGCGGGTTGTTGCTGACGGAAGGGGCGCGGGGGCGCATCTTGTATCGTCAACGGAGCACAAAGCGCGTGGTGCAGGAGCAGAGCCCCTCGGGGCTGAGACTCTCGGGAGCACAGGACCAGGCGGGCTCGCCTGGCGGTGATGTCGTCGCGGCTATCGCGGGCGACCAGATCGCGCTGCGCCGTGTGTGGCAGGAAAACCGGCGCTGGGTGGCGGCGGTGATCCTGGCGCACAAGCCGCGCTGGGCCGAAGTTGATGATCTGTTGCAGGAAGTGGCGGTGGCGCTCGTCCGCAAGGTGTCGGAGGTGCGCGATCCTGCCGCGCTCAAGCCCTGGCTGCGGACCGTGGCGATGAACGCGGCGCTGGCCTCGGCACGGTCGGGGCGGAGGCGGGCGAAGGACCGGGGGCTCTCGGAGGGCGATCAGGACAACGGCGCGCTGCGCGGCGTGGGTGGGAGCACGAGCAGCGAGGACCAGGAGGAAGGACGGCGGCTGCTCGAGCTGGCGGCCCGCCTGCCCGACTCATACCGCGAGCCGTTGCTGCTGAAGGCTGTACACGGCCTGTCCTATAAGGAAATCGGGGAAATACTGGGGCTGCCCGACACGACCATCGAGACCCGCATCGCGCGGGGCCGCAAGCAGCTGCGCGAGCTGGCGTGCGCGGAGGTGCGGGCGTAGAGGGTTTCTTTTAACGCGAAGATGGGCAAAATGAGGTTTGGTACGGCGTCCTGAGTTTGCGTCGGGGTTTGTTCTCAGTTGAATGGGCGCTGTTTCCCGCGAGTTATGTGCGTGTGCTGCCAATGCCTGACGGAAGCGGGCGGCGTGCGCATCTGTGTGGATGGAAGGATTTGTGACCATGAGTGAATCAAACCTCGACATTCTGATCACGCGGGTGATCGACCAGCGGGCCAACGCCCAGGACTGGGTCGAGCTGGAAGCGGCCGGCTCGGCGGACCCCACGGTGTGGCGGGAGTTGGCGTTGGCGCAGCGCGATGATTCGGCGCTGCGGGCGACGGTGCTCGTCGCGACGGCGGGCGCGGACGATGTTGTGCTCGGCGGCACGGAAGGGCAGCTCGAGGTCCGTCACGAGGCGGGTGTGCGCGAGCGCCTCCGCCGCGTGGGCATGTGGAGCGGCTGGGCTGCCGCGGCTGCGGTGGTGCTCGCGGTGTTCGCGGCACGGTCTCCGCAGCAGAATGGTTTGGCGGGCCTGACAAGCAACCCGGCGGGCGGCATCAAGCCGCAGGTTGCGGGTTTGGCGTTGCCGGAAGTGCTGGAGAACTACATCAACCGTGGCAAGCTGGAGGGCACGGTGATCGGGGAGCTGCCTCAGAAGCTGCTGCTTGACAGCACCCGGACGCCCGACGGCCGCACGGAGGTGACGTTCGTCCGCCAGATTGTGGAGCGGGTGAAGCTTGATGACCTGTACCGCACGACGGTGGATGAGGCGGGCAAGGTGCAGCCGCTGAAGATCGAGATTCGCACGGTGGACGACAAGTCGGCCACGTGAGAGCCCGGCCCGAGTTTGGCCTGACAGTCTGGCCCGAGAGATTGGCCCGAGATTTTGGCGCAGAAACTTGTTTTTTTCCAGCAACTCGTACGTTGTTTTTACCAACAAAGGAGCGTCTATGAACAGTCTGAAAAACACCCCGGTGCGTCGCGTTGCGGCCGTGGCCGCGCTGCTTGCAGCCGTGGCCGGCGCGGCGTCGGCCCGGGCGCAGCAAGAGCACATGGGCGGCAGCTTTGACCAGCCCCTGAACAAGGCGGGGTCGGGTGCCGCGCGGTCGGGCGGCAGCGTCACCACGATGATGTCGCAGAGCGACGACGAGCACACCTATACGGTGCGCATCGAGGGCAACAAGGTTTCTGCGGAAGTTGACGGCAAGGCGCTGCCCAAGAACCGCGTGGTGCGCAAGGGCGACCGCGTGGAACTGCTGGACGCGGATAAGAACGTGATGAAGACGTTCAACGTGCCCGCTGCCAGCACCTTGAACATGACGCCGCGTTTCCGCGTGGAAACCGTGCCGCAGGGCGGGCGTGCAGCCGTCGCCCCGCGTGCGTGGGGCCAGGGTCAGGCGCAGGCCGAGGTTGCTGAGCAGCCCCGGGCCATGATGGGCATCATGATGTCCGACGCCGGCGATGACGAGGGCGCGGAGATCGACAGCGTGCTTGACGGCATGCCCGCGGCGAACGCGGGGCTGGAGGCCGGCGACCGCATCGTCGAGGTGGACGGGAAGAAGATCGCCGGGCAGCAGGAGCTGCGCGACCTCATCCGCGAAAAGCAGCCGGGCGACGTGCTGAAGGTGAAGGCGGTGCGCGACGGCAAGGCCAAGGAATACAAGATCGCCCTGGCGAAGTACGAGTCGCGGATGATCGGCCAGCCAAGCCTGCTGGAGGCGATGGGCGCCGAGCGCGGCGCGGAGCTTGAAGCCGCCAAGGCGCAGCTGGAGAAGGTGCTGGCCACGCTGAAGGAGCAGAAGCTCGACGAGAAGGCGCGGGCCAAGGTGGAGAAGGCGCTGGAGATGGCGTCAAACTCCATCGACAAGGCGCGGTTGCAGATGCAGCTGCACATCGAGGCGATGCCCCAGCACATGGAAGCGATGAAGCTGTTCGGCAACAACGGCCAGCAGTTCTGGGCTCCCATGCCCCCCGAGGCGCCCGAGGCCCCGATGCTGGCGCAGCCCGACATGAGCCGCCAGCTCGACAAGATCTCGGAGCAGTTGGAGAAGCTGAACAAGCGGATCGATTCGCTTGAGAAGAAGAACCGGTAAACCCGGTTGCAGAATGTCTCCGTTCGGGACGGGCCGCATCGCCACCCCTGGTGCGGCTCGTTCCTTTTTTGGGTGAGCGATAACGGTGAACGCGGGGAAGAGCGTTCGTAATTACTACGGGCGCGGCTCGTTTGTGCGCGGCTCGTCTCTTCCGCCGCCACCTCCACGGCGCTTGCGGCGGCGGCGCTTCTGGCCGCCGGGCGGGCGTGCGCCCGGGGGGCCAGCCGGGCTATCGGGCTGAATTGGCGCGTCTTCTCCCAGGTCGTTCTCGCCCATGGCATCGATGTCCTGCGGCGCGAGCTCTTGGCGCGGCATGGGCGGGCGCTGGGGCCGGGCTTCGCGCGGCGGGGGAGCAGCTGAGGCGGGAGTGCGCGGGCCATCGCGCGGGCCGCGCCGGTCGCTCTGGCGGTCTTCGCGGCGCGGCGGGCGGGCGTCGCCGGGGGGCATGGGCATGCGCGGCTGCACAGCGTTGATGGGCGGGCTCAGGTCTTCCACGGGGATGGCGACCTCGCGCATCTTGCCGTCGCTGCCGGGCTCATCGAGGCTCACGAGCACCAGTTGGGTGAGGATCTGCGAGTCGATGACGATGCCGTCGCCCTCGGGGGTGCCCACGCGGCTCTTGCGGCGGGGGAGTTTTTTGCGGAGCTCCTCGTAGGTGGCGTCCTCGTAGCGGAGGCAGCACATGAGGCGGCCGCAGCGGCCGCTGATTTTGAGGGGGTCGAGCGTGGCCTTCTGCACCTTGGCGGACTTCATGCTGATGGGCTTGAGGACCTTGAGGAAGTTCTTGCAGCAGCAGTACTGGCCGCATTTCTCGTAGTCGGCGGTGAGGCGGGCCTCGTCGCGGGCACCGACATGGCGGAGGTCGATGCGGGCCTTGAAGTGCAGGGAGAGCTCGCGCATCAGGTCGCGCAGCTCGACGCGCTCTTCCGAGAGGTAGTAGATGGTGAGGGTTTCGCCGCCCAGGATGGGCTCGACGTCGGTGATCTTGACGCGGGTGCCCAGACGCTCGGCGATTGAGCGGGCCTCAAGGCGCAGGCCGTGGCGGGCCTGCTCAAGCGCGGCCTGCTTGTCCATGTCGGCGCGCTCGGCGACGCGGAGGGCGCGGCCGTCGGTGAAGAACGGATAGTCGCGCCCGCCGGAGTTCTGGATGTAGCCGAGCATCTCTTTGCGGGAGACGCTCTTGCCGCAGCCGGAGTTGGGGCAGGTGCTGGTGAGCATCTCGCCCATCTCGGTGCCGCGGAAGGAGCGGATGACGATCTTGGAGCCGCAGCCGGGCTTGACAGTGCCGACGTATGGAAACTCGCCGACCATCTTGAGCGCGCCGAAGCGGACCACGAGGGTCTTGGGGGCCTTGAGGGCCTCATACTCGGCGCGGTCGCGCTCGTCGATGTGGACCTTGAGATCGGCTTCGAACTGGGGGAGCGGGTAGATGGGCATTGGGGTGTTTTCGGTTGGCGGGCTCACCGGCCCTGGGCGGTGGCGCGGGCGTCTTCAAAGAGCTTGGGAACGGTGAGGCGCTGGTGCAGCAGGGTGCCGTTGCGGTCGGTGCGGTAGACGAGCAGTTCCTCGCTGCGGCCCTCGAGCACCAGGAGCAGGTCTTCGGAGCCTGCATCGGCGGTGAGGACGGTGAGGGGGCCGGTCTGCGAGACCATGCCGGCGTGGGCCGCGCCGCCGCCGAAGGGCTGGGCGATGGTCTGCACCTGGATGAGGATGAGGCCGAAGAGAATGAACGCGCTGGCCCAGAGGATGGCGTAGGGCGAGCGCACGGTTGTTGGGGTTGTGGTGTCGTGGTTCATGGCGGTGGCTCCTGTGGGGTTTAGCGGCCGGGCGAAGCGGCGCGGCCGTCACCGGCCATGTTGCGGTAGCCCAGCCCCACAAGGGCCTGCTTGCCTGTGTCCCAGCGCAGGGCCACAAGCTCCTGGTTGGAGGAGTCCACGAGGTAGATCGCGGCAGGGCCGCCGGAGCTGGTGCGCCCCGCGATCATGGTGTACTCGCCGCGGGCGCGGGCCCGCTGGCTCTGCGCCTGGGCATAGGAGCCCCACCACGTGACCGCCCCGAGCGCGCACAGCAGGGCGACGTTGAGGGTGACGAGCAGGCGGCGATTGGAATGCGGGGCGGGCTGGAGCAGGCGCATGGGCGGACCTCCGGTGAGAAACCAGGCAGAACAGAAGACCGGGTTTGCCCGTTGCTCGGAGGCCCGAAGGAGCGGCTAGTCCTGGTGGCCGCGCTTGCTGGGGATCAGGGCGGCGCCGCACGCGAGCCCCAGCACGAGGGTCATGGCGAGGTAGTTCCACACCACGGGCGGCTCATCTGGCTGGGTAGGAGTGGGCGGCCGCAGGGCGGCCGGAGCGGGCGGGGCCTGCGCAAAGGACTGGCACGGCGCGACCACCACAAGGGTGAGCAGCACCAGAGCCAGAGCAACGGCACGGGACCCGAAAAGGGCAAACAAGGTCTTCATACGCCCAGATGCTACCAGCGCGGGCGGGGTTAAGCGAGCGGATTCCGTCCCGGGCCGGGTGGTTCAGGCGAGGCATTCCAGGGCTGGGAGGTCGGCCGGGTGGGAGGCTGACTGGGTGAAGGGCCCTGCCAAAGGAGAACTGATGGCGGCAAAGGCCGGGCCGGGGATATCGACTGTCCGCCAGCTCGCGCTGCGGACCCTCATCAGGCGGGCATAGTCGCGGACGCGGACCGCCCGCAGGGCGTACCACCGGTCGCGCGACTGGAACATCTCGGGGAAGAGCGTGTCGGGGGGCTGGTGCTCGCACCAATAGACAAACACGAACGCCGCGTGGAACTCGGGCCCGAACAGCTCCTCCCACCGCTGGAGGCTGGACACATCGTCGAGCGTGACCCACGACTCAAGGCGCGGCAGGCGCGGTGCCGCGAACAGCCCCGCCGCCCGCGGCCTGGCACGCGAGGCAATCTTGCGGCCCTTGACCTCCACCAGCAGGTTCGAGCCCTGGCCGTAGATGACGAAGTCGAAGGATTTGAGCGAGGGGGCCGCGTCGCTGATGTGCGGGTTGGACGGCTGGGGGAGGAGCGATTTTTTGGCCTCATCCACGGCCACACAGGGGATGCGGCGGGCACGCAGGTAGTCCTCGAAGGCGTGCTCGTAGTGGTGGCGGCGCTGGGCCATGGGGTGAGGATATCCGAAGAACGAGGTCACGGAACATCGTCAGACTCACGTGTGCGAAACAGCAGTGGATCCGTCAGGGAGAACCAAGGCGGTGGCTGTCCCAGTAGTCGGAAAGGATCTTGAACGCCACAGACATATCAACGGACGAAGCGCCTGCTTCGGAGGCCATCGCCGGAAACTCAATCGCGAGCTTAAGCCGCAGGCCTTGAATCTGCACTCCACGCCGTTCCGCGATGGTGCGCAGCCGCGTCTCCAGGGCTTGGCGGAATGCGGCGGCGTTGGAATATGTCTTTCCCATCAGCGGGCCATTGTTGCCCGCTTCGAACCTTTGACCGCTTCGCGCTGTGTCATCAGCCGCTTTGTCTGAGTCCGCCGGATCAGCCCACGCTCGACAGCGGCCTTCGCCGCCTTCTTGAACTGGTCTTGTGAGATCGACGGGTCGACCGCGAGGTCTTCCAGTGTTTGAGCGGGCGTCGTAATGCGGAAGCCTGACATCTCCTTCGATTGTCCCGGGCCGAGGTGGCGCTTGTGGAAATGACACCCTTTCGGAGGCCGCTTTCGGAAGCCCGGTGGGACGGTCAGGTGGATGTCACCCGGGATCAGTTCGCCAAGTTCATAGAGGCCCAGGGCAGTCTGATGCGAGACAATGGCTTGGGGCAGATCGTCTCGACCCCGGCTCCACAGCGAAAGGCGAACAAGGTCGTCATGATCAGAGAGCGGCAGTGTTGGGATGCGGTACAGCCCGTGCGACGCCCGTTCAAAGTTTCCCGCTTTGAGGTGGTACGCGAGATGCGCATAGGCATAGCCCCACGTGTCCGCCTGCTTCGCGGTGAAATAGCCCCCCTGTGTGGCAGCGAGGGACGTCAGTGAACGAAGGGCGCTTTTCTGGCTTCTGTAGATCATGCACAAAGCTTCAAACTATTTGAAGTTTTATGCACTATCGGTTGTCTGGTCAAGCCGCATGAGCCGGGCGCAAACAACCGGCGGTTCAGGGCTGATGGGCACGCACATCTACGGCTTCGCAACTTCCCCCGGCTCCATGATCTCAAGCAGCGGCACCGTGTACGACCCGTTCCAATAGTTCTTGCGGTGCCACTGGTTGGGCCGGTGTCGCTCCTGCTTGCCGGTGAAGTCGGAGAAGATCAGCTCTTCCTGCTTTGGCGCCACCCCTTGCACGCGCACGCTGTAGTGTGTCAACGCCTCGCGGCTGTGAACGTCCGTCACGATGTCTCCCGTGATGGACCGCTCGGGACCAAAGTCCCATGCCGCCTCGCCGTACAGGTCGTCGGGGTCTCGGACGATGTGCGACCACACCGGCTCGCCGTCTTTGAGCAGTTGCAGATTGATCCGCACGAGCGTTGAGGCAAGCGGGCCGCCAAGCGGGCGTGTCATCCGATTATCGATCGAGGCATAATCGCCGCCGAAAGAAAAAGTCGTGACAGACCGCTCGCGGATCAGGGCTGTCAGTTCCGGGCTGTCGATGGGTGCAATCGTGAAGGTGGCCGGGGAAATCAGTTCTACGGGCAGCGTGAGTTCGATGGATTGGGCAAGCTTCGGGCCACCCCAGAATTGCAATGGCGCAAGGGTCAGCGTGAAGTCAACGTGGGTCGTGCCCGGCGGCAGGATGCCGATGGCCTGGAATGCCTCCATCTCCTCCTGCGCGGCGATCGCATTGCCACACCCAGGACCTAGATCGATGGCGTTGGCGGTGGCGGGGCTGCTGTGCTCCGTGTGCGCCTTCGCGGTCGCGACCTGTCCAGGGAGCCACTCGGGCATCCGCAGCCAGACGTGGTAGGGCTCGCCCTCCATGCACGTCGGCGAGGATCGCAGCAGCCCACAGGCTCGGACGGCGGCCGCAACTTCCTCGGGCGTAACCGATCCCGGTGCCAGAACGCGTTTGCGCCATTCAATGCTGATCGGGCTCTCAACCCAACCACCTGTCGTGTGGAACGCAGTCTCCTGCCGCGATGGCGGCAGGAGCGCGATCAGTTCTGCGTTGGTCATGTTGTTGACGAGCTTCGAGGCCCCAGGGAGGTGGGCGTCAGGAGCACTTGTCACCGGCTGCGGCACAGGAAACCGACCGACAACACACGCAGAAAGGAGGACGATGAGTGCAAGGCCGGGCATGTGTGTCTCCGCAGTTTCAATCAAAGGCGGCCGGTGGAGCATGACACAAAAACAAAACAACCACCCGTATCAGGACTTCAGTGTCGTTCGCAGCATCTTCGCCCCCACGCCAAAGTCCTCACCCGCCACCGCCTCCAGCAGTTTACTGACCCGCTCCGCCAGCTTGTCAATCTTCCCCACCGTCGTGGGGAAGAAGAGGCAGCTGCCGCTGCCAGTCAGGCACGGCGTTTCGCGCGTGGCGCGGGCGAGGGCCTTGGACAGCGCACCCAGGCGCGGCTCCACGCGGTAGGCGGGGACTTCGAGGTCGTTGAAGAGGCGGTCGCCCTCGACCTTGGCGCGCTCGACCGCGCGGGACCAGCGGGCTTCCACAAGCGAGAGCCTGGGTCCGTAGTCCTTGTCCTTGCCGGTGAGGTAGCGGAAGGCGCGCTCGGCGCGGTCCTGCGATTGGCGCTCTCTGAGCACATCGTCGAAGGCCTTGTACACCGCGGCGGTGGCGCAGGGGTAGGACGGGATGATGAGCAGGATGTGCGCCGGCGCGGGGTCGGTGCGCTCGATGAGCTCGCCGAAGCCGCTGATGACTGCCGCGTTGGGCGGGGCGGCCGCGCGGGCGGACTCATCGGCGAAGAAGCCGACATCGGACCCCAGCGTCAGCGCGAGGCGCAGCAGGTCTTCCTGCGAGATGGGGAGCGAGAGCATCCGCGGCACGCCCACAAGCACCGCGCCGGCATCGGACGAACCCCCGCCCAGCCCGCTGCCGACAGGGATGCGCTTGACGACCTCGATGGACACCGGGAGCGGGCGGGCGAAGTGCGCCTCCAGCGCCCGCAAAGCCCGGCAGGCAAGGTCCTGCTCGATGGGCCAGTCGATGGGAGTCTGGCGCGGGGCATCATCCGCCCAGCGGATGCTGATGCTCGCGGGCGAGCCGGCGGGAAGCGCACGGAGGATGACGTCATCGTGCAGGTCGATGCACTGCATCCATGTGGCGATGGGGTGCCAGCCCACTTTGTCGGCAGGCTTGTCGGCGCCGGCCGGGTTTGGTGCGCCGACGGAAAGGCAGAGGTTGAGTTTGGCGAAGGCGTGCCAGGTGTTGATGCTCATCGCGCGGCGGCTCCTGCCGCGGGGCGGAGGAAGTGGGAGAAACGGATGGCGAGGCGTTCGAGGGCCTGTTCCATGTCGCCCAGGCCGCTCTTAGAGCGTGTGTCGGCGAGCACGCACTCGCGCAGCAGACGCAGGGCGCGCTCGGGAGGCACGGCACGGGCGGTGTTGAGGATGGCGTCCTGCGAGGACCCCCACAGGCGCAGGGGCTTGGCGATCGCCTGCGGGCTTGCGCCCTGGCGCAGGGCGCGGGATGCGCCGTGGACCTTGCGGGCCAGGTCGATGAAGGCGTAGATCACCAACTGCGGCGCGGCACGGGACACATCAAGCACATAGCGCAGGTGAGACAGTGCTTCCTCGGGGCCGGCGGTAAGGAGAGTGGACTGGATGCCCCACACCTCCTCCTCGCGCGAGGCGCCGACAAACTGGGTGATGAGGTCGGGGGTGATGGGCTGGTCCTCGCCTGCCGCGGCAGCGAGTTTGCCGATCTCTGCATCCAGTTTGCCCAGCGTGGAGCCGACGCGGCCCACCAGGTAGGACGCGGCCTCGCGGTCGATCTTCACCTTGTGGTGGGCGGCAGCGCGCTTGATGACCCATGCGGTGGCCTCGCGGTCGTCGAGCAGGTCGCAGAGGATGATCGCGCCCACCTTGGCGATCTGCTTGTCGAGGTTGCCGCCACGCCACACGCCCGAGCGCAGCACCAGGGTCGCGCCTTCGGATGGGGCGTCGGCGTAGTTCTCGAAGGGCTTGCGGAACTCTTCCTTGACGAGCTTTTCGGCGTCCTCGACGATGATGAGCTTGTGCGCCGCGATGAGGCCGAAGCTGCGGCACTCATCGAGCACATCGGCGGGGGTGGCGGTCTCGCCGTTGAAGGTCATGACATCGATGTCGCCGAAGCGGGCGGCAAGGGCATCGCGCAGTTCGTGCGTGCGCTCGTGGCGGAGGAAGGACTCCTTGCCGTGGATGACGACGATGCGGCAGTCCGCCGGGTTCTTGGCGTCCTGGGTTGGTGCGGGCTTCTTCGCCATGGTCGAGGGTATTCGATGCAAGGGGTTGGCGTAGCATCGATTGTGCCAGTGCCAGGAAAACTCCGCAGGCGGGTGGTGCGCGTTGGCATGGCGCTGGCGGTGCTGCTGCTGGCGCTGCTGGCAGCGGCGTGGGCGATCAGCCGCGCTACGCCCGGGTGGTATGTCGCAGCGCCGGGCCCGCGGGCGGCAGCGATGGGCGAGCGGGTAGAGAACATCGTGGTGTCGGAGCTGTCGATGGCGCGCCCGGCGGAGGGGGCTGGGGCGTACCGCAGCGCGACGTGGGAAATGGTGATTCTTGAGGATGAGGCCAACGCGTGGCTTGCCACGCGCCTGCGGGGCTGGGCAGAGAACCGGGGGGCCGCGTGGCCGGCCAGCATCAGCGGGGTGCGCGTGGCGTTTGAGCCCGGGCTGGTGCGCGTGGGGGCCAGCGTGGTGGAAGATGGCGCTTCGCGCGTGGTGTCGGCGGGCGCGACGCCAGAGGTGAGGGACGATGGGCTGTGGCTGCGGGTTTCGGGTCTGGCGGTGGGCGGGCTGCCCCTACCGACGGGGTATGTGATGAGCCGCCTGGAGCCGATGCTGGGCGCGGGCGATGTGGGGGCTATGCTGGCGGGGAAGCGGGCCGCACTCTCACCACCGGTGCTCAAGATGGACGATCGGCGGGTGGTGCGGGTGCTGGGTGTGACGGTGGAAGATGGCGCGGTGCGGGTGGTGTGCAGGACGGAGAAGGAGTGAAAGCGTAAAGCGTAAAACGTACAGCGTAAATATGGAAGGGCGGAGCTTCTTCCTTATATACGTTTTTCGCTTTACGCTTTTGTTCTAACCCCCGCCCTTGAGTTTGCCCGTGGCAAGGTCCTGGCCCCGGAAGTGGCGCATCATGTCGCGAATCATCTGCTGACCGCGGACTTTCTGCTGGGCGGTGGCGTGGCCGCCGACATTGTTGTTCATGATGGAGAAGACCCGGCCCATGGACTTTCCGTCGGGCAGCTTGTCGGGGTTCTTCTTGACCCAGTCGATGTCCTTGCGGGCCTGGGTGCGGACCTCGTTGATGCGTTCACTGTCGGACTTGTCGCTGACCTCGCCCGTGACGAGCTCCATGGTTTTCATGAAATCGATGAAGGCGGACTCGAGAAAGTCCTCGCGCTGCGCGGCGGGCACAAGGGCGTACTCCTTGGCGTGCTTGTCCCACAGGTCGATGGCGAGGCGAGAGGCGTTTTCTTCCAACTGGCGGCGGGCGGAACCAGCAATTCCCGAAGCGAACGCGGCAAGCAGCACCGAGTCCTCGGCGTCCATGCCCTTCATGCGCTGCACAAGCTTGCCCAGCAGGGCCATGCGCTCTTCGACGGAAAGGTTGTTGAACTCGCTGCTGAGCAGCGTGTAGTCGAAGACATCGTCAAGCTGCGCGGTGTCGTAGTCAGGCTGGAAGCGCGGGCCCCAGATGGCCGACGCCCCGCCGGCGATGGCGAGGGCAAGAACGGCACCTGCCGCGGAGAGGCCAATGAGCGTGTTGCGGCGACGGCGCGGCTCTGATGTGCGGAACTGCCACCATCCCCGCGCGGTTTCAAGTGCGGTCTCTTCAAGACGGCGGAGGCGCTCGCGGAGCGGAGGGCGGTAGCCGGGGATGCCGGAGAATGTGGTGTTGCTGGGCATTGGCGCTCTGGAGGAAATCAGGGGAAGCCGGTGCCGCCGAAGCGGATGATGTTCTGGAGCAGGGTGGCCAGCGTCGCGTCGTTCTCGACGAAAGGCGTCTTCTCGGCATGGAGATCGCCATAGATAAGGCCGTTGCGGTCCCAGCGGCGCTCGGAGCCGCCGACGCTGTCGTCATCGCCGGAGGTGCGGGTGTTGACATCAAAGCGCGGGTTGTGCCAGTCGTCGGCATCGACCAGGATCGGCAGCTTGGAGGGATGAACCTCGTAGGCCTTGCTCACGGCGAACTGGAGGTTCTGGATGAAGCGCAGTTCGGCGACGAGCATGAGCTTGCCCGGCAGGTACTCCCAGCTCGTGCCGCTGGTCTTCCACAACGAGGCATCGCTGGGGCAGATCCAGGGGTCCATGGCAATCCACTCGCCGCTATCGGGGGATGTCTCGTGCGGCACGCCCGCGTCGACGTACTTCACCATTACATCGAGGAGTGAAGGATCGTTGTCGTTGGAGCCGCTGTTGAGCGGGCGGACCTTGGGAAGGATAAAGCCCTTGCCCTCGGTGTTGAGGTAGAGCTGAAGACCCTGGCCGATGCCCTTGAGGTTGGCGAGGCACTTGACGCGCCGGCCATTCTCCCGCGCGCCCTTCATGGCGGGCAGCAGAAGGCCCATCAGCAGCGCGATGATCGAGATGACCACCAGCAGCTCGATGAGGGTGAAGGCCGCGTTGGATCTCTTGGCGCGTCGCATGGGGTTCATATCGGCGGACTCCGGGCTGCGGCGGCAGGAGGAATGGTGGCAGGGCAGAAAGGAGAACAGAGAGCCGAGGGCGGAAAGAAGAGCCCTCGGCAGGTTGTACGCGGGCGTGGAGCCAGCGTTTCGGAGAGTTGCGACCGGCGGATGCCTATCTAAACCCTACCACGAAGAAGTTTATTGGCAAGGGGATTGGGAGCGGGGCCGAGTTTTTGCGCACGGAGCGTCGGCACGGTCACGTCCTGCCGAGGTCGGCGGGGGTCCAGTCGCTGCCGCATTCCGGGCAGCGGATGGTGCCGGCGGCGGTTGGGGTTGCGGCAAGGTTGTAGGTGCAGTTGCCGCAGCGCTGGTGGCGGAGGTGGCGCGAGGACCGCCAGACGCGGAGGTAGCGGGGCAGGCCCGCGAGGGACAGGGGGAGGATGAGGAGGGCGAGGAGGGTGGTGGAGTTGAAAAGGACGGAGGGCCAATGGACGCTGCTGATCAGTTCCTCGCGGGGTGAGCGGGATTGCAGCGGTGGCAGGGCAATTGTGTAACGTGGGATCGCGCGGGTCGCCAGCCAATTCGAGAACGAGTCGCGAATCAGGGCCTGATCCACATCAGAAAGTTCGGCGCCGGTCCCGGGGTTCTGGTTGGCGGGGCCGACCGTGAGTGAACGTCGGCTCGTTTGGTGGATGGGATACCACATGCCGCGGCGTGTAATGCCGACGTTGTATGCCGCAATATAGAGGTTCTGTGGCTCGGATTGGATGGCGCGGGCGAGGGTGTCCCAGCTTTGCACTTCAGGGTCGATGGTTTCGAAAGTGCCTTCTGGAGAGCGAAGGAAGTACAGCGAAGCGGTGCCGGAGCCGGGGAGCAAGGGAACAGGCCGACCAGCAAGACGGTTTGTAATCTGCATCTGGCCGTAACGGTCTCGGGGAAGCCTCACGACGCTGAACACGAGCGCCGCGAGGCACAGCACGGGGACGATGGGATTGTGCAGGTGCCAGGTGGCGCGGGCGAAACGAGAGTTGGTCTGGCAGCGGGGAATCACAAGGGATTGTTAGTACGGGCGGGTGCGCGTGTGATGTGGTGGGTAAAGAGCCGCCGCGGAGCGGCTGGCCACCCCAAGGCGCAGACCCCTCTCGGAGAGAGGGGGTACCCAAGGAAAGGGGGTACCCAGGGGGCTACTACAGTCGCTTCATGGCAGAGCATCAACTGACCGAGGAATATGTGCGGCGGGTGGCGCACCTGTCGCGCTTGGCGCTGAGCGATGCGGAGGTTGCTGCGTTGAGGGGGGAGGTGTCGGGGGTGTTGGGGTTGTTCGAGCGTTTGCGCGGGCTTGATGTGTCGGGCGTGGAGGGGCTGCCGCGGGATGGCGTGGTAGACCGCAGCGCGCTGGCGGACGATGTGCCCGGGCCGGTGCTTGGGGTTGATGTGCTGATGCGGATGGCGCCCGATGCGCAGCCGCCCTTTATCGGTGTGCCCAAGGTGCTGGGTGATGGCGGTGGCGCGTGAAGGGCGCGGCTGAGATCGCCTCGGCAGTGAACGGGCGGACCGCGTCAGCCGTCGAGGTGACCCGCGCGGCGCTCGAGCGCCTTCGCGCGGCAGAGGGACGAGCCCACGCTTTTTTGCAGGTGTTTGAGTCCGAGGCAGTGGCCGCGGCGGCGGCGGTCGATGCACGCATCGCGGCAGGTGAGCGTCTTCCCCTGGCGGGCGTGCCAGTGGCGGTCAAGGACAACATCTGCATTGGCCCGGAGCTGTACGGCGGGCGGACGACATGCGCTTCAAAGTTTCTGGAGCATTACGAATCGCCCTTCACGGCCACAGCGGTGCAGAGGCTGATCGATGCGGGCGCGGTGATCGTCGGCAAGACGAACATGGACGAGTTCGGCATGGGATCATCAACCGAGCACTCGACGTTCGGCCCGACGCGCAACCCGTGGGACGAGACGCGCGTGCCCGGCGGCTCTTCGGGCGGGTCCGCGGCGTGCGTTGGGGCGGGGGTCGTGCCCATCGCCCTGGGGTCTGACACGGGCGGTTCCATCCGCCAGCCCGCGGCACACTGCGGCGTGGTGGGCGTCAAGCCAACATATGGACGCGTGTCACGCTTGGGGCTGGTGGCGTTTGCGAGCAGCCTGGACCAGATCGGCCCGCTTGCGGGCAGCGTGGCGGATGCCGCGGCAGCCCTGGAGGTGATGTGCGGGCACGACGCGGGTGATGCGACCAGCGCCCGCCGTGCGCCGCTGCGCATGCTTGCGGACCTCGACACGCCGGTGGAAGGCCTCGTGGTCGGTGTGATGCGGGGAGTGAAGGGCAGCGCCAACCACCCTGCCGTCGATGCCGCGGTTCAGAGCGCGGCGGATGGGCTGAGAGCGCAGGGTGCGACGGTTGTGGAGGTGGAGTTGGGGCTGTTGGAGGAAGCGATTGCCGCGTACTACATCATCGCGCCGGCGGAGGCATCGTCGAACCTGGCGCGGTTTGATGGGGTTCGGTTCGGGCGGCGGGCGGAGTTGAAGGCGGGTGAGGGGCTGGAGGCGATGTACTGCCGCTCGCGTGGTGAGGGGTTCGGGCCGGAGGTGAAGCGGCGCATCATGCTGGGCACGCATGTGCTCAGCAGCGGGTATTACGAGGCGTACTACGCAACAGCGCTGAAGGTGCGGCTGAAAGTGCGCGAGGGGTTTGAGGCGGTGTTCCGCGGCGAGGGGGCGCGGCCGGGGTGCCATGTCATCCTGATGCCGGCGACGCCCGGGCCGGCGTTCAAGATCGGCGAGAAGACCACGGACCCCATGGCGATGTACCTGGAGGACGTCTACACCGTGAGCGTGAATCTAGCGGGGCTGCCCGGGGTGGTGGTGCCCGGGGGCTTTGCGGGGGAAGGTGCCGGCCGTTTGCCCGTTGGGGTGCAGCTGGTGGGCCGGGCGTTTGAGGAGGGTGCCCTGCTGCGGGTTGGCAGGATGGTGGAGCGGGGGCGGGGGTGAGGGCGGCGGGGTTTCCTACAATCGCCTCCCATGTCTTACACCGTGCTTGCCCGCCGTTACCGCTCCCAAGTCTTTGATGAGGTTGTGGGGCAGAAGCCCATCGCCGACACCTTGGAAAACGCCATCAGGGCGGACCGGGTGGCGCACGCCTACCTCTTCGTCGGCACGAGGGGCGTGGGCAAGACGACCATGGCGCGCCTTTTCGCGAAGGCCCTCAATGGCGGCTCGCCCGAGGTGGACGAGGCGATCATGCACGGGCGCGACACCGACACCATCGAGATCGACGCGGCCAGCAACACCGGCGTCGACAACGTCCGCGACCTCATCAACAACTCGGCGTACAAGCCGCTGCGGGGCAAGTACAAGGTCTACATCATCGACGAGGTTCACATGCTCTCGACGCAGGCGTTCAACGCACTGCTGAAGACCATGGAGGAGCCGCCCGAGCATGTGAAGTTCATCCTCTGCACCACCGAGGCGCAGAAGGTGCCCGCGACCATCCAGTCGCGGTGCCAGCGTTTTGATTTCCGCAACATCCCAGTCTCGCTGATCGCCGAGCACCTGACGCGGATTGTCAGCGAGGAAAAACTGACGGCAGACCCGGAGCTGATCCACCTGGTTGGGCAGCTGGGAAACGGGTCAATGCGCGATGCCCTGAGCCTGATGGAGCGGCTCATGGCCTCGGGCCAGAAGCACCTGACAGTGAAGCTGCTGGAGGAACTGCTGGGCCTGCCCGACAGGCAGTTGGTGAGCGAGTTGCTTGCGGCGGTGGGCGATGGGGATGCGCCGGGCGCGCTGGAGCGGGCGGCGGCGATGATGGCGCGGGGCATCGGCATCGATCAGTTGCTCGACACGCTGCTGGGCCGCCTGCGCGACCGGATGGTGCTTGCCGCGTGCGGCCCGCAGACGCCGCTGGTGGAGCTTTCCAAAGCCGCGCGCGAGGAGGAAGTGGAGCTGGCCGGGCGCTTTGACGCGGCAGGGCTCGTCCACATGATCGCCCTGTGCGAGAACGTGCAGCGGGCGGCCAAGAACTCGGCGGTGCCCCGCGCGCTGCTCGATGCGCTGATCGTGCGGCTCTCGATGACCGACCGCATCGCCGATGTGACGGCAGTCGCGGCCGGGACCGCCCGCAGCGGAGCCGCACCCGTAAAAAAACGCTGAGGGCGGGCGGGCCCGGGAGCGCTGGTCTGCTGACCGGTGCGCCGGTCCGTGCTGCCCGGCCGATGTTGCCGGCGGGGAAGGAAGCGGCGGCGGGCGTGCCCGGCGGGCCGGGGTTGCGGCCAGATGAGCAGCCGCGAGATTCTGGGGTGGAGGTCAAGCCGCCGATCGCGGGCGTGACGCGCCTGAGCGGGCCGCTGCCGCATGATCCGGTGGCGCTGTGGTCGATGGTGATGGATGCCTGCCAGAGCCAGCACCGCATGCGCCTGCTGGTGGGCAACCTGAAGCTGGTGAGCAAGGATGATCAGCGGGCGGTGCTGGAGGTGAGCGAAGAGATGCGCACGGCGGCGCAGTCTGCCGAGCGCGACCTGTGCACGCTGCTGAGCGTGGCGTGGGGGCAGCAGGTCCGCGTGGAGCTGACGAGCATGGGGAACGCCGTGGGCAGTGTGGAGAAGGGCGGGGCCGAGGAGCCCGCGGTGTCCCCCCCGCCAAGCCTGGTGACGCTCAAGCCGATCGGGGACCACCCGCTGATCCGTCAGGCGATGGAACTGTTCGGGGCGAAGGTGATCAGCACGCAGGCGCGGAGGAAGGCGGGGGGGTGAGGGCGGGCACGACGTAAGGCTCAGCAGTTCCGCGTATCGACCCGAACCCGGCCCTCACACTTGCTCCTCACACTTGCGTCGTTCGCACAACCTCATACCGTCCACCGCCCAGCCCACACCGAGCGAGCAACGTCGTCGTTGCGTACAGCACATCGCCCCCGCGGATCACCGCGGCAAACGTGTCTTCGCCGATGCGTGCTTCCAGGTGGCACAGGTCGTTGTCGGGCGTGATGGTTGCAGGACCGTCGCCGAGCGTGTGCTCGGTGTCGCGGTCCGTCAGCGTCAGGTGCGCGATGGGCTCGTCGGTCTCCACGCGAAGGCGGAGTTCAACTTCGCCCGCGGGGTCGCAAGCTTGCGCGGCAACAACCTGCGGGAACGCGCGGCAGGCGGCATCACGGGAGATCGTCCACGCCACGCACAGCGCCGGCCTTGCCGGTGCTTCAACGACAACGGGCGCCAGCGACTGGAGCGAAGGGCGTGTTTGACGTGACTGATTGGCCATGGTCACCGCTCGCCCCCCTTGCCGCTCACGACATCGCTGACGCGGTTGAGCAGGGTTGCGGCAACCTGCAGGCCTCGCCCGGCGGGGCTGACGAACTGGTTGCCCAGGCGCTCGAGGGTTTCAAAGAACTGGAGCATCTCGTCCAGGCGAGAGTTGTGCGCGGCAACCAGGTGCTTCTGCTCGCCGGTGAGGGCCGGCTCGCCGGCGGCTTCGGCCTGCGTCTTGCGCGACCGGCCACGCTCCAACGGCGAAGTCATATCGCGGATCTCGTGCATCGATGCGAGCAGTGGATCGACCTCGCGGGTGATGCGCTCGCGGACGATCGCGCGGAACATCGCCCATACATCCTGCTCGGCGCGGAAATATTCCTTGCGGTCGCCGCGCTTGTGGGCGCGCTCGACGATGCCCCAATCAAGCAGGGCGCGGAGGGACATGGAGGCGTTGCCGCGGCTGATCTCGAGGCGGTCCATGATGTCGTCGGTACACAGGCCATCGCCGCTGATGTAGAGCAGGGCGTGGACCTCGGCCATGGTGCGGGAGATGCCCCACGCGCCGGCCATCTGGCCCCACACGGCGATAAACCGGTCTTGGGCGGCGGTGAGGGCTTTGAGGGCGTCGGCATCCACGGGATAAGTATGGGAAGCGTCGGACGGGAAGTCCACCGAACTTTCAGAAGTGATTGAAAATTGGGTTCGGGGTGCCCCAGTGGGCCGTACGATGGGGTATGCCGATTTATGAGTATGCCTGCGAACAGGACGGGACCGTGGTTGAGTTGATCCGGCCTATGGCGGATGCGGACAAGCCCGTGACTGATCCGGAGGGCAAGGGCCGCACGTTCGTGCGCACGCACTCAACCTTTGGAACGGGGTCGGCCTCGGTGTCGCTGCCGGCGTCGGGGGGTTGCTGCCCCTGCGGCAAGCCCGGCGGGGGCTGCGGCGGGCGGGGCTGAGGCGGCATGTGCCTCGGGCAGTCACGCCGACAGCATGGCAAGGGCGATGTTGGCGGCGTTGAAGAGCATGTGCATAGCGATCGGCACGCCGATGCGCCGGGTCTTCTCGAAAGTAAAGCCCAGGCACAGCGAGAGCATGAACAGCGAAGCAATGGCGTAGGAAGGCACGCCCGCCGAGAGGTGCCCCAAGGCAAAGACCGCGCTGGTCGCGATGATCGAGGGCCAGGGACGGCCGGTCAGGCGGAATGCCGCGCTCTGCAGGAAGCCGCGGTACAGCAGTTCCTCGTGGATGGGCGCGGCGATGACCGCAAGCCCCGCAAGGGCCCATGCCGCGGCGCTTTCGCGGCTGCTGACGATCGTCTTGAGCATGTCGTGGGCGATGGGCTCGTGGATGGTGGAGCGGGTGACAATCTCGTACACGCTGGTGGAAACGACCGACGAGGCGTAGACGAGGGGCAGAGAGACCAGCAGGCACCCGGCGCCAATCCAGGAATCTTTGAGCTTCACGCTGAGGCCCGCGCTGGGCGCGCTGCGGCGCATGAGCATGGCAACCGAGATCGTGGCGAGCAGCGCCCCCGCGTAGGCAATCGCCGTTGCCAGCGCCTTTGACCCAAGGTCGTCGGCCCCGGAGCGGGCCGCCATCAGGGCAAGGCCATACCCGACACTGGGGGCTATGTAGGCGACAATCGCCGCGATAAGCCACACCCACCACGGCTGAGCCCCCAGCTGACGCAGGGTTCGCCCGCCCAGAGCAACTCGCGAAAGCACCCGGGCCCGGGCAAGCACCAGCACCACCACCACGGCGGCGAAGAGCCCGAGCCACGACCAGGGGTCATGCATCACGCCGGACGGGGCGGGGAGCGAATCCGGGGGAGGCAGGGGCGGCTCAGCCGGGTTTTCGAGGATTGGCGCGAGGTCCTGGAACGCAAGGCTGGGAGTGGCAAGGAAGAGTGACGCGACGCCGCCAACAATGAGCCGCGTGGATGATGTGCGAATCACGCTTGCGCAGATGGTGGAGCAGAAGCGATCTGCGCTGAGCGCGGCCAAAGCGGCGATATCCCAGACGGAACTGGAATCGCTGGTCGCCCAGGAGGAGCCCCCGCGCAACTTCTTTGCGGCGGTGACGCGGCGACCGGGGTTCCACTCAACCTCCGTCATCGCGCCGATTACGCGGCGGAGCCCGCTGTACGGGCTGCTGCGGCCGGAGTATGCGGGGGAGGGGTTCAGGCCGGGGGACATTGCAAGAAGGTATCACGAGGCGGGGGCAGCCGCGATTGCGTGCGTGACGGAGGAATATGGGCACGGCGGGCGGCTGGGCGACATCCGTGCGATCAAAGAGGCGGTGCGCCTGCCCGTGCTGCGTCAGGACATCATCTTGGAGCCGTGGCAACTGTGGGAAAGCCGTGCCGCGGGGGCCGACGGTGTGCTGCTGGTGGCGGATGTGCTTCGCGAGGGGGAACTGGTAGACATGCTGATCCTGGCGCAGCAGCTGCAACTGACGACGATGCTGCAGGTGCATGATGTGGAAAGCGTGCTGCGCATCCGGCCCTACTACGCCTTCCCGCACCGCAGTTACGCCCTGCTGGCGATCGATAACCGCGACCCGATCACACTGCGCGAGGACCTGCGGACGACGTTGCGCCTGGCGGACCTGGTGGAGGACCGGGCGACGCTGGTGTCGGAGGGGGCGGTCAACAGCCGGGATGATATTTTGAAGTTGCGCGGCATCGGCGTACGGATCGTGATGGTGGGCGAACACCTGTTGCAGCACGCGGACCCGGGGCACGCGCTGCGAGAGGTGATCGGCTCGAACTGAAGGCGGCGGGCGTTCTGAAGGGGCTTGGCACATGAGGCAGAACTCGATGGCGGAGCGTTGGGGGGGCTGGCGCGTGGCCGCGGGCGCACTGTGCGGCTGCGCTGCGCTGGCGATGGCGCAGACCCAGCCCGAGGATGCAGGCTCGCAAGGCGAGGGCGCGTCCTCGCAGCCCGTGCCGGCGGAGGCGCGGACCGAAGCGAGCCCCGGGCGGGCGCTGTTCCTGGAATCCAAGGCGGCGATTCAGCGGGCGCAGTCGATCATGTACCGCGGCAAGACCTATGGCACGGGCGGCATGGAGCGGCTGCAATCCAAGACGCAGGCCGACGTGCGGATGCTGCGCCTGCCGCGCGGCGCTTGGCTGGTGCGCAGTGTGGGCACCGGCAGCACCCAGTCGGTCCCCAATGTCGAGTTTGATGTGGCGTGGCTGGAAGCGAGCAACGAATGGGTGGACAACAGCGCGAGGAAGGTGTTTGAGAAGCTCAAGAGCCAGAGCAAGGGTGTTGCGTACACCATCGGTGCGCAGGCACGCCTCGACGACCTGACCGATTACAACCCCTACAAGACCGAGTTGGTGCCCGAGGCGGAGTACGAGGTCGAGTCGCCGCGCGAGCAGGGCGGGGTGATGTGCGATGTGGTGCTGGTGACCAAGGGGCGCACCAGCGTGCGGTGGTTCTTCGGGACCGAAGACCACATGCCCCGCAAGCGCGAGAGCGTGCTGAGCATGTCGGCCATGACGGGCACGATCGTGGTGGAACTGAGTGATGTGAAGGTGGATGAGAGCGTGCCGCCGCGCCTCACGCCCGAACTGCTGCGCGTGACGGTGCCCGAGGGCTATGCCGAGGACCGTGTCGCACCCCCGCCGCCCCCCCCACCACCGCCCGCGATGCCGGCACCCACCGAGCAGCCCAAGGGCGAAACCCCGGTGCAGGAAGGCGAGGAGACAACGCCCGCGCCGCGCGTTGAGCCCGCGCCGCCCCCGGTGGTTGCTGCGCCGGCGTTCAGCCTCAAGACGCCGGGCGGCGAGGTGGTGACGCTGGACTCGCTCCGCGGCAAGGTTGTGGTGCTTGAGTTTGGCGGGTCCTGGTGCCTGCCGCTGCGCGATGCCCACCCGGAGCTTGAATCGCTGACGCAGCAGTACAAGGACCGCGATGTCGCGGTGTACCTGGTCAACGTGCGGGAGAAGTCGGCGGCCAACATCACAGCCGACCTGCGCAAAGCGGGCAGCACGTTCGGCCTGCTGCTCGATGGCGACGCCACCGCCGGCGAATACCGAATCGCCCGTTACCCGTCCTATGTGGTGATCGACAAGAACGGGATCGTCACCCGCACCGAGCCGGGCTTCACGAAAACCGAGACGATGGAAGCCGTGGGCGCGGCAGTGGATGCCGCGCTGACCAAATAGTCAGGCCAGCGCCGACGCATAGATTAACTCAAGGTCGGTCACCATCCGCTCCGCGCTGAACACTTCCGCGCACTCATCGCGCCCGTGCTCGGCCAGCGCCTGGCGGTGCGCGGGGTTCGCGGCACACCACTGCACCGCCGAACGCAAAGCATCAACATCGCCCGTGGCCACCAATCGACCCGTCTCCATGTCGCGGCACGCCTCGCCCGTGCCATCAACGTCGTACGCCACGGGGCACACGCCGCACAACAACGCCTGCGGAACCGTGCGCGGCAACCCCTCGCGATAGCTCGGGTGGACCAGCACATCCATCGCACGCATCAGGCCAGGGATGCGCTGCGGCGGAACCAGGCCCGTAACGAGCAACTGCGCGCCCGCGGGCCGCGATGCCGCCGGTGCGTCGATCTCGGCGACTGTGATCCCCAACTCGCGGGCACGCGCCAACAGGCGCTGCCTCCACCAGCCATCGCCAACCCACAGGAGTTTCCAGTGTGGGTTATGCTGAAGGTCCGGGGCCAGCGCGGCAAGCAGGTCGTCGTGACCCTTCAGCTCCGCCAGGCGTGCCACCGTGCCGACGACAAAGTCTGATTCCGCGAGGCCCAAGGCTTTGCGTATGTCCGCGCGCGATTCGCCCGGGGCGGCTTGAAGGTACGGGGCGGTCTCCATGCCCGAGCGCACCGTGGCGTACTGACCAGGACGGCCGATCCCTTCCGCGAGGTATTGACGGGTCATGGCGTCGGCGACGCTGACGATGCGGTGGCAGCGCCTTGCCGCGTAACGCTCTGATGCGACGTAGAGGCGGTACAGCGCGCGGGGCTGGTACTGGTGAAACGGCGGGCCATGGATGGTGTGGACGACGCCGCGTCGGTTGGCGACGTTCCAAGCCGCGGCACGCCCGATGATGCCCGCCTTGCTGCTGTGCGTGTGCACGATGTCGGGCTTGAGCGTGCGGACGAGCCGCTTCAGTTCCCAATAGCAGCGCAGGTCTTTCGGCGGGTTGATCTCTCGTACAAGGTGCGGCACAACGTGCGTCGCGATCGACCGCCCGTCGGCGGTGCGGAAGGCCTGCACACGTTCAAGAAGCGACCCCTCGGGGCCGTAGATGGGGCCGAAGGCAAGATGGACCTCGTGGCCGCGTCGGGCCTGCCCCTCGCAGGACAGCACCGTGTTTTCCTGAGAGCCACCCAGGATGAGGCGGGTTGAAATGTGCAGGATGCGCATGGGAAGAGCGGGAGTGTACCGGTGGACCGGCGCGCCGGCAGACTGCCGCCCGCCCGGCGTGCGCCGCACACCGATGGCACGAACCGCGGGGCCACGCGGTTTCCTGAAAAAAATTTTTGAGGCGGGCGTTTCCGAGCGCCCGCGGCACACGCCCCCGCGCACAGCGCACCCGGCGCGCGCACAAACAGGCGCGCGCCCCGGGTGTTGTAGAGGCCACGCCGCGTGTCCCACACCCAGGCATCCCACGAGAGGACCACCCGTGCCGGCACACACGCCCAACCAACTCGAAGCGTTCTCCGACATCGGCCTCACCCCCGGCGCTCTGGCGCTGGCCATGGATGAGCACGCCCGCGCCAACACCCGCCTGGAGCAACTCTGGGCCTATTACCGCAACGCGCTGCACCCCGCAACAGGTGAGAGCGGCCACGCGTACCGCCAGGCGCAGGAGCGCGGCCTGCCCGCGCGCCTTGTCGCCAGCGCCGGCCCGGCGGGCGCCAACAGCGCGGGACGGCGCGAGGTCGTCATCGAGAACGACATCGCGTGGCGCGTGCAGGCGATGGTGGACTTCATGTTCGGCAAGCCCGTCTCGATGATCAGCACGGCGCGGGATGAGGCCCAGCGGTCGCTGATCGAGCGCGTGCTGGATGCGGTGTGGGAGCGCAGTGGTGGTATCGCGCTGCTCCAGGATGCGGCCCTGCTGGGCCACGTCTTCGGGCATGTGGACCTGGCGCTACGCGTTGATGAGGATGGCCTCGCCGATGTTCGCCGCGCGCTCAAACCATCGGCCACCGACACGGACATCATCCTCCGCGCCGCCGACCATGTGCGCGTTGAGGTTGTCGAACCCCGCCGCGGCTTTCCCATCCTCGATGAGCACGACTACCGGCGGATCAAGGCGTACATCATCCACTACACCCGCGCCGGCAGCGAGCCGAAGCGCGAAGGGGTTCTGGGGCGCGTGCTGATGCCCTTTGTCCCGGTGTCCCCGCAGCGCGAGCGCGTGGAGGTGACCCAGGTCATGAGCCCGACGGCGGCGCAGGTGTACGAGAATGGGCGGCTGGTGTGGGAGCAGCAGACGCTGTGGACGGGCGGAGTGGTGCCTGTCGTGCATATCCAGAACCTGTCGCAGCCCTTTGAGTATGGCGGGCTGGGCGAGGTGGAGCCGCTGATCCCGCTGCAGGATGAACTGAACACGCGCCTGTCAGACCGCGCCAGCCGTGTGACGCTGCAGAACTTCAAGATGTACCTGGCCAAGGGCATCGAAGGCTTCGAGAAGATGTCTGTCGGGCCGGGGCAGCTCATCAGCACCGACAACCCGGATGCATCAATCCAGGCGTTCGGCGGCGATGCGCACAGCCCCAGCGAGGAATCCCACATCCAGCAGGTGCGCGACGCGATGGATAAGGCGTCGGGCATCCCGCCGCTGGCGAGCGGCGTGATCCAGGCCAAGATCGGGAACCTATCCAGCGCCAACGCGCTGCGCGTGACGCTGATGGGCGTGCTCAGCAAGACTGCCCGCAAGCGAGTGACCTACGGCGGCGGCATTGCCCGTATGTCCGCGCTCATCCTGGGCGCGCTCGACCACGCGGGCGTGCTGCGCACCGCGCCGCAGGACCGCGGCATCCGCCTTTCCTGGCCCGACCCATTGCCAGAGGACGTGCGCGAGCAGGTGCTTGCCGCGGAAGCCAAGGCGAAGCTGGGCGTGCCGCCCGCGCGGGTGCTGGCGGAGCTTGGCTACGCCCCCACCGACCCAGGCATCGGTTGAGTGGCTGTTTTACAAAGCGTTGTTCGTGTTTGCAGTTGTCGGCTCCGCCGCGCGGCGGCGGGCCACCCAAAAGAAAAGGAGGCATGCATCATGGCGGAAGACACCGGACCAGTTGAGGATTGGCAGCAGCGGGCGCTGACGGCAGAGCAGAAAGCCGGGGAGCTTGCGACCGCCCTGGCGGCGCAGCAGCGCACGCACCGGCTCGATATCGAGCTGATGACGGCGGGCGCGATCGATGTTGATGCGGCAAGGCTGCTGGCCCAGGCCGCGTGCGGCGATGACCCCGACATCTCCAAGGCCGTCAGCGACCTCAAGCAGGACAAGCCGTTCCTGTTCCGAACGCGCCCCCAGCCGCCCGGTGCCATGGGCGCTGCCGCGCAGCCGGATGACCCGCTGATGCGCGTGGCCGAGCACGCCCGCAGCACCGGCGACCGCCGCTCGCTGCTGCACTACCTGCGCCTCAAGCGCGGCGCGTAGCCGCACGACAACCACGCACCCGCCACGTCCCCACACATCCCCCCACGCCCCCGCAACAACAACGAAAGGAGCACGCATGAGCTTTTCTGGAAAGTCCACCTTCTCCGCCGGCGCCACCCTCCCCGAACTGATGGAGGATGTCTCCGACATCATCGGCATTGTGAGCCCGTACGAGACGCCGCTGCTCGCCTACCTGGGCGATGCCAAGCGGGCCGCCACCAGCACCATCCACGAGTGGGTTGAGGA
>JBBSOF010000026.1:0-46735 GCA_038260025.1 Phycisphaerales bacterium
AAGGCAGCGGCCAAGGAAACCAAGCCGCGTTAGGGATTAGATTGGCCTTGTTGGCGTGGAACGCCGACCTATACTTCGGATGCCGGGCGGGGGCCTTTCGACCCTCACCCAGTGCCTTGATTTGCTCCCCTTTCGGGGAGCCCATGTCTGTGTTGGCCGTTTCGGACGGCTCGCCGGATCACCACGGTTCAGTTCGGGTTGCCGCCCTTGCTGAACCTTTGCCCTCAGGCACTCATGGGACTACAGCGGGGTATCTCGCATCCGTAGGCCCGGACCCTCCTAGTCATTGGGCGACTCCTTTCATACTCAAGCGGCATGCGCAATGAGAACCAAGACGCCATCTGCGTCTGCTTTGATCTTGCCGCGCCGCTTTAGGTCATAGATCGCCGACGAAACGACCTTGCGCGGGCTCTTTCCGCCCTTGGCCCCAACCTGCCGGTACAGGCGATCAATCACCACTGGCGACTTGGAGCCGGGGTGTTGCCGCAAGTAGCTGTAGACCAACTGGGCGGGGGACAGGTCGTCGTCAGATTTGACGGTCTCATCGTCGAACCCCACCTTCTGGGCATTGCTAGGCGCTGACGCGCGAGCCGCGGCTGGAACTACGTCCGCCACTCCGGCCAGAGTCTTTACCGCCACCTCAAGCAGCTCGATCTGACGGTCGAGCGGGCCGACCACCTCGGCCCGTTTCTGCTTGTAGTGGTCGAGTTCCTGCTGTGCCAGGCCGAGTAGTTCCTTCATGCGCGAAGTAGACATGCGGGTAGGATACTCGCCCACTCGGTCCCTGTCCACTCAACTAGGCCGTTTGTCGGCCCCCTACCTATCGCGTCCCCAACATTCGGGCCGCGTAACCGACAGGCCGGAACCGTCCACCCAAGCCAGATCGCGGGACCAGTCGATGCACTAAAGGGCTAATGTCCTTATTTTTGAACCTCGCTGCCGCAGACGCGAGGTCTGAACCAGAGCCACGCGCTCGCCGCCAACAACGCCCCGTCGAGCCCAATGACCGCAGAGCGTGGTGGACGGTCCATGAGCCGAGAGAGAATGCCTAACCCCTCGCAGCCGCAGCCGACTTCTTGAAAGACGTGCTCGGGGACTGCGGCGACGTACACAATGAACGCGGCGAGCAGCCCGGCGGAGAGCGCTGCTGCCCACCGGTGCAATGCAACCCGCTTCGAAGACCCCCCCGCAACGATGAGAAGCACGCCCGCGAAGACCTCCAGGGCCGGCACCGCCCACGCCCAGCGGATGGCCCAGAAGGGCAGGACAGAGTGGTTAATCACAACCTGCTTGAAAGTGTCCAGCGCCAGGAGTTTGGTCAGGCCAGCCGCGATCCAGATGACGATCAGCAGGAGCATCGCGAGCCGATGGGCAATGACTGCTAAGGATGGCGTGCGTACGTCCACGTTTCAATAGGCCTCGGAGGTTGCAGGCACTGTACCGCAACGCGGGGCGTTGTTCTCGCCCGCCGAGACTTTCCTACCGTTCGTCCATGACCGACTTCATTTCCGAGCTTCAGTGGCGGGGTCTTGTCGCGCAGACGACCGGGGAGGATGAGCTGCGGGCGCACCTTTCCGGGGGGGTGCGGCGGGCGTATGCGGGGTTTGACCCGACGGCGGACTCGCTGACCATTGGCAACCTGGTGCCGATCATGCTGCTCGGGCACTTTCAGCGGGCCGGGCATCAGCCGGTGGTGCTGGCGGGCGGGGGGACGGGGCTGATCGGGGACCCTTCGGGCAAGAGCGCGGAGCGGCAACTGCTCAGCCGCGAGGTGGTTGAGCAGAACGTCAACGCGCAGCGGCTGATCTTCGAGCGGGTGCTGGACTTTGGCAAGGGGCACGGCACCGGGGCGAAGGCCGCACCCGGCGCGATCGCCACGCTTCTCAACAACGCCGATTGGCTGTGCGGGCTTTCGTACATCGAGGCGCTGCGCGATGTCGGCAAGTACTTCTCGGTCAATGCGATGATGCAGAAAGACTCCGTACGCGAGCGCCTGCACAACCGCGACCAGGGCATCAGCTACACCGAGTTCAGTTACATGATCCTTCAGGCGTACGACTTTTTGCACCTGCATGACCGCTACGGCGTCACGCTGCAGATCGGCGGCAGCGACCAGTGGGGGAACATCACCGCGGGCTGCGACCTCATCCGCAAGGCCCACGCGGCAGGCGGTACGCCCGAGCATGCGGCCGGCGCGTTCGGGCTGACGGCCCCGCTGGTGACCAAGGCCGACGGCGGCAAGTTCGGCAAGACCGAGGCGGGGGCGGTGTGGTTGAGCCCGGAGCGGACAAGCCCCTACGCGTTCTACCAGTTCTGGCTGAACACGGACGATGCGGATGTCGTGCGATTCCTCAAGACGTTCACGTTCCTGCCGCGGGAGCGGGTGGAGGAGCTGAGCGCGAGCCAGCAGGCGAACCCGGGGCAGCGCGAGTCGCAGCGGGTGCTGGCGCGCGAGGTGACGACGCTGCTGCACGGCCAAGCGGAGATGGAGCAGGCGGAGCGCGCGGCCAAGGCGTTGTTCTCGGGGGAGCTTGCAGAACTGCCGGAACGGACGCTGACGGAGGTGTTCGCGAGCGTGCCCGCGAGCCGGCACCCCAGGGCACAGCTGGAAGGCGAAGGGGCCTCACTGCTCGAGATGCTGGTCGCCACCAAGCTGGTGGAGAGCAAGCGCGAGGCGAAGGAGTTTCTGGCGAACGGGTCCATCGCGATCAACGGAAGGAAGGCGACGCCGGAGGACCGGCTTCGCACGACAGACCTGCTGCACGGGTCGGTGATCGCGCTGCGGCGGGGCAAGAAGAGTTGGCACGTGACGCTTTGGGAATAAGGTGGGCGGGAAGTGGCGGAGTGATCGAGTGAAAAGGAGTGCGTGATGAAGACTTCGTTGATGGTGGGTGTGTGCGTGGTTGTTGCTGGGTGTGGGATGGTTTTTGCGCAGGGGACGGCAACGACCCCGCCGAAGAAGGTCAAGGACGCTGTCAAGGAAACGTCGAAGGACTCCGTCAAAGACACAGCGAAGGACACGCAGGCCGCGAAGCCGGGGGAGAAGACAGCGGGAGATCAGGGGAAGAAGGCCGCGGGCTATCCCGACGCGCCCAAGAAGGACATGCACGCGACGCGCGATGTGCGGAACAAGAAGATGCCGCAGTTCCACGTGGAGAAGTGGGTGACAGCGCAGCCGGACCGGAAGAACAAGACGATCCTGATTGATTTCTGGGCGACATGGTGCCCGCCCTGCCGCACACTGGTGCCGGAACTGGCGGCGTGGCAGAAGACGTTCAAGGATGATCTGGTGGTGATCGGGATCAGCGATGAGGAAGCGGATGTGGTGTCGGACTTTGTTCTGAAGAACAAGGTCTCGTACGCGGTTGGCGTGGACACCAAGGGGAGCATGAAGAAGGCGGTGGGGGTGAAGGGCATCCCGCATGTGCTGGTCATCAGCAGCGATGGGATTGTGCGCTGGCAGGGGTTTCCCTATGAGCAGAGCGACGTGCTGACCGAGGCCACGCTGAAGCAGATCATTGATGCGGACAAGGCAGCGCGGGCGGCGAAGCAGGGGGAGAAGAACGTGAAGGACGAGGAGAAGAAGGTAGAGGGGGAGAAGAAGAAGGGTTGACGAAGACACGGACCTTCAGACACGGACCTTAAGAAAGATCCGTGGCACGGAGGCGCGCTACCCAGTTGTACCCGGCGCGGGTGGCCTGCTCGACACGAAGGTTTCCCGCGGCAGCCAGGCGGTCGAGGCCGCGGCGGGTGAAGAGCGGCATGTTGATGCCGTTGCAGCGGCGGGTGAGCCAATAGCCAAAGCCGCCGAGGGAGCGGGCGGCAACCAGCACGATCATGGTGCGCGGGCCATCCGGGCGCAGGGCGCGGGCGAGGTTGGCGACTGCCGCGGCAGGGTCGGCGACGAACTCGAGAACGCCAGCGCACACGACTTTGTCGAAGATGGGCGGGATGTTGGCGGTCATCAGGTCGCCCTGGATGGTCTCCACGCCCAGGCGAGCGTGGACGCTCGCGAGCATGGCGGGCTCCAGGTCCATGGCCGTCACGGCCGCACCGGCGCCCAGCAGGGCTTCGGTGTAGTGGCCTGCGCCGCTGCCGGCATCGAGCACGCGCTCGCCGGCGGTGATCTGCGCGAGGTCGAGCACGGCGGGGGTTTCGAGGCGGCGGAGGAAACTCCATAAGCCGCGGCGGGAGGCGGTGTCGTAGCCCTGTGCCTGCTGGGCGAAGTACTGCTGCGCTTTGGAGGCGCTGCGGGTCTTTGGTGGTGTGGGCATGGCTTACAGGAGGGGGCTCATGAGCATGGCGGCGTTGTGGATCATGCGGAAGACTAAGCGGCGCTTGCCCCAGCGGGCGCGTTCGAGCGTTTCGGCGTTGGCGATGTACTGTGCCTGGCAGAGGCGGAGCTGCGTGCTGGCTTCTTTGCCGTAGAGCAGGAGGTTGAGCTCGAAGTTGAGGAAGAAAGAGCGGATGTCGAAGTTGGCGGAGCCGAGCATGGCGAACTGATCATCGACGGTCATGGTCTTGGCGTGCAGCATGCCGCCTTTGTTGAGGTACACATGGACGCCAGCCTCAAGCAGCTGGCCAAAGTAGGAGCGGGCTGCAAGGTCGGCGAGGAGGTTGTCGCTCTTGCGCGGCATGACGAGCTCGACGCGGGCACCGCGTGCTGCCGCGAGACGCAGGGCGGTGGTGAGGGCTTCGTCCGGCACGAAGTAGGGCGTGGTGATGGTGACGTTCTGGCGGGCGGTGTGGAGCGCCTCGATGATGACCTCACGCATGAGGGCGGTGAGTCCGTCGGCGGGGCCCGTGGGGACAACCTGGATGGGCACGCGCCCGGGGGTTTCGGGCGATGGGAAATACTCGCCCGCGGGAATGTCGCACCCGGTCTGGTAGCACCAGTCATCGAGGAAGACGGCCTGCAACTGGTGGACGGTGGGGCCGACGATGCGGGCGGTAAGGTCCTGCCAGACCCCGCCGCGCTTGTTGCCATAGTCGCCGCGGACGATATTGTGCGAGCCGGTGAAGGCGGCCTTGCCATCGATGACGATGAGCTTGCGGTGGTTGCGCAGGTCAATGCGCTGGAAGGCGCGGCGGAAGGGGTTGACAGGGAAGTTGGCGTGGACCTCGACGCCCTGCTCGGTGAGCGTTCCGCTGAGGTCGCTGAAAAAGAAAAAAGAACCCGCGGCATCGGCGAGCAGGCGGCACTTGACGCCGCGCTGCGCGGCGCGGGCGAGCGCTGCGCCGATGCGGCGGCCCACCTCATCATCCTCAAAGATGAAGAAGACCATGTGCACGTGGTGGGTCGCAGCGTCGATGTCCGCGATGATGCGGTTGATCAGCGTTGCGGCATGAGGGAGCATCTCGACGCTGTTGCCCCCGAGGATCTCCATGCCTCCCAGGGACTCGGCGACACCCACGAGGGGGCGCATGGATTCTTCAACTTTGGGCTGGTAGATGAAGGGACGCCAGCGGCCGTGGCGATCGGGTGACCGCATGAGGCTGACCTGCGTGGCGTAACGGCGGGCGCGGCGGCGGCCCAGGCGCGCGCTGCCGACCATGAGGTAGAGCACAAGCCCGAGCCAAGGCACAAACATCGTGATCGCGATCCATGCGAGCGCGACGACGGGGCGCTTGGGGCGCGACAGGACCATCATCAGCATCAGCAGCCGGATGACCCATTGCGACCAGTAATAGAACTCGGAAAAGTAGAACTCCATCCTGCTGCGAGGCCCCCTTGCGGCTGAAGCAACCATTCCCGCGGCAGGAGTGTACCGGGGCTTTGCTGCAGCGTGATTCCGTTATCGCCAGGCGGCGAGGACATTGTCGCAGCAGGCTACACCCCGCGCTTGATTGCCCCGCGCCTGAGAATGGCGTGCCTGCGGCGAGGGATCGTCACTGGCCGGGCGGGGACTGACGGCCGAGCGGGAAGAGCGGGGCTGTGTACGGCCTGCATCGCGCCCCGGGGAGCGGCGAGGACTGCCACCGGATGCCCGTGCCGCCGTGGCTGCTGACGAGCCGCTCTGGGGGGGGGTCTCGGTGCTGCGCAGCTCGATTCGATGACCATCGGGGTCGCGGATGACCGCGCACAGGCAACCATCGGACGTGGCGAGCGGCGACAGGGGCGCGTTGAGCAGCTTGGCTATGAGGTAGCGGTCGAGCAGTTCTGCCGCGGATTCAAGCTCAAGCAGCAGCGCGTTGGACGCGGTCGTGGAAGCGCTTTTGGTGAGGATGAGGCACCGGACAGCGCTGGAAGGCTCAGGCGATACCAGTGTGCGGCTATCGGGCGAACCGGCTGCGGTGGGTGACTTCACCAGGCCGAGGAGGCCGGTGTAGAAACTCTCGCTGGCATCGAGGTCAGCGACATGGAGTTCAACAGGCGCGGGGGTTGCGGCTGCGGAACGCCGGGTGTGCAGGCTGTCATCAAGGCTCGAAGAGTTGGAATCGGAAGTAGTGCTACGCATTGGTGGGCCCCTTGTCCCTGCGGGCGTGGGATGCCACGACCAGAGGATGCGGAAGTGTCGCGGGAAGCCCTGAGCCACCCCTAAAAGGCCTGTGAATCAGGCCGTTGCCGGGGTTGAGCGTCGGAAGTGGGGGCTGAATCAGGGGATAGCGACGACAGGAATCTTGTCGATATGCGGGGAATCGGGCCTCACGACCAAGATGGGGAGGCGGACGCTGAAGATGCAGCCGCCCGCGGGGTCGTTGTTTGCCTCGATGTGGCCTGAGTGGAGGTCGACAATGCTCTTGGCAATGGTCAGGCCCAGGCCGCTGCCGCGGCGTGTGGAGCCCTTGCTGGGGGCCTGGGCGAAGCGATCGAAGATGCGGGTGAGGTATTCCTCGGGCACACCGGGGCCCTGATCTTTGACGGTGAAGAGGAGCACGCCGGGCGAGCCGGGGAGGCCTTCGTGCGCAAGGCGGATGAACACCGAGTCGCCCTTCTTGGAGAACTGGACGGCGTTGCGGATGAGGTTGTCGGCGACGACCCGGAGCAGTTGCGGATCGCCGCGGATGACGGCCTCGGGCTGGTCTTCGCCGGCATCGTAGAGAGAGAGGTTGAGGTTGACGCCATGCTGGCGGGCATAGAGCGAAGAGTGCTCGGTGGCGTCGAGCACGATGTCGTTCATCGGGACCGTGGTTTCGGCGAGGAACTGCTTGCCGTGGCCGAAACGGGCAAGCATGAGGAAGCTCTCGACGAGCTTGCCGAGCCAGCGCATTTCTTCTTCAACGCTGAGGACGAAGCGTTCGTAGGGCTCGACGGCCTTACGTGTCTCGGCAGCGGCCTGGGCCTGCGGCGCGGCAGCCCACCGCGGGGTGTTGCGCATCTGCTTGAGCACCTGCGCCTCTGTGAGGAGCGCCGAGAGCGGGGTCTTCAGTTCATGGCTCACCTCGGACATGAACTTTTCCTGCGAGCGGAAGGCAACGGCCATGCGCTCGAGCATGTGGTTGAGGTCGTTGGCCATGACGCCAATTTCATCGTTGCCGGCGAGAATCTGCACGCGCTCATCGAGACGGGTGGGGGATACATCGCGCACGGCGCGGGCGACCTTGTTGATGCGCGAGACGACACTGCCCGAAACGATCCAGCCGGCGATCGCGGTGGCGACGAGGCCGATGGCGAGCGCGATCATGAGGAGTTTGATCAGGGTTCTCTCGATACGGTCGAACTGCGCGAGCGACTCGCCGATCTGTACGAGGTAGTCTTGCCCGAGGTAGTTCACGCGGTGGGCCGCGATGCGGTACCGCTCGGGGGTTGTTTTGGGGACAGATGCTCGGGCGTAGACCGTCCTGCGCGAATCGTCGCCCGCTGGCAGAGGCAGACGCACCGCGGAAGCGGGCGCGGTCTCGGCGGCGGGCAGTGGCGAGGGATCGACCTGGATCATGACCTCGGACAGGTCGTAGTCGTACTTGCGGAGCAGCTGCTCGCCGTCGCGCAGGCCCGCGGCTCTGAACTCGGACAGCACGTTTTGCTCGACCTCGTCCAGCTTCGTATCCACCTCGCGCCGAATCAGGACCTCGCGCGTCAGCGGGAGGGCGACGCCCAGCAGCACCAGGAAGAGGCCCGTCCAGACAAAGAATGCCGCGGCAAGGCGGAAGCGGAGGGTTCGGAAGAGTGACGGGATCACAATCGGGCGTGCCTCCACGGCGGGGTGGTGGAGCGGGCGGCAGGAGGGCGGAAGCTGGGCGCGGACGGTGCGTCGTCAGGGCCTGTTGGCGCTGAACATGTAGCCCGTGCCGATGATCGTGTGGATGAGGGGAGAGTCGAACTCCTTGTCGATCTTGCGGCGCAGCATGGAGACGTAGACGTCGATCACGTTGGACGACGTATCGAAGTTCATGTCCCACACATGCTCGCCGATCTGGGTGCGGGTGAGTACGCGGTCGGCGTTGCGCATGAAGTATTCGAGAAGCGCAAACTCTTTGCTTGTGAGCTGGATGACCTGGCCGGCCCGCTTGACGTTGCGCTTCGCGAGGTCAAGCTCGACATCGCCCACGCGGAGAACGGCGGCTTCGGTAGCCTGTCCGCGGCGGAGCAGGGCGCGTACGCGGGCGATCAGCTCGTCAAACTCGAAGGGCTTGGCGAGGAAGTCGTCGGCACCGGCGTTGAGACCGGCGACCTTGTCGCTGGTGGCGGAAATAGCGGAGAGGATGAGGATGGGCGTCTTAACGCCGCGACGACGCAGGGCGCGGCAGACGTCCATGCCATCGCGGTCGGGGAGCATCAGGTCGAGGACGATAACGTCGTAGGGTGAGAGGGCAGCTGCCTCTTCCCCCTCGAATCCGGTATGGAAGGTGTCGACGGCGTAGCCCTGTTCCTTCAGGCCCTGAGCGATTGCCGCGGCCATCTTGGGGTTGTCCTCGATCACAAGGGTGCGCATGGTGGTTGCCTTTGTGGAAACAGAGCCCGTGTCGGCCTGTGTGGATGAACTGGTGGCCAGGTTCTGACTCGCGCCGGTGGCGGTTGCCAGATTTTGCGCCTGGGGGACTTCGGTGAGCCGGTTTTGAGCGCGGCCCGGGGGGGTCGCGGGTCCGGGTGTGGTGGTCTGCATCGTCCTGCACTCCCTTTTACAAGCCCCTCTTACAGGGCAGCCCGTCGCGGAACATGGAAACGGCGGGCTAAGACATTGGAATCGAAACTCGAGGTCCAGACAAATCTCACCTTGCCCCCATTTGGGGGGCAAGGTGGAGGATCATACTACAGATAGGGGGTCGTGTTCAACTCAGCGCCCCTTTGCCGAACCGCCGCCGCCTGAGGGTGTAGAGCCACTTGAACCGCCCGTAGAAGAAGTGGAACTACGCGGACTGTGCGTGTCGGGGTCTTCAGCAGCGTTTCGACCAAACGTACCCGTGCCGGAGCGACCAGTGTTCGAGCCATCACCGAACTCGTTCGTATCGGTCTGCACACGGAGGTTGTTGGTGATGTCCTTGACGCCCCACACGCCGTCGGTGAGGTCCTCAATCTGGTGCTTGATGCGGCGGTCGATGACGCTGCCGGAAAGAGTGACATCACCGTTTTTTACCTGGACCTCGATCTGGTCCAGGTCCATGTGCATCTGCTGGAGGAGCTTGTCGATGACCTCCTCGCGGAGGCGGTCGTCGGACCGCTGATAGCCCTTGGGGCCGCGGCGGGAACGCATGTCGTTCTGTCGTCCTGAACCGCCCCAACTGCCCGAGCCCCAGCCGCCTTGGTTGCCCCCAGAACTTTGGTTCGAGGAACTGCCGCCCCATGTTGGCGAGCCTTGACCGAAGCCGCTGGTGTTGGCGTAGGAAGGCTGACCATAGTTCTGCTGGCCGAAGTTTGACTGGCCGTAGCTGGGCTGACCGAACCCGGATTGGCTGTAGCCTTGCTGGCCGAACCCGCGCTGCGGGTAACCTCCGGCGCTCTGGTTGTGGCTGGGGCCTTCGAAATTGCTCTGCCCGTAGCCGGTGTTGGAGCCGCCGGACCAGCCTTGATTGCCCGACGAGCCGTAGGAATGGAGACCGCCGTAGCCATGGGTGCCGTGGCCGAAGCCGCTCTGGGGATGCCCGCCAAAGGAGCCATAGCCCTGGCTGGAGTTCTGGCCGTAGCCACCTCCGCCGGTGGGACCAAAGCCTGAATGAGAGGGCGTGTTGTAACCCTGGCTGCCCCAGTTGTTGCCGGTACCCCAGTTGCCGGAGTTCGCGGCGGGGCCATAGCCCTGATTGCCATAGTTCTGGCCTGTGAAGCCGTGGTTGGAAGATCCACCGCCGAAGTTGCCACTGGACGTGTTGTAGCTGCCATAACCCTGGCTTCCGGGGCCGCTGCCATAGTTCTTGGGCTCGCTGCGGAAGTTGGCGGGGTCGTTGGTCTGTGGAGAGAAGTTGCCAGAGCCTTCGCCTTGGTAGCGCTGGCCGTACTCATTGCGATCGGTATTGTTGCGGTTGTGGCGATCGTCGTGCTGCATGGTTGTTACTCCTTACGGGGAATCCCGCCAAGATTGCCGTAGCGTCAGGAGGACGCATCTGGCGCGAATCTGTGGTGGCCCGCCGCGGCATAAAACCGCGCCTGAATGGCCTTCAGTCTTGTTCACATGAATAAGTGAATAGTGAGCCACCAATGAAACAAAGCTCACCTGGTGACCGGGTGAATGATTGTGTGCTAAGTATCGTTTGTCTCAGTACTTGTGGGATCAGAGTGGTTGACATCTTGGGTTCGAGAATCGGCGCGGACACGCCCGGCAAACTGGCCCCTTGGGCCCCGGGTTTGACGCTCCGCGGAGCGGCGGCCGCCACGGGCGCGATCCTGACGGGTAAGGTTGTCGGCGGGGTTGCGTGCCTGTGATTGAGGGGCGGAATCCAGCGGAGACTCGGCTTGCGTGTGCGGAAGGCGGCTGTCCATACGACGCTTCCAATTCAGGATGGTCGGACGTTCGTCAGAGCCTGACGACGGGCGGCTCCTTGGGCACAAGAGCCAGACACCACCACGGGAATGTGCACTTGGGCGCGCGAAGACGACTGCTGCGCGCGGAGCGAGGACGCATCCCGTTTGCTGTGTGAGCATGGGGGAGTTGGGTAAAGCCCAATACAAAGAGAGGTGAATCGCAGACCGGCCAATAGAAAGGCAAGGTCTTTCAGGTGCCTGCGTTACCCGGATCGGGGGCAGGCTGGCCGAGGCGGGGCGTCACCACTTCGAGATTATCCGGCTTGCTGGGGAGCGTGACGGTTTCCAGCCAGAACTCTTTGAGCCGCCGGATCACCTCGAAGAGCAGGTCGGGGCTGCTGGGCTTGACGATGTAGGCATTGGCCCCGGCGAGGTAGCAGGCCTCGATTTCGCGCGCGCTGGAAGATGTGGAGAAGATGATGACCGGGATGGCCTTCAGGACCGGGTCAGCGCGGATTTCCTGGAGCATGCGCAGCCCGTCGGTGCCGGGGAGGTTGAGGTCCAGAATGAGAAGCCCGGGGCGGGCCTCGGCGCCGTGCTTGAAATAGCGGCCGCGCTGCTTGAGAAAGTCAAAGGCATCCTCGCTGTAGGAGAAGCGATAGATAGGGTTGGGGACCTTTGCCTTGCTGAAGGCGCGGACTGCCGCTTCGAAGTCTTCGGGGCTGTCCTCGACGATCAGAATGGGCAGCATGGACTGCATCAAGGGCTCCGCTTGGCGTTGGCTGGGCCGGGGTGACAAGGCTGAATCCTAAAGATAGACGGAACGCGGCGGTAGGGCGAATTGCCCATCACTTCCCACGGGCCTTTCTAGCGGCCGCGGAGGTGGTAGCTTTGAGAAAAAAGGGCGGAAGAGGTGCCCGCCGAAGCGGGCACCCCTCGCACACCCGCGGCGGTCCAGGGGCCCGGTCAAGCTGGGGGGCAGCTTTCCGGGTTGGACCGCACGGCCTGCCGGGATCGCCGGGGGGTGGCGACCGCCGACAGGTGAGCCGTGGATCGAAGGGTTCGGGCCGAGTGACTATTGAGATGCGGTCTGAGCAGAAGATGAGTCGCGTCTGACAGTATCTTTTAGGCACATACAAAAAAACGTTGCGGCGGGAGCGTACTCACCCGTTTTACCGTGTGATTCACGGGGGGCTTATCGGCGGGGTGAAATGCTGTGTGCATGTGGCGCGGCTTGCAGTGGGCAATCGCGGACACAGTTTGATTTCGATCGCCCGGCAGTCAGTGCCGGTGGATCACAGGAAAGGACCTTGCGATGAAGACCCCGATAAACACGAAGATTTCTGCGTTGATCCTGGTGGGCCTTGCGAGCTTCGTCGGTGCATGTGCGCACAACGAGCCGATGATCGCGGACCAGCCGCGGATTATGATCGCGGCCAGCAACACCGACCTGGTTGTTGGCGACACCACCACCCTGACCATCAGCAGCAAGAACACGCTGGGACGCGAAGCGGATGTGGAATGGGCCACGACGGGTGGCAAGATCTCGACCGAGGACAACCATCGCGTCGCACGGGTGAAGTTCGACGCACCCGGGACCTACACCGTCACAGCACGCCTTGTGGTGAACAAGGCCCAACTGGACGCCAAATCGGTGAACATCAACGTGCGGCCGCTGCGTTCCCCGCAGCCGTAATTGGGCCTCATCACGCTATCTGTGCCGCGGGGCGGGCTGTGTGAGAAAGAACTCACACGGCCGCTACCATGCGCTCATGGCCGGGGCACAATGTTCACCCGGATGATTTGGCAATCAGTTGAGAAGCTAGCAGGAAAGGACACCTTGTTATGAGCAGTGCATCTTCTTCAAAGACTCCCGTGATTGACCGCAGCGTTCAGGAGGACCTCGGACAGCTCCGCGAAGACCTCGCGCAGCTGAAGGCCGACATGCAGACCATGGCGACCGAGGCGTATGGGATGGCGCGGGAGCGCATGACGGAGGCTGTGGACGATGTGAAGCGTCGCGGCACGGAGGCTGCGGAAGCCTTTGAGGGACATGTCCAGGACAACCCGTGGCGGAGCGTGGGCATCGCGTTCGGCGTCGGGATGCTCATCGGGCTCGTTGTCAGAGGGCGCTGAGAGCGTTTGAAGGAGGTTCCCTCTGAAACGCCTGACTGAATTCATCGTGCGGGTGACGGACCTTCTGGAGGCAGAAGGGCGCACCCTTCGCGCGGTCGTCCGCAAGGAAGGGCAGTCGCTGCGGACTGCTTCTTCAAAGCTGGCGCTGGCGTTGGCCGTGCTCGCGGTGCTTGCGCCGCTGGCGATCATCGGGCTCGCGCTGCTGTTCCTGTCGTTGTATCTGGGTGTGGAGGGCCAGTGGGGCCAGCCGGCTGCCGCGGCGATTACGGGCGTGGTGACACTGGTGGTGTGCGGTGGCCTTCTATGGATATTCAAACTCCTGACAGCATGACCGGTGTGGGCGAGGCGAAGGCGCGTCTGCTGGACTATGGGCAGACCACTGCGCGGGCCCAGAAGGCCAAGGGTCCGACTGGCACGCTCGCCGGCAAGGCCGTGCTGGTGGGTGCCGCGGCAGCGTTACTCGCGGGGCTGATCATCGGAAAACCTATCGGCAAGATGCTGCGGCGGAAGGCGCGGCCGACGCGGCAGTGGTGGAGACCCCCCGTGCGGGGCGAGCCATGGCATGACTGGATGATGCGGACGCAGGGTCGTGCGGCTGCGATGCGTGAGCAGGCGCACGAGCGTGATGAGCGGGGTTCGAGTGGTCGTCGTGCCGGAGCGTCGATGCCTTCGTGGTTGCGGATGTGCAAACCGCTGCTGCCGCTGGCGGCGCAGTATGCGGGGCGGTGGTATCTGAAGCGGCGGATGGCCAGGCGGCCCGCTGCGCCGGACGCTGTTGTGCCGGAAGAGCACGAGGTCGAATGAGGCGCATCGAGGCGCCTCTTCGGTATCACGATTCGCAGAACTGAAGTGGACTCAAATGGCAACGGGCCCGGATTTCTCCGGGCCCGCGCCGTTCCCATACACACGATTGGGATTAGTGGCTCTTGTCGACCAAGCTGAGAAGGGCGGGGGCGTTGTGATCGGTGGGGTTGAGCTTGGCGGCTTCGGCGAAGCTGGCACGGGCACCGGCGTTCTCCGACAGCTCGTGCTGGATCATGCCCTGCAGGACGAGCGAGTCGCTGGTGCGGCTGCGCTCGAGTGCCGCGGCAATGCTCTTCTTCGCACCGGCGAGGTCACCGGCCTTGCGCTGCGAGAGGGCGCGGAGGACGTAGCCGTCGGCACGCTGGGGGGCGAGCGCGATGACGCGCGAGCCGCACTGCTTGACGCGGGGGAAGTCGCGGAGGAGGTAGGCGATCTGTCCGAGCTTGGCCCAGGCCTCAACATCGGCGGAGCCGGCGGCGTCGGTGGTGAGGCCGATGAGCAGCTCACGGGCCTCGACCGGGCGGTCGAGGAGCATGAGGCAGTCGGCCTGCACATGGCGGAGGTCGCGGCGGTCGCTGTTGTCTTTGTTCAGGAGCAGGCGAGAGATATTGAACTCGGCCTCGGCGAACCGCTTGGTTGAAACCTGAGCGCGGATGAGGTCCTCGGTGATGCCCTGATCATCGGGGGCCAGCAGGTGCGCTTCGCCCAGGAGCTTGGCGGCCTTGTCGGGCTCGTTCTGCATCATGGCGATCTGACCCAGCGCCTGGCGGATGCCGGCGTTGTGGTCAAAGTTGGACGCGTTGGAGGAAAGGAACGTCTCGGCCTCTGCGGTGCGGCCCAGTTCGATCATGACTTCCGCAGCGGCGATGGCGTACTGCGGGTTGGACGGGTCGAGCGTGCCGGCCGCCTGGAAGTGCGTGAGGGCGTCCTCGTAGCGCTCGATGCGCTCGGCGAGAATCCCCTGGTAGTACTCGGCCTGGACGGACTTGGCATCAACGACCTGCGCCTGCTTCAGGCAGTCGGCAGCGCCCTCGAGGTTGCCCATCTCGAGCATGATGCGGCCGCGGAGGACGTGCGTCTTGGCAACTTCCGCGTTGAGGGCGAGGGAGTAGTCCGCGTGCTTGAGGGCCTTCTCGAGGTCGCCTGCGAGGAATGACTGCTCGGCCATCTTGTACTCGGTGGCGGACTTGAGGCCCTCCATCTTGACCTTGGCGGCCGACTGGTGCTCGGCGGTGTAGCGGCCGTGCGAGTTGCAGCCGGGGGCGGCGACAGCGGCCCAACCCAGCAGGGTGACGAGGGCGGCACCCAGGCCGATGCGTGCGGCCTGTCCGAGAACTTCGCGGGCGCGGGCGGGGTGAGAACGGAAGGGTACGGTGTGCATGTGAGAAACTCCGTGTGTGGGGTGTGTGAACAGGAACCGATGGGAAGGCCGGCGAACGCGGTTTCCCGCGTCCGCCGCCGCTGGAGAGTGGCTTACTTAGAGTTGTCGTCGGCGTTGAAGGGCTCGGAGGCCTGGGTCATCGCCGAGTTGTTGGTGGTGTTGAAGTTGGCGGCGTTCTGGCGGGCCGTGTAGAAGCGGAAGAAGCTCCATGCACCGCCCATGACGCCGTTGGGGGCGGTGGAGACCTCGGTGGTGTTGGTCTCGAAGGGGTTGGGGGAGACGGAGAAGTTGCTGCCGAACTCGCTGAAGTTTGACGGGTCGGTGCTTGCCGTCATGTCGCCGCCCTCGTTGAAGGTGGGGGTGGCGCTGGTGGACATGGGGGTGGAGAAGCCGGCAGGGGTGTTGAAGGTGTTGTTGAAGGAGGTGTTGCTGGAGAACTCGGTGGTCTCCGTGCCGGGCGTGCTGGAGCGGTTGTTCATCAGCAGCCGCTCGGTGTCGCCGTGGAGCACGCGCTCCAGGAAGCTGCGCTCGGGCCAGAGGGTGGTGCGGCCGTTGAGGCGTTCACGCAGGGCGATAGCCTCGGGCTGGTTGTGGTTCATGCTCAGGGAGCACTGGATCTTCCACAGGGCCTTCTCGGTGTCGCCCGACTCGGCGAGGCGCTCGGCCTCGACGTTCATGCGGCTGGTGCGCTTCTCACGGCTCCAGAAGAGCAGGCCCTCACGGGTGCCGGCGCGGACGTTCTGGATGTAGCTCTTGCCACGCTGACCCGCAGCGCCCAGGGCGGAGTCGGTGATGATGGTGGGGGTGATGAGGAAGATGATCTCGTTGCGGCTGGTGTTGTCGTCGTTGCCGCGGAACGCCTGGCCGATGATCGGAATGTCGCCGAGGAAGGGGATCTGGCGGCGGGCGGTGCTGGTCTGCTCGCGAAAGAGGCCGCCGAGGACGACGGTCTGACCGTCGCCGACGATGACGTTGGTGACGAGCTCGTTGGTGATCTCATCGGGGATGGTGACCGAGTTGCCGGCCGAGTCGTTGGTGTCGCGGATGACAGCCTCTGAGACCTGGGGCTTGAGCTCCATGCGGACCTTGCCCTCGTTGGTGACGAAGGGGCGGAAGTTAAGCTGGGTGCCGGTATCCAGAAACTCGACGGTCTGGGTCGTGGCCGTATCTGTTGAGGTGCTGCTGAGGTAGCCGACCTTGCGGCCCACGAGCACGCGGCTAGGCATGCGGTTGAGGGCGAGAATCTTGGGGTTGGACAGGATGGTGGTATCCGTCACCTCATCGAGCACGCGAAGGAATACGGCGACGTCATCCTTGACGATGCCGAGCTTGAGGCCGCCGGGGCCTGCGGTGTTGCCGACGCTGCTGGTGAGCGAACGGCCGTCGCCGTCGGTGGGCAGCGGGGTGGTGCGGGTGGCGTCGGTGGCACCGCCGATGAGGGCGTTGGTGGCGTTGATGGGCCCGCCCAGGCGGACGAAGTCGCTGAAGTCCATGTCGGCGATGATGGAGAAATCCACACCGAAGGCGTTGGCCTCGGTGAGCGATGTCTGGAGGATGGTGGCCTCGACGAGGACCTGCGCGGGCTGGGTGTCGAGCTGGCGGACCAGGGCCTCGATCTCGGAGATGCGGTCCTCGAAGTCGATGATGACCATCGTGGCGCTGCCGGCGTAGTCGTCGGTGCCCAGGGGCACAGAGCCCGGGGTGGGGAACGCGGCGGTCTTGCCGTTGGTCTTGATCTGGCCCGTCTCGCTGAGGAGGGGCTTGACAAACTCGGCGGCGTCGATGGCGTTGAGGTAGTTGAGGTTGATGACCTTGCTCATCTTCTGACGCTGGGCCTTCTCAATCTCTTTGAGCTCCTGCGCGGTATACACGTAGATGAAGTTGCCCTGCTTGATGTAGCCGAAGCCGTTGACGTTGAGGATGGCGTCGAGGGCCTCGTAGAAGGTGACGCCGTAGAGGTTGGCGGTGACGCGGGCATTAACGGCCTTGCTGGCGACGATGTTGCGCTGGCTCTGGATGCTGAGCATCTCGAGGACGTTCGCAAGGTCCTCGTCGCTGACGTGCAGGTCAACGATCTGGTTCTCGTCGATGTGTACCTTGGTGTCCTCGCGGGGCTCGGACTTGGTGGTGGTCTCGCCGGAGAAGCTGCCGTCATCGAAGGTGGCGGGGAGGGGCCGGGTTTCGGGGGCTGTGTTCGCGGCGGGGAACGTGACGTTTGTGGGGGACTCTGCCTGGCCGAGCGCGACGGCGGTGCCGGCGAGCTGGGCGAGGATTGCCGCGAAGACCGCGCGGGAGACCGTGCGATTGGACCGAGCATGACGCTGAGTGGAGTTGCTGAACATTGGAAACCTCATCTTGAAGTGTTTGAGAACCGGGGACCCACGCCGCCGTCCGTGACGGTTTGGGGACCATGTTCCCCAACGTGCGGCACACGCTTCACTTTGTTTCGACTGGAACGACGCGCGACTTTGGCGCAACTGTGCCGACAATCTGGGCTTTGCTTGCAAAGCCGCAAAATCGGGGCTGGGGCCGGTAAGAACGCGGACGGCGGGGCCGAAGCGGGGTCCTGCTTGGGGGATTGGGGGCTGGCGACTCGGCTACGCTTGATCGGATGGGGGCAAAAAAAACAGGAGACGTGCGATGGGTCAGTACATAGACATGGTGATCGGGGCCTCGCGGCGGGCGCGTGGGTATGGCGAGAAGCTGCTGGTCGGGATCAAGCCAGAGCAGGCGGCACGCAAGCCCCGGTTCGAGAGCGCGGGCGCAGCGCACGAGATCGACACCAACCACCCGACGTTTGTGTACGGGCACCTGGCACTGTACCCGGCGCGGATGCTGCGCCTGGCGGGGCTGGATGCCGCGGCAGCGACGCCGCCGGCGGAATGGGAGCCGCTGCTGAAGGCCGGCGCGCCGTGCCTTGACGATCCTCAGGGGACGATCTATCCGGGGCTGGATGTGGTGTCGGGCGCGTTTCTCAAGAACATGGAGATCGCATATACGGCGCTGGCAGCGCTGCGGGACGAGAAGCTGCTGGAGCCCACGCCCGATGAGCGGTACCGCGAGTACTTCCCGACGGTGGGCACGGCGCTGACGTTCATGATGAACGCGCACGTCATGGTTCACATGGGTCAGGTGAGCGCGTGGCGGCGGTGCTTCGGGCTGCCGACGGCGATGTAACAGCGCGCGTTATTGCCCGCGGACGTAGGGGTTGGTGCGCATCTCGGCAGCGATCGTCGAATCGGGGCCGTGGCCTGGGTAGATGATGGTCGCGCCGGGGAGCGTGTACAGCCGGGCGCGGATGGAGCGGGCGAGGGTGTTGAAGTCGCCGCCGGGAAAGTCGGTGCGGCCGATGGAGCCGGAGAACAGCGTGTCTCCCACGATGGCGGTGCGCGAGGGGGCGTGCGAGAATGTGACGCCGCCCGGCGAGTGGCCCGGGGTGAAGAGCACATCCCAGGTTGAACCCTCAAGCGTAAGCGTGTCGCCATCTTTGAGCGTGCGGTCGGGGCCGTGGACGGTCACTGGCATTTCGCCCATCGCGCTGAGGTTGAGCAGCGGGTCGCTGAGCCAGGCTGTCTCGGCTTCGTGAAGGTGCACGGGGACTTTGGGGAACGCACGGAGGACGGCGTCGATGCCGGCAATATGGTCGACGTGGGCGTGGGTGAGGAGGATCGCCTGCGGGGTGAGGCCCTGCGCGTTGATGTGCTGGATGAGCGGGGTGGGCTGGAAGCTTGGGTCGATGATCCAGCACCCTGGCCGCCGGGGCATGCGGACAATGTAGGAGTTGGTCGCGAATGGGCCGAGCACAAAGGGGGTGATGCTCGGACTGGAATCGGGCGGGGAAAGGTCGGTCCGGGTATCTTGGCTTTCGGGTGGGGTCATGGGACAATCGTAGAAACTGCAAAGCAGACAAAGCGCGGGTACCTTATTACGGCGTCTACGCGGGGTATGAGGAGCAGTGTTGATGAACTCACTGGATGTCACGCCGGTTGTTACGGGGACGCGGTCACGGTCTGGGGGCGGGGCGCTGCTGGCGTGGCTGGCGGTGGTGTATGCCGCGGCGCTGGGGCTTTCGATCATGCTCATCGTGCAGGGGGAGACGCGCGTGGGCGCGGGGGGTGCCCTGCTGGTGCTCACGATGGGGCCGGTTGCCTTCGTGATGGCGCTGGCCCACGTCGACAAGCAGAGGCAGGTGCTGCTGGACCGGATGGAAGTGCTGGCGCGGGAGGTGCGGTCGCTGAACCACCAGGCGTCATTGTCGAACGATGCGCGGCGGGTGCTGAACCGACAGGGCGAGCGCGAGCTGCTCCGCCAGGCCATTGAGGAAGACATCGCCAGCAAGAACTGGGACGCGGCGATGGTGCTGGTGAAGGAACTCGCGGAGAACTTCGGGTATCGCACGGATGCAGAGGAGTTCCGCACCAAGATTGATCATCAGCGGGCACAGACGCTGGAGCGGGATGTAGGCGAGGCGATCTCGTATCTGGATGGGCTGATCATTCAGCGGCGGTGGGATGAGGCGCTGGCGGACGCAGGACGCATCCGGCGGCTGTACCCCGACTCGACGCGCGTGGAGTCACTGAAGGCGCGGGTGGAGGATGCGCGGGGCTCGTACAAGCACGAGCTTGAGCGGCGCTTCCTTCAGGCCGCGGCAGAAGGGCGTCCCGAAGAGGCCTTGGCGATGATGAAGGAGCTGGACCCCTACCTGAGCGCCGTCGAGGCCGAGCCGCTGCGGGAGAAGGCGCGCGGGGTCATCGGGATGGCGCGCGACAACCTGGGGACATCGTTCAAGATGGCGGTGCAGGACAAGCACTGGCGCGAGGCGGCGCGGATCGGCGACCGCATTATCGCGGAGTTCCCCAACACACGGATGGCGGCGGAGGTGCGGGAAGTGATTGATGGGATCCGCGTGCGGGCGAATGAGGGGTAGGCCGTGTAGGCGGAGTGACGGAGTGCCCCTGCCATTTGTTATGAAACCGGCGTGGGGTCGGCTGGTGTTTTGGGGTGGGCGGTGCGCAACGCCCGGAACACCAGCACGGCGATGCCGATGATGAGGAAGAGATCGGCGACATTGGAAACGTAAGGCCAGATCTCATCGCCGCCCCACGGGTAGTTCCAGTTGAAGGGCAGTCTCATGCGTGGCAGCGGGTGAATGAAATCGCGCACGCAGGCGAACATTGATCGGTCGTAAAGGTTGCCAATGCCGCCGGCGAGGAGGAGGGCGATTGCCGCGTGGGCGGAGTGCTCGCGCGGCTGCGTCCAGGTGCCGAAGAGCCAGATGCCCATGGCGAGGGCGGCGACGGTGAAGATGATGAAAAAGACCGTGCGGCCCGCGCCCAGGCCGAAGACCGCGCCGCGGTTGGCGACGAGCGTGAACTCAAGAACGCGCGGGACAACGACCACGGGGTCGTGCAGGGGAATCTGGTCGGCGGGCTGACCGGTGCGGAGCACCTCCGCGCGGTCGATATTCACGGGTGAGCCCGCGACGTGCCGGAAGGCCCATTGCTTGGAGCCCAGGTCGGCGATGAGGCCCAGCGCCGTCACGATGATGAGGACGGCCCACGCACGCCCGTCGCGCCAGGTGCGTCCGACGCTGGTCTTGGTCGCGGTCACGTCAGGACCTCATCGACTGGCGCTCAAGCTCGCGCGCGGCTTCGATGGAATAGCGTGCCCAAGGCAACTCCTCGAGGCGTTCAACCTTGATCGGCTTGCCGGTCAGCTCGCAGACGCCGTAGGTGCCGTCGGCGATGCGGTTGAGGGCGTCGTCGATCTCCCGGATGAGCTTGCGGTCGGCGGCGGCAAGGTCAAGAGAAAGCGACTGGTCGTACGCCTCGGAGCCCTGCTCGGCCATGTGCTGGGGCATGTTGGAGAGCGAGCCGCTCTGGCCGCGGAGGGCCTGGGTCTCCATGGTGGAGACATCGCCGACGAGCTCGGCCCGCTTGCGGACGAGGATCTGGCGGAAGTGCTCAAGCTCTTTTTTGTTGAAGGGGCTCTTGGCGGTGGGGCGGGGCTGGTCGGACGCGATGCCGCCGTGCTGGCCCAGAGGGCGCTGCTGCGCGGCCTTGGGGCCAGAGGGGATCAGCGGCTTGCGGACCGGGCCTTTGGGGTCCAGCAGGCGGCCCATGCCGGGGGGAACGGCAGAAACGGTTGATGCGGGGGCTTTGGCCTTCTTCGTTGGCTTGTGCGAGACGATAGTGATGCCCTTGCGACCGGATTTGGAGGCATCAGCGGTCTTCGCGGCTTCTGGCGCGGCCTCCGCGGCGGGGGCCTTTGCGGCTGGCTTGGCGGCGGCGGCCTTGCCGGCCGGTTTTGCCGTGGTTTCCTTGGCGGCCTTCTTCTTTGACGTCGGCGCGGCTGGGGCGTCGGCCTTCGGCTTTGTGGCCTTTGGCTTTTCCGCCTTCGGCGGTTCGGCTTTTTTCACGGGCTTTGCGGCCTTCTTGGGTGCGGCCTTCTTCGCAGGCTTGTCCGAACGCTTGGCTTTAGCGGCTTTTTTGGGCACAGCGACCTCGCGTTTGGGATGCGGTGAGGATCGCAGCGCGCAGCCTCCCCGATATCGGGCGGAAACGTAGGCCCGCCAGATGGTTGAGTCAATACAGACCCAAACAAAATCCTGCTATTGGTTTGAGGGCATCGCAGCGGGCTGGGCGGCCTCAAGGAATGAGCCCATGCGGCGGTATCGCTGATAGCGCTGCTCGAGCAGCGTTTCCATATCAAGCGTGCGGAGGTGCTGGAGGTTGGTGACGATCCAGTGCTGGAGGGCCGCGGCAGTGGATTGGGGGTTGCGATGGGCAGCGCCGGGCGGCTCCTCGATGATGCTGTCGATGATGCCCAGGGAAATGTTGTCGTCGGCCGTGAGCTTAAGAGCGTTGGCAGCCGCGTTGTTGGTCTGCTCGTTGGCTTCCTTCCAGAGGATTGCCGCGCAGCCCTCGGGGCTGATGACGGTGTACCAGGAGTAGCGGAGCATTCCGACACGGTCGGCGACGGCGATGCCGAGCGCGCCGCCCGAGCCGCCCTCGCCGATGACGGCGCTGACGATGGGGGTGCGGAGGCGGCTCATCTCAAGCATGTTGACGGCGATGGCCTCGGCCTGGCCGCGCTGCTCGGCGCCCAGGCCGGGGTAGGCGCCAGGGGTATCGACGAGCGTGACGACGGGGACACCGTACTTCTCGGCAAGCTTCATTTTCGCGAGGGCCTTGCGGTAGCCCTCGGGGTGCGCGCAGCCGAAGTGGCAGGCGATTTTTTCGGAAGTCTGCTTGCCCTTCTGGTGGCCGACAAGCATCACTTTCAACGGGCCGATGCGTGCGAAGCCGGTGACGATGGCCGGGTCATCGCCATAGCGGCGGTCGCCGTGCAACTCGGTGAAGTCGCGGAAGATGAGCGGGATGTAATCGCGCGTCTGCGGGCGCAGCGGGTGGCGGGCGACGCGGACGGTCTCCCAGGGCGAGAGGCGGCTGTAAAGCGCGTTGAGCTGTGCGGCGTGCTGGGCGTGGAGCTCGTCGAGTTCGTGCTGGAGCGGGCTGGCAGCCGCGGGATCTCCGCCAGCGGGGGTGGTGGCCTTGACGCGGGCGTCGAGCGCCTCGATCTGTTGCTCAAGCTCGATGAGGGGCTTCTCGAAATCGAGCTGGTAGAACGTCGCCATGCCTGCGGGGACTCCTTGCCGCGGGGTGTGGGGACCGGCGCGGCTGCGGGGGAAGTTTAGAACAGAAGCGGGCGGCGTGCCGGTACGCTGGGAATATGGAACAGACACAGGGTGCGGAATGGCGGGGGTTGGTGATTATCGGCGGTGGCGCGATGGCCCGGGCGATCGTGGAGGGCGGGCTCGCGGCAGGGGTGCTGCGTCCTGACTGGGTGATGGTGGCGGAACCTGACTCGGCGAAGCACGGGGTGTTCGCGCGGCTCGGGGTTGGGGTGGTGGCGAAAAACGAGGATGGGTTGGCGTGGTTGTCGGAGGGTCGGGGATTGTCGCACCGACCGCTCAAAGCCGCGATCGGTGGCACGGCGGGCGATACGGACCGTGGTGTGGTTCTGCTGGCGGTCAAGCCCCAGAGCCTGGGAGCGGTCGCGGCTGATGTGCGGCAATGGCGGGAGCACGGAAATGATGCGGCCGTGGTGAGCATTCTGGCGGGAACACCGACAGGAAAGATCGAGGCTGCGATTGGGGACGGTGCGCGGGTGGTTCGGGTGATGCCCAATACCCCGGCGCGGGTGCGGCGCGGGGTGTCGGCGGTCTGCCACGGGGCGGGGGCGAGGGAGGAGGATGTGGCGTGGGCGACCGCGCTGTTCGGGGCTTTGGGGAGCGTCGTGCCGATTGAAGAAGGGCTGATGGATGCGTTCACCGCGGTGGCGGGGTCGGGGCCGGCGTACGTGTTCTACCTCGCGGAGGCGATGGTGCAGAGCGCCGTCGCGCTGGGGTTTGATGCGGCAACGGCGGATGTCATCGTGCGCGGGACAATCGCGGGTGCGGGGGAGTTGATAAGGCAGAGTGAGGAGACGGCAGATCAGCTTCTGGCGAGTGTCAAGAGCAAGGGTGGAACGACGGAGGCGGCGGTTGAGGTGCTGGAGCGCGAGAGCGTGACGGGCGCGGTGGTGCGGGCGCTGACGGCGGCGCGGGATCGGGGGCGGGCTTTGGCGCTCGGCACGGGTGGCGCAAGTCGTTAGAAATCGCGGCGGCGGAATCGCCAGACTGCAAAGCCCAGAACGACCGCCTCAAAGCCGAGTGATGTGCCCAGGACCCAGGTGAGCGAGCGGGCGTCAAGGATGTCTTCGACGCGGCTGCCGACTTCCATCTCGGAGGGGCGGTCGTCGTCTTTCTTGCGGCGCGATGGGGGCTGCGGGGCATTCGCCATTTCGACACGGAACCGCTTCTTCTCTTCATCGGTGATGAGCGCACGCTTGAGCACCCAGATGGTTTCGTCGGTCTTGGGAAGGAACGTGCGCACCCACACCAACGCGTCATTGGCGATGACGAGGCGATGGTGCATGATCTCGGTCTCGGCGAGCTCCTGGCGCGCTCGGGCGAGAAATGGATTGGCGGCGTCGAGTTCTTCGGGGGTGTAATCGCGGGGCTCTTCGCTGGTGCGGGCGGCGATTTCGGTGGCTGCCGCGGCCTCCATGCGCTTGAGGCGTTTCGGGCCGCGTTCAACCTGCATGGCGGTGGCTTCGCGGAAGGTGAGGGTGATGCGATCCGCTGCGCTGATGAGGAAGATGAGGAACCAGCACAGCAGGGTGAGGAGGAGCGAGGCGATGGTGGAGCGAGTGAGGAGCCCAAAAAGCGCGCAGATGGAGAAGAGGTACGAGAAGAAGCAGAGCACGATGGGGATGGCGAGAAAGACCTTGGGCTCCCAGACATGGCCGCGTATGCCGATGACGAGGAAGCTGGCGAAAGTAAAGACGGCGACCTGGAGGGTGACGAAGATGAGGCCCGAGACGTACTTGGTCAGGAAGAGTCGGGCGCGGCCGATGGGTTTGGAGAGCACGAGCTCGATGGCGCCGCCGGCGAGGAAGTCGGGGAAAATTGGGGCGGTGGAGACGAGGGCCAGGATGGTGGCGGCCCATGTGAGCCAGAACTCGATGCCGAACTTGATGAACCCGATCTTGTAGAAGACCTCGGGCGGCATGATGCGGCTGTTGATAACGGGGATGGGGATGGTCATCCCGATGATGGTGAGGCCGCGTTCGTTGACGCCGAAGCAGGCAAAGGCGGCAACGACGAGCGTGGAGAGCGCGAGGGTGATCCAGAAGAGGCGCTTGGAGTTCATCTCGCGGTAGGCATCAACGAGCAGGGCGAAGGTGTCGGTGATCATGCGGCACCTCCATTGCGGGCGTGCGGTTTGCCCTTTGGCTTGAGCGGGCCCGCGCCGGGCGCCAGCGTGGCGCCGGTCAGCGGGTCGGTCACGGCTTCCATGAAGAGGTCTTCGAGGGAGGGCCGGACGGGGCGGAGGAGACGGATGATGTCGCCCTTGGCGCGGAGTGTATCGATGAGGCCTTGGACCGCGCGGGCGTCGGTGGTGTAGATGCGCAGGCCCGAGGGCTGGAACGCGTAGGAGATGTCGGGGGTGAGGAAGCCATCGTGCCCCGGGCGTGCGGGGGAAGCCTGCGGCGGGAGCGCGCGGACGAGGGAATCGTGAACGGCCGTAGGCTCACCGGCGAGGGTGAGTTCGTAGTACTGGCGGTCCTTGGTGAGTTCGTCGATGGTGCCATGGGATGCAACGCGGCCCTGCACCAGGATCGCGACGCGGTCGCAGACCATCTCCAGCTCGCTGAGCAGGTGGCTGTTGAGGAAGACGGTGCGGCCTTCATCGCGCAGGCGGCTGACGACCTGGCGGATATCGCGTCGGCCGACGGGGTCCACGCCGTCGGTGGGCTCGTCGAGCACAACGAGGTCGGGGTCGTTGACGAGAGCCTGGGCGATACCGATGCGCTGGCGCATGCCCTTTGAGTATCCCTTGACGCGCTTGTCGGCCCAGGCCGTCATGCCGACGAGGTCGAGAAGGGCCGCGCCGAGGCGACGGCGCTGGGGGCGGGGCGTGCGGGCGAGCGCGCCGTAGAAGTCGATGACCTGCGCGCCGGTGAGGTATTCCGGGAAGCGGTGGTGCTCGGGCAGGTAACCAACGCGGGCAAGCGTGGGCTTGTGGCCGATGGGGAAACCCAGCACCGAGCCCTCGGCGCGGGTGGGGCGGATGACGGTGAGAAGGATCTTGACGAGCGTGCTCTTGCCCGCGCCGTTAGGGCCGAGCAGGCCGAAGATCTCGCCGCGGCGCACGCGCATGTCGATGCCCTGGAGGGCGTGGACGCCTCCCGGGTATCGCTTGGACACGTTGGTGAGGTCTATGGCGGTGTCGCCGTGGCCAGAGGTGGGCGCGGTGGTGGGCATCGTCAGCCTTGTTGGGGTTCACAGGCGTCGCTTTGCAACGATGTGAAAGATGTGCCAGTCCTTGACCTCGCCGGTGACGCCGGCCTCACGATTTTCGATTTCCTTCAGGTCTTCAAGGTTGAAGTTCTGGAAGAGATCATTGACCTGCCGGCGGGTGTGGTGGGTGCGGTCGGGGAGGGTCGCCCAGCCATCGCGTTCGCCAAAGAGTTGGCCGCAGAAACGGCCGCCGACGGGGATGGCGGCGGTGATGGCATGCCAGAGGGCCGGGAACGCCGCAGGGTTGCAGAACGGGAGTGCGTAGCTGGCGTTGATGAGGGTGGCTGACGGAAGTGTGAGCCCCTCGAACGGTGCAAGGCGGGTTTCGAGGTTGGGGCGGAGGTGTTCGGGCACGCTTTGGCGCACGAGGTCGAGGCCAAGAGGGCTGGAGTCGATAGCGAGGACTTTCCAGCCGTGGGCGAGGAGGGCGGTGGTGTCGCGCCCCGAGCCGCATCCGAGGTCGATGGCGATTCGAGGAAGCGGGGGGTGGGAAGGCACTTCGGCAGCACGGGTGAAGAGGTCCAGGGCTTTGAGCAGCGTGTCGCGCGGGGCCTTACCCGAGACGGCGGCAAAGTAACCCGGCCAATCCCTGGTTGCGGCGTGCTCGTGGGCTTTGGGCGTGTTCGCGGGGGGTGCCATAGGCTCAGGCAATGTATGAGACCACACAGGACTTTGCGCGGGCTCTTGGCGCGGCAGGAGAACTGAAGCGTATCGCGGCGCGGGTTTCGCCGGTGCTGGAAGTGACGCAGATCGCAGATCGCGAGAGCAAGAGCCCTGCCGCGGGATTGCCATCGGCAGGCGTGCGGCGGACGGACCCGCGGTTTCACCATCTGGGAGGCCGTGCGCTGCTGTTTGAGAACGTGGAAGGGTCGGACTTTCCGGTGCTCATTAACGCGTACGGGAGCTATAAGCGGGTGGAGATGGCGCTGGGGTGTCATGACGCCGGAGTCGGAGTTGAGGCAGGCGGGACGCCGGGCGGCCTTGAGGGACTCGCAGAGCGGCTTGGAAAGCTGGTGAAACCAGAGGCGCCGCCGACAATGCTAGCGAAGCTTCAGAAAGTGCCGGAGCTGCTGGAACTGGCCAAGATCCCGCCGAAGAAGGTGCGGGCGGGGGTGTGCCAGGAGGTGGTGAAGACGGGGGATGAGGTAGACCTGCGGAGGCTGCCGCTACTGCGATGCTGGCCGCTGGATGGCGACCCGGCGGCGTGCGGGTATCCGGCGGGCGTGAACGCGGTGGTTCCCGGGGTTGAGGCCGGTGCCGAATGGGAGCAGAAGTTCCGCGGGCGGTACATCACGCTGGCGGGGATTCACACCATCCATGCGGATGATGTGGGAAGGGCAGCGCCGACGAGCCGCAACATCGGCATGTACCGCGTGCAGTTGTTCGGCCGGCGCACGATGGCGATGCACTGGCACATGCACCACGATGGTGCGCGGCACTGGCGATCCTGGAAGGCCAGGGGCCAGCGGATGCCCGTGGCGATTGTGCTGGGGGGCGAGAGCGTGCTGCCGTACGCGGCAACCGCGCCGATGCCGCCGGGCATCAGCGAACTGCTGTTGGCGGGCTTCCTGAACCGCGGCGGGATACCGCTGGTGGATTGCAAGACGGTGCCGCTGGCGGTGCCTGCGAACGCGGAGATCGTGATCGAAGGATGGGTTGATGACCGCGCGGGGATGCCGGGATGGGATCCGCGGGAGGATCAGGGCGGCGGGTTGGGGGAGGGGGCGCTGTTTGAGGGACCCTTCGGGGATCACACGGGGTATTACTCATTGCCAGACCGCTACCCGGTGCTGGAGGTGACTGCGATCACGCATCGGAAGCACGCGATCTATCCGACGACGGTGGTGGGGCTGCCGCCGCAGGAGGACTATTACCTCGGCAAGGCAACGGAGCGGCTGTTCCTGCCCTTGCTGCGGACGATTGTGCCGGACATCGTGGACTATGACCTGCCGATGTTCGGGGCATTCCATAACTGCGCGTTTGTGAAGATACGCAAGGAGTATCCCTACCACGCGCGGCGGGTCATGCACGCGATCTGGGGCGCGGGGCAGATGTCATGGACCAAGAGCATTGTGGTGGTGGATGAGGATGTTGATGTACACGACACGACGGCGGTGCTGAGCGCGGTGGGCGAGCAGTGCGTGCCGGCGCGCGATGCGGAGTTGGTCCGCGGCCCGCTGGACATTCTGGACCATGCCGCGCCGTTTTTGGGCGCTGGCGCGAAGCTGGGGCTGGATGCGACCAAGAAGCGCGGGGACGCGGAGCAGCATCGGAGTCTGACGCGGCTTGCCGCGGAGTTGTGCGATCGTGGGGAGATCGGCCCGATGCTTGGGGCCACAGCGGCGGGGGTGGAGGCGCGGGTGCGCACGGTTGCCGGGGTGCTTGATGCGCGGGTGCCCGAGGCTCTGGGGGGCTGGTGGCTGCTGGTGCGGGCGGCAAAGACCGCGCCCGGGGATGGGGCGCGGGTGATCAAGGCGCTGGGCGAACTGGCGGACGAGGGGCTGCCGCGATGGACGGTGGTGGTGGGGGCGGATGTTGATGTGGGCGATGTGGACGCGGCGTTTTTTCATTGGGCCGCGAACTGCTGCCCCGAGCGCGACCGGAGTCTCAGCGTGTGCGGCAGACGGGCGGCGTTTGATGCGACGCCCAAGATGCCGGGCGATGAGCGCAACGGGCTGCCGGTGCGGGACTGGCCGCCGCTGATTGAGATGTCGGGGGCGGTGAAGGAACTGGTGGAGCGGCGGTGGGGGGAGTATGGGCTTTAAGCAGCGCGGCGGTAGGCAGGTGGCGGCACGAAACGTGGAACGTTTATAACCTAATGATGACAGCAGGGGCCGGCGCATCATCGCGAACGCCGGCGCACGCTGAGCCCTTTGGAGCTTTATCGATGCCCACTGACACGATTGACTACACCATCATCGGCGAGGACCTGCAGGCGATTGTCATCACGCTGGACCCGGGGGAGGCGGCAGTTGCCGAGGCCGGGGCAATGATGTACATGCAGCAGGGGATCGAGATGGGCACGCAGCTCTCTATGAAGAGCGGGGGCGGTGTGTTCGGCAAGCTGTTCGAGGCGGGGAAGCGTGCCCTGACGGGGGATTCGTTCTTCGTGACGTTCTTCACGAACACCGGCGGGACACGCCAGGATGTCGCGTTTGCCGCGCCGTACCCCGGTCGCGTGGTGCCGGTTGAGCTCGGCGACCATGGCGGAACGCTGCTGTGCCAGAAGGATTCGTTCCTGTGCGCGGCGCGGGGTGTGGTGGTGGATATCGCGTTCAACCGTCGCCTGGGCGCAGGGCTGTTCGGCGGCGAGGGGTTCATTCTTCAGAAGCTCTCGTCGGAGAGCGGACGCGGGCAGGCATTCCTGCACGCGGGCGGCACCGTGATGCCGCACACGCTTCGGGCGGGCGAGACGTTGCGGGTAGACACGGGCTGCCTTGTGGCGTTTGAGACAACCGTTGACTATGACATCCAGATGGTGCCGGGCTTCAAGAACATGCTGTTCGGTGGCGAGGGGCTGTTCTTCGCAAAGATGACGGGTCCCGGCACGGTGTGGCTGCAGACGCTGCCCTTCTCGCGCCTGGCGGACCGGATCATCGCGTCCGCGCCACGAGCCGGCGGCAAGGCGCGGGGCGAGGGCTCGGTGCTGGGCGGGCTGGGGCGGATTTTGGATGGGGATAATCGGTTCTGATAACCCGGTCGATTGACCGTGCTATTTGCGCCGCTGCAGCAGTTTTTCCACCTCTTTGGCACCCTTGGGGATCATGGAGGACAAGTTTTTGCCTCCCGTCGGCGTCACAAGGATGTCGTCCTCGATGCGGATGCCCGTGCCGGTGTCGGGGAAATAGAGGCCGGGCTCGATAGTGATGACCATCCCGGCGCGCAGGGGGCCATCGGGGTTGGCGTCGTGAACCTCCAGCCCGAGTTGGTGGCCGATGCCGTGGATGAATCGATCCGCGATGTCGGCCCTCTCAAAGACGCGGCGTGCGGCCGCGTCAACCTCGTGCATATATCGGCCGGGCTTCACGGCGGCGATGGCGGCGGCCTGGGCTTCGAACACCAGTTCGTAGAGGCGGCGCTGCTCGTGTGTGAACGTGCCGCTGACGGGGTAGGTGCGGGTGATGTCCGAGGCGTAGCCACCGCGGGCAGCGCCGGCATCGATGACAATGAGCTCGCCGGCCTTGCACGCGGCGGTGTTGGCCATGTAGTGCAGGACCGTGGCGTTGGGGCCCGTGCCGACGATGGAGTTGTACGCTGGGCCATCGCCCCCCGCGTCCATGAAGGCGTCCTCCGCAGCGCGCTGTACAGCGCGCTCGGTGACGCCGGGGCGGAGCATGGCGGTGATTGCCGCATAACCCGCAGCAGTCGCGTCGAGGGCCGAACTGACAAGGCTGACCTCGGCCTTACTCTTGATCGATCGCAAGGAGCTGAGAAGGTCGGACTGGTCGGCGATTGAGAGGCCGGGGATGCGTTCGCCGAGTTTGCGGAACAGCGCGAGATCGGGGGATGGCGGTGCGTCGTAGACGCTGAAGGGGTGCAGGCAGGCGACGCGCTTACGCTGGCGGGCAGCGGTGGTGAGCATGCGCGGCAGGTGCGACAGGCGCATCACGGTGTCGAAGCCGGTGTTGTCTTTGAGCGATTGGGAGATCTCTTCGCGGTAGCCATCCCACGCTTCAAGCTCGGGGTTGAGGGGCTTGAGGAAGAGAATGCACTGCTTCTTGGGGTCTTCGTGGCCCGGGTCAAACAGGATGGCAGCACCGGCCTCTTCGCGGATACCGGTGAGGTACGCAAAGTGGGAGTGCGGCTGCCAGAAACCGGTGAGAGGCGGTGCCCCGTCGCCCGCGAGCACCACGCCCACGGACCCTTTCAGGGCTTTGAGGACACGTTCGCGGCGAGAACGGAACTCGGAAGAATCGCGCTGGGACTTTGTGCTGGATTTGGCTTTGTTCGGGGCTGTGAGCATGGGGGGAGGATACCGGTAGCGCGGCGTGCGTGCCTTACGGTGAGGCGTGGGGCTGCACCGTGATGCGTCGCGCGGTGACGAGCAGCCGCACCGAACGCCACGCAAAGGTGCGGGGCTCGGTGGAATCGTCGCGGATGGCTTCGGTGGCGCGGCGGAGGGTTGGCCGGGAGAGGCGGTCCATGCCGCGGCCACCGGAGCAGTCGCGGGCGGCGAGGCGGAGCAGTTCTCCGAGCACGACCGGTGGCTCCGCGGCAAGCGAAGCTCGGAGCCACCACAGGCCGGACTCATCGCGCGTTGCCGCGGCCAGCAGGGCGGTGGCGCGATCATGCACGAGGTCCGCCGCCCCAGCAAGAAGGTCGGAGGAAGCGACGGCACGCGTTACGACGTGCGGGGCCAGCGCCTTGAGGGCTGGTACAACGCCGTGCCGCAGCGCGCTCCTGAAACGCGATACATCGGTGTTGGTGCTGTCCTCCTGCCACGCGTGGTGGGCGAGCCCGCACAGGCGAACGGTGTCGGCGCGGGCGGCGGCAAGCAGGGGGCGGATCAGGGTTGTCCTGGCGTTGAGGGGGCGGGAGGCGCGGATGGCGGCAAGGCCGCGCGGGCCAGCCCCGCGGAGCAGGCGCATCAGCATGGTTTCGAGCAGATCATCGCCGTGGTGGGCGGTGGCAACGAACGGGCAGGCGTGCTGGGAGGCAAGCCGGGCCAGGGCCTGGTAGCGCAGACGCCGTGCCGCGGCTTCCGCGTTGCTGCCCGCGGCGCGGGGCTGGATGGACGCCTGGGCAAAGGGCACAGAGAGACGCTCCGCGAGTGCCTGCACGGCGTCACGGTCGGCATGGGCCTGAGCCGGAGGGCGCAGGTCGTGGACGATGTGGGCGATGACGAGGTTGCGGCTCGCGGCGGAGAGGGTCAGTGCGAGGGCTGAGGAGTCGCAGCCGCCGGAGCACGCGATAAGCGTGCGGCGCTGGGGATCGCGCACGCCGCGCCCGCCGGTAAGCGTGCGCCAGGAGCGGATGGCGGCTGCCGCGGCAGGGTCTTTGCGAATCGCGGCGTAGGTATCCCTTGTGTGGCCCACGCACCGATAATATGGGGGGGTCCGTCGGCCCATGGAGGGGCATCTCGCATGTCGATCACCGCGGTTCAAGAAGAGGAGTCGCCCAGCATGGGTGCTGTGCAGCCTACAGCGGGGACGGCTGAACCTGTCGCGGGCCCGAACGCAGCAGGCGAGCGGGTGGAATCGGCCAGCCCGTCGATTCCATCGGTGCCTGGGGAAAACGTCCGGCTTGGCCCGCGCTCGGTGGAAGCGCCGCCGTCCATCGGCATGACGCAGGCGATCGCGGGAGCGGCGATGGTGGTGGGGGTGCTGCTGGTGGCGTATGCGGCGCGGCGGAAGGTGCTCGCGCGCAAGTCCAGCAACAGCGTGAACGCGGAGCCGGGGGTTGACACGCTCGCACAGGACATGCAGGACCTGTCGGAACGATTGGCCGCGGAACTGGACCGCAAGGCGGATCGTCTGGAGCAGTTGATCGAAGCCGCCGATGAGCGGCTGCGTCGCTTGGACGCCGCAGAAAAGGCCCCGGTGCGAGCGGCCGTAGTGACGGAAGTGAAGCCGACGGCAAAGCCTGGCACGGCGGCGCCGAGCCTGGAGGTCGCACACCGCGAGGTGTATGAACTGGCGGATGGCGGGCTGACTCCGCTGGAGATCGCCAAGCGGCTGGAGCGGCCGACGGGCCAGATCGAACTGATCCTGAACCTGCGCGGGCGGAGCGCTGCGTTCTGAGGCCGGTCGTCATGCGAGCAGCGTTGCGGCGTGCGGTGGCAGCCTCCATGGGCGCGCCGGTCACGCTGCTGACCGCTCTCCCCGAGTTGTTCGCGGGGGTGCAAGATCTTGGGGCGGAGCGTGCCGCGGCGGTGCGGATGCTGGTGCGGGCTGGGGCTGCCCCAGACTGGCGTTTTCTCGATCTTGGGTGCGGGAAGGGCGGAGTGGCGGTAGCGGTGGCGCGGCGGATTATCGCGGCCCGGCACGGCAAGGGCAGCGTGCGGGGGGTGGATGCGTTCCGGCCGTTTATTGATGCGGCTCGGAGGCTTGCCGCGGGGAATGGGGTGGAGGGGGCGTGCGTCTTTGAGATAGATGATGTCGGATCGTTTGAGCGCGGGCCGTTGACCAGGCGGTACGACGCGGCGGTGATGCTGAACCTATATGGATGCGAGCGGGCATCGCGCGTGCTGCGGCGTTGGGTGAGGCCGGGCGGGGTGTATTTGGTGGATGATGCGGTGTGGATTGGGCAGGGTGCGGGCGGTGCTCCGACGCGAGAAGACTGCCGCGGATTGATTGAGCGGAAGGAAGACCGCATTGAGCAGGAGTGGATGCCCTCGCCGGCGCATTTGGCGCGATCGGCAAAGGCGAGGATTGGCGCGGTAGAGCGCGCGGGTGCGACACTCTGCAAGGCACAGCCGAGGCTGAAGAGGACCGTCGACGCCTATGTGCGGACGCTCGAGAGAAGTGCGGAGGCGTTGAGCACAGGGCTGCGGCCCTGCCTGTGGCTGGTGCGGCGGGGCAGGGCATGAGAGGCCGCGCCTATACTTTCAAATCTTATTGAAAGTGCAAGCATGCTCGCAGAAACACAGGAAATCCCGGCCTATCTGCCTCGGGGCACCTCGCGGATTGATGAGCGGCTCGGGGCGATCCGGGCGAAGGTTGAGAGTGGTGAGCGGCTCTCGCTGGATGAGGGCGATGTGCTGTACAGCACGCCCGATCTGTGGTCGGTGCTGGAAATGGCGGACATGGTGCGGCGGAGGCTGCACGGCCGGAATGCCTACTACAACATTAACCGGCACCTGAACTACTCCAACGTGTGCGCACTGTCGTGCAAGTTCTGCGAGTTCTACGCGAAGCAGGGCGACGAGAAGGCGTACACACGCGACCTGGAGTACATCCGGGCGCAGGCCCGGAGCGCTGTGGAGAATGGCGCGACAGAGATCCACTCCGTTGGCGGGCTGCACCCATACCTGCCTTTCAGCTACTACACGGACATGGTGGCGGCGATGCGCGAGGAGGCGCGGTCGCTGGGGAGCAATCTGCACGTGAAGGCGTTCACGGCGGTGGAGATTGTGCACCTGGCAAAGATCGCGAAGGTGTACAAGCAGAACGACCGGCGTGCGGGCATCCGGTGGGTCTTGCAGCAGTTGAAGGATGCGGGGCTGGGCTCGCTGCCCGGCGGCGGGGCAGAGGTGTTTGACGACCGCGTGCATGATGAGGCGTACAAGGGAAAAATCCGTAGCGATGTGTGGCTGGATGTGCACACGGTGGCGCACGAGCTGGGGCTCAACACCAACGCAACGATCCTGTACGGCCATATCGAGCAGCGGCGGGAGCGGCTGGTTCATATGGACATGCTGCGGCGGGCGCAGGATGTGGCGCTGGCGCGCCTGGGCTATCAGAGCAATGGTCAAGTGGGGGAAAGCTCACCCGACCGCGCGCAAGCCGCTGACCCAATCACGCTCACACGCCCCGGCGCAGCCCTGCCTGAGCACGTTGTCTTTGGTACATCTGGTACTCAACCGCTTGACCACTCGACCACCCGACCACTTCCCTCTGCCGGGTATTTCCAGACCATCATCCCGCTGCCGTTCTTCCCCGATGGGTGCGAGCTTGAGCACCTGCCGGGGCCGTGCGGCCTGGAGAACTACCGCACCATGGCGGTTGCGCGGCTGATGCTCGACAACTTCCCGCACGTCAAAGCGTTCTGGATCATGCAGACGCTGCCGATGGCGCAGGTGATGCTGCAGAGCGGGGCGGACGACGTTGATGGCACGGTGGTGTGGTACGACATCACCAAGGTGGGCGGCAGCAGCACGCATCAGGAGGTTGATGTGTGGACGTTGCAGAAGGCCATTCGCGAGGCCGGGTTTGTGCCGGTGGAGCGCGACACCGTCTATCGGCGCGTGGTGCGGGATGGCAAGTCGTGGCGCGTGGCGTGAGCCTTGTGGTTGAGAGGGCGGGTCCGCCGGTGCTGCTGGCGGGCGCGGCTGTGGCGGTGTGCTGCGCGATCGCCCAGTATTTTCTGCCCGCGTGGGGCGTGGGCCCGGCAATGCAGGGGCCTGCGCTTGCAGCGGGCGTGGGGATTTATGGATGGATGATGTGCGCGGCAGGAACGACCGACCGCGTGCTGCTGGGTGGGCCGCTGCTGGTGGTGGTGGGGTTTTCCGCGATGCTCTGGGTGCCCGTGATTGGTGTGCTGCTGGGGCTGCCGGGGGGGACAGGGGAGATTCCCGCGCTCTTGATCATGGCCGGTGTCTTTTGCCTGGTAACGGCGGCCATCGTCCCGGGTTGGTGGTTGCTTGTGTGGTACGCGGTGTGGGCGGGGGTGGTGCTGTGGGCTGATGGGAGATGGATGGCGCGAACGACGCGGCACGGATTTGGTGCGACAGCCGCGGCCGGCCTTCATGTGACGGCGGCGGGGGCGCTCTTCATGCAACTCCGCATTCATCGGGGAAGACTGCGACGACGGGGGTTTTGCGCGTGCGGGTATCCGACGGAGGGGCTTGACGCGGACGTATGCCCGGAATGCGGAGACATTCTCACCGCGCGGTGAGATGCCGCCAGGGGGCGAGCGCCGAGGTTGAAACATTCATACGGCAGGACGCATTGCGGACGAAAAAAAACCCGGGACAGCCCGGGCATTGCGTGCGTGGAATGTCAGTGCCTGGCGGGGGAGGTTTACTTCTTGGCTTTTTCGAAGTAGTTGCCGGCGTACTTGCGCTGGAACTTCTCGACCCGGCCTGCGGCATCGACGAACGTCTGCTTGCCGGTGAAGAAGGGGTGCGAGCCCGACCACACCTCGACGTGCATCTCGGGAACGGTGGCACCGACGGTCATGACAACCTGCCCGTTGTGATAGACCTTGCAGTTGGGGTAGTACTTGGGGTGGATCTCGGTCTTCATGGCGGGTCTCTTCGGGGGCGTGCGGGGGGGGACGTAGGGACACCAGACAGACCCTGCTGGGTGGTCCTGGCGGGGCCGGGACTGCCGTCTGGGCAGGGCCAAGACTTTAGGCGCGGACCATCGGAGACTCAAACGGCAGGGCAGGTGGACAAACTGCGGGGGGCCGGTGGCTAGGGCGGGGTCGCCCCGGGTGCCGCAAACGGGGGAACGGCAAGCGGTTTGAGAACATCCGGGCCCGAACGCCCCCAGAAGACGGCAAAAGCCCGATCGAGTTCCAGAAGCCCCGCAGCTTGACCGAAGAAAAGAGTCTGATAGTGTTCTGCCCCCCTCCGGGGCCGTGAGACCCGCGGGCACACCTGTGCCCTCAGGCGGCACGCCCGGGGACGGGACGACACCTTCTTCCCCGATAGCTCAATGGTAGAGCGAGCGGCTGTTAACCGCTAGGTTCTAGGTTCGAGTCCTAGTCGGGGAGCTTTTGACCGGCCCGCGAAAGCGGGCCGGCTTTGCTTTACGCCCCGGCCGGATTCCGGCGTCCGGGCGGGGTGGCAGATTCCACGGAGATTTCGGGGTCAATCGCGGGAAGGCGCTGGCCGCCGAGCTCTCTGTTTGGCCCGGCCCGTCGGGCGGGCGACGAGAACCCCAAGGGTTCCGGTCGGCCTCTCGACCAAACCTCTCAAACTCTCTCCGACTCTCGGTTAGCGCACCCGTCGATTTGACGCGGGGTTTCGATCGGTGGTGTGCGGTGATTGGAACGCTCCTGAAATGGAGATCGGTCCTCGAACAGTTCGGGTTTCAGGCACGACGAGCGTTCATGCGGGAACCCATGGGCACGGGCGGTCCTTCGGCCATGGATGAATGGGCAGGTAGTCGCGGCCTGCGTCATCGAGGTAAGCCGGGCCTGAGTGTCCGAGCATGCGCAAAAGCATGGCCGAGATGAGGGCTTCGACGGCTCGAGCGAGATCGCCGCTGTGGCGCAGGTCCTCGGGCAACTCCTTCGGGAGGTTTCCGCTGTGCAACAGTCGGTTTCGGGGCTTGACCTTTTCTTCGTCGGGTGCGGGTAGGCCGAGTTTTGCCGTAGCCGCAGCCACGCACTTGGGAAGCGGCGGCTTGTTGTTGATCTCCCTGATTCTCTGAATCAGTACTTCTGTTCGATCGGCCGCCCACTTGGGAGAGAGACCCTGGAGCGCCGAGTCGAAGGACTTCCTCCACGCCTCGTCTTTGAGCCGCGCATCGATGTCGGGGTCGATCTGCTTGGGCCACTTGGTGCCGGTCACCTTTTCACTAACGCGATCCAGCAGCATGTAGTAAAACGTCAACTGCACATCGACGATCGGGCTGATCGCACCCTGCAAGTGCAACTCGAGTGTTCGCGCCCACCACTCCGTGTCCACCTCGACCACCTTGCACGCGGAATTCATGAATGCCTGGAACGCCTCGGGGTCACCTGTGTCGATGGGCCCGTTGCCGCCATCCTTCGCGGCGGCGACCCAGATGGAGTAGCGAGATCGGCCAACGGCCTGCTCGCGAGCATCGAGCCGTGTGCAATCCAGCCAGCGCACGCACCGCCCCGTGGCGAATGAAAGCACATTGGCGATGTCTCGCGCGAGCAGCTCGATGGCTTCTCGTTGGTCACCGTCGCGCTGTTCCGTCCACAGCTCGGCGCTACAAATCGGCTTCCAGTGCTTCCCGAAGTCACGCAGCTCCTTGTCGTCTTTGCCGTCGAGCAGATCGGTGAGGAACCACTCGCGATCAGCATAAACAAAGCTGGTGGTGTCCCGGTACCACTCGGCGCTCCCGTCTGCCCGAATCTCAGTAGTTTGGTGCAGGCCGAAACGAGTACTTCCACCGAGCTTGAAGTTCAGGAGCGAGAAGACCCAGGCCGGTGTGCCCCACCCAGCCGGTCGGTATTCGAAGCACCGCAAACCAAGGACGCCGAACCGGCATGGTTCATCGGGAAGGCCGTGCGGTAGCGGGAGCAAGTCTCCGATTTCGACCTCGATGAAGCGACCATCAGTCAATCTTCCCTGAACCCGTGGCTTGGAGTTCTCGGTGCGAGCGACCAAGCTCGGATCGATGCCAGAGATCTCGATCCACTCCGCTCGCCTTCGAACGATGCTGCGATCGAGCCCGACTCCGACGAGCGTGAGCGCCTCGCCATGACCGATGTCGGTGGCCACCTCGCTGATCCGGAGCACGGTGCCTTTTAGGCGAGCAGACTCAGACATCTGGGTACCTCGATTCGGACGGCCGTTCCACATTGAGCGCAACGCCTCCCGTAGCAGGCGAAAAGCGATCAGGAACAAGGTGAGCATCGAACGCATTGCATTCAGCATAAGCGGATGATTGAAGGACCCGGTTGCCACCGGGTTCCGATCGCCCCCCTTCGCCACAATCCGACCCATTTGCGTAGATGGTGTTTGACAGCCTGCACGACGCGGGCGGGCGCAGATGACCATCGCTGGCCCCAGCGGGCTCGCAAGCGGAAGCACCCATGACGATCGACCCCGAAGAGGCGGTCGAGCGCGATGATCTCGCGCCGACCAAGCGATTGCGCATCATCACGGAGCTCTTAGCCGAGGGCGTGCGCCGCAGGCGCGCCGATGCACGTCGCATGGGTGAGAATCCGCAGCATCAAGAAAGAGAGGGCGATGCACTTGAATCGTTTGAACCGGTTCGCCTTGATCGTTCGGTTGGTTGACGCTTTGCGAACCGGAGAGTCCACATGCCTGATGACACCAACGCGACGGTCCTGGCCCTTGGCCGATTGACTGTGCCCGAACTGAAGAAGCGCTACGCCGAGGTCTTCGGCGAGCCCACGCGAACGAACCACAAGCAGTACCTCGTCAAGCGGATCGTCTGGCGGATGCAGGCGCTCCGCGAGGGCGGCCTTTCGGAACGGGCACGCCGCCGGGCGGTCGAACTGGCCGACGACGCCGAAATCCGGCTCAGCGCCCCGAAAACGCCGCTTAAAGGTCCGGGGACAGTGATCACGGCCGCGTTCGACGCCGGACGCCCCGCCGCGTTCCCCAAGCCCGGCAGTGTCATCCGCCGCGAGTACAAAGGGAAGGTGATCGTCGCGCGGGTGCTGGCACGCGGGTTCGAGTACGAGGGGGATGTCTACCGGTCGCTCACGGCCATCGCCCAGAAGGTGACCGGCGCGCACTGGAACGGGGTCAACTTCTTCGGGCTGCCGTCCGCACGTGGCAAGAAGGGATCGGAGGCGGACGAATGAGCAAGCGACCAGAATCAAAAGCGACGACACCGACGCGGGTGCGATGTGCCATCTACACCCGAAAGAGCACGCAAGACGGCCTTGAGCAGGAGTTCAACTCGCTCGACGCCCAGCGGGAGAGCGCCGAAGCGTACATCGCCAGCCAGAAGGCGGAGGGCTGGCAGTGCCTTCCCGATCGGTACGACGACGGCGGATTCACCGGCGGAAACATGGATCGCCCCGCCGTCGCTCGCTTGATGGCGGACATCGAGGCGGGCAAGGTGGACTGCGTGGTCGTCTACAAGGTGGACCGTCTCAGCCGCTCGCTGATCGACTTCGCACGGTTGATGGAGTTGTTCGAGCGGAAGAAGATCTCGTTCGTCTCCGTCACGCAGCAGTTCAACACGACCCAGTCGATGGGGCGGCTCACGCTCAACATCCTGCTCTCGTTCGCGCAGTTCGAGCGGGAGATCATCTCCGAGCGCACGCGGGACAAGATCGCGGCAGCGCGGCGGAAGGGTAAGTGGTCGGGAGGCCGCTCCGTGCTCGGGTACGACGTGGACCCGGTCACGAAGAAGTTGGTGGTCAACGCCGCGGACGCGGAGTTGGTCCGCGAGATCTTCCGCATGTACCTGCAACGCCGTTCGCTCTTGGATGTGTGCCGGGAGTTGAACCGTCGCGGCCTGAAGACCAAGGCGGTCCAGACGCGCAAGGGCGCTGCGTACGGCGGGCGCGTGTGGGACAAGCCCGCCGTGCTCAAGGTCCTCGCCAACATCCTCTATCGCGGAAAGGTGCGGTACAAGGCCGAGACGTTCCCGGGCGAGCACACCGCCATCGTTGATGAAGGCCTCTGGACGAAGGTCCACGAGTTGCTGCGTTCCAATGGGCGTGCGGGCGGAATGCTTGTGCGGAACAAGCACGGCGCGCTGCTCAAAGGGTTGGTCCACTGCGGCCCGTGCGGCCTCACGATGGGACACACCACGGCCAATAAGGGCAAGGATCGTGTCTACCGCTATTACGTCTGCTACAAGGCCCAGAAGCAGGGCTGGGACGCTTGCCCGTGTCGGTCCCTTCCCGCCGAGCAGATCGAGAGCTTCGTCGTTGAGCAGATCAAGCGGATCGGCAAAGACCCGGCGCTGTTGTCTCTAACGCTCTCGAAGTGCCGCCAACAACTGACGCACCAGCGGGCTGAAGCCGAGCGCGAGTTGGGCGTGGTCGAGCGGGAACTCGCCCGCCTGCACGCCGACCTTCGCCGCACGGCGGGGGACGCCGCCACCGACGGGCACGCAGCCGCCCGGTTGGCCGACCTCCACCAGACGGTCCAGGCGGCGGACGATCGAATGGCCGCGCTCCGGCGCGAAATCACGGACGCCGACGCGGGGCAAATCACGAAGGGCGAGGTCGATGCCGCGCTCGGGGAGTTCGACGGTGTCTGGTCGCGGTTGTCCCCGAAGGAGCAGGCCAAGCTGATGCGGATGCTCGTCCAGCGCGTGGACTACGACGCGACGAAGGGTTCGGTGTCAATCACCTTCCATCCGCTGGGCCTGCGGTCGATCGGCCAGCACGCGACTGAGGAGGTGTCTGCATGAACGACGGAGTGACGCTCGACTTCAACGTTCACTTCACCACGGGACGCACCGGCCAGCGGGTTTTGAAGGCTGGCGAGAAGCCGCCCCCAGCCCCGGTGCCTGAGGGGCGGGTGCCCCGCGTCTCTCGCCTGATGGCGTTGGCCATTCGGTTTGACAACCTTGTCCGCCTCGGCGAGGTCGCGGACTTCGCCGACATCGCAGAACTGGGGCAGGTCACCCGCGCCCGCGTAAGCCAGATCGTGAACCTGCTCAATCTCGCGCCGGACATTCAGGAAGAACTCCTGTTCCTGCCCCAGGTGGCGGGCGACCGGGAGGCGATTTCAGAGAGGAACATCCGGGTGATCGCTGGGGAACCGGACTGGGGGCAGCAGCGCCGCAAGTGGCGAGAACTGGGGCAAACCTCATGAAGTTATCCGGCCCGGGTGAAGACGGACCTTTCGTGGACCGATGAACCCGATACGGCTCCGAACACCCGGAAGACCGGCGTGTAACCGTCGCCGGGCGTCAGCGCCGCGACGATGGGACATCTGCGACTAGGAAGTGTGCCTGATACCGCGCCTTGGCGCGAGGTGGTCGAACTGGTCGCGGAAGGCGCGCCCGTGGCAGGTGTCGCTCAGTCCACGATGGAGGCCGCGCAACGTGGTCTTGAGGCCGCAAAGGCTGATGAAGGTCTCGCACATGCCGTGTACTTGCTTGCCCATGTGACGATCGCCGCGCGTGACGAGTCCACCTTCATCCAACAGCTGGCGGAACTCGGCCTGCAAGTACCCGCAAACCCAAACGTGTACGACCTCGTCGGCGCGATGAGCGACGCGATGGACCGTCACCTGCGGGACACTCGATCGAGAACCGACTTCGGAGAAATGGCACAACTTGCCGCAGTTGAGGCGCTGTCAGCCCTCACCGGCCCGAAGTCGGAGAATTTGTGGGAATCTGACGCCGCGCCAGTGCGGCAGGCCGTTCGAGATCTCTCAACGAAGGAGGGCTTTGCAGGTCTAACCCACGACTTCTTCTCCCGGTTCATGCAGCGCTACCTGACGTACCACCTCAGCCGAGAACTGTCACAGCATGTCGGTCCCAACCAGCGCTTCCGTGATCCTTCGGAGCATTCAGAGTTCCTAGAACGCCTCGGCGTTCACACACGTCAGGCAGCACTGATCGTCCGTGATTACGCGGGCGGCTGGTACTCCAAGTCCAAGTATGAGACCGGCATCTCCAAGCCATCGGCCCGGAAGTTCGCCGCGTACTCGCTCACCAAACTACGCGATGAACTGAAGATCCGGGGTGCTCGGGATGTCGTCTAAGCACGTCATCCTGTGCGGCGGGGCCACGCTGTCCGCTCGCGGAGGCGATTGGAAGCAGATCGCGCCCGTCTCCCTGGCCATCGGAGACGGCGTCCACGATGTCCACCTGCACCTGCACGACCTGACCAAGTCGATGAGCGAGAACCCGTCTGATGTGGCGACCGACCTTCTGGAGATTGCCGCGTTCGTGTACGCCGCCGACCAGGCGGTTCGACGCGGCGGCAAGTCGGAGTTCGAGTACGGCTCAAAGTGGCGTCGTCATTTTTGGATTGAGCTTCCGGTCCGCCAGCCGCAGTTTTGGGCTGATGAGAAGATCCAGGGGCCGCTGCGAGAAGTACTCACCTTTCTCTCGGACGACGACTTCGAGTTTCACTTCACGAAGCTGAAGAAGCCGCAGAAACTCGACAGCTACTTGGACTTCCGCACGGGCGGGGTTGACAGCAGCGGGATCGAGGATGTCATGCTGTTCTCCGGGGGGTTGGACTCCTTCGGCGGAGCCGTTAAGGAGATCGCGGACGGCAAGCGCAAGATCGCGCTCGTCAGTCACCAGCCAACGACCAAAGTTGGTGCTCCGCAGCGGAAGCTGGTAGAGGCATTGAACAAGCATCTCGGTGGGACCGCCCCGGCTCCCTTTCATGTTCAGATCGAACTCAACAAAGGCAAAGCGCTGGGGCGTGAGTACACGCAGCGGACACGATCGTTCGTTTATGCGTGCCTTGCTGCTGTCGTCGCCAGAATGCTCGGCAAAAATCGCATCCGGTTCTATGAGAACGGTATTGTCAGTTTCAATCTACCGCTGAGCATGCAGTCACTTGGCGCTCGCGCCAGCCGGACCACCCACCCGCAGACGCTTGCGGGCTTTGGCAAGCTCTTCACGGCGATATTCGACCGTCCGTTCACTGTCGAGAATCCCTTCCTGTGGAAGACCAAGACAGACATCGTCCGCGAGTTGAAAACCGGCGGCTTTGGCAAGCTCTGCGCCGCCACAATCAGTTGCGCTCACACATGGGAGCGGACAAATCAGCACACGCACTGCGGAACCTGCTCTCAGTGTGTTGATCGCCGGATGGTCGCGCTCGCCGCAGAGATGGGGCCAGAGGAAGACCCTCCGGAGATGTACGAGGCTGACCTGCTTGAGCATGCGTGGACCAAACCAGAGGATTGCACGCTCGTGGAGCGATATGTCGGAACGAATAAGGAGTTTGCAGCCCTCAAGACGCCGACCGAGTTCCTGTCAAAGTACGGTGATGTGGCCAAGGCGCTTCGTCACGCGGGCAATGACCCCAAGACGATAGCGCAAAGTGCTTTCGATCTCCATCGGCGACACGCTGAGCAGGTGAACCACGCACTCGTGCGCGTGATCCAGACTCGGGCACAAGGGCTGTTGAACAACAAGGTGCCAACCAACTCGTTGCTTGGTATCGCCATCGGCCTGGTAGGTAACGCTCCCGTAGTCGCGGCTGCCTCAACCAACGCACAGTCCCCAGCAGCAGCGGCGGCAGCGCCGCTCGCCAACCAGACGCACTACGGAAAGCCCACCGCGGATGCGGGCACTTTCACTTTCTACTACGGATACGGGTCGTGCTTCCTCGGCAACAGCGTTGAGTTCCGGCTCGCGGAGCGGCTCGCCAAGTCGCCCGGAGTCTTCATCGGCATCGGCAAGCTCATGGAAGATGTGTGGGATGGGCGCACGGTGCAGAAGAACACGATCGCCAAAACGGCCTGCAATCTGCGCCGCAAGCTGAAGGATGCGACCGTCACGGGGATCACGATCGACGGTGGCGAGAAAGACCACTATCGCATACAGGCGTCGTGATCTTCGCAGATTTCATCGCCACGTAATCGGTGTGCCCAGAGTGCGGTAATCGCACGCTGCAAACTTCACTCAACGCGATGGGCATGGTGCCCGTCGACTTGAGGAAGCACTGCAATGGTCACTATTCGTAGCCCCTCCCCCACCCCCGATGCTCACCGCGGTCGCGCCATTGCGATCGCTCAGGCTGCGCACCGCGACGACTGGCCATACCGCATCGGCAACGCCGTCGCCCACATCCCGTAATCCCCACCAAAATCCACAATAGTGAACAACGCGGCCCATCGCCTCGGCGCTGTGGCTGCGCCAAGAAAGACCATCCCATGAAGATTGATCCCAAGCACCTTGCGTTCGCCAACCTCGTCATCCGCACGGAAACCAAGAAGCTCCGCGATCGCGGCGTCATTCGCCACAACGACCGGGAGGACATCGCCAGCGAGGTCATGACCCAGCTGCTCGAGGTCTGGGAAAAGTTCGATCCGCAGCGGGGAACCCGTGAAGCGTTTATCAACCAGGTCGTCAACACCCGTCTCGTCTCCGTTCTTCGTGAGCGTCACTCGCAGAAGCGCCGCGCGAAGACCGAGCCGATCTGCACCAGCGACGTGCGTCTGGCCGACCGCAAACGGTTCGGCGATGGATGGCTTCGCCAGATCGACCTTCGCGTGGACCTGAACATCGCGTTCAGCAAGCTGACCCCGAAGCAGCGTGCCATCTGTGACCAGTTGCTCCGTGAGGCGCTGTCGCCTGCTGCCAAGGAAATGGGCGTGCCTCGCAGCACGCTCCGCGACGCTGTCGTCAAGATCCGCGAGGTGTTCTGCGACGCGGGGCTCGAGGAGTACCTGTGAACCGTCCGCCACTTCTGGCCCGCTTCGCGTAGATGGCCCAAGGAGAACAGACATGAGCACTGCCCAGACCCGGGCGGGCCGGATCGTGTACCGGCTCGCCTTTGAAATCTCTGTCGATATGGATGCGGTCGAGGAAACGCTGCTCCTGGCGATCCTCGCCGTGGCGTGCCTGCATGGCGAGGCGGCCGTCCGGCTCGACGCCGGGTACGCGATCGACGCCGATGAGCGCGTCGTGGTGATCGATGCGAGCACCGACATCGGCCGATCGGTGGCCCGCATCTTCATCGGCTTTTGCACGAGGGAATTCGGCAATGACAAGTTCAGTCTTGTTCGCGCCGACGGGCCGCTGCCTCATCGCCCGTCGGCGGCCAAGCGCGGCTGCGGGACGGTCGCGTGAAAGGTAACCACAACTCCTTGCTACCGCTCGTCCGCCTCGGCCAAGGCGATTTCGTCCGCGACATCTTCCCTCAAGACCTCATTCCCCTCGGAGACCCCATGACCGCGACCAGCCTCATGAACCAGATCACACGGGGCCGCAACCCCAAGCCGCGACGCGTCATGCTTTATGGGACGCACGGCATCGGCAAAAGCACCTTCGGCGCGATGGCCGACAAGCCCATCTTCATTCCCACCGAGGACGGCCTTGGCGACATCGACTGCGAGTCATTCCCGCTAGCGCGAAGTTTCGGGGATGTGATGGCGGCGCTCGAATCGCTGTATTCCAGGGATCACGGGTACAAGACCGTGGTCATCGATTCGCTCGACTGGCTCGAGCGGCTGATCTGGAAGGAAGTCTGCGAGGATGAGCAGGCCGAGAGCATCGAGAAGATCGGCTACGCCAAGGGGTACACCTTCGCCATCGAGAAATGGCGCACGGTGCTCGGGGCGCTCGACGCCCTCCGCAGCGATCGCGGCATGACCGTCGTCGTCATCGCCCACGCCAAGATCGAGAAGTTCGAGAACCCCGAGACCGTGCCGTACGACCGCTACTCGCCGCGCCTCCACAAGCTCGCTTCGGCGCTCGTGCAGGAGTGGGCCGACGAGGTGCTCTTCGCCACATACAAGGTGCTCACCATCAAAGTCGACGAGGGTTTCAACAAAGCCAAGCACAACGGCGTGAGCACGGGCGAGCGGATCATCCGCACCGTCGAGCGCCCTGCCCACGTCGCCAAGAACCGTCTCGGCCTGCCCGAGGAGATGCCCCTCGATTACCGAGTCTTCGCTGAGTACTCCGCAGGTACGCGCGTTGACGCCGCGGCAACCAACCCCACCACCGATCCCGCGTCAGCCTCCGGCGCAACCGCGATCACCTCCCCCACCGCAAGCACCTCGAATTGAAAGGACTCTGACCCATGGCAAATCTGAACAACTTTGACGCGAACCAGGTTGATCCCTCTGTTGCACTCGACCCGATTCCGGCGGGCAAATACATCGCGGTGATCACGGACTCCGAGCTCAAGCCGACCAAAACCGGTGTCGGCAAGTATCTGCAGCTGACATTCCAAGTGGCCGACGGCGACTTCAAGGGCCGACTGGTGTGGGCCCGCCTCAACCTCGAGAACAAGAGCGAGATGACCGTCAAGATCGCTCGCGCCGAGCTGTCGGCCATCTGCCGCGCCGTCGGCGTGATGGCCCCGAAGGACTCCGTCGAGCTTCACAACGTCCCCATTGAGATCAATGTCGGGCTCAAGAAGCGCGACGATAACGGGGAGTTCACCAACGTCATCAAGAGTTACGCCAAGAAGGGCGGCGGTTCGCCTGTGAGCGCCCGCGCTCCCGTTGGCGCTGGCCCGGGGAGCACGCCGCCCTGGAAACGCTGAGCCCATCCGGTCGCGTCCTGGAGCTCCCGTACCCGCCCAGTGTGAACCACATCTGGCGACGGATGGGCTCCAAGACCGTGCTGAGCCGCGAGGGGCGGCGCTACCGCGCAAGCGTGTGCGCCGCCCTCGCGGTGATGCGTGTGGTGCGGATGAACGGGCGGCTGGAGGTGCGTGTCACCGTCTGCCC
>JBBSOF010000027.1:0-44557 GCA_038260025.1 Phycisphaerales bacterium
CGCAGGTCCTGTGAATAGGCCACCACTGCTCCTGTCTGGCGCGAGTCTCCACGCCGGAACAGAAGCTACATGCTGTCAATCCATCGCGCAACCCCAACGTGCGCCGTACACGCGCTAGATTTGGGCTGGGGACGCTCTAGCACTCGCTACCGCCCAGCACGCGGAAGAATGCCTCGATGTCCGCATCGGTGCCGACGTCACCATCGCCGTTGAAATCCGCCCCGCCCGGGAAGCACAGCGGACAGCAGTTGCCGCCCAGGCACGCGAAGAACGCCTCGATATCCGCATCGGTGCCGACATCGCCGTCGCCATCAAAGTCTGCCGTGCCGCACGCGGGGGTCACGACGACAGCGACGCCGATCTCCGCGGAGCGGTCCTCGCCCGTCACAGGGTCGAACGCCTGAACGCGCAGGTAGCCGGTGTTGCCGAAGTCATAGCGTGCCAGGCCCGAGGCATTGGCGGTGATGATCCCCTGGAAGCTGTACAAGACATCGCAGTGCAGTGTCCGCGAAGAGTTTGGCGGCGAGCTGATCGCGGGGAAGAACTCGAAGGCGTGCAGCGCGTACCCCTCAACGTTGTGGTACAGCTCCTCGTCATAAATGATCGGTGCCAGCGAGTTCGTCCACGGCCCGTTCACGAAAAGCCCCGTGTCGTCGAGCTGCACGCTATTGAAAGCGTGGGCGGAATAGCCCTGGCCGGTGATCGTCACGTTCTCCTCGCAGATGAAGATGCCCTGGTCCGCCTGACCGAAGGTCCCGTGCATCTCGGTGCCCAGGACAATGTTGAGCGTGGTGTTAGAAAGGTTCACGACCTCAAGGTCGTAGCCCATGTTGAACGACGACCACGCCTCATCGGGGTTGTGGTAGCGTCCGCGGTAGGGCTGGCGGGCGACGCCGTTGGCGCGAAGGACGGCCCCGTCGGCACGCGACTGGTCAAACTCCGCGTGCGCGAAGCTCTCGGTGAAGGGCGGGTCCCACGCGTCTCCCCGGGCGCGGGCCTCGCGCGTCGTGTGGTACCCGGCGTTCATCCAATCGGCGCCGTGGTACACGTGCCCGTCGATCACTTCCTCGGGCATGTTGCCGCGGGCGAGCGTGGCGACGGAGATGTCCTGTGCGGCGGCGAGGGGCGCCAGCGCGGCAACGATAACAGCGGGAACAAGTGTGCTTCTCATGGTGGTTGAACGTACCCCCGCATACGGGATCGGTCAATCCTGATAACCCCGGCGCAAAAAACCCGGAGCCGTGCGCTGAGGATTGCGGACATGTTTTGCACCGGAGTGGCGATCGAGTGATGCCATCCCTGGTATTTCATCGCGGTCGGCGCCGCCGTGCCAGGGCCAGAGCGCCTGCGCATGCCACAAGCGTACAGCCAGCGGGGGCGGGGACCACATGGATCACCCCGGGGATGACTTCATACTCGCCGCGGATGCTCCCTGTGACCTCGGTCGTGTTCGCGACCCAGCGGGCCCGGGCCTGCGTAAAGCCAGAGTCCCAGTAGGCCAACAGTTCCGGGGGGGTGGTGGCGGTCATGTCGCGCACGCTGACGTCGGCGCTGAGGATGATGTTGAACTTGAAGACCACGATGTCGGTCAGGCGCGTATCAAAGGGAAGTGCGGTCGCCGGACGCACGCCCGGCGTAAATTGCGCCGTGTCGATGCCCGCTGCGCCGGTGGGAGACGATGACCCAGCCTGCCATGTCGTGGCGTTCGACTTGGCGATCCGCAGGTAACTGACGCCGTTGTGTACCTGCTCGTGACCCACATCTCGCGGTACGGTGTTGGTGCCGATGCCGTCGTTCCTCGCGCGGGCAAAGCCGAAGATGCGGCCGTACTGACCGGGCGCATCGGGCACCGACCCGTATGGCCCGTCGACAGCGGCATCACCGTTTCCCAACGCGATAGGCGAGAACGTGTCGCGGCTGACCCCGGTCATGTCCCAGTTGCTCACCGTGGGCTGGTACATGATCGCACCCAGGCCCAGCGGCGACTGCGTGCCGATGTACGACACGCGCACGCGGATGTCGATCGAGTCGCCAGGCAGCGCGTTGAGGCTTGAGCCCCAGCTCTCTGCCTGCGCCGGGGAGACTTGGTATTCGAGGCGTGTGTTGACGTCTGCAAGGGCAGCCGCGGATATGAGGAGGGCCGGCAGGGTGCAGCAAGGGCGCAGGAAACGAACGTTCATGACTCTCTCTCCCGAGCGCGTTCGCGCGCACACTTCACCGCGCTCACCGGGCGGCAATCGGGCCGATCGTTGCGAGCGAACAGCGGGGCGGAAACCCTCTGTCGCCTATCGGTAGGAAGGTATACCGCGCCGGGGGGGCGTCTGGTTGCACCAACCACGCATCTTTCCGGTCGGACCAAGATCGCCGCCCCTGCCCCCTACCTGAACGCCGCCAACGCGGCATCGACGCTCGCGGCCGCGGGAAAGAGCTTCTGCAGCTTGGTGATCGCCAGCAGCGTCTTGATGTCTTCGTTGGCGTTGACGATCAGCACCTTGCCGCCTCCTCCCGCCCCCACTCCAACTTCCCCGCACACCTTCCGCAGCCCAATGAACATCCCCAGCCCCGCCGAGGTAACCATCATCACCTCGGACAGGTCAAGCACCACGCGCCCGCCGTGCCCGCGGGCCGCCGCGGAAAGATCGTGCAGCAGCCCCGCGCACTCGCGCTCGCTGATCGTGGGTGTGGTGATGCGGGCCACGGCAACGCCGCCGCGGGATTCGCAGGAAAGGTTGGTGGTGTCGGGCATGGTGGGGTGCACGGTAGCACAAGGGTGGGTGGGGGCCTGCGTGCCGAATCCGGGAGCACGCTCGGCCTTTGGGTGGGTGGGATTCTTGTGGGGGTGCTCGCCGGAAACGCCCCACCGGCCCCAGCAGTTCCACTTGCATCCTTCGCGGCAGCTGGTACAGTGGCACCGGAGCGTCGTGTCCGAAACACCGCGGCAACTGTGTGTTGCCCGGTGGGGGTTTCGGGTGCCGCGGCATCCACTGAGGAGAGAGAAACGTGAAATACACCGCTGTCGTTGTCGCTTCGCTTGCGCTCCTGTCATCCGCGGCGTACGCGGACAACTGGACGATGAGCCTCACGGTGGACAACGAGTTCGCCGCGTACTTCGGCACGCCGCTGGCCACCAACTTTCTCGCCGGCACCGGCAACAACTGGGCGACCACCTACACCTACACCGCGACGGGCCGCCTGCCCAGCGATTACCTGTATGTCGCGACCGCATCGGACCAGAGCGTGGCGCAGGGCTTCATCGGCACCTTCACCAACACCACATCGGGCCTGACGACTGACACCGGGTCTTCTTCGTGGCAGGTGTTTGCCGCGGGAAATCATCCGCAGACGAACCCGTTTTTCCCCAACCCGTGGCCCGCGGGCCTGATGCCCACGCAGGCCCAGGTTGATACCGCCATTAACTTTGCCACGACCAGCTCGCTGTGGGTTGCCCCCGACTCCGCGCCCGGGTACACCAACGGCGTCGCGCCGTGGGGCGTGCGCCCCGGCATCCCGGCCAGCGCCAGCTGGATCTGGCACCGCGGCAGCGGCGTCGGCGCCCCCGCCAACCCGCTGATCGGCAGCTTCAACCACGATGAGTTCCTGGTCTTCCGCGTGCCGGGGATTGTTCCGGCACCGGCTTCGCTGGGTGTGATGGTCCTGGCGGGGTTGGTAGGTCGTCGTCGGCGGTAGGCGGACAGGTTGGAACGAGGGTGCGCCGTTGCGATTGGGTTTGTGAGGGGTGATTTTTTTGGGGCTGGCGCGGGTGGGGGGCGGGTGGGGTGGCAGTGTTCGTGACGCCCCCGGCCCCACACCCTTGATGACCCACGCGCACTCTCAAAAACTCCCTCTCCGCTTCCTCCGCTCTGCTCCGCGTCCTCCGCGTTCTCTTGCAAGGCGGGAACGAACGCGGAGGGCGCAGAGGACGCAGACGCGGAGAAGACGCGGAGCCTTTCAATCGGGGGCCATGGTGGGTGGGGGCCTGCGGTCTCACGACTGCTGCGCTTGTGCCCGCCCCCCCTACCCGCGACAGCCCCCCAACGCTTCCAATGAAAAAGGCCGCCCGCGCCGATGCGCGGACGGCCAGAGAGCATCAATCTCGGGAACTGAGCTACGCCGCCAGCTTCGTCGGCCCGGCGTTCGCCTGGTTCACCTCGGTCACGCTGGTGACCTGGATACCACCGGGGCCGCCGACGCCGAAACTCACGTTGAACGACGCGGGCTCGCCGCGGCTGGTGCTGCGCACGGCGGTGATCTGGTACGTCACGCCTGCGCTGCCCGCCAGCAGCGTGTCGTCGGTGAACTTGCGTTCGCCGGTGGCGCCGATGAACGTCCACGCCGAGCCGCCCGACGGCTTGCGGCGGACCTCATAAATAGTCCCCGTCGTGCCAGCCGGGTTGGGGCACTTCCACGCCAGCAGCACCGCGCCGTTGTCGTTGAGCCCGACAGTGAAGCGGTTCGGCGTGCCGGGGGGCGGCGCGGGCGAGGGAGTCGCAGGCGGGGGAATCTGCGCCAGGGCGTACACCGTGTTGGGATCGGACTGCGACTGCGCGAACACCTCGATGGTGCGGATGATGTCCGCCGTCATCTCCCGCGCCGTGCGCGTCGAAGTCTGCTGCGTCAGCGTCGCGGCCTTGGCCTTGTCGCGGGCCGTCACCTGCGCTGAGTAGTTGCCCACCGCGGTGCTGGCGAATGATTTCAGTGCCGCGGACTGGGTCGCAGGAACTCCAAGGGCCGTGTGGTTGTCATCCCACAGGGTCGCATGGGCGTTGAGGAACGTAAAGAACTCTTCAAGGTTTGCAGGTACACGCATGTGTGATTCTCCTGAACAGCCATCAATGGGTGATCACTACCGAGCGATCAACACCCATGCCCCCCACGCCCCGAGCGCCGCGCTATGCGGACACCTGACAGGCATAGGCCGTGCACACGCACGCACCCATCACATCGATCAGACCCACGCCCCACTTCACAATGGCCCGCCAGATTGCCCCGCGCCGCCACAATCCCCGGCCGCGCGCCCGCACAACCCTCACACTCCGCACAAAGAAGCCATTCTGTGCCAACAGAATGACCGTTTGGTGGCACAGAATGTCTCTTTGTTGGCGTTGAGGCGCCGTTGGTGCCTGTGGAATGGCGAACCACGGGCGAGAAACCAAGACTTACGGGCGAGGAAAATCTGTCTGTAGGGGCAGACCGCTTCGATTGGGGCGCAGGAAGACATTCGGTGCCAACACAATGGCCGTTTGCGGGCGTGCTTCTTTGGGTGGCTGGCGCGGGTGGGGGGCGGGTGGGATGGCCGCGGTCGCACGGCCCCCGGCCCCACACCCATGATGGCCCACGCGCACTCTCAAACACTCCCTCTCCGCGTCCTTCCGCTCTGCTCCGCGTTCTCCGCGTTCTCCGCGTTCTCTTGCAAGGCGGGAACGAACGCGGAGGGCGCAGAGGACGCAGACGCGGAGAAGACGCGGAGCCTTTCAATCGGGGGCCATCCATGGGTGGGGCCTGCGCGTTCACGACCACTGCGATTGTGCCCGCCCCCTACCCGCGACAGCCAGCCAAAGTTTTATTTTTCGGTCGTCGCGGCAGCCGTACCTCCGGCCTGCGATTGCGGATGAGCGGCATGTCCGCATTCAGGGCAACTGAGGTTCGAAGCCAAACCTTTCTTTGACGAGTCGTACGCGCCAGTAGTTGGATACCCGCACTTTGCACAACGCCCCTTCCGTCTCCAGCGGCGACGCCGCCAAGAGAGGAATACGGACCGTCCAGCAGTCCAAACTACCGCCATGGAGAACGCTTCCATCAGGCACCGGAGCAGTAGTTCCAACTTGTCATTCTCGCGTACCCCGTATACATATACATCGTTCGCGATACGTTCCGCAGCAAGAAAAAAGTGCCACTCCGCTGCGACGCGGGCGAACGAGTTGGCACTCCCCATCAAGTCGAGCGGCCATACAAGTTCGAGGCAATACCTCAAAGGCGTGAGCGCCAACGTCATCGCGAAAATGCGAAGGGCAGCCTTCAATGCAATCTTCGCAATCTTCAATAGCGTCAGCGTCATCGCAAGAATGCGACGGTCAACCTTCACTTCAGACTTCAAGAGCGCCAGCGTCATCGCGAGAATGCGAAGGGCAACCTTCAATAGCGCCTCCTACTGCTTCAGCTCGTACACCCCTCGCCCACTTTATCCCCCAACTTCCCGGCCACAACAAGCTGCTTCAGCAAAGAGTACGCCGCGTAACGGTCGTTGTTGTGCCCCTCGGCCAGCACGATCATCGCTGTTGACGCAGCTGTACTACACCATTCCCTAAACCCTTTCCAATCCCTCCCCCTCTCCATCACGCGGCAAAGACGGGCAGGAACCTACAATAATGACCGCCTCAGACAGACCCGTGCTACCCGTACACACTCTACCAGAGAGACCAAACCCCATCATGTCCAGCCTCGCCCCCAACGCCGCCTCATCCTCCTCCGCTGCTGCTTCCAATAGCAACCCCCCATCGCGCATCTTCATCTGCGACTTCTGCGAGCCGCCGCAGGATGTGGCGGGCGAGTTCGCCATCATCAACAAGCAGCTGGGCACGACGCGCGACCAGAAGAAGTACTTCCTCAAGTGCCTCATCGGGGACCGCTCTGGCCAGATGCCCGCCCGCATGTGGACCATCGACGAGCCCACGTACACCAGCCTCCCCACCGATGGCTTTGTCTATGTCGAGGGCCAGACGCAGGCGTACCAGGGCGAGGTGCAGTTCATCATCCACCGCATCCGCGCGGTGGAGCCCACGCCCGAGCAGATGCGCGACCTGCTGCCGTGCAGCAAGCGGCCCGCGGCAGACATGTTCGCCGAAGTCACCGCCCTCCTCGCCACGCTTGAGCACCCGGCCATGCAGGCCCTCGCCAAGGCGTACCTCAGCGACACGGCCCTGATGGAAGCCTTCAAGCAGGCGCCCGCGGCAAAGAACATGCACCACGCGTTCCTGGGCGGGCTGCTCGAGCACACGCTGACGCTGATGAACCTCGCCAGCCTCATCTGCCCGTTGTACCCCAAGATCAACCGCGACATCGTGGTGATGGGCCTCTTCCTGCACGACCTGGGCAAGACCCGCGAGCTGCACTATGACCGGGCGTTCTCGTACAGCGACCGCGGTGAGCTGATCGGGCACATCGTCGATGGCGCGATCATGCTGCACGACAAGGCGCAGCAGGCGATGCGCGAGTCTGGCGTGCGCCTGCCGCACGGCCTGCTCACCGTGCTCCAGCACATCATCATCAGCCACCACGGCGTGCCGGAGTTCGGCGCTGCCAAGGTGCCCGCCACGCCCGAGGCGATCCTCGTCTCGCAGCTTGACAACCTCGACGCCAAGACCACCATGGCCCTCGCCGCCGCCCGCCCCGACCGCACTGCCGCGTTCGACATGGGCGGCAACTTCACCGAGAAGCAATGGGGCCTGGACACCAAGCTGTACCGGCCGGACCCGCTGGCCTAACGGAACATCCCGGCACGCAGTCGCGTCGGGTTTATCAGCATCGTCACCGGGTCGTTGTACAGGTCTGTCATGGCGCGGATGGTCAGCCGGTCGGCGTCATTGATGCCGCCGCCATCGATCAGCCGCAGCGCAAGGTCAATGAGCATGGCCTGCTGACCGTCAAGAGGCACTGCCGCCTCGAGCGCGACCTTCGCGGTTTCGCCCAGCCCCAGGAGCGCGGGGAGCGCCATGCGGGCATTGCCGGGCGTGGTGTCGGCACGGAGGTTGGCGATCAGCACCAGTGTTGCGATGGGTGCGAGATCGGTCTGCTTACTCAGGCCGACCACGGCCGCTGCGAGAAAGGCCTGCTGCTCATCGGCCGACGCGATGGCCGCGGGCAGGAACGGTGCCGCCCGCGCCGGGTGCCGCAACAGAAACTCGAACGCATCCATCCCGTTGGCGATCCACGTTTCGCGCTTGCGGCGGTGGTCGTACGGCAGTTCGTCGTCGCGCAGCCCTTCCACAAGAACCTCGAACAACCGATCGGAGGGTACATAGAGCGAGGTCGCCCTGACGCTTTCACCCCGCGACAAACCTTGCAGCAACCACGCCGCGATCTGGCGGCGCTGCCAGTCGGTGCTGTCGAGCGCTGCTTCAAGAAACGGGACGCTGCGATCGGACCCGTGCCTGAGTACCCCCACCGCCCAGTCGGCATTCCATGCCCGGTCATCGTCGCCCAGGTTTTCAACTGCCAGCCTGAGCAGCCGCTGCGTCTGATGCTCACCCATCAGGTCCTGCCGCCGGCTGAGTTCCGTGTACGCGGCCGAGGGCATCGGCAGCACGTTCTGCATCGAGATGAGCACGGGCGTGGGCGTGTAGGCGGTCCAACCGCCGCGGCGCAACCACCGCACACTCCAGCAGCACGCGGCAAGGGCAACGAGCGCCACACCCAACATCGCGGCTCGCCGCCCGCCGCGCCGCCGCGGCTGGGACCGGTGCAGCGTGCCGCATTCCGGGCACGTCACAGGAAATGGCAAGAGTCCGGTCAGGTCATAACCGCACGCGGGTGCCAACAGTCGCACCGGGCTGACCCTTGCAAGCCCCCGGAGAACGGGTCCAGGGCAACCCGGCCCACGGCCGCGGGCGAGGCGCCACGCCGCTAGAAACAGGCACGCGATGCCCACAACCCCGAGGGGCGCGGCCGCGTGCTGGATGAGACGGGTGATCACGGGCTGCCTCCGACGTAGTCCCTGTATCGGTTCTGTCCCAAGTGTGGGCAACACGATGCAGTCATGGATTCGCAGGACCCACTGGCCTCACCCCAACACATGTGGTATAAAGACACACACATCGGTTGGCAGCCGTTGCCTGGAGGCTTCCCATCATGAATCAGCGAATCTATGGCGGCGTGCTGCTTACGTTCGCGGCAATGGCGGCGCTTGGCTGGAATGAAGTCAATAGGCTGTCAGACACTGGGGACAGCCTGAGCGGCGCCCTGCGGCATGGCCTCCCCGCTACCTTCTGGGGGCTGCTGCTGCTGGGGACGCTGCTGGTGTTCCGCGCGGGGCATCTGCTGCACCCGCGGTATTCGCTTCCGGCCGTTGCGGCGTTCACGGTTGCCGCGGCCTGCTTCCGTCTTGGACACGCGACCGACGCAACCGTTCTGATGGGCAGCCTGGGCGCGAGCGCCCTGGCGTGGTGGGGCGCGTGGTACCTGCTGCGGAAACCCTGATGATGAACCGCGCCAACGGCGGGCGGGGCGTTCCCGCACTAAGATGACAGGCAATGTCTGAAGACAACTCCATCCAGGTCAACTTCGGCAGGCCCATGCCGCTGTTCCCGCTTGAGAGCGCGACGCTGCTGCCCCAGCAGGTGATGCCGCTGCACATCTTTGAGGAGCGGTACAAGCAGATGGTGGCCCACGCCCTCGATGGTTCGGGGCAGATCGCGATGGCCGTGTACGCGATGCCCCCGCCGGCTCGAGCCAAACCCCTGCTGAGCCCTCACACGATCACAGACCACGACGCCGACCCCCCCACCCCCGTGCGCGATACCCGCGCCCGAGTGCGGCCCGCGGTGTGCATCGGGCAGATCATGCAGCACGAGCGCCTCGACGATGGCCGCTACAACCTGGTGCTGCAAGGAATCTGCCGCGCACGCGTGCTCCAGGAGATGCCCTCCGAGCCCGGCCGCCTCTACCGTCTTGCGCTGGTAGAGCCGGTGGGGCTTGACCCAGGCACCGTGGTCATCACGCGCGAGGATGCGGACGAGAGTGATGAGACGCCCAAGGAGTTTGACGCCTCCGCCCTTGAGCCTGAGCCGTTGACCGAAGTGCGAGCGAAGATCGACGAGATGCTCTCGGACGGCCCCCTCACGCAGCTCGTCGCGGCAGAGCCGGTGCTCGAGTTTGTCCGCAACGAAGACGTACCCACCGCCCCACTGCTGGAACTCGTGTCGTTCATGCTCATCACCGATCCCAGTCTCCGCTACCGCCTGCTCGCCGAGCCAAGCCTCCAGCAGCGTGCCGGGATGATCGTCGGCGAACTGGAGCACCTCTCCAGCCTCATCCGCCGTGCCAGTGGGCAGCACTCCGACGAGTGGCCCAAGGGGCTGAGCTGGAACTAGGCGGCAATCACGCCGCCTGAAAGCCTGTTTCCACCCGAAACTCTTGCCAAAATAGAGCTTGCGTTTTGGTTTGTGTGTACTATACTTAAGGCGTAGACAGTCGCCGCCGTAGGGGTGCGAGGTAGGGGTACTGGTGGGGGCCGTTGGCGTCCTGGATCGCCGCAGTTGCGGACACTGGAAGGAGCCTCACGATGCGTACAGAAAAACTCCATTCGATGAGCCGGCGGATCGCGGTGGTCGCGGTCGCTGCCGCGGCAGCGTTTGGGCTCTCGGGCTGCAATAACGCCCTCTCCGGCGGTCTGACCGGCGCGGGCTTCGGTGCCCTGACGGGCATGGGCTTGGGGAGCCTCAGCGGCAACATGGGCGAAGGGGCTGCCGCGGGCGCGCTGCTGGGCGGCTTTGGCGGAGCGATCATCGGCGATCAGAATGCACGCCACTCGGGCGGCTGGGTGATCGGCGGCGGGCGCAGCTGCGACTATTGACGTTTCGCTCATCGCCATGATGCTGGGCGCAGGTCGGCCCTTGCCAAAGTGATACGCTCCCCGCGTGCTTGGGCTTGTCTTACGACGGTTGGTGCAGTTGCCGCTCATTCTTGCGGTCATTTATACATTGACGCTCGGGCTGGCCTGGGCCGTGCCCGGCAACCCCTTGGAAAACCCGGAAGGCCGCAGGCCCCCGCGGGAGGTGGTGGAGGCGATGCAAGCCCAGTACCACCTCGACAGCTTCTGGTCGTTCTACTGGTCCTACCTGCGCAACGCATCGGGTGTGCAGTATGTGAGCGACACCATGAGCGGTCGTGCCGCGGCTGAGCGCGATGCGGCCATCGCCGCGGGCGTGCCCGCGCCGGCGCGGCGCGTATTCGATCTTGGGCCATCCCTGCAATACCGCGACCGCAACGTCAACGAAATTGTCGCCAGCGCCCTGCCCGTTTCCATGACGCTCGGTGGCGCAGCGATTCTCCTGGCGCTCGTGATGGGCGTCGGCGCTGGCGTCATCGGGGCGGCACGGCCAAACTCGCTCGCAGATGTCAGCACCCTGAGCATCGCACTGGTGGGCATCAGCCTGCCGACGTTCGTCATCGGCACGGTGTTGCAACTGGTGCTCGCGGTGTGGCTGGGGTGGTTCAGGTTCGGAGGCTGGGGGCAGGCGCGGGACCTGGTGCTGCCCACGATCACGCTGAGCCTGCCGTTCGCGGCGTACATCGCACGCCTGACGCGTCTGGGCATGATCGAATGCCTGAGCGCGGACTACATCCGCACGGCACGGGCCAAGGGCGTATCGGAAGTGGGCGTGCTGCTCCGCCACGCGCTCAAGAACGCGTTCTTGCCGGTGCTGAGCTACCTGGGGCCTGCGGCGGCACTGGCTATGACCGGCTCGTTCGTGGTCGAGCGCGTGTTCATCGTGCCGGGCATGGGGCAGTACTTCGTGAACGCGGTGCAGAACAAGGACCTGTTCCTCATCATCGGTGTCGTGCTCATCTTCGCAACGATGCTCATCGTGTTCAACCTGATCGTGGATGTGATGTACAAGTGGGTGGACCCGAGGATTGAGTGATGCAAGCGTGGCGCTGGCCCCAACCCGTGTGCGATGACGGAGGACGGCCCGTGCGGCCCAGCTATACGACCCACGAACTCCTCCGCGCAACGCTGTGGTGGAAGGCCGTGGCGGTGCTGACGTGCCTGGTGTGGGTGTGCGTTCCCTTTAACTGGTATTCGATCATTGTTTTTTTCTTCGAGTTCTCCGCCATGCTCTGCGGCGACACATTGAATCGGCCATCAGCAAACCGGGTGCTTATGACGCTGTCATACGTTGGCGCACTGGCCGTGCTCACGTGGTTTGAGCGGCCACGCCGCCAGCGTCGTGTGATCATTCGATATAGGCTCGACCGCGGCATTTGCGGCGGGTGCCGCTACCCGCTCCGGGACATTCCTACCGCCGATGATCGGCTGACCCAGTGCCCGGAATGTGGTGCTAGCTGGCTGGTTCCAAGTCAAAGCTTCACATAGACGTGATCGTCGCTCCCGCCACGGCATCGAAGCTGACAAGCTGGCCGGGCGTGAAATCTTCCGCCTTCTGGCGCGGGTCCATCGGCGTCGCGTGGATGGGCACGCCCGCATCAATGACAACCGCCCCCGCCTCGGTGCGCAGCACCGTGCCCTGCACGCGGCGCGGCCGCCCGTACACCGGTTCGATGAACTGGCCGCCCGTGCCCACTGCGTCGATGCGCCGCGCCTGGAGCCGGATTGTCCCAAGCAGCCGCTTGCCGGGCAGCGTGGCGATGGGCGCGGTGGGGACGAGGTGCAGCTCGTAGCTGGTGTTCGGGATGCCCATGACGATGTAGCTGGGGGTGACGCTCAGAAGCGTGCCTCGGGCAAGGCCGGGGTCAATGGGCAAGGTCGGGCTTGGCGTGATCATGGCGGAGGGTAGGAGGCGAGAAAGTCCCGAGTACGTGGATGGACCGCTGAGGACACAGCTGTCATTTCGCTCCGGAGGCTATCTCCTACTCAGTACTTTCCACTCAGGACTCAGGACTGCCGCTTCAGGACTCAGGACTTCCCCGCCCCCGTCAACAGCGACTCCACCATCTGTTTCTTCTGCTCGGTCGCGAGTTGCAGGATGAACAGGTTGGCATCCTGCAATGTCTGCGCGCGGATCAGGCTCGCTGTTTCCTGCGCGAAGTCCGCATCCTCAATCAGCGACCGTGCGGCCTCAGTATTCTCCAGTTCCGTCTGCAACTGCCGCCGCTCGCTCTGGATCCCCTGGACTTGCGTTCCGATTGCCGCGCGGCTGATTCCCAGCCCCTTGATCGCTGCCGTCACCGCCTGCTGCGCCGCTTCGCGATCGCCTTCCACAAGGTCGAGCCCTGCAACGCCCAAATGCTTCGCGGTGAAGCCCGTCAGGATCTGCTGCCCATTGAAGGTTGTGTTCTGCGCCAGATAGTCAATCGCCTTGATGATCCCCACCGCATCGCCCTGGATGGCCTCACGCTCCTCCTGGGTCAGACCGCCGGTGTTGGCCGAAGTCGTCACCGACGACTGGAGTTGCAGCAGCAGGTCGGCGACCGCCGCCTCGGCCCCATCACGCGCCCCCAAGTAGTGCTCGGTGAAATCAAGCCGTTCCAGCCGCTTGTTGACCTCCGTCAACCGGACCTTCAATGCGTCAACGGTGGTGATGCCGGAGGGGTCGTCAGACGCTCGGTTCAGCCGCTTTCCCGTGGCCAGGTGCTCAATAGCCTGGTTGACCTGCTTGGCGATGGACCCCAGCGTGCCCCGGGCACGAAGGCCCGCCAGGTCGGTGTTGATCGAAAACGCGCTCACACTGCGGCTATCGGGCCATCCAACGGACGTCTTAATAGCCAGCTCGATTCCGCAGGGACAAACCATGCCGGCGACCCATCCATACAGGGCGGTAGGCCACGGACCGTGGTAGGAAATCGTTCGGTAAAACGCAGTGCTACCCTTGCCGCTCCTATTTCCAGCCTGTTTTTGGGCCCCCACACCAGGAAAAACCCATGCTTGGTCGCGTCTTCAAGGCTTACGACATCCGCGGCACCTACCCCGACCTGCTCAACGACACCATGGCGTGGCAGATCGGTTATGGGGCGAGCAAGTTCCTGATCTCTGATGCCACGGCAGCGGGCGAGACCACACCCATGATGAAGAACATCGTCGTGGGGCGCGACATGCGGACCAGCAGCCCAACGCTGACCAAGCAGTTGATGCAGGGCATCAACGACCAGGGCGGCGGAGTGATCGACATCGGCATGTGCGACACCTCCATGATCTATTTCGCGATCAACCACCTCGACTGTGCGGGCGGGGTGATGGTAACGGCCAGCCACAATCCGCCGCAGTACAACGGCTTCAAGATCAGCAAGCGCAAGGCCAAGCCGGTGGGCGAAGCCACCGGCCTCGCGGATGTGCGTAAGCACGCTGCCATGGTGGACAAGGCGACGCTCGTCAAGCAGACGGGCCGTCTCGAGCAGCGCGACCTGTGGGAGCCTTATGCGCGGCACGTTCGTTCATTCCTCGATGTGGCTGCCGCGGGACGCAGCATCAAGGTCGTCATCGACGCCAGCAACGGCATGGCGGGCACGATGATCCCCAAGGTCTTCGGCAAGGCATCGCCCCTGGGCGCTGCCGCGGGCCTTCAGATCATCGAGGTCAACTTCGATAACAGCAAGGGCGTGTTCGCCCACGAGCCTAACCCGCTGGTTGCCGCGAACCTCAAGCAGGTGCAGGAGGCGGTGATCAAGGAGAAGGCGGACATCGGCTTCTGCTACGACGGCGATGCGGACCGCTGCATGGTGATCGATGAGAAGGGCCGCGCGGTTGGCTGCGACCACCTGACAGCCCTTCTCGCCAAGCACTTCCTCGCGAAGAGCCCCGGCGCTGCGGTCGTCTATGACCTGCGCAGCACCAAGGCCGTGGCGGAAGATGTGCTGAAGGCCGGCGGACGGCCCGTGCGCGGTCGCGTGGGCCACGTGTTCCTCAAGCAGGCAATGGCGGATAACAGCGCGGTCTTCGGCGGCGAGCTGTCCGGCCATTTTTACTTCCGCGAAAACTACAACGCCGACAGCGGCGCGATTGCCATGTGCACCGTCCTGACCATGCTGGCAACCGCCATCAGCAAGGGCAAGGCCATGAGTCAGCTCATCGCGCCGATCGCCCGGTACGCCCAGTCGGGCGAGATCAACTTCCAGATCGAAGAGAAGGACGCGGCGCTCGCCGCACTCAAGACCGACTTCGGTCCCGCGGCAAACCCCAACTGCCAGATGGATGAGCTCGACGGCATTACCATCGACTGCTTCAAGTCCCAGGGCTGGTGGTTCAACGTCCGCAAAAGCAACACCGAGCCCCTGCTGCGGCTGAATCTCGAGGCCAAGGACAAGGCCACGCTGGACAAGATGCTGGCACAGCTGGCACCGCGCCTGGGCAAGCGGGTGGAGCATTGATTCCCGAGCGAACGGCATGAACGCGAAGAAAGCGCTGCGCGACACGCATGTCTGATGCGAACCTCTCATCTTTACTAAACTGATCGAGTGCCATCCCGCCGTGCCTGCTGCGGCCCCCGCCTTCGTCCTGTTCGCGGCTGATCGAATGCCGCCAGAGGCCCCTGTGACGCTCGCCCAGTTCCTCGCCCATCACCGCCTCACCGAGAACCCCTTCCGGGGTGAGGAAGCACGCTCGGACCCCGTGTTCGCCCGCATGAGCGGCACGCCAATGGCCCCCGGCCGTGTCGAGCATGCCCAAGAACTGCTGCACGCCGACTTTGAGAAAGTGCTGGGCGACCTTCGCCGTCCCTCCAGTGCCGTCGTCTTCGGCGAGAAGGGCAGCGGCAAGACCGCCATCCGGCTGCAGATCGCCCGCCGCGTGGCGGAGCACAACCTGGCAAACCCCGGCGCAAAGGTGCTGCTCGTTGCCTACGACGACCTCAACGGCGTGCTCGACCGCCTGCATGAGCGCATCCAGGGCAAGACGCCGCTCGAGAGCCTTCAGCGCATCCGCCTCGTGGACCATCTCGACGCGGTGCTGCATGCCGTGGTGCCCCGCGTCACCGACGCGGTGCTGGGCACCGGGCCCGACCCCATCGACCTGCCCGCGGACCCGCGCGAGACCGTGAAGCGCATGGACACCACGCTGCGGCGCGATCTGCTGCTGCTTCAGGCGCTGTACGACCGCCCCGAGGGTGCCCACGACCGCACGGTGGAGCTGCGCCGCCGCCTGCGCTTCCTGCCCCCCCTGCGCATCATCTCCAACAACGCCGCCCTCATCATCTTCCCCCTCGTCCTCATCGCGGCAGTCCTTTGGGCCCGTTTCTGGTCCCCCGCCACGCTCAACAAGCACTGGGCCGCGTGGGTTCTCGTCGCAGCCGCCGCGCTGTACGCCGTGTTCGCGCTGAAGGTCGGCGTCTGGGACCGGCTGATGCTTGTTCGCACTGCCGTGCGCTTGCGCCGGCAGATCCGCATCGTTGCGCGGCGGGATGTCTCGTACGCACGCAGCCTGCGCGACATGCCCCCATCGGTGCGCGACATCACCCACATGCCCGTCACCGACAGCGACGAGCCGCGGTACGGCGCGGTAGACCGGCTACGCCGCCTACTGCGGGCGCTTGGCTACATCGGCATGATCGTGATCGTGGACCGCGTGGACGAGCCGACGCTGATCAGCGGCGACCCCGACCGCATGAAGGCCGTGATCTGGCCGATGCTCAACAACAAGTTCCTGCAGCAGGATTCCATCGGCTTCAAGCTGCTGCTACCCATGGACCTCCGCCACGCCGTCTTCCGCGAGAGCTCGGCCTTCTTTCAGGAGGCACGCCTGGACAAGCAGCACTTTGTGGAGCACCTGTCGTGGACGGGCACCACGCTCTTTGACCTGTGCAACGCCCGCATCGCGGCCTGCACCGTGACAGGCGCTCCCCCGGCGGACCTGATGGACCTGTTCGCCGAGGATGTCAGCCGCCAGGAACTGACCGAGGCGCTCGAGCGCCTGCACCAGCCCCGCGATGCGTTCAAGCTGATGTACCGGTGCCTGAACGAGCATTGCGCCAGCGTGACCAGCGGCCAGAATGAGTGGAAAATCCCCCGCCACATCCTGACGACCACGCTGAAGGCCGAGAGCGAGCGTGTGCAGCAGATGTACCGGGGAATTCGACCCGCATAGTGCCTCTGACCTTTCTGAAGGTCAGTGTCTTCGCGTGCGTCACACAACCCAGACACGATCCCCGATACCCGGCACTGACCTTATGAAAGCTCAGCGGCACACTTGAGCACAGCCATTCCCTGCGGCGTCATGAAACTCTCTGGATGGAACTGCACACCTTCGAGTGAGGCGCCGCCCTGGTCCCCCCACTCCCGCCGCAGACCCATCACGGTGCGCCTCGTCGTCCCGTCGGGCTGCGGCTCATCGGTCCACGCCGAGACTGTCCAACCCTCCGGCACTGTGCACTCATCAACTGCCAGCGAGTGGTATCGCGCGGCTGGAAAAGGGCCGGGAATACGCATGAACACACCGCGGTCATCGTGCTGCACAAGGCTCGTCTTGCCGTGGACCGGCGGCGCGTACGGTGCCACGCGCATGCCGTACACCGTGGCGATTGCCTGATGCCCCAGGCACACGCCCAGGATCGGCACCTGACCGGCGAATCTCTCGATGACCTCGCACGAGATGCCCGCTTCCCGCGGCGTACACGGACCGGGCGAGATGATGATGCGGGCCGGGGGCCTGCCGTTGTTCAGTGTTTCAATGGCCGCGGCAGTCAGCCCATCGTTGCGGGCGACAACGATATCGCGGCCGATGACGGCATCGGGCAAGACCAAGCCCAGTGCGTGGACCAGGTTCCACGTGAAGCTGTCGTAGTTGTCGATGAGCAGGATCAACGCGGCAGGGTATACACGACCATCAAGTGTGCCACCGACTGCGGCTTTGAGCGGTCGGTGTGGAACGCCCTGTACCGAGTGCACACGGAGCGTGAGAAAGACTCTTACCGCAGCTCCACTAACACGCACGGACCGCCCGCGATGACGCTCATGCCAAGTTCAGTGGCGCGGGCGACAGCCTTGGCGCTCTCCGCCCCCGGCTGCATCCACACATGCTTCACGCCCGCGGCAGCCGCCTGCTCCACAATCCGCTCCGTCACCGACGGCGGCGTGATGATCGACACCGCCTCCACCGGCTCGGGCAACGCGGCCAGATTTGCGTACGCGGCAAGCCCCTCCACCTGAGCCTCCGTCGGGTGTACGGGGAACACGCGCCGCCCGTGCCGCACATAGTGCCTCAGGATGATGTTGCCGAACTTGGAGCGATCGTTGGAGGCACCCACGACGGCGATGGGCGAGCAGGCGAAGAAAGCGGCGATGCGGTCCTCCATGCCGCATCATATGAAGCAGGCCCCCGCGGCAGCTGCAACCGCTTGGAACTGGACAAATGGAGTTGCAGTTATGCGGCTTACTGATAATCTCTTCATCATGAATCGCCGCGGCATAGGTCGGACGGATACCCTCGCTCTGCTCGTTCTTCTGCCGCTGCTGCTGGCACTGATCATGGTGACGACGAGCCGGACACGCACGCTGGCGATGCAGTCAGGTTCCTTGGCGAACCTGCACCAACTGGCAAGCATTACGGCGAGTTACTGCACAGATAACGCCGAGCGGTTCTGGTCGCTCAGCTGGCGAGCACGGCGTGGAGTTCACGGGCCCAGACGAGGCCATGCTCTCGAAAAAGTTGAGCAACGCCTCCAACGTGATACAGGATGCCATTGCACGTCAGGATCACCTGCGCCAGCAACTCACACCGCCGACACAAACAAGTCCTGAGCCGAAGGGCCCCTAAGCCGCCTCATCCCGCGCCGCCTCTTCCGGCTTCGTCCCGCACACCCCATCCCGAGTCACATAGAAGAAGTCGGAAGAGATGGGATACGGCAACCGCTTGAAGTCGTGCTCCACCCGCTCCTGCAGGCGGCGGACGAAGTTGTCCGGGCCGGGCGAGAAGGCCACGAACATGTCGCGGGCCGGCGTCGCCGCATAAAAGTTGCCGCCCAGCTGCGGCGCGAGGCGATCAAACAGCCCGCCCAGCAGCAGGCGTGCCGCGTCATACCCGTCGTGCTGCGAAAGGATGGCTGCCTTGCCGCCCTCCTTGCTCTCGACGATCTGCACCTCAAGCTCCGGCGCATACTCATCAAGGTTCTGGCGGGCGATGTCCTCCACCTCCTCGATGCACAGCTTCCACCGCACCAGCTGCTCAACGGTGATGCTCACCGTCATGTGCGGCAGGTCGGTCACGAATACCACCACGGTGTCGTTGACGTATGGCACGTGCGCCACCTGCTCGCGTGAGAGGTGGTTGAAGATCGACTCGGGCTGGATGCGCGGCATGATGCGGTTGCGTGCAAAGTCCAGCGACATCGCCATCAGCTGCATCGCGTCGCCCGCGAAGAGCTGCTCGAGGTAGTGCTCCACGATCTCTGTGCCGCGGACGGGCTCGTGGTTGACCATACGGAACAGGTTCTCAAGATCGAGGCGCCGCCCGTTGACGAGCAGCTCGCGCGGGCCCACGAGGTTGATTGAGTACTCCGGCTGCATTCGCCTGAGCATCCCGGCGACGGTTTCCGCAAAGGCTTCCGGTTCACGCGGCATCACGCCCATATCCCAGCCCCTTCTGTTCACGACTGCTGCCGATTGGCGGGGGCCATCCCTGGAACTTCCCGCGCTGGCCGGGCGGGTGAATACCCGCATGCCTGCGTGGTTGACATCGGATTACGATACGGACAGCGGGAGCGGCTGTTCTGACTTTCCGGCCCGGGCCGCCCTACCGCCGTCATAACCCGACCCCACCCCTGGGGATGGTTGTGGGGGGAGGGTTGGCACTGGACGTGAATGGCGTATAATCGGCCCCGTCGCTGGGGCTGCAACGGCTGTACCGTGGGTAGCCGCGTTTTCGACGGTTCCTGTCCGAGGTTTACGGAGATCGATTGTGACCGAGCAAGAGATTGAAGCAAAGGTCGTCGAGATCGTGGCACAGCAGATGGGCCACGACAAGGCGAAGATTACCCGCGAAATGAGCTTCACCGACGACCTCAACGCCGACAGCCTCGATCAGGTCGAGCTGGTGATGGAGCTTGAGGAAGCGTTTGAAACGGACATTCCTGATGAGCAGGCCGAGAAGATCAAGACGGTCGGCGACGCCATCGAGTTCATCAAGCAGCAGCACGGCGTCCAATAAGCCGCCCTTGGGCGTCGGTGGCACTGTTGCCGGCGAACGGGGAGCGCACACAACCAAGACGAGCGCAGATTCTGCGCTGCCGCTCGACGCACGAGGGTTTTGCCGTTGACCAGCCGCATCCAACCTCGGATTGTCATCACCGGGATGGGCGCCCTCACCAACCTGGGGCTCGATGTCCCATCGACGTGGGAGGCCATGCGCGAGGGCCGCAGCGGCATCAGCCTGATCGAGGGTGAAGAGTTCACCAAACACGCGGCCCATTGGGAAGTCCGCATTGGCGGGCAGATCAAGGGCTGGAGCGTCAGTTCCATCCTTGAGCACCGCGAGGCCAAGCGGCTCGACCGGTTCAGCCAACTGGGCCTGGGCGCGGCAGTCGAAGCGGTCCGAAACAGCGGCCTTGACTTCTCCAAAGAGAATCAGGACCGCTGCGGTGTTGTGGTGGGTTCCGGCATCGGCGGCATCAGCACCATCGAGGATGGCGTGATCACCCTGCACGAGAAGGGCCCCCATCGCATCAGCCCATTCACCGTGCCTCGCCTCATGGCGAACGCGGCAACCGGCAATATCAGCATCAAATACGGCCTTCGCGGGCCCGCTTCTACGCACGCCACGGCGTGCGCGAGTTCCGGGCATGCCATTGCCGATGCCATGCAGATCTTGCGCCGCGGCTGGGCAGATGTCATGCTCGCCGGGGGCGCCGAAGCCGCGTGCACGCCCTTGTGCGTGGGCGCATTCATGGTCATGAAGGCCCTCTCGTCCCGAAACGAAGACCCCACCCGAGCCAGCCGCCCCTTCGACAAGGATCGGGACGGGTTTGTGCTTGCCGAGGGCGCGGCAATCTTTGTGCTGGAAACCGAGGAGCACGCGAAAAAGCGCGGGGCGACAGTTTACGCCGAACTGATCTCCGCGGGCAACAGCGGCGACGCGGGCCATATCACCGCGCCCGACCCCGAGGGCGGCGGCGCGGCACGGTCCATGCTCATGGCGCTTCAGGACGCGGAACTCAACCCCGGCGATGTGGACTACATCAATGCCCACGGCACATCCACACCCCTGGGCGACAAGGCCGAGGTGGCCGCCGTAACGCGGGTGTTCGGGGATCATGCCCGTAAGTCCGCCAGTGGCAAACTGTTAATGAGCTCTACCAAGTCCATGCACGGCCACTGCCTGGGGGCCTCGGGCGCGGTCGAACTCATCGCCTGCACCCATGCCGTCAAGGATGGCGTAATCGCGCCGACGATCAACCTCGACAACCCCGACGATGCCTTTGATATTGACCTCGTGCCCAAAACCGCCCGCGAGCGGCGGATCAAGTACGCCATGAACAACACGTTCGGCTTCGGCGGGCACAACGTCACCCTGATCGTGGGACGCTACGACGGCTGAGTCGTTGATCGCTGGCACCGCCGTTGCGTTTGTCAGCCGCCATGACTGCGCCTGCGGCTGACCTAACGACATCCCCCGATCACGCGGCAAACCTGTCGCAGATTCTGCGCCTCGAAGTGCCCATCGTCGTTCGCCTGGGCGAGCGGGTGATGAATGTGAAGGATGTCCTGGACCTCTCTCCCGGCGCGATCATCGAGCTGCCGAAACACGCAGATTCAGAACTGGACCTGCTGGTGAACAATAAGGTCATCGGGTGCGGGATGGCCGTTAAGGTCGGTGAGAACTTCGGGATCCGCCTGACATTCCTGGGCAACATTGCCGCCCGCGTCGAGGCGATGGCCAGCACGGCCCCACCGCAGGCGTGAGCAGGGTTCCCCCTTTTCAATCGAACGAATGCGTGAACGCGAGGCGAGGCCCCGGCGTGCCGATGTTTGTATAGGCTCCCCCGCTGGTGCCCGCGCGGAACGTTCGTGCGCGGGTCGTCGGGGGCATGGGAAGTTCCCATAGCGGTGAAGGAAGTGCGATGCCGCGTGATATTCCGGTTGGGAACGGTGACCTGCTGATCACCTTTGACAGGCTGTACCGTGTGCGGGACATCTATTACCCGCATGTGGGCCGCTATGACCACACGGATGGGCATGTGCAGCGCTTCGGGGTGTGGGTGGATGGCAAGTTCGCTTGGATCGAGGAAGACGGCTGGCAGCGGACGCTCAAATACCTTCCCGACACCCTGGTGACAGAGGTGGTGCTGCGCCACGAGGAACTCGGGCTCGAGATCACCTGTAACGATGCCGTCGATTTTCACGAGCCGGTGTACGCACGCCACGCGGTGGTGCGCGACCTGCTCGGCCGCGACCGCGATGTCCGGCTCTTCAGCCACTGGGACCTCTCGGTCCGCGGCACGCCCGTGGGGGATACCGCCAACTATGACCCCAGCACCAGCGCCGTGGTGATCTACAAGGACGATGCGTACTTCCTCTTCAACGCCTGCGATGAGAACAAGTGTGGCATCGATAACTGGGCCATCGGCACCAAGCGCGTGCGCGGGGCCGAGGGTACCTGGCGCGATGCCGAAGATGGGCAGCTGGGCCGTAACGCCATCAGCCAGGGCTCGGTGGACGCCACCATCGGCTTCAACCTTCAGGTGCCCGCCAATGGCACGTCCTATGTGACGAGCTGGATGGCGTGCGGCCACTCGTACAGCGAGGTCAAGGCTCTCAACCATCGCATCCTGGAGGCCGGACCCGATCGCATGATCGGTCGGACCAGTGCGTATTGGAATCTGTGGGTGCGCAAGGAGCCGGGCACGGACGCTGGGCTTTCTGCCCCGGCAATGGACCTCTTCCGCCGCAGCCAGTTGGTGCTGCGCACGCAGATCGACAACGGCGGCGCGATCATCGCGGCCAACGACAGCGACATCACGCAGTTCGGCGGAGACCATTACTCGTACTGCTGGCCGCGGGATGGGGCCTTGGTGGCATACTCGCTGGTGCTGACGGGGCAGAGCGAGCTTTCACGGAACTTCTTCCGCTACTGCGCCAAGGCCATCAAGAACGACCCGTACTTCCTGCACAAATACAACCCCAACGCCGAGCTGGCCAGCAGCTGGCACCCCTGGATGATCGAGGGCCAGCGCGTGCTGCCCATCCAGCAGGACGAAACGTCGCTGGTGCTGTGGGCGCTGCGCAAGCACTTTGAGACCTTCCGCGATGTGGAGTTTGTCAAGAGCCTCTACACACCCCTGGTTGTCCGGCCTGCGGAGTGGACGCTGAAGTTCCGCGACAGCCACGGTCTGCCCCTTCCCACGTGGGACCTTTGGGAAGAGCGCCGCGGCATCCACACCTTCACGGTGGCGACAACCATCGGCGCGCTCCAAGCCGCGGCAGCCTTCGCCCAAGACTTCGGCGAGTTTGACCGCGCTTCCGCCTTCCGCGAGGGCGCACGTCAGATGCAGGCGGCCCTCAAACGCCACCTGTGGAACCCCGAGCAGAAGCGGTTCGCACGCCTCGCGCTGCCCGCCGTCAGCAACGGCGATTACCGCCTCGATATGACCAGCGACTCCGCGAACTTCGCGCTGTTCGCGTTCGCCGGCTTCCCGATTGACGACCCCATGGTGGAGTCCGAGATGCGGGAGATGCAGAAGCGGTTGTCGGTCAAGACCGGCATCGGCGGCTACGCCCGCTACGAACATGACTATTACCACCAGGTCGAGCGCGAAAAGATCGATCAGGTGCCGGGCAACCCGTGGGTCATCTGCTCGCTATGGCGGGCCCAGTACGTGATCGCCACGGCGAGGAAGGTCGAAGACCTCAAGGAGGCCGAGGGCCTGCTGGAGTGGTGCGTCTGCCGCGCGGAGCGGTCGGGCGTGCTTGCTGAGCAGCACCACCCGCACACCGGCGACCCCATCAGCGTCTCGCCGCTCACGTGGAGTCACGCGACGTACGTCATCGCCGTGATGGAATATGTGAAAAAGATGGAAGAGTTGAAGCGGGCCGAGTAGGCATCACGTCCGCCGCATCATCCGCGCCTCCCCAGGTTCCAAAAGCGACTACCGCCCGGGCCGCGAAACCCGAGCGGTAGTCAGTTGGGAGGTTTTGTAGCATCCGAACGAAAGATGGATGTCGCGTCGTTAGCAGCGGGTGATCGCCGACAGCCCAAGGCGGGCAAAGGCGAGGCGGGCCCACGCGGCAGAGCCGCGTTGGAGCGCATTACGGCGGGAAATTGCATCTTCCGGGTTATGGGGCTTGCGATCGCAGCGCTCAGGCTCCTTTGGTTAACTGATTTGGCTGTCTGGGGGCTTTGCGAGCATTCGCTGTCCCATACGTTGTCGCGCCGGGGCCGCCACTGGACAGCAATTCCGATTTTTCCTTGCTGCGCAAGTCGATTTTTTTGTCCACCCGCACCGATGGCTGGACAACACTTTCTGTCATGCCATGGGCGGCCCATTCATCCGGCGGCAACGAACCCGATGCCCGCAGCGTCTTCGAGATTCTCGTGCGCGAGCACGCGGACATGCTGGAGGCTTTTTTGCGTTCATTGATGGGCCCCGACCCAGGTCTGGATGATGTCTTTCAGGAGGTCATGCTGGTCGCATGGCGGCGTCTGGCGGATTACGACAAGTCGCGCCCCTTCGGTCCGTGGCTGCGGGGCATCGCGCAGATGCTCGTGCTCCAGCACGCGCGCCAGGGAAGAGTCCGGCCGCGGTCCACCGACCCCGCGGTGCTCGTCGAGTTGGAGAGCCGGTTCGAGACGCTGCTGCACCAGCCCGGCGACACGTTCAAGGAGCGTGCAGAGCGGATTTTGCAGTGCCTGGCCCAGCTGCCGGACACGTTGCGCGAGGCAATCGAACTGGTCTACATCCGTGATACCCCGATGAGCGCGGCCGCGGAAGTGACCGGCGCCAACCGCGAGGCATTCTGGAAGCGTGTGCAGCGGGGCAGGCAACTGCTGGCGGACTGCATGGGCGTGGGGAAGGTGATTCCATGAGCGATATCCAGCGCGAGAGAGCGGTCCGCGCGGCGAGTGTCGTTCCGGCGCCGGAGGGGTCGCCGGACGACATCGCCTCGCAGCTCTTTGTTGAGGGGCTGCTGGGCTTGGTTGCGAACCCTGAGCCGACGCGGGGCCGCGTGGAGCGGGTGATGGCCGCGCTGGCAGAGCCGAGCCGCGCACACGCCGCCATGCCGGCGCAAGTGCTGAGGTTCCGACTGCCGCGGTGGTCCTACGCAATGGCCGCGATGGTGCTGCTGTTGGCGGGCGGGCTGCTGATTCTGATTCCCACCGAGCGGACTGCCATTGCCGAGGTGCAGGCCGTTTCGCGCACGCTTAGGGCTTCGGGAGACCGACGGTTCCAGGTTCTGGTGCAGGCACGCGGCGCCAAGCCAGACCACCTGCTCAACACCATCGACCTCCGCAGCCCCGGGAACATGGTGCTGGTGACCCACCGTCCACCGTGGGAGCCGCTGCCGCTGATTGTGGGCCGCGATGAGCAGGGGTATTGGACTGTGCTGGGTGACGGACAGGTCGATCGAGATGAGGCAGTGCGCGACCTGCCCCCGTTCATCCGCATCGGTCGCCAAACGCTGTTTGAAAATCCGCTCGATGAGTTTCTGGCGGCGTTGCCGCAGGACTACCCGCACTTGAACAAGACGGCAGGGGTTTCGCTGGAAGGTGGGCCCGGCAGCCTGGTGTACATCGAAGCGACGCGCGATGTCGCTCTTTCCGGTCCGCGCCGGGTGGAGTTGTGGATCAACCCCGCCACAGAAGAACCCGAGCGAATCCTGTTCACCTGGGACGATGCGCCAGATGACGAAGTCGTCGACGTGGTTGCGCTGCGATCGAACTCCGACACTGAAAAGCCGGCAACCGACGAGTTGGACCGGCGCGGCCGCCTGGACAAGGTGCTCTTCGAGCGCGTTCCGATCGGCAACCTGCCGCGTAACTGGTTCACCCCGCAGGGGCATGCGCAGTTCAGATAGGCATCAGTCGAGGAAGTGCAGCGTGTTGGGAAGCTCGTCGGTGTCATCCGGCTGACGCGGGAACTTTTCCGCCAGCGCGGCGGTGCAGAGGCTGAGCGCGTCCGACACCCCCTGGGCATAGTCCGATCGCTTCATGCCCGCGACGAGTGCCGCGGTAGCCTCGTCCCACGCCGAATTTGGCAGCGCGTCGTTGATCGCATCGTCCCCAACCACCCACGCCATGTGCTCCATCATGGACAGGTAGATCAGCACACCGTTACGCCCCGCGGTGCGGCTGACACGGAACAGGTGGAACGCCTCAAAGCCACGCCGACGGACCTCGGCCTCGGCCTGCAAGCGCGGCGTGAAGGGGCGGGCGAGGATGGGGAACCGCGTCGCGATTGCCGCGCCGATGACGGCCCAGAGCACGAACAGGCCCAGCACGGGCAGCAGCCCCAGGGTCAGCTCGTTCCCAATCATCCAGTCGGCGGTGGATGGGTGCAGGTCCTGGTAGAGCATCCAGGCAACCGTCACGGCGAACAGTGCAAGGCACAGGCCGAACGTGTCCTCGGCGCGGTCGTAGCGGCCCGAGCGTGTCGCCACGACCACCACGATCTCGGCGGAGGTGCGGAGTTCGGCCTGCGTGATCGCCGCTTCGATCGCCGCGCGCTGAGAGTCGTTGAATGCCTGCGATGCTTTTTTCATGTGTGTTTACCAAGAGCCCGTGGCCCCGCCCCCCCCAGAGAAACCGCCGCCGAACGAGCCGCCGGAGAATCCGCCGCCGCCCCCACCGCCGGTGAACCCACCGCCACCGAAGTCCCCGCCCCCGGAACTGCCCCCTCCGAAGCCGCCGCGGTGGTTGGTGTGGCTGCGAGAGCCCCAGGCATTTCCGAGCAGCCCGCCCAGGAGCAGGCCGCCAAGCAAGCCGCCACCCGCCTTGCCCCAGCCGCCGCCCCAGCCCGCTGGCCCATAGCCCGTACCGGCAGGTCCCGAATCCGCAACGCCGCCATAACCGACGCCTCCGCGCCCGGCCGCGCTGCTGCGGAACACACGAGAGATCACGGCTATGACGACGAACAGAATAATCGGGATGACAAAGCACGCAATCGGTCCAAAGAGCGACTTGGGAAGGTTGGAGCCCGACAGTGTGCCCCTGGGGCTTGACGCGTCCATTGAACCCGCCCCGGCTGCGGAGTCGGGCCCCGCTGCCGTGCCGGGCGCAACTCCGGCGACAACGTTCGACGGCACGCCCGCCCCCACCACCCGCTTCGCGATTGCATCCACACCCTGCTGGATGCCCTTGGAGAAGTTGCCGGACTTGAACTGCGGCACAATCGTGCCGTTGATGACCCCCGCGGCAGCGACATCGCGCGCATGTGTAAAGGCCGCGCCCATCTCGATGCGAACCTTGCGGTCGTTCTTGGAAACCAGCAGCAGCACCCCGGCGTTGCGGTCCGCGTGACCGATGCCCCACTCATCGAAGAGGTTCATGGCGTACCGCTCGATAGGCCAGTTCCGCGCGCCGTAATCGCCCATCGAGTTGATGGTGACGACAATGAGCGGCGTGTGCTGCTGGGCAAGCAGCGTCGTGCAGGTGGCCCGGATCTTGGCTTCATCCTCGGCGGTGATGAGGTCGGCCGTGTCGGCGATGAAATCCTGGGGGCCTATGCGGACGGGGTAGGTAACCTGGGCGGTTGTGGCGGAGGTAAAGGGAAGCAAAAGGGCCAATAGGGTCAGCAGGAAAGCAGGCCAGAACGGTCGGCGGAGGGTGGCAGTTGGCATGGTGGATTGTTGGGGGTCTGGTCGCCGGGTTTCGAGATTATCGGGCGGAGGTTCTCTAGTTAGAGTGGCAGGCACGGAGGATTGATAGTACAATGTACCATGAAGAACGAGGCCCTGAACTCCGGAGATGGTTCGATGATCAAGCACTTGCAGAAGTACGGCAACAGCTACGCCCTGATCATCGACAAGGCGATCCTGGACACGATGGGGATTGGGCCGGAGACCGCGCTGCGTGTTTCAGTCCAAGGGAACGGGCTGACGCTGGCGCCCGCCAACGTCGGCTTCGGGCGCGAGCGTGTTGACGCGATCATGGGCGATGTGGTTCGAGACTATGGGAACGCGCTCAAGCGCCTGTCCGAGTAAGCCGCGATGGAAGTCCAGTTTTTATCTATTGAAGATGTGCTGCGTATCCAGGAGGTTGTGATTGCGCGCGATGGCGGACTTGCCGGTGTTCGGGACGTTGGTCTGCTGACATCGGCAATCATGATGCCGCCACAGGGATTCGGCGACCAATATCTTCATGAGGATCATGCCGCCATGGCGGCCGCGTACCTGTTTCACCTGGCGAAAAACCACCCGTTTCTTGATGGGAATAAGCGGGTGGCGCTCGCGTCGGCGATCGTGTTCCTTCGAGGCAATGGCGTGGCAAAGCTGCCCGATGAGTCCGCTGCCGCGGATGTGACCCTAGCCGTCGCTTCCGGCGAAATGTCGAAGGATGAGCTGGTGCTCTGGTTCCGCCGCGCGATCGGCGGCTAGTGTGCCTGCATCCGCGGGGCTCATGTCCAGCGAACCTCCGGTTGAAGGGCGGTCAGCATGTCCACACGGCAGAGCGGTGAACAACCGGGTTCGGGCGACCGGCTGGGTGGCATTGTCCACACCTACCAGAGTTATGACCCCAAGAACTTTCCCTCCCCTACCGCCCCACCTCCGGACCTGACATCCGCGGCAATGGAGCACATGCTGGCCTACGGCAGTATGCGGCACTTCACCGAGGAAGAGTTCGCCAACGCCATCCACCTCGACCCTTCCATGTTCCCGCGGATGGGACCGAGCCTTGAGGCCTTGATGGCGATGCTTGAAGACCGCAAGCGCAAGATCCTTTCCACCTACGAGACGGCCAAGGTGGAGCATCTTGCAAAGCAGGGCTACGAAGACCAGTCAAAGACTGCGGCCCCTCCACCAAACATGGCCGACGCCTTCCGGCGGATGGTGCGAGAAGAGCAGATCGCCGACCTTGAACGCCTGTTCCTGCGTCAGAAGGACGATACGAGCGCGTTCGCGCGCCAGCTCATGGGCATCCTGGAGCGTCTTGCCGAGAAGTATCAGGTGGATGAGCTGGCCGCAACCTACGACTTCACCGGCCGCACGCCCATGACAGTGCCCGAAGCCCTGGAAATCAAGGAAGAACTGGAAACCATCGACAAGCTGATGGAGCAGCTCAAGGAAGCGTCGAAGAACGCGCAGCTGACCATCATCGACATGGAATCGCTCTCGGAGTTCGCCGACCCCGAGCAGATGGAAAGCCTGAACAAGCTTCAGGAGCAGGTGGAAGACTACCTGCGCGAGCAGGCGCGGGCACAGGGTCTTGAGTTTACCAAAGAGGGGTACAAGCTCACGCCACAGGCCTTCAGGCTGTTCCAGCGCACGCTGCTGGCGGAAATCTTCAGTGAGCTTCAGGCGGCCCGCTCTGGGCGGCACACCGGCCCGGTGGTGGGCGAGGGCGCTGTCGAGATCGAGAAAACCAAGGACTATGAGTTCGGTGATTCCGTCGCGCATATGGATGTCGTGCAGACGGTCATCAACGCGGTCACCCGCGAGGCGGACCGCAGGCCCAACGCCGGTGCTCAAGGCGGGACAGGCGGCGGGTTGCCCTTCCGCCTGTCGCTCTCATCAGACGACATCACGATCCACCGCACCCGCAACACGCCCAAGTGCGCCACCATGGTGCTCATGGACATGTCCGGTTCCATGCGCTACGACGGGCAGTACATCAACGTGAAACGCATGGCGCTCGCGCTCGATGGCCTGATCCGGTCTGAATACCCGGGAGACTTTCTCGGCTTTGTCGAGATGGCCACCTTCGCGAAGCGACGGCAGGTCTCAGATCTTCCGGCCATGCTCCCCAAGCCCGTCTCCATCCACGCCCCGGCAGTCCGGCTGAAGGCGGACATGAGCAACCCCGACATCTCAGAGTTGCAGATCCCCCAGCACTTCACCAACATTCAGCATGCCCTCTCGGTGTCCCGCCAGGTCCTCGGGGCTCAGGACACGCCCAACCGCCAGGTGATCCTCATCACCGATGGTCTCCCCACCGCCCACTTTGAGGGGTCCCACCTCTACCTCCTCTACCCGCCCGATCCCCTCACGGAAAGTGCCACGATGCGTGAGGCGATGTTGTGCAAGCGGGAGGGGATCACCATCAACATCTTCCTGCTGCCCAGTTGGAGCCAGAGCAGCGAGGACATCCAGTTTGCGCACCGCATCGCCGAGGCGACGTCCGGCCGGGTGTTCTTTACCGGCGGGCGAGATTTGGACAGGTTTGTGGTGTGGGACTATGTCAAACACCGCCGGCGGGTCATCGGCTGAGCGTTCCAGTGCCCGGAACCCGTCCTCCCGCGATGGAATTTATCTGTTTCTGCTTGCCGCGCTGCAGCCGTTCTGGGATGCTGAGGGCCCGGACGCCCGTGTGGGCGGGCGGGCATTCCACACATCACAAGGCACGGGAGATTGACCATGATGACGGCGCGATCATTGCTGGCGATAGCCATTGCGGGCGCATGCATCGGCAGCGGCCAGGCGATGGCCCAGACTGTCGTCGGGGGCCCCATCCAGAACCCCTCCAACGGGCACTGGTACATGCTCCTGCAGAACTCCACCATCGCCGACGCCCGCGCCGCGGCAGCGGGACTCGGCGGTTACCTCACCAGCATCAGCGACGGCGCCGAGAACGAGTGGGTCCGGGCCAACATGGCGAACTTCAACGGCGTTGGCCGCCGCCTGTGGATCGGCCTGACCGACGAAGCCGTCGAAGGAACATTCGTGTGGATGAACGGCGAGCCCGTGAACTACACCAACTGGCAGCAGAACCCCTTCCAGCCCGACAACAACCTCGGCCGCGACCCTGTGAACGGCGAGGACTATGTCGAGATGATCACGCCCGCCACGGGCGAGTGGAACGACCAGCCCGGCTGCTGCAACCTCGGTGTGCAGCAGGCGATCATTTTCCCCTGTATCGAGTTCAACACCCAGCCGACGTTCGGCGCCTGCTGCGCCTCCACCGCATGCTCGGTGACAACGCCGACAGGCTGCGCCAACGCCAGCGGCATTTATCGCGGCGATGGCACCAACTGCCAGGCGATCTACAACGGCGCGATGACCAGCGGTCCCTTCACGCCCGGTCTGCCCATCGGGCCCGACGCGGGCACGGTGACGGTTGACACGGAAACGCTCAATGGCGCGGCTTCCATCGGCGGCATGAGCGTCAACATCCAGATTCAGCACACCTTCATCGGCGACCTGACCATCGACCTGCGCAACGACTCAACGGGCACAACCGTCCGTCTCTTCAACCGCCTGTGTGCCGGCAACGACAACATGAGCGTTACCTTCATCGACGGGGGCGCCACGCTGGTGTGCGCCACCCCAACCTCCGGCACCTATGCCCCCTTCGAGGCGCTCTCGGCCTTTAATGGCCAGAGCGCAATGGGCACATGGACGCTCACCATCACCGACGGCGCCAATATCGACGGTGGCACGCTGGATTCCTGGACCGTCACGACGTTCAACAGCGTGACCCCCAGCATCTGCAGCTTGCCCGCCTGCGGCACCGCCGACTTCGATGGCGACGGCGACACGGGCACCGACGCAGATATCGAGTCGTTCTTCGCCTGCCTGAGCGGCAACTGCTGCGCCACCTGCTTCTCCGGCGGCGCAGACTTCGACCTTGATGGCGACACCGGCACCGACGCCGACATCGAAGCCTTCTTCCGCGTGCTCGCTGGCGGCAACTGCTGATCGCGGTCTCATTGCATTAACCAGCCGCCCGTGGGTGACGACCTCGTCTCCCACGGGCGTTTTTCTTTCTCTAGCGTCATACCCGCTCGGCCCACAGCGCTCATGCCCGGCGAAGGCGGGCACGCCGCTCCCGCGGCTACACTCCCGCTCGACGCGAGGGGCTGGCGTCGCTGGATGCGGTCACGCGATGTCGATCCCTGATTCTCCTGATATACCGCCGGACGCGCCCCAACCCCACGATCCTTACCTCGCCCTGCGGTCCACCGACTACCGCCGCTTCGCCATGGGCTTTGCGCCCTCATCCATCGGCCTTTCGATGATGGGCATGGCGGTGAGCTGGGAGGTCTACCACCGCACAAGCAACCCGATGGCGCTCGCCTACGCGGGGCTGGCCCGCGCACTCCCCGTGTTCCTGCTCACACTCCCCGCCGGGCACGCCGCAGACATCTTCAGCCGCCGCTCCATCCTCGTGATGACGCAACTCTCCTTCGCGCTCTCCGCGGCAGGCATGGCGGCCGCGTCGTACCTCGAGGCGCCGATCTGGGCTTTTTACGTCCTGCTCTTCCTCAGCGGCGCAGCACGCTCATTCAACGGCCCCGCTCGCAGCAGCCTTTTGCCCACCATCGTCACGCCCCAGGCGTTCCCCAATGCGGTGACGTGGAACAGCAGCCTCTTCCAGACCTCCGCCGTGATCGGCCCCCTGCTGGCGGGCGTGATCATCGACGCCCCCACGCACCACGGTCACCCGCCGGTTGCGTGGCCCGTCTACCTGCTGACGGCCGTCGGCTGCAGCACGTTCGCCTTCGCGGCGTCACGCCTGAACGTCCGCCCCGTGGAGCGTCGCCCCGGCGGCGGGGCCTTCACCTTGTCCTCCATGGTCGCGGGCCTCTCGCACGTGTACAAAGAGAAAACAATTCTTGCCGCGCTGACGCTCGACCTGCTGGCGGTGCTGCTGGGCGGCGCGACCGCGATGATGCCCATCTATGCCCACGACATCCTGCACGTCGAGGCGACGGGGCTGGGCTGGCTCAAGGCCATGCAGTTCCTTGGAGCCCTTGGGATGTCGCTCATCCTCGCCCACCGGCGGCCATTCCGGCACGCCGGTCGCGCGCTGCTCTGGTCGGTCGCCGGCTTTGGCGCATGCATCATCGCCTTCGGGCTTTCGACATCGTTATGGATTTCGCTTGCCGCACTCTTCGCGGCGGGGGCCCTCGACACCATCAGCGTTGTCATCCGCCATGTGCTCGTGCAAACCCGCACGCCCGAGCATGTCCGCGGGCGCGTCTCGGCCGTCAATACCGTGTTCATCGAGAGCAGCAACCAACTCGGCGAGTTTGAGTCGGGCTCGGTGGCGCGGCTTGTGGGCGGCATCTCCGGCTCGACCATTACCGGCGCGGTCTTCTCCGTCGTCAGCGGCGGCATCGGGACCATCCTCGTGGTGCTAGGCATTGCCATTGCCCTGCCGGAAATCCGCAGGCTTCGAAAAATCTGAATGTGTCGGCTGCCTTACGCGGCCCGTGCGGTCCCACCACGAGGCTTCGCGGCCATCGCCCGGCTCAGCATGCTCTGAACAATGAGCATCCCCACAGCCCCCGCGACGGCGATCATCCCCGCCGTCCACTGCCAGCCCGTCATGCCCTTGCTGAACAGAAACCATGACGCAATGGACACGGTGATGGGCTGGAGCTGCACCACCCCCGCCGACACCACCAGCCCCAGCCGGGCAATACTGTAGAAGTAAAACGTGTGCCCCAGACCGATCCCGATGACCGAGGACAGCACCAGCAGGAAGAACTTCATCGGCGTCAAGTGGGTAATGGCGTCCGCGCCGTGGTTGGGCGCGAACACCAGCATCGCGACCACTAGCACCAGCGCTGTGTACTGACTGACCGCGCCGAACGCCTTGAGCGGGGCCATGCCCACCATGTGCTTGCGCACCCCCAGGGCGTAGAGCGCGTACATCACACCCGAGCCGATGGCGAGCGAGATTCCCGTGAGGTTCTTCTTGCCCAACCCATCTGGATCAATCGCCAGTGTTGTCAACGTTCCGGCAAGCGCCAGCACTAGGAACCCAACGAACAGCGGCGAGCGCAGCACGCGCCGTTCCGCCGGGAACATGTACGCCGCGCCAAACGCGAGGAACACGATCTGCAGGCGTAGCCCAAAGGTCATCAGCGGTGGGTCGATGTAGTACGGCGCCCACGCGAAGCACACCTGCGCCGCAGCGTTCCAGAAACTGGGCACGAGCGCCGCTTTCCAAAGCCCTTTAGGGATTGTGCCGCGAAAATGCGAGATGATGAGCCACGGCGCCCAGATGATCGCTGAAATGGCGTACCGCCACCCGTTCGCCGTCCACGCGTCGATGTCGTGCCTGAAGAAGTACAGAAACAGCGGGATCGTGGTCCAGCCAAGCAGAGTCAGCAGCACCGCCGCAAGCCCGGACGAAGACACCCCCGTGGGCCGGTACAACTCCGGCGGAGCCTCGGGCTCGGGGTTCAGCACACCCGCGATCTCCGACGTGGCAGGCACGCTCATAGCGGGGTCGGCGTGTTGCGGCTGATGGGTGACGCGCATCCGTGAATCGCTCGACACCGACCTGCCGCGGAGCGGCCGCACCGGTCGCGGCCCGGCTCCTTCGAAAAACTTGCCAATGGAGCGGAGGAGACTCGAACTCCCGACATCTAGCTTGCAAAGCTAGCGCTCTACCAACTGAGCTACCGCCCCGAAACACCTGTCGAACGCGCTTGGCACGCCCGCCGTGCTTGAGGGTAGGAGCGTCACGCCCGCCACGCGGCAGCCTGCCCCACCCCCGTGCCGGTTGCCGCATCGAGCCGGGAACACGCGAAACCCGACCTGTGTAAACTCGCCCACACCCGCGGCAGCCGCCGCCCCTTCCAGGAGCGCCCCGATGTTGATGTCCGCAACCACGCACCGCTTCAGCCTGCTGCTGCTGTCTGCCGCGGCACTTGCCATGCTCGCCGGCCGCGCCCAGGCTCAGGGCGAGGCGCTGGATCACGCCACCCCCACCACGGGGTCAAACGCAAGCCTTGAGGAAGAAAAGCCCGCGGCTGGGCCGAAGTTCAGTGTGACGCCTTTCGCGACCCATACGTTCGAGGCCGACTTCTCCGACGGCCCCGGCAACGTCAGCGTATCGCGGGCCGGGGCCGAAATCTCCATGCGCCAGCCCATCGGCGACCGCTCTCGCCTCACGGTTTCGCTCGGCGCCGAGTTCTCGCTTTACGACTTCGGCGACACATCGCCGTTCGCGATCAGCACCCTCGAGCCCTGGAACGACACCAGCCAAGTTTCGCTGACAGTCGCGTTCAGCCGTCAGGTCACGCCCGAGTGGAGCGTCTTCTTCGGCGGTGGCGTGGATGCTTCATTCGAGAACGATGCCGATATCAGCAACGCGTTCACGGGCGGGCTGCTGGGCGGCGCGACCTACCAGGTCTCGCCGACATTCAGCATCGGCGGCGGGTTTGCGGTGCGGTCCCGCCTGGAGGACAGCGGCCTGTTCCTGCCGCTGCTGAGCCTGGACTGGAAGATCAACGACCAATGGCGTCTGAGCAACTTCAACGAGCTCAACTCGTTCGGGCTTGCCCTCTCCTACCAGCCATGCGATACCTTCGAGGTGTCGCTGCGCGGCGCATACCAGTCCCGCGCTTACCGGCTCGATGAGGACGGGCCATTCCCCGATGGTGTCGGCCGCGACTCGCGCATCCCGTTGTGGGTGCAGGCCCGGTACAACATCACGCCCAGGGCTGCTGTCAACGCCAGCCTCGGCTATGTGGTGTGGCAGGAGTTCACGGTCGACGATACCAACGGCATCGAGCTTGCGAACGAGGAGGCGGATGCCACGCCCTTTGTTGGCATCGGCTTCTCACTGCTGTTCTAGATCGCCGGCGTCAGCGCGACTTGGGCGGCTCCGGCGGCCGCGTCACCGGCCGGGGACCTGTCCCATATGGCGGGGCGTCCACGAGGCGTGCGCTCAGCAGTACCGGCGGGTCCTTGGGGCGGTTCTTGGGGTCCTGCCCCGGCGCATCGGGGATCAGCGGTGCCGCTGCAATGGCCGTGATCACCTCCGCACCAGACACCGCCTCGCCAAACGCCGTGTAGCGGCCATCGAGCGACCGCGTGCCCTCGCGGCTGAGACACACAAAGACCTGTGACCCGTTGGTATTGGGCTCGACTTCCCGCGCCATCGAGATGACGCCAAAGTCGTGCGGCAGTCGCGAGGGCTCCAGATCAATCGAGTACCCCGGGCCGCCGTCACCCGTGCCCGTGGGGTCGCCCACCTGGATCACAAAGGGCGCACCCGTCGCAAGCTGGGGCACGATGCGGTGAAAAATGATGTCGGTGTAGAAGCCGCCCTGCACAAGCTGGCGGAAGTTGCACACCGTGTTGGGAGCTTCGTCTGGCCGCAGGCGGAACTCAATCTCGCCCTCTGTGGTCGTCAGCACGACGTGCTTGTCGGTGTACGCCCGCAGGCCCGTAAAAGTCGCCGTCTCGTTGCTGACCCACGCCACCTGCCCCTCGCGCGGCTTGAAACTCGGCACGCCCGTCTGCGGGTCGTTGTACCACACTGTTTTCTGCTGCTCGCTGTACAGCACCGCGGCCATCGGGTTGCGCATCGGCACCAGCACGACCGCCGGTCCGACTTTTTCCTCGCCAACGACGAGCTGCGCGTACTGAATCTTTGTGCCCGGCGCCGCCCACAACGATGGGAACAATGCGGAGAGGTCCACGCCTCCCTTGTCGATGGGCGCGGCTGCCACGGGGGTGGCGTCGCCTGCGCTGTAAAGCTCGATACGAAGATCGCCAACCTTGCCCGCTGGCGCGGCAACCCGCATTGGGATCGGGCGGCTCACGCCAAAATACTCCCGGTCGGGAGTGAGCTGGCCTAAGGCCTCGCCCGACGGCAGAACAAGCCACACACCACAGCACAGCACCACCGCGGCGGTGCGCCGCTTCAAGCTTCGATTGTTCATGAAAGATCTTTTCGCCTCACTCGGCATTGGCCGAGGCATCCATGGCGTTCCAGAGCGCAGGCACATATTCACGATCATTGATCGACTGCGCCTTCGTCTTCGGCAGCGACACCGTCGCCGAGGGATCGCTGAACCAATGCACGGACAGATCGGCCCGGAAGAAGTTGGCCCCAACCCGGTGGTTGAAATCAGATTCGAGTTGCATGCCATCGGCCAACAGCGAGGAGAACGCGGGGTCGATGTGGTCGAGGTTGTGGGTCGTGCCGGCGTTTGGACCATGGCCGACCGGGCCCTCGCCACGGTAGTGGTAGTTGCCGACAATCTCGCCAAGGGTTCCTACAAAGTACTTGGCGTACGTCGAGAAGGGCTTCTCGCCCCGGTGCGAAGGGCAATAGAAAACCTTCGGCGCCGTGGTGTATTCCTGCCCGTACAGAATCCCAAGCCCGTCCCACTTGCCGTCCTGCAGACGGAGTACATCCATGCTCTGCGGCTGCGAGTTTCCGCGGTTGGGACCATTCGATAGATAAATGCTGCCGGGCAGGTTGCCTGTGTGATCGTTGGCGAAAGTCATGATGCCGATACCGATCTGGCGCGCGTTCGACTGGCACACGACGCGCCTCGCCGACTCATGCACAATACTGATCCGCGGCATGAGCATGCCGATAAGCACGGCGATAACCGCGATTGAGACCAGCACATCAAGCAGGGTGAACCCGGCGCGCAGCGGCATTGCGCGCGTCCCGGTGCCGCCAAGTTGGCGAGCTGTCCACATCTTTGAATCCCCAACGTTGTGCCCGCATCACGGGCAGCAATCCACCGGGTATAGGGTACCCCCGCCCGGAAGCCTCCGCAAGACTTTCTTCGCCCTAATCAGTCCGGGAAGATGCCGATTCATGGTGGGTTCATCTGCCTATTTTGGGCTTTGTTTGCACCTGCCGCCCCATCGTTCCGGGGTTTCGATTAGACTCAAATTGTTGAAACCACGCATCCTGCGCGACCCGGCCCCGTATATCTGGTCAGACGGGACCGGCCTCTTTCGAGAGACCAATACGTTGAAGCCGGGGTTCTTCACCCGTCAGTAAGAAGGCGCCCAATGGGGGTTCGTCGGGGCCAATCGGAAGGCCGCGGAGGCGGCGATCTAGAACTCATGCGTCGCGTCGCCACAAACGACGAGGGCGCAGTTGCGGAGCTGTACGACCGCTTTGGCTCTTTGGTGTTCAGGATGGCGTACCAGTCCATGCCCACCAGGGCCGAAGCGGAAGATGCGGTCCAGGAAGTCTTTGTTCGACTCTGGAAAACCGCAGCGCGGTACGACGACGGGCGTTCAGCGTTGGTGACTTGGGTGATGCTTATTTCCAGACGACATCTGGTGGACAAGCTGCGGCGCAATCGGGCGAGGCTGAAGGCAACCTCGCTGGACCAGCCGCTGGCGGCCATGCCGCAGGCCGCGGCATCCGGCACCTCCCGCATGGACACCGACGAGCGCATGAAGATTTTGATGAAACGGATCGAAACCCTGCCGGACCTGCAACGGACAGTCGTCACAAGAGCGTATCTAGGTGGTCAGACGTTGCGGCAGATCGGTGAAGAACTCAACACACCATTGGGAACCATCAAGTCGGCATTGAGCAGGGCGTTGGTGCGGTTGCGGGAACGGAACGGCGAGGAGTTGGCACTATGAGTTTGCAGGAGTTGCTGGAACATGCTCACCTTGAGGCCCTGGGCCTCTTGGATGAACGCGAGCAAGCCGCCTTTGAGGCGGCCCTGGGCGCGGCACCGACGGCGGTGCGTGAGCAGGTTATCCGAGAGCAGGCACGGGTCGCCCCTATGGAACACCTTCTCCCCGCTGTTGAGGCCCCGGCGCACCTCCGCTCCCGCGTGCTGACCGCTGTCAGCGCCGCCATTCTGGCCGAGCAGTCGGGCCGCACCGACCTCGTCGCCGCTCGACGTGTTCACCGCGGCTGGCGCGCCGCAACCATCGGCCTTATTACCGCCGTGGTCATCCTCAGCGGCGCTTTTGTTCAGGTCTACACCGCCAATACCCGCATGAACTCGGCCTTCGAGGACGATGCCGCGGCAACCGCGTTCCTCCAGACCTTTGGCCGCAAGTACATGAACGATGTGCTTTACAACACCGAAACGCAGCGCGTGCTGCTGACGTCCACCGACAAGTCCTTCACGGCGAAGGCCACGGTGTGGGTGAGCCCCCAATGGGATTCCAGCCGCATGTTCTGCCAGTTGCCCGCCCTGGGCGCGAACGAGTCCTACCGCGTGGTCACGCTTGACGACAACAATGCCGTCGTCAACACCGTCCACGAGATGCCAGGCGATGGTCAGTCCGAGGTGTGCGTGTTCGACAAGCTCGCGAGCGGCTCCCGCATCGCGATCGTGAGCGCCATCATCGGTCAGCAGCCGTTGCAGGGCGCACACCTGCTGATGGTCGGCACCGTCTGAGGCGTTCCATTACTACTTCGACCCAGCCGCCCGCGTCAGCCGCGGGCGGCTTTGTTTTTGCTCAGCTGCTCCACCGCGCCCGATGAGGCGAAGGACGCCCAGCGTGCATCGTCCAGCGCCGCCATCAGTTCCGGGTCCTGCTCGAAGGCGGTCTTAGCACCGGCAAGCCGCTTCCACAGGAACGCCCACAGCGCCCCGCCCACCAGCACGCCCGCGCCGAGCATGCCGCCGGCGTACACCTGGCGCGTGTTGTCCATCGGGTCGACCCCGCTGATGGAGGGCTGCGCGACCTGCGTCACGCTCCCGTCCAGACGCTGCTGCTGCGCCGCGTTCGCGTGGCTTGCGAACGCCGCCGTGAGTGTTTCAAGCGTGCGCTGCGTGCGGTCAGAGCCCTGCCCCTTGAAGTGCAGCGAGAGTTCACCGGGCGTCGTTGACTCGGTGGTCACGCTCGTGCGGATCGTCTCGGCCACGGCCGACGCGGAGGCGAGGGCGGTCATGCCCTGCTTCTTGAATCGGTCTGCCGCCGTCTCGTGGAAGCGTGGGTCCTCCAGAAGGCTCTCGTGGAAGTGCTGCCATTCGCCCTTCTCGGCCTCGTTGAGTTCACGGCCGCGCCCGTCAGCCTGGAGCTTTGACGTCGCCACAAACGTGGCCGGAGCGATCTCCTTGGCCGCCGTCCAGCTCAGTGCTGCAAGCACGGAAAACACAGCCGCGGCACACAGGGTCATCACCGCCGCCTTGCCGCCGGCCTGCTTCTGCACGCCGCGACGCTCGGACTGAATCACCCGGTCGCGCACGCCCGCCAGCTCCGCGCGGAGCGAGATCACCTGATCCGCCTGCTCAATACGCTTCTTCATCGCCTCGCTGGCGCGGCGGAGCTTCGCCGACTGCTCGCGGATCAACTCATGCGCGCGCTTGAGGCGGCGCTTGCGCCGCAGGGTCGAGGCAGCGCTCGCCGTCGGCGGCTGCGCTTTGCGGGCCTTGGCCTGCTGCTGAAGCTGCGCCAGTTCGCTTGCGGCCTTCGCGAGCTGCTCCTCAAGCTGCGATGCACGCGTGCTGGTCTGCAGCAGCCCCGCCTTCGCCGCCTCCAGCTGCACGCGCATGTCCTCGCGTTCGTTCAGTTCCATCCGCAGCTTCGACTTCAGCCCTTCAACGGCCTCCTCCAGCCGGGCCGTCTCCCGCTGCTTGTCCTCAAAGGCTGCCGTCAAACGCACCGTCTCGACGCGTTCCTGATCAATCTGCCGCTCCAGCGAAGCGCCCCGCGCGTGCAGGTCAGCCAGCTCACGGGCCCGCGTCTCGACACCCGTCGCCGCCTCTGCCGCGGCAAGTTCCAGCTGGCGCAGCTGCTCGCTTAGCGCGGCGTGCGCCTGCTCGGCCTCGGACAACGCCCGATCGCGCTGCTTAACCTGCGCCGAGAGCGCCGCCCGCTCGCCCGTACCCGTCGCCAACGCCTGCTCACATTCGCGCACCTTCTCCAGCAGCACGCCCCGCTCGCGGCTCGCCTTGGCATCCGCCTTCTCGCCGGCGGCGGCAATCGCCTGCACCTGCCGCTTCGCCTCGCCAAGCTGCGTGGACAACTCCTCCACCCGCGCCGTCAGCGCCCGACACTGCGTCTCGGCCGTCGCCAGCCGCTCCCGTTCCGCTGCAAGGTCCCGCTGCAGCGCCTCGATCTGCGCCCACTCCGACGACACCCGCTCCTGCCGCTCCTTCTCAAAGGTGGCGCGTGCCTCGCTCAGCAGCCGCGACTGCTCCTGCACCTCAGCCGTCAACTGCTCGACCTGGCGAGCCTCCTCGGCCAGCTTGTGCGCGTGCGCCTCCATGGCCTCGTTCCGCGCGGTCGATTCCTCATCGAGTTTCTGGCGCGATTCGCGGAGCTGCTCCTGCCCCTTGGCCAGCTCCTCCGACAGCCCCGACAGCTCCCGCTCGCGGACGCTCAGGCTTTCCTGCGCCCGATCAAGCTCTTCGCGCCGCTGCTGGTGCTCGCTGTTGGCCCGCTCCAGCTCCGCGGCACGCTGCGTCACGGCCGCATCGCGCGTCGCCACTTCCTCTTCATGCTGGCGGATGCGAGTCTGGAGGCGCTGGCGCTGCGAGTACAAGGCCTTGAGTGAGTCCAGGCCAGTCTCAAACTCCGCCAGCACATCCATAATGTCCTCGCCGGAGGCCTGCGGGGGGGTCATTTGCTGCTCATCCATGGATGCCTCGCTGTGGTTCTCGGTCGTGGTGCCGTGCGCGTCTATGCGTGATGGGTCAAACTCGCTCATGCCTTGCTCCGACAGCCCCGACGCCTCGCCACCGGCGCGCGAAGGGGCCATGAAGCCGCTATCGGCCCGAGTTGTTACCGGCTGAAGCCCGACCCGCACCAGAAGTGAGACTTGCGCACCCTGGCCCCCCCCGCGCCCGTAGAATCAGCACGCAGGAGGCTCATTCATGCCCTATTACACGAAGCTCGGCCAACTCCCCCGCCAGCGCCACGTCCAGTTCCGCCGCCCAGACGGGGCCCTCTACTCCGAAGAGGTTTTCGGAACCGAGGGATTCGTGGGGCCCACCACCACCATGTACCACATCCACCCGCCCACACAGGTGAGCGGCTGGAAGTGCATCAGCAGCACCAAGGCCGAGTACATCGAAAAAGAAGTGATGCGCATGCGTCACATCAAGACCGCGCCCGTCAAGCCCCACGGAGACACCGTCTCCGGGCGCGTCGTGCTCTTCGGCAACGCCGACTGCGAGATGGCCGTCTGCAATCCCGCCGAGCAGATGGGCTACCACTTCAAGAACGGCCAGGGCGACGAGTGCTTCTTCATCCACTTCGGCAGCGGCACCGTCTACACCATGATGGGCATGCTCAAGTTCGGCCCCAAGGACTACATCATCATCCCCAAGGGAGTCATCTACCAGTTCGTATGGGATGACCGCGAGCCCAAAGAAGGCGAGGCCCCGCTCGCCGACATGCCCTACGGCAAGTTCCTTCTCATCGAGACCACCAACGGAAGCCACATTAAGCCGCCGCCGCGATACATGAGCAAGCAGACCTCTCAGTTCCTTGAGCACTCACCCTACTGCGAGCGCGACCTGCGCCTGCCCGAGATGCCCCTTACCTTCGACGAGAAGGGCGACTTTGAAGTCCGCATCAAGGCCCGCGACTGCATCCATTCCTACGTATACCACTACCACCCGCTCGATGTCGTCGGCTGGGACGGCTGCTATTACCCCTACATCTTCAACATCGACGACTTCGCCCCCATCACCGGCAAGCTGCACATGCCGCCGCCCATCCACCAGACCTTCGAGGCCCACAACTTCGTCATCTGCTCCTTCTGCCCGCGCATGCTCGACTGGCACCCCAACGCCATCAAGGTGCCTTACAACCACAGCAACCTCGACAGCGATGAGGTGCTCTATTACGTCGAGGGCAACTTCGGCAGCCGCAAGGGCATCGAGGTCGGCTCCATGACCGCACACCCCCAGGGAATCCCCCACGGCCCCCACCCGGGCACTGTCGAGGCCAGCCTGGATGCCAAGTTCACTGGCGAGCTTGCGGTCATGTGCGATACGTTCCGCCCGCTGTGGCCCACCAAGGCCGCTCTCGAGCTGGACGATCCCAAGTACACCGATAGCTGGCAGGGCGAGCACTACCCCGGGATCAAGGCCGGCCGCATCAGCATCAACGCCGCGGCAACCGGCCACAACCCCGACGGCACGCATGTCAACGGCAAGGCCGTGAACGTCTGGTCACCCTCCTGAACACGTCACCACCATGCCTCATGGTGGTGTTTGTGGCGATTGCACCCCGTAAACATTGAACCCGCTTCGCTCAGGTTGTGATCATCGTCAAAACCCCGTAGCATCCGCCCCATGGTTTCCAGGCCCCGTGCGGGGTTCTTCTTTCAACTTCGACCGTTCGCGGCGCTGATGGCTGCCGCGGGCACCTGCACGCCCCTCACCGCCTGGGCCCAGCCCGCGACGACCCCCTCGACCACCACAGGCATCAACCCAGCCGCCATCGACGGACGCACGTTCGCGGGCGTGCGCTTCAATCAGGCCGCGGTCACGGGCAAGCTCAAGTTCGCCGCCTCTCGCGTCTGGCAATGGGATGACGGCGCCACCCAGCGTCTCGTGCTTGATGGCGATGTCCGTGTCACCATCGCCGGATACGCGTTCCGCGCCAAGCGCGCTGCCGCGTGGCTCGAGACCTTCATCCAGGATCAGAAGCAGCACACGCAGGTCTTCGTCTACTTCGAAGAACTCGGTTCCGCGGCAGACCCCGCCGGCGGCGTCACCATGACATCCGACAACCTGCCAGTGCGCGCGGTCATCGATGTTGATGGCGAGGTCAGCCTCACCGCCGACCGGCTGGAGCAGGGCCCCCCGCCCCGCGCTGCCGCGCCCGTACTCCCTGCGGCAGAAGCCGCCCTGCGCAAGTCCCTCCGCCGTGAGATGGGCTCGCCCGAAGAGCCCCCGCCGGAAACCCCACTACCGACACTGTCCCGCAAGAGTGCCGCTGTCCGCCCGCCGCGCCCGCCGCTACTGCCCGAGGGTGCGATCACGATGACGCCGCTGCCGCAGCCCTCGGCGGTGGACACCTCTCAAACGTCTTCCGTGCCCGGCCGCCGCACGACAACCCCGCCGCGCGCCGCCGAAGCTCCGACCGCACGCCCTGCGACTCCGCCCTCACGCGGCCCGGTGGCCGTCACGCCCAGGCCGGTGCCGCCATCGACAACGCCCGGTCAGACTCAGCCCGCTGCGCCGCCAGGCACACCACCCACGGGCGAGCCTGGCACACCGACCCCTGCGCAACCCGCGACCACGGCTGTTGCACCGGTTGTGCCTGTCGCGCCGGATGCCACGCAGCCGGGCACGCCGTCACTGACACCGCTCGCGCCCGCGGCTGCCGCACGCAGCGGCGAAAACCAGCCCATCTTTTCCAAAGACGGCATCGTGACGCTTGCCCCCGGCGAGGTTTCGATCGTCTCGGGGGAGACCGAGAACACGATCATCGCCACCAGCGGCGTGAGCGTGCAGTACGAAGATTTCAAGGCCAAGCGAGTCCTGACAATGACGGCACAGCGGGCGGTGGTTTTCACTGACCCCGGCAAGCTGGAGAGCGCGTTCCGCGTCGGCGCAGGCGCGGTCCGCGGCGTGTTCCTGGAGGGCAACGTGACCGCCAGCGATGGCACCTTCACGATGCGCGCCCCGCAGATCTACTACGACTTCCGCGAGAACAAGGCCATCGCCATCGATGCGGTGTTCTGGACCTATGACCAGACGCGCCGCCTGCCGCTGTATGTGCGTGCCAAGTCGATCCGCCAGGAATCGGCCCGCCAGTTTGTAGCCAAGGATGCCCGCTTCACAAACACGCCGTTCTTCGACCCCGAACTGGCGATCGGTGCAAGCACCGTCACGATCACCAAGCAGGACGATGCCACTGTCACACCGCCGCCCGCCGTGGGAGAGCCCGGCGCCGCGGCACAGGACGATGGCGAGGGCGATGACTCTTCCCCCCTGCCCGGCGAGGGACGCACGATTGTTGACGCCCGCAACATCACGCTGCAACTGCTGGGCCTGCCCGTCTTCTATTGGCCCCGCTACAGCGGCGACCCTGCGACGTTCCCGATCAAGGATTTCCGCATTGAAAGCCGCACCGGCAGCGGCGTCGCCGTGCGTGCCACGCTCAA
>JBBSOF010000028.1:0-44498 GCA_038260025.1 Phycisphaerales bacterium
TCAGGCAGTGGTGTTCGTACTGACGCCGCGGGCATGCCAGGTTATCGGCGACCCGTGCCACGGACCTTTCTTAAGGTCCGTGTCTTCCTTCTTCATCCACGGGCCTGGACGCCTGAAAGGTCGCTGGTACCTTCAAAAAATAAAAACCCCGGCTCTCGCAAGCCGGGGTCTCGGGATCACGTTAGAGGGTCAGGCCGCTTTAGCCGCGGAGCAGCGACAGCGCCTGCTGGGGCTGGCTGTTGGCCAGCGACAGGACGTTGGTCGATGCCTGCACTAGGATCTGCGACCGGGTGAGCTGCGCGGTCTCGGAGGCGAAGTCGGCATCGCGGATGACCGACTGGGCGGCCGCGGTGTTCTCCGACTGCACGTTGAGGCTGCGGATGGTCGCACCCACGGTGTTCTTCTGGAAGGCGCCCAGGCGCCCACGAAGGGCCGAGACCTGCTTGATCGCCTCGGAGACGACCTTCTGGGCATTCTCACCGTTGCTATCAACGATGTTGTTGGACTTGCCCGACGCGAGAGAGTCGAGGAACCCGGTGGTGCTATTGCCCAGCTTGCGGGCCGCCACGTCCTGGATGCCCAGGGAGACGCGGCCGCCGATATCGACGTTGCCGGCGAGCTGGAAGTCGGCGCCGCCGCCGGTAATGCGGAACGCGCCGCCCGAGCCGCCCACGACGCCCAGCGTCTGGCTCTTGCTTGCATCGAGCGTCACAGCGACGTCGAGGAAGTCGGTGTTGACGCGGATGTTGCGGCCGCTGGTGGTGGCGCGGATGCCATTGATCGTCGCCGCGACGTCAACGCCCTTGTCCGTGACGGACTGCGTGGCGTTGGCGAAGGTCGAGCGGATCGTGGTGTTGGCGATGTTGAAGTCATTCGCCGCGATATCGTAGATGCCCACGTTGCTGCCACCGAAGCCGCCGGCGTTGACAACCTTGACCGAGACGAACTGGCTCTTGCCGTACTCGCTGCTGACGAGCTTGATGCCCGTGCCCGAGGTGGTGGCCGTCACGCCCGTGACGCCGGTGAAGCTGTTGATGGCGGCCGCCACGTCGCTGATTGTCGCTGCAGAGCTGAAGGTCAGCTCGCGGCTGCCCTTGGAGCCCGCAACCTCGAACACGAACGACTGGCCCTGGCCCAGCGCGAGCTGGGAGGCGCCGGCGGAGACGAACAGGCCGGCCTGCTGGGCAGACGCCGTGACCTGCACGTCAACCTTGAGCGAAGAGCCCGTGTACTTCGCGGCGTTGACGCTGAAGTCAGTCACGCCGGCGGCGATGCTGCTGGTCTTGAAGTCGTAGTTGCCGTTGAGGAGCTTGATGCCCTGGAAGTTGGTGGCCGACGCGATGCGGTCCACGGTCTGGAGAATCGAGTCGATCTGGAGCTGGTTCGCGGCCTTCTCTTCGCTCGACAGCGCGGCGCTGTTCGCGGACGAGGTGATGAGGCCCTGCAGCTCGGTCAGCAGGCCGGATACTTCCTGGAGGCCGCCTTCCGCGATGTTGGCGACCTGATCGGTGCGCTGCGCGTTGGTGATGGCGGCGTTGAGGCCCTTCTGGCCCGCCTCAAGGTTCTGGCTGGCGATGAGGCCGGCCGGGTCGTCCTTGCCGCGGTTGATCCGAAGGCCCGTGCTCAGGCGCTCGAGCGACTGGCTGAGGCCCAGGTTGTTCTGCGACAGAACACGCTGTGCGATGAGAGACTGGACGTTTGTATTGATGCGAGACATGTGACCGACCTCCGTGCGAGTTGCGAGTTACGTGATCCTGAGAGTGTCGGGTTCCGTCCCGGCTTCACTCACCCACATGACCGACACAGGTCGCGTGGACGTCTTCACCATCGGGAAGGAATAAATGCCGGTTTAGTCGGCATGGAACCAAATCAACGATTTTCCCGGCAAAGCACCGGCCGTTCAGGGGATGCGCGCAGCAAAAAGCCCCGACCGGAGGTTCCGGTCGGGGCTTTGAACGTCCCTGTTCGTGTTATAGAACCCTGCCTAAGCCTTCCTCTGGGCTTAGCCACCGAGCAGCTGGAGCACCTGCTGGCTCTGCTGGTTCGCAAGCTGCAGCGTCGAGGTGCCCGCTGCGGAGAGGATCTGGGCCCTGGTAAGCAGGCTCGTTTCCACCGCGAAGTCCGCATCTCGGATCTGCGAGACCGCAGACGTCAGGTTCTCAAACTGGCTCTGCAGCGAGTTCACGTTTGTAGCGAGCACGCTCCGCTCGAAGGCACCCAGCCGCCCACGCAGTTCGGTGACCTGATCGATTGCCGCGGCAAGGATCGCCTCGGCACCCGCGAAGTCGGTGTTTCGCTTCACCGCCGAGTCCACGCTGTTGTACTCACCCGTCTTGAGGCTGTTGAGGTATTCAACGCCGTTCGCGGTCTTGATGCCCCCCAGGGCGGAGGCGGACACCGACTGGATGCCGATGTTCTCCTGCTGGAGCACCGTGACGTTGGGCCCGAGCTGGAAGAGCGCGCCACCGCCGGTGATGTCGAACCGCGTTGCAGCGCTCGCGGGGCGGGTTGCAAACGAGCTTTCCAGGGTGATGTTGGCGCTGAGCGTTGGGAGGCGGACGTTGAGCGTGAGGCCTCGCCCGTTGACCAGGCTCCCGTTGACCAGAGCCTTGACATCCTGCCCCACGTCGTGATCCGACTTGGTCAGGGTGTTGCTGCCGAGCAGGCCGGCCCAGTCGAAGGGAATCGCGCCAGGAACGGCGGCATTGTTATCGAGCTTGTAGGTCGAGAAGCTGTTCGCTACGTCCGCGGGCGGGTTGAGGCGCTTGACGCTGACGAAGGCGTCGGTGCCGTAGGTCGCCGAGCTGAACACAACGCCGGAGTTGACGTTGCCGTTGATGGCCGTTGCGGTGATGCCGGTGGAGCTGGTGGTGCGGTTGATGGCCGTGATGAGGTCTGTCAGCGAGCCCGAGCCGACGCTGATGACCTGCACGCCCTTGGGGCCCTTGACCTCGAGCGTCATGGCTGTGAGCAGCACGCCCGGGGGCGTGGTAGCGCCGCTGTAGAACAGCGAGCCCATCTGCGCCGAGGTCACCACGTCGACATCCACCTGGATGTTGCCGCCGTTGGTGAAGGTGGCGCCGTTGATCTTGGCGTTGGTGATGGCGCTGTTGCGCACGCCCGACAACTGGTAGTCGAGGTTGCCGTTGAGCAGCTTCATGCCGCCAAAGCTGGCGGTATTGGAGATGCGTGTGATGCTCTCGATGGCGGAGTCGATCTGCAGCTGGTTGGCCGCTCGCTCCTCGTCGGAGATGGCGCCGGTGTTGGCCGACTGCACGATCAGCCCTCGCACCGAGTTGAGCAGGTCATTGACTTCGGCGAGGGCGGCCTCGGTAGTCGAGATGACGCTGCTGGCCCGCTGCGCGTTGCTGATGCCCTGGTTGACCCCCGCGATGTCCGAGCGGAGCCGCTCGGAGATGATGAGGCCGGCCGGGTCGTCCTTGCCGCGGTTGATCCGCAGGCCGGTGGAGAGCCTCTCCAACCGGACGCTGAGTTCGCCCTGGGTTCGACTGAGATGTGCCTGGGCGATGACGCTGGAAACGTTCGTATTAATCCTAGCCATGGCAATCCTCCGTGATTGAGGCTAAGTGCTCTGAGAAACCTTGCGACGCTGCGGACTTCTGCCCGCGTTTGAGAGAACCCCGCTCCGGGCGCGAGGGTTGGTGCCGTTGGCGCGGGCTAGGCCCGCCGGCTGATTGGTTCCGCGGGCCGGGGCGGGCGTCCAGCCTCGGGCGTTGGCGTGGGCCTGGCCTGGCTGGCCAGCCCGCGTGCCTGCGCCCTGACCCTGGACCGTGCGGGCCCGGGAAGGATGTCCCCCTTCAGGCCGCACAGCTCCGTCCCGCTGATGCGGGCGGCCTGCTCGTTCTCCTGACGGATGGCCTCGTAGACCTCTTTCCGATGGACGGCGATTCGCGTCGGGGCGGTGATGCCCAGACGGACCTTGTCGCCGCGGATGTCCACCACGGTGATCTCGATCTCGTCCCCGATCATGATCGTTTCGTCGCGCTGCCGCGATAGCACCAGCATGAGTTAGCTCCTTGCCTTCAGCGTCCGGGCATCCCTGCCCCAGCAACGGTGAAGGCTCTCTCTCGGGGGCCGGCGCGCAGTGCCGCGCCATGACCCGCCGGTTCTCAGGCGTTGTCGTCTCTGCGGTGATGTGGAACGCCGTGTTCCTCATTGAGTGGCTCGCACGCGTGTCAGGCCGACATCGCGTGGGGCAGCTCCTTGGCGCTCGCGACCTTCACCAGCGGGTGGCGGGTGGTCCAGCGCTTCTCGGCCAGCACCATCTGCTCGCCGTTGCGGGTCACGGTGTTGACAACCAGTGGCCCCTGGAGGTTGCCGGTCAGTGTGCTGTCAACCTTGTTGACGATCACGAAGACCTGGGCGTCCTCCAGCTTGTTCAGCTTGAGCTCGGTCATCTGCTCCGGGCGGATGGGCACCGAGTACTCAGGGATGAACAGGCTGGGGTCGGTAATGACAAACGCCAGGCTGGGCTCATCCACGCTCTGCAGCCAGAAGAAGCAGGCGTCGTCGCCGGGCTCCAGAAGGCAGAAGCGCGTCTGATTGGTGAACCCCAGAAGCCCCTTGGAGAAGTGGATCACGCGGTCCTCCGCGATGTCAACAACCCCGAATCGTGTCGTCCGCACTTCCATTGCGTCCGCTCCCCCGCGTCTCACGCGGGACTTGGCCGTGAAAAATCCCAGATCGACACCCCGGTCATCCAGACCGGGCGACATCCTGTCGTTGCGGCGGCGCCCCCGTGGCCGTTCTTGGCGGGCGCCGTTCCTTTCGATCCGAAAGCCGGAGTCCAGGGCGTTAGCCCAGGAAGTCCAGAAGAGTCCTCGAGTTCGCGATCGCCGTCACCTGAAGCCCCGCCTGCAGCTGCGTCTGAAGAAGCGTGAACCGGCTCGACGCCGCCGCAAAGTCCACGCCCCGCAGGTCATCCCTTGTCACCTCATCCATCAGCGTCCGGTCCTGCTCGTGCGTTGTGGAATCCTCGACCCGCTTGGCGTAAGCCCCCACCACGCCCCTCGTCTCGATCAGGGACGAGATGGTCTTCTCAAGGTCCTCTCCAGCAAGCGTGATGCCAGAAGTGTCATCCGCCCGCAGCGCGTCGCGTAAATCGATCAACCGCGTAAACATGTCGTCAACGCGCACCTTTCCCCGGTCCTGTCCGGTCAAGGTTGCGCTTGCCGAGTCCCACGTTCCGCTGAGCAGCCCCAGGTTCTCCGCGGCCTTCGAGTTGTTGAGCCCGCTGACCTCGAGTTTCGCGTACCCCGCGGCTTGCTCAAACACGATGCCGTTGGCGTCATCCCCCAGGCGGGCGACAAAGTCCGTCGCATCCAGCCCCGCATCCGTCAGTGCCTGGCCCGCCTCTGCGTTGATCCGATTGATGATGCTCTGCACATCGGTCATGTCCGAAGCGCGCAGGTCCACCGTAATGGTGGTCCGTGACGCATCGCCCAGGACGATCTTGAAGTCGCTGCTCAGCGCCCGGTCGTAGGTGTGCGTGATCGGGTTGATCACATCATCCACGATCTTCACACCCCGCCCGAAGTTGAGGTCCGTCGCCCGCGTGTCCGCGGCAAACGTCCGCACCCCCAGACGGGTGGCCGTCGAGTTACCGCCCGAGACCTCGCTGATCGACAACGCCGCACCACTACCCGCCGACACCTCGTTCACGATGTCGATGCCGGTGCCCGCACTGTTGATTTGAACCCGAACGCCAACTTCGGCGCTCTCGACCAAGCGTTTGATATCGCTGACGGACTGCGCGGTGGACAGGTCCACCACCACGCTGCGCCCGGCGTTGGAAATCCTGATCGGCCCCAGCACGCCGCTGACCCCCTGAAGAGAGGAGATGGGCGATTGCAGCGTCAGTCGGGGCGAGAGATCGAGCCCGTTGGAGTTCGTAGCGGAGAATGCGAAGGGGGTCGTGGCGGTCAAGCCCAGGTCCTGAGCTGCTGAGCCGCCAGCCACGTCCGAGAACTGAATCGAATGGGCGGGAGTTCCCGACGCGACATCTATATAGAAGGTACCAGCCTGCACCGAGACGCCGCCCGAGCCCAAGACCGTCGATCCGGTATCGGTCTCGTACTGCGTCAGCGTGTTCTGCACGCGGCCGATCACATCCTGCACCGATGCCGCGCCGCGCAGATCAACTTCAAGCGGCGTTCCGCCGTCCACTGAGATCGCGATGGTCCCCAGCGAGACACCCAGGCCGCGTGCGCCGCCAAGCTGGCCCAGCGGAGTCTGCGGCAGCAACGCCGGGTTCAGATCAACACTGCCGCGGATGCGGGACGAAATGCCGCTTACCACCGTGGGCCCAAGCGTAATAGGCACGCCAGATGTGGAGCCAAGATCAGTTGTCAGCCCGTTGCCTGTTCCGACATACCGGTAGCCCGCGCCGAACGCCACCACAGGGAGGCGCGAAGGGGTGGACCCGCCGAAGGCGTAGCCAGACGCGGATTGGCCATTGACGACCCGAAGCAGACCCTGGATCTCTTGCTCGATGACGGTGCCCTGCACCTGGCGGTCGGTGGCGGTGGCATCGGAGTTGATCTGGTTGCTGGCGATGCCCCGGGCATACTCGGCAATTTCGGAAATCGTCGAGAGCGAGCTGTCGAGCGTCTCCAAAGACGTTGCCGCGTGGCGAAGGTTGCTGAGCAGTTGCCCCGAGCGGTCGATGCGGTCGTCCAGCGCGCCGATGGTGGCGGCCTTGATGATGTCATCGCTGGTCCGGAGGATGGACCGGCCCGTGGAGAGCTGCTCTGAGAGCTTCAGGATGTCCACGTTCGTGCGGTTGATGTTCGCGAGCGATAGGCGCGACGACATCATGTTCGTGACACGGACAAGGTTGGACGGGATGCTGCTCATGTGGGGGGCAACGGGCAATGGGGCCGAGGTTCGGGCCTGAGATCGGACCGTGTTCTTAACGCAAATGTGGGGCCAAGCGGCGCAGGTCCTTGTGCTACAGCAATCCGATGAGAATCTGGGTCATTTCGTCCGCCGTGCTGATGATCTTCGCGGCAGCCTGGTACTGGCGTTGAAAGTCCAACAGGTTGATCGACTCCTCATCGATGCTCACGCCGCTCAGGCCGGCGCGCTGGGCATCGAGGCTGTCGTACACCACTGCGGCGGCCCTGGAGGCTGTCTGTGCCGACGCCGCCTGCCCGCCCACCTGCTGCACCGAATCCCGCCACAGGCTTTGGATCGTGCGACCGGCGAGCCCGCCCAGCTGCTTGGATTGCAGGCCGGCGATGTCCAGCGCCGTCGCGTTCTCTACCAGGTTGCCATCGACGATGCGTCCGGTCGTCAGCAGCGACGAGTCGGTCTTCAGATCGGCACGAATGCCGATATTCGTGGCATCGGTTCCCGTGAAGTAGGCGTTGAGACCAAGAAGTGCGACAGCGCCGGAGGTGTCCTCTGCAAAGCTGAAGTCCAGACCCTCATCGCAGCGCACGTCCAACTGGCCCTCGGGCGTGAACGTGGCGTGCAGACCGGGGATAGCGTTCAGGGAGTCGAGGATGTCCTGCGCCGATGTGTCATCACCGGTCCCCACTGCACCGGCGTTGTTCCGGCCATCCAGGTCGATGTCGATCCGCCGGCTCTCGATCGTGCCGCTCTCCGCGTTGCGGACGTTGACGACAAAGGAGCCGCTTGTGGCGTGGTAAGGCAGGCCCTTGGTCGCCTGGTTGTCGGGGTCGTTGAGGGCCAGACCGCGATTGCCGCCCAGCGCGAGCGTGCCCGTCGTGCGTGTCAGGCCCCTGGCGCTGCTGCCGGTGCCGTGGAGCTTGTTAACCTCGAAGATCAGCTGGCTGGCGAGCGTGTCGAGCTTCTCCAGCGTGCCCGCGACGGCGGTATCGCGCGATTCCAGCAGCGCACCCAGAGAGCCGGATGACACCGCGAGGGGCTGGTCGTTGGCCCCCGATGTCAGCGTCACCTGAATCTCACCGTCCACCGTCTCGCGCCGCACCGCCAGCCGCTGCACCTGCGCGCCCAGGATGACCGGCGTTGAACCCACCAGCACATCCACACCCTGGCCGCCGCGGTCGATCACGTTCACATCCATGATCAGCGACAGCTCGCTGATGGCCTGGTCACGCTGGTCGCGGAGCGTGTTCGCGCTCACATCCCCCACTTCCGACGTGCCGATGGAGCGGTTGAGCTGCGCGATGGAATCGAGAAGCTGGTTGGCACGCTCGGCCGTCGCGGCAACCTGATCATCAATCTGACGCTGCTGGTCCAGCAGTTCGTTCCGCAGGTTGCGGATGAACCCCGCCAGCCGGTCTCCCTGCTGGATCACCGCGCTGGCAGAGGGTGTCTGGTTGCCAACTTCAGACCATGAGCCAAAGAACGCGGAGAGCTCGCTGGAAAGATCGTGATCTCCGAGCTCGCCCAGCGCGGCTTCAACCTGCGAGAAAATCTGCGAGTTCGTGGCCGACGCGGAGAGGTCCGACGCGCTGTTCCACAGCCGCCCCTGCAGGGCCGTATCGACCTGTCGCTGCACGCTGCGCACCAGCACACCGTTGCCGACCCGCAGGCCTCCGGCGGATGAATCGCCGCGGGCCGGGAGCAGGCGGGCGACCTGACGCGAGTAGCCGGGCGTGGCCGCGTTGGCCATGTTGTTGCCAGAGACCTGGATGCCGATCTGGCTTGCCGCGAGGGCCGAGCGACCGATCTGGATGGCGCTTGTAAGGCTCATGGTGTGACTTTCAGGTGCTCAGGTCCAGGGCCGAGACCACGACGCCGCCGGGCTCCACGAACCCGCGTGCGGTGTACGTCCCCGCGTGGCTCAACTGCCGCCCAACCTGGCGCATCAGGCCTTCCATGTGCGCGAGCAGCGACGCGGTCGCGGCCTTGACGGTCCGGGTCTGCTCATCCACGCTCTTCACAAGCTGCTTGAGGTCTGCCGCGAGGGTGCTCATGGCGGCACGGTCTTTCTCTGGCACGCACTGGCACAGGTCGGTCAGTGTGATGGCGGTGGAGCGTTTGGACGCGAGTGTTGCAAAACGTGTGCAGGATGACGCGACCAGCTCGCGGCGACGCTGTTCCAAGGTGCCGAGCGTCTGCACATGGCGGGCTTGGGCATGCGTTGCACGCTGCACCGCGGCCATGTCGGCGGAGCGGATCGCTTCGCGGTGGGCCGTCGCCTGCGTGCCCAGCGCGCCATACGCCACGAGAAACGCCTCGAGCAGCGACCGCAGCTCCTGCGTCAGCGACTCGGCGGTCATCATGTTCGTTACGGTCATAGCGGGTAGTGTCTTTCCTGTGTGCTGCATGACTCCGCGTTCCCCCATCGTGCTTCGTCACGCCCGCTTCACGCCGTTGCCTCGACCGCCTTCGGGCTGTGACCAGACCTCTCCAGCATCCGGCGTGCCAGATTGTCCACAAGCGCCCACCGCTGCGACGACACCAGGCGCTGCGCAAAGGCTGCATCACGCATCGAGCCAAACGTGCGCTCCGCCTGATTCGGGGCGAATGGCGCTGCCGCACTGCTGCTCTCCCGCATCTTCTTGAAGATTGGCTGCACCAGCGAAGCGGACACCAGCGCTTCCGCCGCCTTCCGCGCGGCAACCTCCGGCGGGTCCTTCACATCGCTTCGTGCCCGTGTCAGCGCATCGAGAAACTCATCCTGGTTGGCCCGCAGGCGCGTTGTTGCCGCCGGCGCACCGGTGCCCAGCCCCCCAACCGTCACAAGCCCTGGTGCATTCGTGGTCATGCTCAGTCCACCACCAGCTTGGCGTGCAGCTTGCCCGTCTTGTGCAGCATCTGGAGGATGTTGATCTGATCCTGCACCGGGATGTCCAGCTTTTTGAACGCTCGCACCAGGTCCGCGAGTTTGGCCATCTCTGCCGGCTTGGCATCGGGGGCCACGCCCGTCCAGTGGTCTCGCTCGAGGACCGGATTGAACGCCGAGGGCACCGGCGGCGGGATCACCGTTGTGATCGTCAGGTCCTTGTGGGTGATGGCGACAGGGCTGATTTCCACATCCCCCGTTACGATGATCGAGCCCGTGCGCTGGTTGCAGATGACCTGCGCCACACCATCAAGCAGTCGCTGATTGACCTCGGCGCCCAGCACATCCGCTACGAACCCGGCGCGGTCGGCACGCTCGGGCAGGGGAATCGTGATGCGGAGGGTCCGTTCATCCACCACCACCGCCACCGCCGGCCCCAGGGGCTGCGCGTTGGCATTGATCGAGCTCGCGATCTGGCGTGCAGCGCCCCAGCCCGCGTACGGCGCATCGAGGATCAGGTCGAACACGTCCCCCACCTCGGGCATGAGGATGTCTTCCACCATCCGCGCCCCGCCGCGCACACGGCCCATGGTGGGCACACTCGCATCGTGCAGGTCGACAAGCCCCTGGGCGAACGCGTACACGATTCCGTTTGGGTCCGGCGTGGGGCCCTGCATCGGGCAGAGGTAGAGCTCTCCACCCTTGAGGCTGCTGGCGTTGAGCACCGCCGCGACGTTGACATCGATGCGGTCATCCGCCCGCGCTCCCGCGGCAGGAACCACGCACGTCACCATCACCAGCGCCACAGACTTTGAGGCGTTCAGTTCCTTGGGGCTGCCGAGGAAGTTGCCGCTGTGCTCCAGCAGTTTGGCCAAGGGCCGGGATACGGCCAGTTCCTTGCCAGAATCGCCCGTACCGGGCAGCCCGACCACCAGCCCATAGGTGCGCAGGATCGACTCGCCCTGGCCCTTGATGCGGACCAGCTCTTTGACAGTCGTCGCCTGAACCGTGATGGCGATGAACAACGCGGCAAAGGCAGAGACAAGGCGCATGCAGGCCCTATCGCGAAGGGCGTGCCATGTTGGGCTGGGTGGCCCGCCGCTCCCCGGCGGTCTTCTGGGGAGCAGCCGAACTTCAAATACATGGGATCGCGGTGGTCTTCGGGCGAACTGCCGGAACCCAGCCTGGGGAGCGACGGGGGGTGTTCCAATGCAGCCGCCGCGGAGCGGCTGGCCACCCAGAGCCCCTACTCCCGATCCGCCCCCTGCACCGCAAGGCAGAACTCTTCGATCAGGGCCAGATCCTTCACCCCCGGCTCGCGTTCGATCCCCCACGTGACATCCACCCCCCACGGGCGCACCGCGAGGATGGCCTCCGCCACGTTGGTGGGGTTGAGGTTGCCGCCGAGGATGATCGGCTTGCCCGTGTGCTCCAGAAACGGGACGATCTGCCGCCAGTCGAAGGGGCCGTTTGCGTCCGACGCCTCAATAAGAATGGCGCATACCTCGTTCAGGGCATCCCATCGGGCCAGTTCCGTGGCAAACGTGGCCGCATCAAACTTCACGACCTTAATGACATCGGGGCCGCAGGACTTCACAAGGTGGGCATCCTCGCGCCCGCTCAACTGGGCGTAGGGCGTGGGGCACGCCTCCTCAGCGTCGCTGAAATCATCAATGGTGGTGTCCTCGTACACCCCCACGGCGGTCACCATCGGGGGCAGCACGCTCATGATGCCGTATGCATCGTCGGGGCAGATGGCCCGGGGGCCGCGACCCGACAGCACAAAGCCCACCGCGTCGGCCCCGGCCTCTGCCGCGGCAATCGCGTGCTCTTCTTCCGTCACCCCGCACACCTTAATCCGCGTTCGGGCCACGGGCTGCTCCTTGTTAGTGGGCAAACGGGTGCCCACGAGCTGGATTGCGGGCGATGGTAGCCGGAAATTGTGGCGGCATTTCTCAAGTGAATTGGCGGCTCATGAACACCTGCCGCGAAACCGGCGGCAAGCCTCTCTATAGTCGCTTCCTGGCGGCGGTGGCCTGCCGGATCATGTGAACGTGGGCTGTTTCGGAAGGGCTGATGCAGATGGCAGAGTTTTCCAAGGGCCTCGAGGGCGTGGTGGCGGCTGAAACGCGGATGTCCTACATCAACGGTGAGAAGGGCATCCTTGAATACGTCGGTATCCCCATTGGCGAGCTTGCCGCCAACTCGACCTTTGAAGAAACGGTGTTTCTGCTCTGGAATACTCGCCTGCCCAAGAAGGACGAGCTTGCCACGTTCAGCAAGACGCTCCGTGATCGCTACGACCTGCCCGCTCGCATCGAATCGATGCTGACCAGCATGCCCAAGGATGCGCAGCCGATGCACGTCATGCGGACGCTGATCTCGGCGATGGGCCTGGTTGACCCCAAGCCCAACTCCATCGACCTCAACGACATCCGCGACAAAGCCATGACGCTGCTGGCCGTGGCCCCCGCGATGCTCGCCGGGTTCCACCGCTACCGCCAGGGCAAGCCGCTGATCAAGGCCGACAAGGGCCTGTCGATCGCGGAGAACTTCCTGTACATGCTCAACGGCGAGAAGCCCACGCCCGCGATGGCCAAGGCGCTGGATGTGTGCCTCGTGCTGCACACGGATCACGGCTTCAACAACTCGACCTTCGCGGCAAGGGTCGTCATCTCCACGCTCAGCGACCTCTACTCGGCGATCACCGCCGCGGTGGGCTCGCTCCGCGGCCCGCTGCACGGCGGCGCGAATGAAGAGGTGATGGTGATGCTCAACCAGATCCCCACGCTGGAGGACGCCGAGAAGTTCGTGCACGAAAAGCTGGCGAAGAAGGACAAGATCCCCGGCTTCGGACACCGCGTGTACAAGGCCTACGACCCCCGCGCTAGCCACCTCAAGGGCCTCGCGAAGCAGCTCGCGCAGGACACCGGCAACATCGCCCTGTTCGACAAGAGCACGCGGATTGAAAAGGCGATGGAAACCGCCGTCGCGGCGAAGGGCATCTACCCCAACGTCGACTTCTACTCGGCGACCACGTACCACTCCATCGGCCTGCCGCTGGACCTGTTCACGCCCATGTTCGTCGTGGGGCGCATCGGCGGCTGGTCGGGCCACGTGCTCGAGCAGCTCGCGGACAACCGGCTGTTCAGGCCCGCGGCGTCGTACGTCGGGCCGCACGATCAGCGGTATGTGCCGATGGACAAGCGGTAAGCGCTGCTTGCCACACACAACTTGTGAGACACGGCACATGCGTCCCATAGGTCGCATGTGCCGTATGTGACGTATCGCGGGAGACCGGCGATCGCTTAGCGCCCGGCGACCATGGCCTCCCGGCAGTGCGCACACCACAACACCGGGTCTCCCAAGGATGCCAGCACACCTTCGCCGGGGGCCAGCTGCGCCTTCTTGCCGCCGCCAAGCTTGGAGAGCATGCGCTGCTGGTATTGGGCCGCGTTGGTCTTGAGGCTCTGCGTGCTGAGTTCGGCGTATTCATCCTTCATCCGCTCGCGGATCGCCTCGATCCGTGTCTCGGGATAGGGGTGCGTGGACAGCATCTCGGGAGAGCGATCGCCCTTCATTGAGTTTGCCAACACCTGCATCACGCCCTCGATCGCGCTGGGGTCATACCCCACCTTGGCCATGTAACGCATGCCCAGCTCATCGGCTTCCAGTTCCTGCTTGCGGCTGAAGCGCAGCAGGAAGGTCTGGGAACCTAACTGAATAACCTGCGGCGCGACTTGAGCCGCGGCGCCGCCGTAGCCCTCCAGCAGCGTGCTGGCCAGTTCGGTCCCCACGCCCGCGACCGTGTTGCGGAACATCTGGTCGTTGATGTGCCTTGCCGTGACGTGCCCGACCTCGTGCCCCAGCACCGCGGCAAACTGCGCCTCGTTCTGCAACTGCGCCGCCAGACCGCGGGAGAAGAACACCTTGCCACCCGGCAGCGAGAAGGCGTTGATCACGTCGGAGTCCAGCATCGTGAACTCCCAGGGCAGTTGGGGGTTGTCGCCCTCCGTCACCGCGGCAAGCTTCTTGCCCACCTCGGCGGTGTAGTTCTGGACGTCTGGGTTGTTGAACTTGCCCCCGTACTGCTGAAGAACCTCGGGCGCCGCCTCGCTGCCCATGGCGATCTCGCTGTTCATGTTGAGGATGTCAACCTGCTTCTTGCCGGTCGCAGGGTTGGTTGAGCAGCCGGTGAGGATCAGCGCCGCAGCCGCACACCCGGTCCAGAACTTCCGCATCTGTGAATCTCCTTGGCACGCCAAACTGCCGCCCCGAACGTTGGGGGCATGGCAGAAGAATACTGCGCCGCTACGATCCGGCCATGAACGCCGGGTTCAGTCCTTCTCCCACCCCCCCCGCCTGGACCGACCCGGAACTCGCCAACCCCCATGCGGAGCCGGGCAAAGCGGACAAAGTCCGCTCCATGTTCAGTGCCATCGCCCCCAGTTACGACCTCAATAACCGCCTTCATTCCCTGTGGCAAGACCAGCGCTGGAGACGAAAGGCTGTCCGGTTGGCGGCGGTGCAGCCGGGAGACCAAGTTCTCGATGTCGCGTGCGGAACGGGCGACCTGACACAACTCTTTGCAAAGACCAAGGCTGCGCGGGTGATGGGCGTTGATTTCACCCCCGCCATGCTCGATATCGCCAAGGTCAAGTCGCGGCGGCTGTCCGCGTCCGTGTCTTCCAAGGTTCAGTACCAAGTCGGAGACGCGCAAAAACTGCCTTTTAGCAACTCGGCGTTCGACGTCGTCTCGATTGCCTTCGGAATCCGCAATGTCGCCGAGCCTTCCCGGGCTCTCGCTGAGTTCCACCGACTCCTCAAACCGGGGGGTCGATTGGTGATTCTGGAGTTCTCAACTCCGTCCAACCGCCTGATGCGGTGGTTTAATGGCGTGTACTGCGGCAAGGTCATGCCGTGGTCAGCCACCCTGATCAGTGGTGATGCCTCCGGGGCCTATAAGTATTTGCCGGCATCCGTGGGTACATTTTGGGGACCCCAGGAAATGCTGGAATCCCTTGAAATTGCCGGGTTTACCGAAGTTACCCAAACTGCCATGAGCCTCGGAATCTGCTCTTGTTACCGGGCGATTCGCCGGTAGTTCCACTGGGCGCGGATAATGCCGAACACTTTCGGACGCGATAACCGCCTTTGCGCGGCTGTGGTTGAGTTTCCGTGTTCGACCGACCTGAAGTCGATATGAATGGCGTACCCGAGGCAGTTGCCGCGGGGCCGGCGAAGGACAATCGCCGGATCCAATACAGAGCCCGGACCGGTGGAACCGTCCTTCTCAAACTTCAACGGAGTGTTTCCACATGAGTCAGGAAGTTCTAGTCGAACGGTTCTTCGAGACACTGGTGAGCGGCAACCGCCATGCGGCCCGGGCCATGGTTCAGGAGACGACGGCGCAGGGGGTGGACGCTGCCATGCTGCTGACCGACCTCTTCTGGCCCGCCCACGAGATGATCGAGCGTCTGCACCGCAGCGACCAGATGACGACGGTGGCGTACCAACTGGCGACCCGCCTGCTGCGGATGCTGGTGGACCAGGCTTCGGCGCGCCTCAAGCCCGCAACGGTGCGGGAGCGGTCGATCTTTGCCGCGTGCGGCCCGAGCCAAGGTGAGGAACTTGCCGCGCAGATGGCGGTGGACCTGCTGGAATCCAACGGCTTTGACGTGACGTTCACGGGCGGGGGCATCCCGGCGGATGAACTGATCGCACAGGTTCAGGACCGCCAGCCCGACCTGCTGCTGCTGTTCGCGTCGGCGGCGGCTGATCTGCCGGGCATCCGGCACATCGTGAAGGCCCTGCACGCGAATGGCGCCTGCAAGAGCACACGGATCGTGGTGGGCGGGGGCGTCTTCAATCGGGCCGATGGCCTGGCGGAAGAGATGGGCTGCGACCTGTGGGCGTACAGCCCCTTCGATGTCGTGGACCTGCTGGTGAACGACCCCGCCGGCCGGGGGGAACCCGAGGAAGTGCGGCCGATGCAGATCACCCGCACCCGCAAGAAGCGGGCGGCCTGACGCCAACAGCCCGAGAACATGACCACACAAGGCCCCGAAAGGGGCCTTTTTTGCTGGTGTGAGCGCGGATTTGTGGAAACTGCCGCGTTTTTGATGTGGAATCTGTGTGTGGCGGAGCGTTCGACTCCGGAAGGGTGATTCCTCGGACTTGGTGTGACGATTCAAACAGATGGAGAACTGCATGCGATTTATGACTGCAACAGCGCTGGTGGCGATTGCCGCGGGAACCGCGATGGCGACGCCCCGCGAGGCGATCACGTTCAATAACGTCAACAGCAACGGCCTGCGCGACAGCCTCACGAACACCGTGCTGACGACCACGTTCGCGGGCGGGTACTCCGTGGGCCGGGTTCACCTGAGCGGCACGCTCATGTCGGTCAACCCTGCAACCTACGCGAGCGAGGCGATGATCACCGTCATCGCGCCCTCGGGCGAGTCTTTCGACCTTCAGCCGTCTGTGAACGAGACGTTCACCACCGAGGTGTTCAACAACCTGGAGTTCGTGCTGGACGCGAACATTGCCGCGGGCGGCACCAGCGGGGTCTGGACGTTCCGCTTCTTCGAGGGCTTTGACGACACCGGCGTGGATGCGGTGTGGAACAATATCACCATCACGCTGGACGACGGCCCGGCGGCGACCGACCGCTTCGTTGAGAGTACGGACGCGGGCAGTTCGCTCGCCACGGCGGCGGTCGCGGCGGGCAGCGGCCCCCTCACCATCATCCGCGGCAACCTGAACGACGACGAGGACATGTACCGCATCATGGTGTGCGACCCCGCGACGTTCTCCATCAGCACCTACCAGGGCACCGACATCGACACGCGGCTCTACATCTTCTCGCTCGATGGACGGGGCGTGATGTTCAATGACGACATCGAGACCAACGACATCTTCTCATTCCAGTCCAGGGTCTCCGCTCCGGCGGGGGTGACGATGGGCGAGTACTACATCGCCGTGGCCCCGTACGACCACACCGCGGAAGATGTGAGCAACCAGCGCCTGTGGCTGGCCGAGCCCTTCGAGACGCAGCGGGCGCCCGACGGCCCCGGCGCGGCCAACCCGCTCGACCACTTCAGCTTCACCACCGGCGAGACGGGCCCGTACACCATCTTCCTCACCGGCGCGTGCTTTGTGACCGCCGGGCCCACCTGCGGCACATCGGACTTCGATGGCGACGGCGACTCGGGCACCGACCAGGACATCGAGGCCTTCTTCGCGTGCCTGGGCGGCAACTGCTGCGCCACCTGCTTCCCCGGCGGGTCAGATTTCAATGGGGATGGCGACTCGGGCACCGATCAGGACATCGAAGCGTTCTTCCGGGTGCTGGCGGGCGGCAACTGCTGAGCCCCGACACGCGGTTTGATTGATTGCAATGAACGGCCCCCGCTTCAAGGAGCGGGGGCCTTTTTCATGTGGGCAGCGGGCGGCGCGCTGCACCGCGCGTGAGGCGGGCGACGACATCGAGCAGCAGCGCCTCATCCACCGGCTTTGCAACGTGGGCGGTGTAGCCCGCGGCCAGGGCGCGGGAGCGGTCCTCAGATCGGGCGAATGCGGTGAGCGCCGCGGCAGGCACATCGCGGAGCCAGGGGACGCCCGCGCTGCGGATAGACCGGATGAAGTCGTATCCATCCACACCGGCCATGCCGATGTCGCTGATGATGACATCGACGCGCGAGTTCTGGAGGATGTCGTTGGCTGCCTCTGCGGACGGCGCGGTAAAGACCGTCATCCCCGCATCGGTCAGCAGGCGCTGCACCAGTTCGCGGCTGTCGGCGCTGTCATCCACCACCAACGCTGTGCGGCCGGAAAGGGCGTTCGCAACCGGCGGTGGACTTGGGGCGGGCGGACGGGCGGGGCGGTGGGTGGCAGGGGTTAGCTCAAGGTCCACGGGCAGGGTGACGGTGAAGGTGGCACCCTGGCCCACGCCGGGGCTTGCCGCGCGAACCTCGCCGCCGTGCATCTCGACAAGCTGCTTAACGATGGATAGGCCAAGGCCAAGGCCGCCGTGGCGGCGTGTCATCGACGCATCGGCCTGGCGAAAGCGGTCGAAAACGTAGGGGAGGAACTCCGGCTCGATGCCAGAGCCGGAATCCGCGACCGTGAGCACGATGTGACCGGGTTGACGCTCCAGCGAGATGCGGACGCTGCCGCCCTGCGGCGTGAACTTTACTGCGTTGTTGACGAGGTTCCATACGACCTGCTGAAGGCGTGCGGGGTCGCCGTTCATGATTGTGTCACGGCCGTCGGGCAGGGTGCAGGTGAGCGCAATCTGACGGGCCTGGGCGGTTGGGCGGACGGTCTCGACGCTGCCGGAAACAACCTCCACAAGGTCCATGGCATGAACGTCGAGCTTGACCTTACCGGAGACGATGCGGCTCATGTCCAGGAGGTCTTCCACCAGTTCCTTCTGAACCTGCGCGTTGCGGGCGATGGTGTCAACGGCCTTGGCCTGATCTTCCGGCGAGAGCGAGCCCTTGCGGAGCAGCGCCGCCCAGCCGGACACGGCGTTGAGGGGGGTGCGCAGCTCGTGGCTGAGCGTGGCGAGGAACTCATCCTTCATGCGTCCGGCACGGTCGGCCTCAGCGCGCGCGGCGATGAGCTGCTCTAACTGCTCGCGGGTGAGGTACTGGCGCTCGCGGGCGCGGAGAGCAGCCCTGGCGATGGTGATGAGCGTGAACGGGCGGGTGGGACGCTCCAAAAGCGTGAGGTTCGCGGCAGGAGAGAGCAGCTCGAAAATATGGTCGCTCGATGAAGAGTTTGGCACCCCCAGCACAATGAGCGGGAAATCTGACCAGGCCTGCTGCGCGGCAAGCGAGCGCTTCAACGCGCCGATAGAGTCGGGGTCCAGGCATTCTGCGGCAATAATCGCTGCGTCGGCACCCAGGAGCCGCTCGCACAGCAGCCGCATGCTGGGGATGATCTCGGCTGTGATGCCGACTTTCTGCAGCACACCCGCCAGCAGTGGGCCATCGCGGCCCGTGGGGCAACAGATGAGCAGCTTCGGCGGTGCCGGATCAGGGAGCGGCACGTGGGGAATCCTTACCGGAGAGGTCTTTTTCTAGACCGACATACGTCGGAACGCCGGTGAGCACGCCGCGGAAGTCGGAGAGAGCCTCGCCGATGCGCATCTTCCCGCCATCGAAACGCAGCTCACGGATGGTCTCTTCATGGCTGCCGGTGCGCTTCTTGAGCACCGAGATCGCCTTCCGGACCGAGCCGAAGGCCTCGAAGTGGCGGAGCATGATGACGGTGTCGGCGAGGTAGCTGACATCGACGGGAGCGGTCATGCCCGAGCCCATCATGCCGCGCTGCGCGAGAACCATGATGGTGACGACGCCCTGGTTGCTGAGATAACTGAGCAGCTCATGCAGCTGCGCCGCGAGGAAGCCCTCCTCGGGCATGGCGTTGAGGTAGCCGTTGAGGCTGTCCATCACGACCATGCGTGCGCCATTATCCACCGACTCGCGCACAAGGGCGGCGAACTCCCCGGGGGAAAGCTCGGCGGGCAGCACATGGCGGAAGTTGGCGATGCCCGACGTTAGGTGCTCCTGGAGCGGGATGCCCAGAGCCCCGCAGCGTCGCACGGCGGTCTTGCGGTTTTCCTCGAAGGCAAAGATGGCGGCTTTTTCACCGCGGCGTGCGGCTGCATCCACGAGCGTCATGGCGAGGGTGGACTTACCGGTGCCCGCGGGGCCGGTGAGCAGCGTGCTGGTGCCGCGGTCTAGCCCGCCGCCCAGCAGCAGGTCGAACTCCTTCATGCCGCTGGCGACGGGGCCCTCGTCGTAATCGCGCTCGTGGTCGCTGCCCTTGAGACGCGGGAAGACGGCAAGGCCCCCATGACGGATGCAGTAGTCGTGGAATCCGCCCTTGAAGCCCACGCCGCGGAGCTTGACGATCTGGAGGCGGCGCCGCTCGGCACCGTACTCGGTGGGGATGCGGTCAAGAGCGATGACGCCGTGGGCGATGCTCTGGGGCTGCTGGTCGTTGCTACGCACCGTGCGGTCGTCGAGCACCAGCAACGTGCAGCCGAACTTGGCGAAGGAGTGCTTGAGGCCCAGAATCTGCCGGCGGTAGCGGAGCGCCTCGCCTGCCAGCAGGCGAAGTTCCGAGAGGGAGTCGATCACCACGCGGTGCGGGCGCAGGCGGGCGACTTCATCGAGAATCTTGGTGGTCGTCTCGCCCAGTTCCATGTCGGAAGGGCGGAACACCGTGTAGCTGTCTTCGCCCAGCGCGGCCTCGACCGAGGTTGTCAGTTCCATGATGTTCACGCCCGTGAGGTCCCACCCGTGGGAAAGGGCGACCTTCTCAACTTCGGCGCGGGTCTCTGAGAGCGTAACATAGAGCGTGACCTCGCCCAGGCGGCGGCCCTCTTGCAGGAACTGCAGGGCCATGGTGGTCTTGCCCGCGCCGGGGTCGCCCTCGATCAAGTAGAGGTGGCCATCGGGCAGGCCACCCCCGAGGATGTCATCAAAGCCTTCGATACCGGTGCTGGCGCGGGTTTGCATGGCTGCGTCTCGGGGGCCTTTCGCGTTCCGTCGCGCATCAGGAGAACAATGCTGCCGAAAACGGCGTCACTCTACCATCGCGCTAGGAATGCGTGCAAGAGAATCGGGGGCGCGGCCGCCTCAGGCACACATACGACGGGGTGCATGAGGAGGCTCGCGCGGCGCGATCGCGCCGGGGAAAGGCCGGGGTGGGATTCGAACCCACGAAGCTTGCGCAACGGATTTGCAATCCGCTCCATTTGACCACTCTGGCACCCGGCCGGTGCTGGGCGGGCATCGCCCGCGGGGGGAAGAATAGGTGGGCAGTCTCGGCCCGGCGCGGCAGAACGGCGGTAGGCCCGCTCACGGGGTACATTGGCTTCCATGGGGGCAGGCTGAACGCCTTGCCGCGGGAGAATCCGGATGAAGAACTTGACGCCAAATGTTGTGGGTGTACTTGCGGCGGCGGCGTTTGTGGTGGTTGTTCATGCCCAGCAGGGGGACCAGCCGCGGCGCAGCCCACATGATGATCCGGTGCTGACGGACCCCAACCTGGACCGCGACCTTGCAGGTCGCAGGCCCCGCCGGGGCGGCGATCCGGTGGCACCCTTGGCCCCATTGCCGGTTCAGCAGGCGATTCCATCGATCAAGGCCCCGCCGCTGAAGGCGGTGCTGGACCGCGGGGGAGCCGCGCCGCGGCGGACGCTGCGGCGGTATGCCGAAGGAACGTTTTTTTCCGCGCGCGAGGGTGAGGTGCTGCGCATCTCGACGGGTGATGTGGTCTTCCTGCCTTCACAAGTTGAGACGCCGGGGCAGCCCGAGTCGCCCCCAGAGCCGCCGATGGTGCTGATGCAGAGCGGGGGCCTGACGGAGATTGAGCGGGCCATGGCGGTCGAGGGCTTCTCGGGCAAGGTGCGGCTGAGCGGGCAGGTGTTCGTGTACAGAGGCAACGTGTATCTGCTGCCCCTCGCATACGCGGAAGTGCAGCCGCCCGCGCCAGAGGCGGACACGCCGAGCACCGCATCAACTGAGGAGCCAGGTGCTGAGGTTGAAAAAGCCGAACGGCCCACTGTGCCGACGACGTCCATCGCAGGCAACGATCCACGGGTGGAAGACCTGATCAAGGACTTGGAAACGCAGCGGAGCCAGCCGCGGGGTTTAACACCGCCGCCCGCGATGGAACCCGACCAGCCGGCCCCCGCGCCAGCTGCGGTGGATGCGCAGCCGCTGGCCGAAGGCACGACGATCGTCATGAAGCGGGCGCGACTGGTGCGGCTGGACGCTGAGGGCGGGCGGATTGCGCTGGCATTTGATAATGATCTCAACAGCCCGGCGCGCCCGCCGCTGATCGTGCTGCCCTGCAACCAACTGCTGCGCCTGGAAGGGCTCTCGGCATCACGGGGAGATTCGCTGGCGCTGAAGTTCAACGGGCGCGTGTTCTCGTATCGCGGCAAGGGGTATGTGCTGCCCACGTTTGTGCAGGCGTTGTTGCCTGGCGATGTGGTGCCGATGCAATAAATGGATAAACCGGCGGGGCGGATGGGCTTAGCCCATGTGCTCCTGGAGGGCCAGGGGCTCGGTGGGAGCCGCGGAGACGTGCTCACCGGGCATAGGGCTGAAGCGTGAGCCGTACATGGGCAGCTTGCGGTTGCTGGTGCTCTTGGGGATCAGCGGGGCACAGATCATCAGCAGGATGATGATGCCGACGTTGGCGGCGAGCATCGCGAGCAGGCTCGTCCAGCCCATATAAACCATCACGCTGACCGTGACGACCAGCGCGAGGGCGATGGGGATGACCAGCTGCCAGGCCATCATCATGATCTGGTCGAAGCGCAGGCGGGGAATGGTCCAGCGGATGAGCATCATGAAGGCGATGAGCACCAGCACCTTGCCCATGAAAACCGCGAACTTGGCAACCACGGCAAGGATGCCCATGAGGCCCGAGTCCATCGCGAGCGGGCTGGTGAGGGGATCGCTGACGAAGGGCAGGAGCTGGTAGCCGCCCAGGAACAGCAGCGCGAAGAAGGCGCAGCTGGTGACCATGTGCGCGTACTCGGCGAGGAAGAAGAGGGCGAACCGCATCGAGCTGTACTCGGTGTGGTAGCCGCCGACGAGCTCCTGCTCGGCCTCGGCGTTGTCGAAGGGAGCACGGTTGGCCTCGGCCATGATGGCGATGAAGAACACCAGGGCACCCAGTGGCTGGCTGAGGATCAGCCAGCCGTGGGCGTGCTGGTAGCGGATGATGGCCTCGGGGTAGACCGAGCCGACGAGAAGCAGCACGGATAGCAGCGCGAGGCCCAGGGGAATCTCGTAGGAGATCATCTGGGCGGTGGCGCGGAGGCCGCCCAAGAAGGAGTATTTGTTGTTGCTGGCCCAGCCGCCCAGGGCCACGCCGTAAACGCCCAGCGACGCGACGGCGAGCAGGTAGACGATGCCGATGTTGATATTCGCCCCGGTGACGTGGACAGGCCCGCCCTGGATGTGCAGGGCAGAGATCCAGAGGAGATCGAACGACGGGCACTCCCACATGCCGCCCCAGGGGATGATCACAAAGCCGATGAGGGCGGGGACGATGATGATGCCGGGGGCGAGCGTGAAGAGGAGCTTGTCCACGCGGTTGGGCGTGTAGTCCTCTTTCAGGATGAACTTAAGTCCGTCGGCCAGGGGCTGGCCCAGCCCCAGCGCGCCCTTGAGGCCCGCGAGCATTGGCAGGCCGAAGTCAAAGCCCACGCGGTTGGGGCCGACGCGGTCCTGGATGTACGCGGAGATCTTGCGCTCCAGGTAGATCAGGTAGGCCACGGTGATAAGCACCACGTGGACCACGATCAGGTTGGTGACGACGGAAACGATGAGCTGAGCCGTGAGCCAGCTGGGGGCGTGCATAGGGGGCAACTGTATCGTGCGGGGGGCGGGCCGTCACCTTCGGGGGATGCACGGGCTCAGGAGGTATGGTTCGGGGGGCGGCGGCCGCCCTGACGCACTCGGCGGGCCAGCTTCTTCAGGGCCATTCGCGCAAGGAGGCTGCCGCCAAGCTCGTCAGCGACCTGGACTTTTTGCGATAGGGTGGGCTCAAAGAGCGCCGCGGCAACGCCTGGGGTGGGGAGCGGTGGACGCTGGGCCTGGGCCTGCAGCAGGCCGGAGAGAAGGGCCAGCCGCTCTCCAAAGCCTTCACCGTGGCGCATGAGCAGTGACTGAAGTTCTGAAGCCGGCGCCGGTTCGACCGACCATTCGCGTGTTGTGAGCATCACCCGGGGCAGGAGCGTGCCGTGGCCCCACTGGTGCACGGCGTCCCAGAGCAGACCCGTATGGCCCAGGCTGCCCAGACTGGGGTCGAAGATGTCCGCCAGAAGCGTGCCGGGCTGGGTGCGGAGGAGCACACGGGCGAGGCGGCGGCCATGCTGGAACGGGAGGAGTTCCGGGGCGACATCAAATGTTGCGGCGTCATGCCGGCCCGCGGCTGCGCTCCAGGTGCCTGCAAAGGCCATGTCGGGCCGGCGGAGCAGAGCGCGCGTGCAGGTGGCGAGCCACTGCGGGTCCGGCTCGTCCCAGGCATCGAGAACAACCAGCGCGCGGGTGGTGAGCGCATCGGATGGCTCAACCGAGTTGCCTTCGAGGTCGCGCACGTGCCAGGCGCGGCCGAGCCACCACAGCGTCTCCTCGCCGTCGGGCAGGGCGGGCACCAGGCAGAGCGTCCGGGCGGGCAGCGAGGTTTGGGCGCGGATTGCGGACGCGGCAGGGGACTGCACGGCAAGCTCATCGCGCCCCAAAATAATCACCAGCGGGTCAAGCCCGAGCGCGGCGGCTGAATCGTCTGGCGCGGGCGGGGGAGCGAGCGGCCGGAGCGGGCGCGGGGCATTGTAAAAATCGCCGATGGCATGCTCGGCCACCGGGTAGGGTCGGCATAGACGCTCGCGGAGAACATCGTCGTCGATCATGCGGCGCATGGCTTCAACCAGTCCGCCGGTGGTGGAGTCATAGACGAGCGCGTTGCGCTCGTGGTGGAAGAAGTCGCCGAAGGCCGGCAGGTTGTTGATGATGAGCGGGACGCCCGCGTCGTACACCTCGTGCAGGGCGTAGCAGAACGACTCGACCCGGTTCGGAAAAACCGCGAAGAGGGCGTTGTTGAGGCGCTCGGTGATGGCGGCGTGCGTCAGCTGACCGGTGAAGATGAACCGGGCGCGCAGCCGCTGCGGGATGAGCGTGCGGAGGTACTGCGCGTAGCTGCCCCCGATCGGGCTCTCTTCGCTGTCGTAGCCGATGAGGTCGATGGTGAAGTTGAGTTCGGGGCGCTGCTTCATCAGCAGCACGGCGGCGTGGACGAGCTGATCCACACCCTTGAGGTGGAACATGCGCCCGAGGAAGGCGATGGAGAAATGGTCCTGCGGCGTCGGGCGGCGGGTGGTGCGTGGGTAGGGCTGCTTGGGGGGGTTGGAGATCACAACCCGCTCGGCCTCCAGCTTGTAAAGGTCGCGGTAGTACCGCTCGTAGTAGGTGCGGCTGGGAGCAAGGACCGCCTCAGAGAGCCCCACCGCCCGGCGCTCCAGGGCGTGGAGGATCAGGCGATCGGTGTTGTTGGCGAGGCCCTGGCCGTGGCGGTCGAGCACCTCGAGTGAGCCGTGCAGGCGCGAGCCGAGCACCGGCAGGGGGGCAAGGACCGGTGCCGCGGTGATGACATCGAGCAGTGACGGCGGCGCGGCATCGGCTTCGTAGAGGCGGTTCACGAACGCGTAGTAGCCTGCGCCGCAGTACTCGAAAAACTCGACGTAATCCGGACGCTCCTTCTCCAGCATCGCTCCCAGCGCCCACGCGAAGGAGTAGGACTTCCACTGGAAGACGCACTGGAACTGGCCTTCGGGGAAGGGGATTCCCTCGAGCAGATCGGCGACGCGGTAGGCACGCACATGTTCGGGGCGTGCAAAGGTCTGGATGTCGCGCGACAGCAGCGTGGCGAAGGCCTCGGCGGGCATGTCAAGGAGGAAGACGACCTCGTGCCCGGCGTTGAGCAGCTCATCGGCGGCGTGATGGATGAGCACACCGGCCCCGCCCATGTTGGTGGGGTGCAGCTCGTAGGAGACAAAGCAGATCACAGCCACGCGCGGTCACGCCTCCGCCAGGAAGCGTTCGGCCATCTTCCGGGCACGCTCATTGTAGAGCGGGGCATAGCGCTGCCACTCTGCGATGATCTGCTCGCGTTCCAGGATCGCCCGCTGGGCATACCGGGCGATGACCTCGGGGCGGTCGGGGTAGGGGGCCACGAGGCGCTCGTGCAGGTACGGGTTATCCTCGAACAGGTGCGAGCAGGGGCCGATGATGCACGGCACACCCAGCTGGAGGCTTTCGAGCGGCAGCATCGGGCTGCATTCCGCCGCCGTCACGTACAGGCTCAGGTGCGTCTCGCGGATGCGGCGGTGCAGCTCTTCGCGCGGCACGGCGTGGTCGCTGTGGAACGCACGGTGGATGCCAAGAAACTCGGCCAGCGCATCTCCCTCGGTGCCCAGGCCGGCGGAGTGAAGCGAGGCATTCTTCATCAGCGTGAGCGCTGCCAGCATGGGGTTCGCGCTCTTGAACGCGGTGCCGGAGAACCAGACGCCGATGTGGGTGCGGCCATCCTCGATCGCGGGGGGTGCCAGATTTTCTCCGGGCTGATAGTTCAGCAGGCACTGAGACTTCACGCCCGCGGCACGAAGCACCTGCTCGGCCCCCTGCTTCATCGTGACGAAGGTGTTGAGGATCCCGGCGCGGGCCGACTCACTCCAGAGCGTAAAGATTTTCCAGACGTAGGGGTCCTGGAGCTGCGTGAAGTTGCCGTGGAACACGAGGTCGAACCGCAGTTTCGGGTTGCGCTCGCGGAGGGCGAGCATGAGGCGGTGGTGGGCCTCGTCACCGCCCGAGAAGATGACGCGGGAGACACCGCTGGCCAGGAGCACCTCGGCATGGTGGGCGATCTCGGCATCGGTCAGGTCGCCGGGGGCTTCTTCGGGCGTGTTGGGCACGGGGTAGCAGTCGGGGAAGAGCACACGCGTGCTGCCCGAAACACCGAGCCAGCGGGGCGTATGCACCGCCACCACTTTGAGCTTGCGGCGGCGGGAAGAATCCGCGAAGTTGCGCTGAAAGGGTGTCCACAGCGGCTCGACGATCGGCACCTCGCTGACCTGGAGCATGGGCGTGCGCGCGGGGCAGACGATCACCAGCCCATCGCCCGATGGCACCTCGATCGCCTCGGCGCGGCCGTTGAAGCGGACCGTCACGCGCGAGGTTGCCGCGCTGCGGCGGAAGACCAGCAGCGGGTCGGACGAGACCTGGGAGCGGAGGGCCGCCCCATCATCCATCAGCATGATGTGGCCGTAGGCGCCGATGGAGCAGGGGGCGAGTCGTGTGCCGCTGCTCTCGACCATGAGCCACGGGACGCTGGGGTCGGTGATGGTCGAGTGGATTGATTGGACGATCAGGGGCTGGTCGGTGGCTTCCACGGCGACGGTGAGCCGGTTGCGCGAACCGTTCTTGATCCAGCTTGCCAGCGACAGCAGGCCTGTGCGGCGCACGAGCAGGCCGAGACGGAACTCCGACGAGCGCCCGACGGCTTCAAGGCCGAATTTTGATTCGGTCAGACGATCCAAACAGCAATCCTTTGGCGCCGCAGCCTGCCGCGCGTTGAGCCTACTCGTTTCGACCGGCGGCGCTCAGTGAGCGCCGACCGGCTCGCTCGCGGCAGCGCGGGCGGTTTCGCCGATGATGCGGACCGTGCCGGGCGGGTTGGTCGCTTCGATCTGTGCCGCGGGTCGCTGGGCGGGCCTGGGCAGCATCGGCGTGCGGGCGGGGAAGATGGTGACCTCACCGGCGCCTTCGGGCAGGGTGAGGGTCTCGGTGCGGCCGTTGAAGGACACTTCCAGTCGCGTGCCGGGGGCGGATGATGACACCAAGACCTTGGGATCCGCGCTCGTGCGGACCTCAACGAAGCCCTGAGCGCCCGTGAGCGACTGGCTGTGCGCCCCATGCTCCGAGGGTTGCGCGGAGAAGTCGCCGGTACTGCGGATAAAGTCCCACGGGATGCCCGGCTCGGTGTGGCTGGAGTGGACGCCGAGGATGGCGACCTTGCCACCGGGGGGCGGGAACGGCCGCACACGGAGCGTGTCACCCGAGCCTGCCGTGAGAGAGCGGATAAACCGCATAAGGGGGTTCGCACGCAGGCGCGAGGCGAGGCGGTACGACGCGGAGCGGCGCGTGAAGGCGAGGGCGAAGGACTGCTCCCTGAGGCGTTCTTCGACGCGCGAGGCCAGGTGCGCGAGTGAGCCGTCCAATGTCGGCGCGGGTTCGTTCGAGTAGGTCGCGTTCCTGGAGAACAGCGATTCGCGGAGGTTGCGGGGGTCGCTCCGGGAGAGGATGAAGCTGCCGTAGTCGCGCCCGATGTAGTCCTTCAGCAGCAGCTGACGGACCAATCCAAAGGGCACAAAGTCGTGGGCGTGCCAGCTGGAAAGGTGACGCTCATAGACGTTGCCGTACGCCTCGCCCTGGGGGTGCTCCTCGCCGATGGGGATGTTGACGATGACGTACTCGGAATGGTCGAGGCTGAAGTTGAGGAGTTCGCGCGCCTTCTCGGGCGTGAAGTGCTCGAGCACATCGCCGTAGATGGTGACGCTCCAGGGGCCAGGGAGCGTGGGGATCACTTCCGCGGCATCGCCCAGGTGGATCCTGTTGTAGAACGCGCGGTGATAGTCGGTGATGCTGCGGGGGAACGCCTCGATCCCTTCGAGCTCGACCTTCCAGTCATCGCGGAACACGCGCGAGAACCAGACATCGCAGAACTCGCGGACGATCATGCCCCAGCGCCCGAAGCCGACGCCGACATCGAGCACCCGGTGGGGCTCCATCTTCATCAGCGCATCGATGCAAAAGGGGATCTGCTGCCAGTTGCTTGTGCCCAAACGACCTCCTCCACCCAGAAAGCAGACACCTGTTCACCGCAGAGCCAGACTCTGCGAAAGACCTTCGATAAACTGCTGCCGCTCACGCAGCAGCCCGGCCACGGTGGCGCGGTCCGCCGCCCATTTCTGATCCATGGTCGCCATGTGCGACTGCGCCGCCGCGAGCTGAGCGACCACACTGTCGCGTGCTGCGGTCATTTCAACGTGCTGGCTGCGAAGGGCGGCGATCTCCTCACCCAGGAGCGCGCGGGCCTGGGCGCCATCGGCCAGCGCCACATCGCGGGCGTTGCTCATCTCGGCAAACTGGGCGCGGAGGGCGTCGCCCTCGGCGGACAGCTGCGCACGGAGGTCGGCCGCCTGCGCAATCGCGGCGTCAAGCTCGACGATGCGTGCCTCAAAGGCGCGGATGCGCGATGCTGCCGCGCCGATCTCTTCGGCCTGCGCCGCCACGGCCCGCTGCAACTCGGCAATGAGGTCGTCCTTTGCGCTGATGAGGTCTCGGGCGGCGGTCAGCACCGTCTCGGCGTCAACGGCTCGCGCGACGCTTGCCGCGGACTGGGCTTCGGCGGTAGCGAGGTTGGCCTGCGCGGCGCCCAGGGCAGCGGCGTGCTCGGCGAGCGATGCGTCGAGGGTCTGCACGCGGCGCTGCAGTTCGCTCACGCTGCCCTCGAGCTGCGAGGCCCTCCAGGCCGCGCTCGTCAGACTCTCAAACCCCTCGTCGATGTCGCGTTCCATCCGGCGGTACATCTCGATGATGGCGGGCGGCCATGTCCAGACGGCGGGCCGCTTCACAGTGACACGATACGGCGAGTGCGCCTCATACCCCGAAGGGAGCACTTCGCACGTCAGCCCCAGGCGGGCGTAGGCCGCGGGCAGATCGTGCCGCCAGCAGCCGCTGTGTTCGCCATCGACCAGCGCGGTGTGCTCGCTCGTCTCGATGTGCAGAACATGCCCGCGGCAGACGCGGACCATCTCTCGCAGGATGCCATCGATGTGCTCGGGGCGCACATGCACCAGCACCTCGGCGCTGTAGACAATGTCAAACTCGCCATCGGCGAAGGGAAGTGCGCCCGTCGGTGAGCCGACCTTGACGTGGCTGTTGAACCATTCGCTGCCGGACCAGCGGACCATGCCTTCGGCCATCGCGAGGCTCTGGTCGTAGCCGTGGACATCGACGCCGGGCAGGCGGTTGAGGTTGCGGAGGTGGCGGCCGACGCCGCAGCCAAACTCGAGCACGCGGAGCGGTTTGGCGTATCCGGCATTGACATGTTCGAGCATGTATGTCGTGAGCATCAACTCCTGGATGTGGTACAGGATCTGACGCTTCTTGCGGCGGTCGTAGTGCTCCACCCATTCGCCGCCATGCTCGCGCCAGTACCGATAGTTGGAATCGACGCCGTCCGCGGGCGCAGCCGGCGCGGGCTGCTCCTGCGCGGTCTCGATGGCTTGGCGGTGCTCTACCTGCACGTCAGGCATTCCCCGTTCCCCCGGCGTCCTCTGGGCTGTCCCACCGCACGTTCACGGCCTGATAGAACTTGTAGTGGACGGGCCGCTGGGGATCGGGAACAACCACGAACCCTGCGCAGCCGTCAACCTGGTCAAAGAGGACCACATCAGAGTAATCCTTGCGCGATACGCGGGTCACCGCCAGGCACAAGCCGTAGTTTCCGGACCTGAGCTCGTTTACGAACTCGAACCGAACGCGCATCCGCTGACCGGCTTTCATCGGGGGGGCAGACTGCTTCTCATCAAACGTCGTGGTGCCCATCAGGTCGATCCCGGTCATGTCGCGCACCAGGAAGCTGACGGACAGGTCCTTCACGTCGATCTCGCTGTGCAGCGTGGCCTCGATGGTCACCTCGTCGCCCAGCGCGAAGGCGCGGCAGGGCTCACCACGCTTGTTGAGAACCTCGACTTTTTCAATCTGCACGTGGCCGGTGCCATAGCGGAGCTGGCCGGAGATGGTGGTCTTGATGCGCACGGGGCCGGAGAGGTCGGTCTGCTCCTGCAGCGCTTCCTTGTTCGTGTGCTCGCGGATGTGGCTGAGGTACAGGTCGGTGGCGCGCTCTGCCGCCCCGTAGAAGGCGGGCTTGCCACCGATCAGGAACAGCGCCTTCTGGCAGATGCTCCGCACCGCGTCGGGGGAATGGCTGACGAAGAGCATGGTCAGGCCGCTGTCGCGGAGCTGACGCAGGCGGGCGATGCACTTCTGCTGGAAGCCGATATCCCCGACGGCCAGGATCTCGTCGACGATGAGGACATCGGGGTCTACGGAGAACGACACCGCGAAGGCCAGGCGGGCGGCCATGCCGCTGGAATAGGTCTTGATGGGCTGGTCGATGAACTGGCCGATGTCGGCGAAGGCGGCGATGCGGTCGAAACGGTCTTCCATCTCGCGCCGGGTGATGCCCAGGATCGCGCCGCCCAGGAACACGTTTTCGCGCCCCGTGAACTCGGGGTTGAAGCCGCTGCCAAGCTCGAGCATCGCGGCAACGCGCCCGCGGACGCCGATCTCGCCGGTGGTCGGGGCCATGGTGCCCGCGATGATCTGGAGGAGGGTGCTCTTGCCCGCGCCGTTACGGCCCAGGATGCCGACGGCCTCGCCGCGCATGATGTCGAAGGAGACGCCGGATACGGCCCAGAAATCGCGGTAGAACTTCTTGTTGCGCCAGCGGAAGAGCGCCTGCTTGAGGCGGTCCTGCGGGCGGTCGTAGACGTGGTAGAGCTTGCCGATGTCGCGCACGGTGATGACGGGCATTGCAGCGTCGGCCATTGCCGCGGCAGACATGACCGCGCGGGTCGGGATCGGCGGCTGGTGCCCGTCGGGCGTGGGCTTGGGCTCTACCAGCGGCGGCGCCAGGCCCGTCTCGGGGTGCGGGGCGGCGAGGGTGTCAGAGGACATCGGAGAACCCCCGCTTGCTCTTCATGAACCATGCATAGCCCAGCTGCATGATGACCAGGCCGATGAGCATGACGGTGGCGAGGGCACGCCAGTCGGGCATTTCGCCGTAGAGGACGACGGCCCGCGCCGAGCCGACGACGGTGGCGAGGGGGTTCCACTTGGCCAGCCACGCCCAGTCGCGCAGGTCCTCGGCCCGGTAGAAGATGGGCGTCATGAAGAAGATCAGCTGGCTCACGATGATCGAGACGAGGTTGCCGACATCGCGCACGAAGACGGCGAGCGATGCGAGGAACCAGGAGAGCCCCAGCGTGATGGCGAGCAGGGGCAGCAGCACCACGGGCAGCAGGATCATGGTCCAGTGGATCTTGGGATAGACCGAGACCGCGCCGATGATTGTGAGGCCCAGGCCAATGCCGCTGAACATGAGCGCCGAGAGCAGCGACGAAACTGGCAGGACCTCCAGCGGAAAGACGACTCTCTTGACGTAGTTGGGGTTGTCTAGCACGAGCGAGGTGGAGCGGACCAGGGACTCGCTGAAGATGCCGAAGATGGTGAGGCCCAGGAACAGCCACACGGCATACTGACTGCGGGTCTCGGGGGTGCCGCCGCCCGCGCCATCTGGCACCAGGAATGCCGAGCGGCCTGAAAAAACAAAGTTGAAGACGAAGGTGTACACCCCGAGCAGCACTAGGGGAAAGACGATCGCCCAGAACATGCCGAGGTACGTGCCGCGGTGGCGGGCGAGGAAATAGCGGAGGCTGAACTGGCGAATCAGGTCACGCCGCTCCCAGATGTTGGAAGCCAGGGTGACGGGGTTGAGCAGTGTGGGTATCGACGCCGGACGGGCTGTCCGCAGCACCATGTCGGTCATGTCGTTGCCCTTGCTCGCTCGGCCTCGTGGGCGCACGGTGAACGGCACCGGCGGCAGAGGCGCAAACTCCGCGCTGGCAAGTGTTTCCAGCGGAGGACCCCGTAATTCAAAGGGGAGAGTGCAAGTTTAGCGTCATTGCGGGTGGTCGGCTACCCCAGAATGCATCTGCGGTGCCGCGCCAAGGGGTGCCAGACCCGCGACCTGGCGGATCTGCTCGATGATCTCGCGGCTGTTGGCACATCGGGGGCACTTGTGCTGCCCCCCCAGTTTTCCACGGGATTCCAGCCAGCGGTGGAAAGTACCGGCAGGCACGGGGGTTATGGTGGGCTCCACCATCCCCAGGCCGTCAGTCCGCTTGGTGGTGTAATCCACATTCTGGCGTTTGAGCGAGGCATCGAAGGCCTCGCGGAAGACGGGGACCGCGTCTGCGGTCAACTGCTCGACGACCAGTTCCAGCCCCGCGCGCCGACCCTCCTCCGGGTACACGGGGGCTGCCGTGAACTCTCCGACCACGGCCCGCGCTGCGCGGCTGGCATCGGCCACCGCTGTTTCGACGTGCTCAACGATCAGGTTCTCGCCGAAAGCGTTGATGAAATGGCGGTGCCGCCCGACAATGCGGAGTCGGCAGGGGCCATCTCCCCCACCACCGCCCGCGCTGGGGAGCTTGTCGGGGATGGTGTCGAACTCGACCACATCGCCAAGGACGTACCGCCACAGGCCGGCGCAGGTGGACATCACCACGACATAGCGCTGGCCTTTTTCGACGGCCTCGCAGGTGAATGCGCTGGGGCTGGGGTTGTCGATCTCTTCCAGCGGGACGAACTCGAAGAAGTTGAACTGGTCGGCGTTCAGGCGAAGGCCAGGGTCATGCGGCGTGTCCTGGATGGCGAGGAAGCCCTCGGACGCGGGGTAGAGCTCCAGGCGGTGCGGGATGTCCGGTCCGTCGGGCGCGCCGGAATAGACCTGGCGGATGCGGGGATCGAAGGGGGCATACTTCACGCCGCCGTGGATGAAGGAGTTGAAGTTGGGCCACACTTCGCGGATCGTCTCGGCAGGCCGCCCCTGCTCGCGGGCCATCTGCATCACGCGCTCAAACAGCACCAGCGCCCAAGAGCACATGCCGCTGACCATCCGCACATCCTCATCGAGGCAGCGCTTCGCCATGGCCTCGATCTTGGAGGGCCAGTGGCTCATGAGCGCGATGTCGCGCCCAGGCAGGTAGATGGCGCTGAGGGGCCAGCGGATGAGCGGCGAGACGATGCCGGAGAGGTCACCGGTGCGGATGCCCTGGAGGCTGGTGGAGAGGTCGGTGGAGCCCCCCAGGAAGAGGCTCTTGCCGCTGAGCAGGCGGGTAAGCGATACATCGAAGCGCCGGAGGTTGGCGAAAATGTCGAGGGAGGCCAGGAAGTTCGAGTGGAGCATGGCCTGGCTCACGGGGATGAACTTGTCCCCGGCGGTGGTGCCGCTCGTCTGGGCGAAATCGCGGACAAGCCCGGGCCAGAGCACATCGGGCTCGGCACCCTCACGCATGCGGGCGACATGGTCCTTGAAAGCAAGCCAGTCGCCGATTGGCACCTGGGCGCGGTAGGCGGGGGCAAGCTCGGCATTGTCGAGCGCGAGGAGCTTTGAGAAGCGGTGCTGGCGGCCGAAGACGGTGTTCTGGGCTTGGCGCAGCAGGCTGCGGAGCTGCGACCGCTGGATGCCAGCGGTGTTGCGCTGCCAGTGGCGAAGGTCGGAAAGGCGGCGGGATCGCCCGTACACCCGGGCGGTAAGGCCGACGCCGACGAGCGAGGTCCAGCTCATGCGAGGGCCTTGCAGGATGGGAAGCAGGGTGGGGGAATAACGCTCACCGCCCGCTCCGCTCCACGAGGAAGGCACGCAGCGCAGCGCTGAACGCCTCGGGCTTCTCGAGCATGGGGGCGTGGCCGCACTTATCAAACCAGACGATGCGCGAGTCGGGGATTTTTCGGTGGAACTCTTCGCACGCCTCGGGGGGCGTCACGATGTCCTGGCGGCCCCAGATGATGAGCGTGGGCGCGGTGATGCGGTGAATGAACTCGCCGAGGTGGTTGCGGCGGGCCGAGCGGGAGAGCCTGACCATGGCGCGGGCGTGGTTGCGGTGGGACAGCGCCTCGTGAGCGCGGTCAACGTCGGCAGGATCCATCAAGCGGCGGTCGTAGAAGAGCTCGCCGATTTTTTCTTCCAGCCAGGGGCGGGAGGGGCGGATCTGCACCTCGCGGACCATGCTGCGCTCGATGAGGCCGCTGGCGCCGGCGAGCACCAGCCCGTTGACCAGTTCCGGGCTCTCGATGGCGATGCGCAGGGCGACGTGGCCGCCAAAGGAGTTGCCCACCAGCACGGCAGGCTCCCGCACATGCTCCTCAAGAAATCGGCGGGTGAGCACGGCCGCGCCATGAATCGAGCAGTCGTCGCCCTGAAGGTCCAGGAGCGGGAGCTCGACCATGATGCAGCGGGCATCCGTGCGGATTCCTGCCGCGACGGTCTCCCAGTGGTCGTTCAGGCCGACCAGGCCGTGCAGGAACACCACGGGGCGGCCCTGGCCGATGTCTACGACACGGGCGGGCACGGGCTTGCCCGCCAGCCCAACGAGCTGCACCGGGCTGCTGATGGTGGGTCGGCCCTGGGTCATGGTTGGGGCAGGGGTCATTGCGGGGCTTCTCGGTGGGTGGCCAGTCGCATCATATCAGGCGTTCCGCCCTGTCCACGCTCGGCCCGGTCAATCGACAGGGGGAGCAGGCGGGGCCCATGGGGCGGTCAGGCCGTCACCACTTGCCCATCAAGCAGGCGGATGACACGGTCGGCACGGGCGGCGGTGTGCTCGTCGTGGGTCACCACGACCATCGTCTGGCGGCGCTGGGCCCGGATCTCCATCAGCATGTCCAGGATCGTCGCCCCCGTGACATGGTCGAGGTTGCCGGTGGGCTCATCGGCAAGGAGGAGGCGGGGTTTATTGATCAGGGAGCGGGCGATGGCGACGCGCTGGCGCTCGCCGCCGGAGAGCTCGGCGGGCCGGTGCTTGAGGCGGTGGCTGAGCCCGACCTGCGTGAGCAGCGCCTGGGCCTCGGCGCGCAACTGCGCGGCACGCTTCATGAAACCAAAGCGGCCATAGCGGATCATGGGGGCCAGCAGCACATTGTCGATGACCGAGAGCTCGGGCAGCAGGTGATAAAACTGGAAGATGAACCCGACCTCGCGGTTGCGGTAGCGGTCCAGGTCGCGCGTCGACATCTCGTGCAGCGGGCGGCCCTCATATTGGATTGATGAGCCCTGCGCGGCATCGGGCCGGTCCAGGCCGCCCAGCAGATGCAGCAGCGTTGACTTGCCAGAGCCCGAAGCGCCCAGGATGGCAACGAACTCGCCCTCGCGTACAGACAGTGCGACGCCGCGCAGCACGGGGACATCGACCCGGCCAAGGTGGTACGTCTTGCGGAGATTCTCCACGCGCAGCAGCGGCGCGGCGGTTGTACGGTCACGTGTGGGCTGGGCAGCGAGGGTCGCCAATCGCGGGATTCCTTGACGCAAACTTATTCAAAGCGCAGCGCACGGACGGGGTGAAGCATGGCGGCGCGGACGGCAGGCACGAGTGCGCCGATGGCACAGGAGAGCACGAAGCCAGCCATCACGATGGCGGCATGCATCGGGTTGACCTGGTTGGGGATGACGATGAAGTAGTAGATGCGCGGGTCCCAGATGGTGATGTGCAGCGCGCGGCCCATCCACTCGTGGATGGGGTTGATGTTGTGGACAATCAGGAAGGCCGTGATGCCGCCCAGTATCCCGCCCACGACCCCGATCGCCAGGCCATACCGCACCCATATCCACGCGACGCCCATGCGAGAGGCGCCGAGCGCCCGCAGGATGCCGATGTCCTTGGTCTTTTCCGCCACCATCGACCAGAAGATCGCCAGCACCAGCACCACGGCCACCAGCGAGATAAAACAGAACAGCACCAGCACGAGCGCGGTTTCCTTTTCTACCGCCGTGATGAATGTGCCATTGAGCTCCCGCCAGGTCATGATGTTGGGGCTGTCGGGCACTTCGCCCGCATGGTCATGGGCAAATCCCCGGTAGATGGCGCTGACGCGCTCGGCGAGCGCGGCCGAGTCGGTTTCTTTGCCGCGCCCCTTCACCAGCACATGCGTCACGCGGGGTTCGATCTGGCCGGTTCCGGCATCGAGCGGCTCAAAGGACTCTTCACCGCCGGTGGTGGGCGGCGGGGCGGGCCTGCCGCGGTCCATGTGGAGCATCTTCTGGGCGACATCCAATCGCACCAGCACGACCTGCTTGTCCGTCTCGTACAGCCCCGATTGAAACTCATTGGCGACGGGGAGGATCGCGGTCGCCGTCTCCACACCCTTGCCGGTGATGTCGGTGGGCAGCACATTCAGGGTCACATGCCCGCTGCGCGGCAGGAACTCATTGGCGATCGTGACCCCGCCGTTGGGCTGAGGAACGGCCCGGGGGATGGGCGTGTAGTAGCCCTCAGCAGAACGCAGGTTGAAGTGGCTGACCTCGATGCCCAGCACCGCGGCCGCCTCTGGCTGCCCGGTGTCCGGGTTGGTGCGTTCCAGGTTCAGGCCGTTCTGGTAGACCTCATCCCATGTGATGCCGGCGAGGCCGCCGAGCCGCGGGTCGTTGCCGTCTTTGTCCTTGGGCAGGGGCGTGGTGAGCTTCTTCCACCACAGGATGCTCGCGTAGTCGGTGACCCTGGCGTAGCTGCGGCCATCGACGCCGCGCACCATGACCCATTCCTTGCGCCCGTCGGGCAGGTAGATGATGCCCGGGGTCTCGATCATGGGGGCTGCCGCGGCAACCATGGGGTCTTTTTCAAGGCGCTGGATCAGGTCTTCGTAATGCGCGAAGCCGCTGCTGGGCCAGATGATGGTGACGTCGCCGGTCATCGTCCGGCCCGTGCCGATGAGCATGTTGAGAAAGCCGCCCATCACAGACCAGGTGATCAGCACCATGCTCGTACACAGCAGCACCGCGAGGGCGGCCAGCAACGGCATGACCTTGCTGAAGAGGTAGCGGCGGGTGAGGAGGGCCTGATACATGGGTGGAAGCCTACGGGCCGCGGGGTGGGCGCGGCGGGGGTGGGAGGTTCATGCTGATTGGGGTTTGCCCGGCCCGGGTTACGCGATCCCCCAGAACCGCGCCCAGTTGCCCCAGGCAAAACCCTCGATATCGGCATCACTCCAGTTTCGGCGTCGAAGTTCTTCCGCAAGTTTGACGAGGTCCCTGGGAAGTTCGATACCCAGCGGCAGGCGTTCCGCACTGAAACCGCCATCCATGTCGCTGCCCAGCCCGACGCAGCCACGGTGGCCCGCAAGCATGCAGATGTGCTCCACCTGATCGATGGCCTGGGCAACGGTGGCCCGCCCCTGGCGGGTGCCTCCCGGGATCAGAAACGGCGCGTAGAGGTTGAGGCCGATCACAGCGTCGCGGGCGAGGAGTTGACGGATCTGGGCATCGGTCAGGTGCCGCTGGTTGGGGGGCTGGCCCGGGGAGCAGATGAGCGCCCGGCAGTTGGAGTGCGACGCCATGACCGCGCCGTGGTCCGCATCGAGCAGTTCATCGAAGGCCCTGTCGCTGAGGTGCGAAACATCGTGAACGATGTCGAGCCGGTCCATTTCTTCGATCAGGTCGCGGCCAGAGGGGGAGAGGCCATCTGTTGTAGTGTTCCCGCCCGCGTAACGCGAGCCCAGGCCCCATGCCAGCCCGATGGCAACCACGCCCTGCTCAACCCATGATGCCAGTTCATCGGGGGTGGTGATGGGGTCGGCACACTCCATGAGGATGCCGATGTCGAGGGGGGCCTCGCCGCGGAGGTTGAGGGACACATCGCCCCGCTGCTCCCAGCCCTGGTAAACGGCGGCCTGCGCGAGGCCCGCGCGGTGGGCAGCGCCGGCATCGCCCGCCGGATAACCCGCGGCGTGCGTCGCGCCGGCCTCGGTGAAGATGGTCCCCAGGCACGCGGCAACATGGCCATCGCGCAGGGAGGGGAGCGTAACTGCCGCGGGAAGGTCCGGGCCGCCCGCCCCGCCAGGGTCGGCGTGCATGTCGCGCCCCAGCACAGCGAGGTACGCGAGGTCGAGGTGGGCATCGAACCATTTGATGGATTGGTTCATACTCGGTTGGCTCATATGAGGGCCCTGACGGCCACGAGCGAGGTGCTCGCGATGAACAGCCACAGCACGATGGCCTGCACCAGGGCACGCCAGCCCACGCTGGCCAGGGCCTTGCGCGACAGGCCCGCGCCGATCAGGAACAGCGCGAGCTGAAAGCCGGAGTCTTTCGCAACCATGAGCGGCTGCACATGCGTCTTGATCTGAGGCAGCACCGTCACCAGCGCGCTGGCCGCGATGAACGCGATGATGAACCACGGGAAAGGGGGCTTCTTGCGGACCTGGCCCGGCTCGGCGGGCGGGCTGTAGAAGCGCTGGGCGAAGATGGCGATGGGGGTGATCCAGACGACGCGGGTGAGCTTCACGATCATCGCCGTCTGGATGGTGGTGTCGCCCACTGCCGCGGAACTCACATCATGGGCCGCCTGCCAGGCGCGGCCCGCGCCGCCAACCGAGGCGATGTCGTGCAGGGCGATGCCGGCCCAGGTGCCAAACTGGTCATCGGTGAGGCCGATGGCGTGGCCGATGGCGGGGAGCACGAAAAGGCCGACGGCGTTGAGGACAAAGATGGCGCCGGTCGCGACGGCCATGGTGGAGCTGGTGGCCTGGATCGCCGCGCCGACGGCGGCAATGGCCGAGCCGCCGCAGATGGCGGTGCCGGAACTGACCAGCAGCGAGACCTCGCGCTGCGTGCGCAGCGCCCGGCCCAGCAGCAGCCCCGCGGCAAGCGTCGAGAACACCGTCGCGATGGCCAGCAGCCCGCCGTGGCGCAGCTCGTGGAGCATCTGGGTGAGGTCGAGGCGCAGGCCCAAGATGACGACGCACACCTGGATGAGCAGGCGCGAGGCCTTCTTGCTCTGAGCTTCAAAAGCTGTCAGGCCGGAGAGGGCCATGACGATGCCCAGCAGCAGCGCGGCCTGTGGGGCATACTCCCAGGGCCACAGCACCGCGAGGCAGGCGGCGATGAACAGGGCTTGTCGCCAGGGGGCTTGGGGTGGGGAAGGCGGGGCGGCAGGCGGGTTGGAAGGGGCTTGGGGCACGGGCCGCTACTCTAATCGCCATGCGAGGGCCAGGAGGGGCAGAAACGTGACCGACAACCGGACGTTGAGCGGGGCGGGGCAGCACATTCGGGCGGGCGGGCTGCCCGCGCCGTCGGACCTTGCCGCGCACTGGGCGCACGACCCCTCGATCGTGTTCCTCAATCACGGCTCCTTCGGCGGCACGCCGCGGGTGATGCAGGAGGCCCAGACCCGCTGGCGCGAGCAGCTGGAACGCGAGCCGGTGGACTTCTTCGTTAACCAGCACTGGGGGGTGATGGATGCGGCGCGTGCCGCACTGTCGCCCGTCGTGCATGCCCCGGAAGAATCGCTCGCGCTTGTCCCTAACGCCACCATCGGCGTGGCGACGGTGCTCGCCAACCTGCGGCTCGCGCCGGGCGATGAAGTGCTGACCAACAACCATGAGTACCCCGCGTGCCAGAACAACCTGCGGCGTGCCGCGGCGCGGCAGGGCGCGGCGGTGGTCGTGGCCGAAGTCCCTTTCCCATGTACTGGGCCGCGGGCGGTCATCGATGCGCTGCTTGCAAAGGTGACGCCGCGGACGCGGGCCGCGCTCATCAGCCATGTCACCAGCCCCTCGGGGCTGATCTTTCCGGTAGAGGAACTGGCGGCCGAGTTCCGCCGCCGCGGCATCGTCACCATCATCGACGGCGCGCACGCGCCGGGCATGGTGGCGCTGGATATCGGCAAGATCAACCCCGACTTCTACACCGCCAACTGCCACAAGTGGCTGTGCTCGCCCAAGGGCTCGGCGTTCCTGTATGTGAGCGCAGAGCAGCGGGCCGTGCCGGGCGGCTTCCGCCCCGTCATCCTCAGCAACAACGCCGAGAACGGCCGCGCCGGCCGCAGCCAGTTCCACACCGACTTTGACTACATCGGCACCAACGACTGCACGAGCCTGTACACCATCCCCGACGCCATCGACTTCATAGCGTCGATCATCCCCGGCGGGCTGGCGGAGGTCATGCGCCGCAACCACGACCTGGTGATCAGGGGCCGCGACATCCTGTGCGAGGCCCTAGGCATCACGCCGCCCGCGCCCGATTGCATGATCGGCAGTATCTGCACGCTGATCCTGCCGCCGCACGAGGCGGCCCACGCTGAGCGGCTGAAGCAGCGGCCGACGCGCTACCACGATGCGTTGCAAGATGCCCTTATCGACCGCCACCGCATCCAGGTGCCGGTGTGGGGGTTGCCAGACAAGCCGGCGCGGTTCATCCGCATCTCGGCGCAGCTGTACAACAGCGTTGAGCAGTACGCGTGTCTGGCTGGCGCGTTGAAAGAAGAACTTGAGCGCGAGCGTTTGCTGTAAGAAGAAAACGCGGAGGAACGGAGGAGGAGCGGAGGGCGCGGAAGAGTGAGGGATGAAGCTCCGAGCCCCTTTCCCACTCCGCGCAACTCCGCTCTTTCTCAGTGCCCTCCGCGTTCTCTTCGCTCCCCTTTTGAACGCAAAGGCCGCAGAGGCCGCGGAGGGGAGCCGGAAGGCCGGACCCGCTCGTGACGCCCGCGATACACTTGGGGCGTGAGCTCTCCGGCTTCCTCAAGTTCGACGAACCCCCAATGTTCCGCCGACGCTGCTGCCGCGGGCGCGGGCATTGCCGCGCCGCTGTGCCCCAAGCTCGCCGCAATCGTCGCCTACCTGAACAGCCTCACGGCCCGCGCCGACCTTGATGTGCTCTCGCGCCTGCTCACCGAGCTTTCCCTCACGCGTGATGACATCCAGCACAACTGCATCTTCGGGGCCAAGGGCTACAAGCGCAACACCATCGCCCGCTCCGACTGGTTCGAGCTGCTGGCCCTGTGCTGGCACAGCGGCGACCGCACGCCCATCCACGACCACCAGGGCGTGAGCTGCGCCTTCAAAGTAATCCAGGGCACGGGCACCGAGGTCCGCTTCCGCAGTACGCCCAGCGGCCTCATCTGCCCGGTGCAGGCCACGCAGATGCAGCCCGGCTACCTGTGCGCCGCCAACGACGCCGACATCCACCAGGTCGCCAACTTCCAGGCCCCGGGCATGGACCTTGTCACGCTGCACATCTACTCCCCGCCCATCAAGAGCATGAATACCTATGAGTTCAGCAGCGGGGTGCCGGCGGAGTGCGCGGACTCTTACAAGAAGTCCTGAGTCCTGAGTGGAAAGTACTGAGGCAGGACTGAGTATTTTTCCTGCTTCGCGTGCCCTGCGTTCAAAAGAAACAGATTCAACGCAGAGGGTGCGGAGGAGGACCTGGTGCCCCGACCATGCTTCATGGTCGGGTCTTCACGGTTGTGCGTGAGTGACCTCGGGTAACGGACGGTGTTGCGTGGGGTGGCTGGCGCGGGAACCACCCGCACTCCGGACACGGCGTTGACGGGGCGATGCCCTGCCGCAGATACCCGCAGTGGGCGCAGCGGCCTTTGCGGACTCGTTGCCGTGCGAGGATGATGGTGAGCCCTTCCCACGGAAGAAACACGACCGCCGCACCGAGGCCGATATTGGCCATCAGGCCCGTCCACACGGGTTCGGTCGGAAACAGCTGGCTTTGCCCCGGCAGTTCCACGCCTGCCGTGATGCGAACCCGCGTGGGCTGGTAGGCCACAAAGGAGGCCGCGCGGGCGCAGCGGAACGGCCACCCGTACCACCATTCGGTGTACCGTCTTTCTTCAGCGGATGCCTCAGCAAAGGCTTCGGGAAGGCGCAGCCAGCGGGGCATGACACCATCGATGCCAAAGCCGATTTCGCGGCGAATCGCGGCCTCTTCGACATCGGCATCGCCCACCGCATACCACCGGTACGGAAGGTACTCCCAACCCCATTCGCGTTTGTCAGGACCGGCGGTCACTCCCTGGACAACCCCGGTGCTTCTCGCCCGCTTCGCTTCTGGCCTGCTGTCGAACCAGCCGTACGTAACAGTGAAGAGTGTTGCGCCGATGCCGAGGGCGACCGCAACCACTGCTCGACCGGTTCTGCTTCGCATACTGCGAGTCTACTTCAACTCCAGGTGTACGGATTGACAGAGCGCACACCACCGATCAAGTCCGGGGCGGGGCGCGTGGGGCCATGTGGGTGTGGGGCCGGGGGCTGTGCGCACGCGGCCACCCCGCCCGCCCCCCACCCGCGTCAGCCAACCAAAGAATCACCATCGAGCTGCGGCAACGTGACTCACGCGCGATGGAAACCCGACCATGAAGCATGGTCGGGGCACGCACTCAGTCCTCAGCACTCAGTCCTCAGCCCCACTCAGTACTTTCCACTCAGGACTCAGGACTGAGGTGCATATCCTGCCCCTATGGAACTTTACATCGACACCGCGTCACTCGAAGAGATCAAGCAGGCCCACGACCTGGGGGTGCTTGATGGCGTCACGACCAACCCCAGCCTCATCGCCAAGGAGGGCGTCGCGTACGCCAAGCGGCTGGAGGAGATCTGCAAGGTGGTCAGCGGCCCGGTGTCGGCCGAGGTGGTGTCCGCCGACTTCAAGGGCATGATGAAGGAGGGCGAGGAGCACAGCAAGATCGCGCCGAACATCGTGGTGAAGCTGCCGTGCACGCTCGACGGCGTCAAGGCGTGCAGGGCTTTCAGCGATCAGGGCGTGCGCACCAACCTCACGCTGTGCTTCCAGACGCTGCAGGCGATGATGGTGGCCAAGGCCGGGGCGTACCTGGTGAGCCCCTTCATCGGCAGGCTCGATGACATCGGCGAGGACGGGATGGAGCTCATCCGCACCATCCGCCAGGTCTATGACAACTACGGCTATGAGACCAAGGTGCTGGCCGCGAGCATCCGCCACGTCAACCACCTGCTGCACTGCGCCCTCGCCGGGGCCGACGTCGCCACCGCCCCCCTCAAGGTCATCACCGACTGCATGAAGCACCCCCTGACCGACAGCGGCCTGGAGAAGTTCACGGCGGACTATCGGAAGGCGTTCGGGGGGGGGAAGTCCTGAGTCCGAAGTCCTGAGTCCTGGGTCCTGAGTCCTGAGTCCTGGGTCCTGAGTCCTGGGTCCTGGGTCCTGACACAGGACCTAGGACCTAAGGACCCAGGACCTCTCAGGGGCTCAGCGACTTCAGCAGCGCCGCCCGCTCGCCGCGGACGGCGGAGATGCGGGTGCGTAATTGGGCGATGGTCTGCTGGAGGGCCCGCTTCTGGGCGGGGTCTGCGAGTGGGTCTTTCAGGCGGCGCTCGTACTTGCGGACCTGCTGCGCGAGGCTGTCGATCTCGCGCTGCAACTCGGCTGCCTGCTCGTTCTTGAGGACGGATTCGTTGCCGCTGAAATCGAGCGTGGGCTGCTGGTCCAGCGACCGCAGCGAGCCGCCGCCCGCGACCTCTGGCCCGACGGCATCCTCGGCCTGCGGGGGCCTGGCCGGCCCCGGCTGGATCGTGCGCAATGCCCGCACCCGCTCGCGCTCCTCCGCCCCGCGCCACTGCTCGAGCGAGATGCCCGGGTCGAGCGCGGGCTCGCCGGGCACGCGGCCCGACCGCTCGCAGCGGATGCGCCACGCCTCGCGCAGCGTGCCCTCGGTCATGGCGTAGGCGCCCTGCAGGTCGTTGAAGCTGCCCAGGCGCAGCGTGAGGGGTGTCACCTCGCCGCCCCGCAGCACCGAAAGCGTGACCTCGTCCCCCGGCTCGTGCGAGAGGATGACGGCGCGGGCGTCTTCGTTTGATGTGATCGCCACGCCCGACATCTCGCGGATGATGTCGCCGGGCCGCAGCACGCGCTGGGCATCAAACCCCGCGACCGCGCTGCCGATCTCTACACCATTGGCGAGCGACCGCGAGAACGACACGCCCATGGCGGCGCGGGGCGTCGTACGCAGCAAACGCGCGGCAGCCTCGTCCACCCGCAGCGACTGCTCGGGCGTGAGCGGGCGGTCCCGATCGGTCACGCGCTGCCGTAGCGTCGCGAGGGTGAGCCGCCGGTCTGCCTGGAGTTCCCGCGCTGCCGCTTCGCGCACCGTGAAGTCGTCTGAATCGAGGCGCTGGAGCAGGGGCTCGAGCCAGCCATCTTCCACCCCGCGGCCCGAACCGGGGCCCAGCGGCTGCGCCCCCGGACCGGCGGTGGTCGCTGCGAGCGAAGGAGCGCCGGCGATCGCCAGAACGAGGCAGATGACTGCCGCGGCAACGGCCGGGCTCAACATCATGCGGCTGCGTTGGGCGGCGGGGTTCGTCATGCGATTCGCCTGCGGGGTCAGCGTGGGGCGGGCATGCCCCGTCCGGCCCCCCTGAACAGTCTACTCGATATTCTGAGCTTGTTCCTTGATCCGATCAATAGCGCCCTTGATTTCCACGGTGGAACGGGAAATGGCGGCATCGGGGCTCTTGCTGGCGATGGTGTTGGCCTCCCGGAGCATCTCCTGGGCGAGGAA